>JAKSID010000025.1 GCA_024399035.1 Fibrobacter sp. | reverse complement strand
TTCTGGATGGAGTGAGCGGTTCCTACCGTGACCCAGCGCCTTACTTTGTAAGTGACGCCGACGTCGAGGAATTTGATAAGCAGTTCCCGCTCAAGGAAAAGAAGGTACTGCCAGGACAGCTGTTCTGATAGCATGAAATAACGCTAATAAAAAGCAGGTTACCCCGGCATAACGTGGGGTAACCTTTTTAATAATCCTTTACGCAACGAACATTTAGACCCCAGCTTTTTGTTGACTCGAGGTTACGTCCTGCACTAAAGAAAGTATCGGTTATATACAGACTTACGGCGTAGTTTTCTTTCGTTTCGGATGAAGCCCAAAAGTATGCACCACATCCTGTGTCTGTATAATTACCGTCATTGAATCGAAAACCCGTAGGTAGTGCAGAGAATCCTGAAGTATTCGTATTGGTTTCATCTCCAAAAGACGTACCGCTCATTTTATCGCCACGGCAATAGTCCCAACCAACAGAGCTCCTCAATGCTTTAAAGTCATTAAAGGATCCGCCGCCGATGACTTTTGCACTAGCTAAGAAATCCTCCAGTTCTTCAAGAGTCGGCAAGTGCCACCCTTCATCACAAATTCCCTTGACATATCCGTTAAGACCACAAGTTTTTCCCATTCCGCAATCCAGGGCTTTTTCGTTTTCATTCACTAATTTAACAGAATCTACAGCTGCGGACCAGGAATAAAAACGCCCCACAATATCGCAGGATTCTAAATCGCCTTTTAAACACCAATTATTTCCCTTGAGACTGGGCGTTGCAACACTATCGGCATAGCGTAAGTTTTCAGCCATCCAAAGCTGATCGCCAACCACAACGGTCTTATAAACCTGACCATCGCGGCTGTCCGTCATTTGACCATACTCAATCTTAGGGCTAAACCACGATTCATTTGGTATATCCCAAGGATACTTGTCTATTTCAAGACTTCCCACATACCAAACTCCTTTATAACAGGTGTAGAAAGTTTTGTATTCATCCATCCACATTCGATATTTTGCAATACCCCAATCTTCGCACTCGCCGCCTATTTCCGTTAAGGCTGTTTGAATAGAATCGTTGGTCCACACCAGTGCACTAGATGATGATAAAATGTCATCAATAAAGTCTTTTTCACTTGATGACGATTCTTCACGCACTTCACTGCTAGACGAAGAAGACTTGATTTGAGACGATGAACTTTCCAAAGTCTTTTCAGAGGATGACAATACTTCGGAAATGCTGGAAGAGCTTTCCAAAAAATCATCAGGTTCAACTGCGGTACTTTTTTCATCACCACAAGCGGACAGTGCAATCAAAAAGGTTACCAGTAAAAACCAAATGTCTAGACAATTTTTCACGTTTATAAAATTTTCTCAACAACGTTTTGCGTCAGTTTATTTTTTACCCGCAGGCGATTTTCTTGATGATTTTCACCACGGATTCCATGGCTTCGACGGTTACGTGTTCGAAGGGGCCGTGATAGCCGTAGCCACCGGTACCCAGGTTCGGGCAGGGTAGTCCCATGAAACTGAGCTTGGCGCCGTCGGTGCCGCCGCGGACCGGTTCGCTGACAGGTTCCACACCGGCGTCTTCGATGGCCTTACGGGCGCGTTCCAGAACTTCGGGGCATTTTTCGATGACCTGCAGCATATTGCTGTAGGAATGCTTGAGTTCGAGGGAGACTACGGTTCCGTTAAAGCCGAAAGGAGATCCCGGCTCAGTGGCCGGGATGACATCAGAAGTTGTGGCCGGGATGACATTTCCGCCGAATTTTGCATTGTACTTCGCAGCAATCTGGCGCAAGAATTCCTGACGTTCTTCAAAGCGTTTCTTGTCGTGGTCGCGCACGATGTAGCAAAGAGTTGCCTCGCTAACGTCGCCCTGCATGTCGGTTAGATGATAGAAACCCTGGTGGCCTTCGGTCATGGCGGGAGTTTCGTCGGCGGGGAGCGCCATGGCGATTTCTGCAGCCATCAGGCTTGCGTTTTTCATGATGCCCTTGGCTTCGCCCGGATGCACGCTCTTGCCGTGGATGGTGAACTTGGCGCTGCAGGCGTTGAAGTTCTCGTAAGCGATGTCGCCTTCATAGCCGCCGTCCACAGTGTAGGCGTACTTTGCCTTCATGTAGTTCAGGTCCACAAGGTCTGCGCCGCGGCCGATTTCTTCGTCGGGCGTAAAGCAAACCCAGATGTCGCCATGGCCAGAAAGATTCTCGTAGCCACGGCTTTCGGCGTGTCGGTCGGTTGCTGCCAACTCTTCCATGGCGGTAACGATTTCTGCAATGCCTGCCTTGTCGTCGGCGCCCAGCAATGTGGTGCCGTCGGTGGTAATGAGGGTGCGGCCCTTCAAGGTTTTCAGCGTGGGGAAATCGGCAACCTTCAGCACCATTTTTGCATGGCCCTGTTCGTCGCGGCCGGCGCCCAAAAGTTCCACGTCGCCGCCGTCATAATTTTCAATAATCTGCGGTTTCGGATTTACGCCGGAAAAGTCTGGCGAAGTGTCCATGTGGCTGATGAAGGCGATGGCGTCGTCATCTTCGTGGCCAGCGGTAGCGGGCAGCAAACCGTACACATAGCAGTGTTCGTCGATCTTTACCTGCTGAAGACCAATGTCAATTAGTTCCTGCGCAAGGTACTTTCCCAATTCGAACTGCTGCTTGGTACTGGGGCAGCTTTCGCAGTTTTCGTCGGAAGTGGTTGTAAAACTGACGTACTTTAAAAAACGATCTTGAACGCGCATAATTTTGAACCCGGAATTTTTCAACCGCAAGTTAGTTTTCTTTCTGGATGTTAATGCTGGCGAAGCACAGCAGGCATCCGCCGATCAGGTTACCTACGGTAATGAATGCCAATCGCAAAAGGGTGTCGCCAAGGCCAGCCAAGGTAACGCCGCTCTTAAAGAAATTGAAGGCGAAGTAGAACATGTCGGCAACGCAGTGTTCAAATCCGCACAGGATAAATCCCATGACGGGCAGTACAACGATTAGCGGGTTGGTGGTACGCTTGTAGCCTTCGACACCGATGAACATAAGCATGCCGCAAAAGATTCCAAGAATCAACAGGCTGGGCAGACTGTCGGCGTATTTCACGTTAACCAAGGCGGAAGTGGTAATGGTCAGTCGGGTGGCGGCCACGGCGGCGGCACCAACAACGCAACCGATCAGGTTGCCGAGCCAAACTTTACCAAGGTACTTCAGGTAATTCAAGGTGCGGTTCGTGGAAAGATAGCCCACTTTGCCGGTGAACAGGTCGAACTTCAAAATGATAATGGTGTAAAGTCCCAGGGAGAACAGGAACGTGCCTGCAATCTTGTTGTCTACAGACAGGAAGCTTACGCAACCGACACTAATCATTAAACCGGCGAGAATTGACTTAATCATAGTTCAAATGTATAAATAGTAGGAGAATAAAAAAAGGGTAGTAGCAAAGTCTAATCAGTGAAGTATTTCATTTGTATATTAAATTTGTTCAAAAAGGAGGTTTTATGACTTTTGACGAAGCGGTGAAATTACGTCATGCCGTGCGCCAGTACCTGCCCACAGAACTTTCCAAGGAACAGGTGGATGCCCTCCAGGCAAAGACTGCGGAATTGAATGAATGTTATGGGTTGCATCTTCAGCTGATTTTAAACGACGAGAAGGCCTTCGACAGCCGAATGGCTCACTACGGAAAGTTTTCCGGTGTGAAGAATCTGTTTGCCCTGGTGTCTCGAAAGGAATGCGCCGAGGAAATTGGTCGCGCCTCCGCAGAAATTGTCTTGTTCGCCCAGACCTTGGGATTGAATTCCTGCATTGTGGGCATGACTTTCCAGAAGACAGAGAGTTTCAAGGTTACTGCGGGTGAAAAAGTTTTTGGTGCTATCGCCCTAGGTTACGGACAAACTAGCGGTGTGCAGCATCCTATGAAAACGCCGGAAAAAATTTCCCCGGATTATGGATCCGCTCCCGATTGGTTCAAGAAGGGAATTGACTATGTGCTTTTAGCCCCCACAGGATTGAACCAGTGCCGCGTGGAGTTTCGCCTGAACAAGGACGATTCTGTTACAGCAAAACTGAAACTGGGATTAAGCACCAAGGTGGACTTGGGCATTACCAAGTACTTCTTTGAGCTGGGTGCCGAACGAAAAGTATTTGCTCTTTAACTTTGACGATTCTTGACGCGAACCTTCAACTTGAAGATGTTGAATTTCTTAACAGATTAAATCTAATTCTTTCATCAAGTTATCGGTTTCAATAAGTATAGCAATAATCTTTCTGTAGTGAGAAATATCGTCGCAGGAGAATATAGTTTATTTCCTCAAAGATCCTCACATTTTAGAAGATTTAACAAACGACATGATCAATAAAAACATCAAGCAGATTTGGGATGACTGATGAACTATGAAAAATCCAATTAATCAACTTATGGACTGGCGATGTTACAAGCGTCAAAGAGTAAGATATAGCCAATGCTGGTATGTTTGATGAGGCGTAGTATGAAGAAAATTTTTATATCCGTTCTTGTTGTTTTGGTACTAGCTTTGTTGGGATGGCTTTCCTACTTGTTCTATTGCAATCGCATTCCAGAAAATGCTCTGGTGTATTATCGCATCAAAGATTATAAGGGCGATATTTCCGTATGGCTTGGATCAAATTGTCAAATGGATGGCGACAAATTTGAATGCCATGCAAAGGCATGTCCAGATGAAAAAGCGAAGCGTTACTACCCTAGACGAAAAGTGGAATTAGATACAACTCACTATGAAGACACTGTAACAATTGATTTTAATTTCGGATTGTTCAAGAAGACCGGTTATATACCTTTTCCTGATTATGGAGAATTTAACGAAAATTCCGCTAGAGAAAAATTTGCCGTAGTAGATAATGTTTTCTTGCAAGAAACTAGCTTTAAGACACGTTATGAATTAAGCGCCGTAGGCCTGCCTGGGAATGTTTTATTTTATGAGATGCGGGATGGTGAATATGTAGATTCTCTGATTCCGATCAAAAAAGATTCTTTGATATCGGAAATGAAGAGAAGAAAGTTGGGTCCTGATTTTCGTTTGCTTCACGGAGGTTTGACGCGTTCCATTCCTCATTTTACTTGCTATTGTGCAAATTATCCCACCTACTGTGGAAATCCGAAGTTCACGCACTTGCCTGTGATGGCGGAATATCGTTATTACTACATTCGGGCTATAGGTACCCCTGACACGACAGTTGTATGGAAGTTGATTTACAAGACTCCCTATACAAATGCAGATACTTTGGATATCACAACGGAGTTTAAAAAACAATATATTCCTTCGAAGGTCTCACATCGTTTTTAAATTTTTGAGTTTTAATCATGATCGCCTACGTTTATAAAGAACACAAGAAGTTTGAACTGGTAGAAAAGCCAAAGCCTGAATTGCAGGGCCCGAGGGATGCCATTGTCCGTGTGACTATGAGTAGCATCTGCACCAGCGATTTGCATATTAAACACGGCTCTGTTCCCCGTGCGGTGCCTGGCATTACCGTGGGCCACGAGATGGTTGGCGTTGTGGAGGCCCTCGGGGCCGACGTCAAGAATGTGAAGGTAGGCGACCGTGTGACGGTGAATGTGGAAACTTTTTGCGGGGAATGTTTTTTCTGCAAGAATGGTTTCGTGAACAATTGTACCGACAAGAACGGCGGCTGGGCTTTGGGCTGCCGCATTGATGGCGGTCAGACGGAATTTGTGCGGGTGCCTTTTGCTGATCAGGGCCTGAACAGGATTCCTGATTCTGTCAGCGACGAGCAGGCTCTTTTTGTAGGTGACGTGCTGGCTACAGGTTTCTGGGCCGCCCGTATTTCCGAAATCAAGACCGAGGATACGGTGCTGATCATTGGCGCTGGCCCCACAGGCATTTGCTCGCTGCTTTGCGTGATGCTGAAGAATCCCCAAAAGATTATCGTTTGCGAAAAGGACGAAGCCCGCCGTGAATTTGTGCGCAAGCATTATCCTCAGGTGATTGTGACTACGCCGGAGGAATGTGGCGCGGTGGTGCAAAGGGAAAGTGCCCACGGCGGCGCTGACGTGGTTCTGGAAGTGGCTGGAACCGAAGAGACTTTCCGCATGGCCTGGGAAAACGCAAGGCCCAACGCCATCGTGACGGTGGTGGCCCTTTACGATAAGCCTATGGTTTTACCGCTGCCGGAAATGTACGGCAAGAATCTTACGTTCAAGACTGGTGGCGTTGACGGTTGCGACTGTGCCGAAATTCTTAGCCTCATTGAACAGGGTAAAATCGACACTACGCCGCTGATTACACATAAGTTTTCGCTGAAGGATATTGAGGAAGCCTACCGGATTTTTGAAAACAGGCTTGACAATGTGATAAAAGTGGGGGTTCACTTATGATCGAAAAAGTATATAAAACATCTTGCGGTGAAATTCACTACTGGATTTCTGAGGACTTCAAAAGTGATGAAGCCACGTTGGTGTTTTTGCCTGGTTTGACGGCAGACCATCGGCTTTTTGAAAAGCAAACGGAATACTTTGAATCAAAGTACAATGTGCTTGTTTGGGACGCTCCGGCTCATGCCTCCTCCTGGCCTTTTCATATGAACTTTACGCTGATGGACAAAGCCAATTGGCTGGATCAAATTCTTGCCTATGAAAATGTATTGCATCCTGTGTTTATTGGGCAATCGATGGGCGGATACGTTTCCCAGATGTACATGGAAATGTTTCCGGGAAAGGTGAAGGGTTTTGTGTCCATTGATTCCTGCCCGCTGCAGCGAAAGTACATGACGTGGCTTGAAGTGAAGCTTTTGAAAATCATGGAGCCTGTGTACCGTTGGTATTCCTGGAAGAAACTTTTGAAGGCGGGCTCCGACGGAGTTGCTACTACAGAATATGGCAGAAAACTGATGCTTGACATGATGATGCATTATGACGGCAATCAGGACCGTTATGCAAAGATTGCGGGGCACGGCTACAGGATTTTGGCGGAGGCTGTGGAAGCGAACTTGCCTTACGAAATCCGCTGCCCGGCCTTACTGATTTGCGGCGAGAAGGATGCCGCGGGTTCGGCAAAACGCTACAACAAGGCTTGGCACAAGAAGACGGGCATTCCAATGGAATGGATCAAAGGCGCAGGTCATAATTCCAATACAGATGCCCCAGAGATTGTGAATGGTTTGATCAGGAAATTTGTTGACGGTTTGCAGCTAGGCTCCCGCGAAAAAGATCAGTTCGAAACAAAAGTCACAAGAAAATTCGAAGCCATATGAGTAACCACTTCCCTATGCCCAAGATTCTTTTTGTTTGTCACGGAAATATTTGCCGCAGCCCCATGGCGGAATTTGTTATGAAGAAAATGGTGAAGGATCGTGAAGATGACCTTCGCAAGGCAGGCCTTACGCCGGATGATTTTGAAATCGCAAGTGCAGCAACTTCTACAGAGGAAATCGGCAATCCGGTTTATCCGCCGGCACGCCGCCTGCTGAATTCCCGAGGTATCAATTGTGATGGCCATGCAGCCCGCCAAATGAATCAGCGTGACTATGACTATTACGATTACATCGTTCTGATGGACAGGAATAATTTGCGGAATCTGCGCTGGAATATTAATGCTGCGGACTATGCCCGCGAAACCTCTCGCGATACGCAGGAGCGAAAGAAGGTTTCTCTCATGATGGATTGGACGAATCGCCCTGGCGATGTAGCGGACCCTTGGTACACCGGAAATTTTGAGGCCACTTGGCGCGATGTGAACGAGGGCTGCGGAGGCCTGCTAGCTTCTATAATAGCGTCGAGAAAGTAGCGGTACCAGATACAGGAAGCAGGCAAAGAGAATAGACGAGGTGGGCGCACCGATAGCTCCCAGCGGAACTAGGCTTGCCACCGTCCAGGGCACTAGCGGTGCAATAATCACAGAAGTATTTTCGATAGCGATGGCACGGCGTTTTTCGTCGGGCATGACTCCTGTGCAGATTTCATTGGTCAATACAATGGAAAGAGTCTGGTTGCAGGCCAGGGCGCAGGTGGCAATTGCTGTAAGGACCACGCACCCGAAGGGCGAAACTTTTTTGGAGAGGTGTGTAATCCCGGCATGGAGTTTTTCCAGAATTCCGGTGCCTCTGAAAAGCCCTGCGTATGTTAAGGAAATAATCACCACGATAATCAGTTTCAACATGGAGAGTATGCCGTAACCTGCTGCAGATGCTATTTTCGTGACGGGGAGCCCGACCACGAATCCCACGACGACGGAAATGGCAATGCTTACTAGCATGTTGATCTTTACATCGATGCGGAACAGCGCCAAGGCGAGAATGGAAATGGCGGGCAGGGCCATGAACCATCTTAAATCAAAATCGGAAGTCGTGGCATTGGCCGTAGAGGTGCTGATTGCATTTTCGCCATTGCCCGCAAAGAATCCCAGGGCGCCGTAAATGGCAAACGTCACCAGCGCGGCGATCCAACCGGTGCGAATCATCCCGCGGATATTGTCGTAAAGATTCGTCTTGGTAATTTCTGCTACCAGCAGGGCGCTTGTGGAAACAGGTGAGCATCGATCGCCGAAGTAGGAGCCCGCAAGAATCGCGCCGCCACAGATGGCGCTGTTCACGCCTATGGCGTTCCCGACGCTCATGCAGATTACGCCCATGGTGGCCGCTGTTCCTACGGAGGTGCCCGTCAGTACGGAGATGGCGGCGCAAAGCAGAAAGGCGCCTGGCAGAAAAAGCGCAGGCGTCAACGCGCCAGATGCCAAGTCCACAATGTAAGCGACCGTCCCGCAGGTTCTCCATAGGGCTGTAAGCGCCCCGACCATCAGCATGACAATGGCGATGTTCCTTGCGGCGGATACGTTGGACGCAGCCATCTTTAAAAGCGCCTTCCAGCCGAACCCGCGGAACTTTCCGTAGGCCATGAGCAGAACAAAACCTGTCAATAAGGCGATAAGCATGGCGAATCAAATCTAGGAAATTTCTATTTTTACCTTGTATGATTATTGGACTGATTTTAATATTCGCATTGTTCGGCCTTTTCTTCTGGAACCTTCGTCAAGTGAAGTCCGGAGTCAAGGGCTCCCTCATCGCAGGCGGCTTCATCATCGCCACGTTGGGGAGCTTCCTCCTCTATCGCAACAGCGTCATCTTCAGCTACCTGCAGATGTTGATGATCATCTGGCTCTGTCAGGCACTGTGGATGTTCCTTTTGTGGGACGTATTCCGCATTGTCCGTCGCCTCAAAACCAAGAGGCGCCTGCTTCAACCCGATGCCGAACGCCAGGCAGGTTTCCTCTTTGGAATGTCCTTCGCCCTGACGGTGGTATTCCTGACCTACGGCATGCAGCATAACCAGAATTACGAACTTCGCTTCGAAACGGTCAAGCTGGCGGCGGCCCCGGCGGCTGATACATCCGTGGCACCGGCGGCTGATTCGGCGCAGTCTCAGCCCGCGCAGTCCCCGTCTGAAAATTCTACGCAGTCTCCTGCGAAAAACTTCACCGCCCTCTACTTCAGCGATCTTCACTTGGATATGCTTTCCAAGCCCGCCAAGCTGGAGCGCATGGTTACCGAAGCCAAGTCCATCCGCCCCGACTTCATCTTGTTCGGCGGTGACTTGGCCGACATTCATGATTCCCTCATGACCGCCCAGGGGTATGATGTGCTTATGAAGCAGCTCGTTGAAACCGCAAAGATCGGTGCCGTGGCTATTGATGGCAACCACGAGGCCTATATGGAACGTAGTGGTTCTGATCCCCAGGGCTGGCTCCGTCGCGCAGGCTTTACTGTTCTGGAAGATTCTACCGCGTGTTTCCCTGGCGCAGCCCCTGCCCGCGATACCTCGGCAGCCCCTGCCCGTGACACTTTTGTGGCTCCCATGGTTTGCTTTACTGGCCGTACCGATTTCCAGGTGGCCCGCAGTCGTGATGTCCCTCGTAAGCCCCTGGCAGACCTTGTACCCGACCAGAACGTTCCCTGGCTTCTCCTGGATCACCAGCCCAAGGGCATCGAATCCGATTACCAGGGCCGTCTTCCGGATTTTGCCATGAGTGGTCACACCCATGATGGCCAGTTCTTCCCTGCAACCCTGTTTATTGACCTATTTTGGCGTTTAAGCGCCGGATTTGGCGTTTTGGACGGCGCAAAGTGGCTTGTAACCTCCGGAATTGACTCCTGGGGCCCGCCTGTCCGCGTGGGTAGTGACACCGAAATGTGGGTGCTCACCTTCGAACGTTAGTCGGCGCGCTTATATATAGCACTCGATTTTTTCTATCTTTGGCGTCAATATGGCATTATGCATTGAAACCGACCAGTTGGAAACCGTTCAGAGGATCCTTGCCGTTCATTTCGAAGGCATGGAAGTCTGGGCCCATGGCGCTCGCGTCACGGGTGTGGACCTGACTCCCGAAACGGAACTCGAACTGGTGGCAATCTCAGAAAAACCTCTTTCTTTTGAGGTGATGACTTCTGTGGAGAAGGCTTTCGTGGAAAGCGGACTTCCTTTCCGTGTAGATATCATGGACTGGGCCAAACTGCCTGAATCTCTCCAAAAGCAAATCAAAAAAGAACACGAAGTGGTCCAGGCCACCGTGGAAGCTTAACTATGAAACGAATCCTTCCCTTAGTTCTTGCCGCAGGTCTTGCGACGACTATCTTTGCCCAGGACGACTTGAGCCAGGCAAAGTCCCTGATTCAGAATGGCAACTGCGCCGAAGCTATTACCCAGCTTCAAAAGGTCTATAAGTCCAACTTCCGCAAGTCCTCCGGCGAAAAGGCCGCTGTGATGCTCACGGAATGCTATCTCCGTCAGCACAACCGCGAAGAAGCCGAGAACGTTTCCTCCCGCTTCCTGGAATACTACGTCAAGTCCGACTACCGCGAACGCGTAGAACTGGCACATGCCATCGTTTCTGTTGAGAGTGGCCGCGTTTACGAAGGTGTCGAGTCCATGCTCCGCATCTTGGCCTACTCCAAGAACCCCGCAGCCCGCAGCCGCGCCAAGGACGTTGTCATCCAGACTCTGGCCGCCTCCCTCCTGAACGCCGACCAGCTCCAGGCCTTGCTTGAAAAGTTCCCGGTGGACAAGGACGTTATCGGCTGGATGCAGCTGCAGATCGGTCGTGAATGCCAGAATGCCAAGCGCTACCGCGCCGCACGTTATTGGTACAAGAAGGTTCTTGCTGCCGACGTTGCCGAAAATCTTTCCAACACCGCCAAGAAGGGTATGGAATCCCTGGAAGACGCTGGTGCAGGCAAGCCCACTATCTTGGTCTTGGCTCCGCTCTCTGGCGACTTTGCTGAATTTGGCGCTGCCGCAATTCAGGGCGTGATTCTCGCCCACGAACAGTCTGGCCTTAAGGGCAAGGTGAACATCCGCGTTGCCGATACACGTGCAGACGCCTCCCAGGCTTTGCTCCGTACTCAGCAGGCTGTAAACCAGGACAGCATCATCGCTGTGGTGGGCCCCATCATGAGTGCTCCGGCAGCAACCGTTGGTGCATGGCTGGGCAGCAACTTCCAGAACATTCCCATGCTCACCCCCACCGCTACTGACGACGGTATCGCCAAGATGGGTCCCAACGTTTTCCAGGTGAACATCACCATGGACAACTTGGCACAGAGCATCGCAGACTTCGCAGTCAAATGCCTCGGCATTCGTGAATTCGCAGTGATGAGCCCGCTGGGCGACTATGGTTCCTCCATGTCCCAGAGCTTTACTCAGGCTGTGGAACGCCGCGGCGGTAACGTGATCGCTTTCCGCAACTACGAAGAAGGCCGCCCCGACTACAAGACCGAATTCAACCTGCTCCGCGACGTGCGCTACAAGCAGTTGAACCGCCGCAAGAACATTGCCCGCGGTGCCTCCGATCTTGACGCGGTGAACGCCAAGGAACGTATGCTCTCCATGCGCGACTCCACCTTCAATATCCCGGGTATCTTTATTCCGGCTACCAATCCCGAAGACGCAGGCGCCATGGTCAGCCAGGCTGCCTTCAACAAGATCTCCGGCACCTTCCTGGGTACCTCCGGCTGGTATGGTCGCGAACTTTTGGTGCAGGGTAAGCGCCTGGTGGACAGCTCCTACTTCAGCGTGCCCGCTCTGGATATGGGCCGCGACAACGACGCCCTCAAGAAGTTCTCCGACGAGTTCAAGGAACGCTGGGGTGCGGAACCGGGCGAAGACAAGGTCTCTGGCCTTAGCTACGACGCTGCAAACATCGTCTTTACCGCATTGTCCAAGGGCTCCAACTCCCTGACCAACGCCATCAACAACCTTGGCACCTACAGGGGCGTGTACGGCGACATCAAGTTCAAGCGTGGCGCAAACACCGCTACCAAGATCGTTACCGTGGTCAAGGGCAAGTTCGAAACTGTTGACGGTTGCCCCGCCAAGTAATCTCACAAATCCGAACGTAATTCAAAGGCACTCTTGCGTTTGCGAGAGTGTTTTCTTATTTTAAGTCAAAACACAAGGAGTGTATATGAAAAAGCTTTGGTTTGTACCCGTAGTTTCCATGCTGGCATTTGCTGCCTGCTCTTCTGAATCTTCCAACGAACCGGATTTCGGTGGAACTGGAGAACTTCAGGGCTTTATTCCCATGTCGTTGAACGCCTATGAAATGGACAACGACATGAACGTGATCAAGGTTTTTGAACCTGTCTGTAAGGAAGAAAAGCGCGAATTGGTTTGGGCCCGCACCGGTGCCGACACGATCGAGTACGATTACAAGTACGACTCTGACAAGGGTCTTGTTTATCTTGGCGAAGGCAAGGACAATATCCAGTTTGACTATCTGGGTTCTAGTTTCCCCAAGGGCTCCTGGCGTATGAGCTCTTCCGGTGATGAAGATGGAACATTTATTACCGAAGGCATGGTCTTTGAATCCGACAAGGTGGAAATGGGCATTGCCTATTCCGGCAACTGCTTCCTCAAGGATATTTATGCCGGTCAAATGGGTGGTGGCGTCTTTGACGGTGACGAAGAAGACGAGGACTCCGAAGATACCGATATGTCTGCCTTCATGAAGTACGTGACTATCGATTGCGACAAGATGACTGTTGGCGACTCTGTTGTCATCAAGACGGGTTCTTGGTCCAGGGACGGTGTTGAAACCAAGTACACCTATGGTACAAAGTCCTGCTCCAACAAGATTTCCTATCGCTTCGCCTACAACGAAAAGGACTGCAAGGCTGCCTACGATGACTTCAAGGAAAACGCAAAGTCTGGTAGCGTATTTGACTTTGAAGATTATAGCACCGTCAACTCCAACCAGGAATGCTACGAGGAAGCTTATACCTACATGATGACTTACCTGATGCAGTTGGTTATGGAAGATGCCTTTGGCGGCTTGGGTGATCTCTTGGGTGGTGGTGCCAAGGCTAGCGCAGCAAAGCTTGCCAAGAACATCGCCTCTCTTAAGGTTGCAAAGTAATCCTTGCGAAGACTGGCGATGAGCTAGGCGACTTCGGAAAATTAAAGAAGCCCCGCGACCGAAATCGCGGGGTTCTTTGTTTCTAGGAGGAGAGAAGAGAAAGTTTTGGAGCCTAGTCTTCGTCTAGGCCGGGGGTTCTTAATGCTGCAGCGACGAACTCTGCGGAGTATCCGCTCCTGTAGTAGGCGTGCAGGTTGTCGTCGTCCAGGAAGTCTTCCAGGTTTACGCCACTGGTAGCGTCCAGCACTTCCCTGACTCGGGTCTTAAAGAGCTGGAATCCAGAGAGAGTCAACTTCATAAGGAACCTCCGTTCGTTTATAACAATCATCAAGACTTATCCACGAACACTCCTGAATGTGTATAAGAATTGTTGAAATGTTGTTGAATCCATGATTAATAGATACATTTCTTTGAATCCAGAAGCCTATGACGAGCGTCACTTTTACAATCCGGGCCCCCTTTTCGAGGCCTTGTGTTGCGTACAAATTAATTGCAATCCTTTTTTTGACCTGCTCTAACCTATTGATTGATAAGGGGTTGGCGAAACGCGTTTTTCCTATGTTTTCATTGGGTCAATTATGCGATTTATTCCATTTTGGAATAGAATTCCCTCAAAAAAGATTTGGATGTGTCAACTGTAGTGATAAAAACGGCTCCAGACAGGCCTAAAACGGTTGTGAATAAAATGTTGAAAATCCTCTGTGCCGAAAGAAAATTCACAACTTATCAACAAAAGGGCCGACGCGCCTGCAATTATTCCCGTGTCGCCACCACCAACTTTTTCTAACTTTTACCCCATGCTTATCCGATTCGCCATCGCTGTACTTTTGGCCGCTGCGCTGTCCTTTGCCGGTAGCGCAGATTCCCTGGGCCTGACCTTGCCTGAAGCCCAGATGGAAATGTGGAACAAGGCGACGTCCTTGACGATGCAGCTGAAGTATGGCGAAGCCATGGAGCAGGCCAAGAAACTCCGCGCCGACAACGAGGGCGTTGGCTGCCTGCTGGAGAACGTGGTGCGCATCAGCATCTACGACGACAAGGGCGATACGACAGCTTTGCTCAAGGCCGGCAACCTTTTGGAAAAGTGCAAGACCCAGGGCCTTTGGGAGGCTCTCCGCAAGTTCGAGATCGGCTATGTTCAAGGCGAGACCGGCCACTCCGTGAAGGGGGCCATGACCACCCGTTCTGCGGCTGGACTTTTCGAGGATTCCAAGGAACTGGAGGCCAGGGCATTCTACGCCATCTATGCCTACTATATTGACCAGAGCTTCAGCTGGGTTCCCTTTAAGTCCGATAACCGTGCCCAGTACCTGGCGGTCCTTGATTCCGCATCTTTGCAGTCCAAGCGTTTTTGGCCGCTGTTCTTGACACCGTTAATTTGGATGTACTACGACAAGCAGGACTTTGAACGAGGCCTTAAGCTGTCGGAGCGCGGTCTTTCCAAGGCGCCCAACCATCCGGTGTTTTTGCAGATCAAGGCGGACATGCTGTACTGCCTTAAGCGTTACGACGAGGCTGCCAAGATTTACGAGGCAAGTGCCGCGAGCTACGAAAAGCGCACGGGCAAGTCTATCCGTTATTGGTGCGCCGCCCTGAACCTGATCCGCATTTACCATGACGCAGGCAAAAAGGACAAGTCAGCGGAATGGAAGGCCAAGCTGGATGACCCTGCCTACAAGAAACTGGAGAAGTGGATGCCCGAATCCCTTATCGACGGGCTCAAGGACAAGGACCTCCTTTAACCTTATTGTCACCCCGGGCTTGACCCGGCTGCAACACACTTAGAAACTTGTTTCTTAGTGTGGCTGGTCCCCGTAGGGGGAGGATCTCCCATTTACTTTGTTAAAAACATTTAACTAAAAAAATGCGTACAAATTTCGTTTTCCTGCGTGTTTATAGTAGTCACCTTTAAACACACTAGGAGGAGTTATGCCCGACAAGGCATTGCGCATCGGTTTCTTTCTTGACGGTTACACCCTTAAGAAGGTCAATGAATATTACAAGGTCCATCACAGGTACCATTCCACCGTGGATTTCCGCGGGCTCAAGAACTGGGTACAGATGCAAGCCTACAAGTTCTTCGACCCGGAATGTACCCGCATCGAGATGGAGTCCCACTACTATCACCCTTACAGGAACCCGCATATCTACGGCCGTTCCGTAGAGGGCGTCCTTAAGCTGGAGCACGAGTTGCGCTCCGTCGGTTTCCAGGTTCATTACAGCGAACATGAGGAGGAAAACGGCCAGCTGGGTCCGAACCTTGGCCTTATGGAAGACGCACTGCTGTTCGCCTCTTACTGCAAGATGGACGCGGTGGTGCTGCTCAGCACCCAGGGCCAGTACGCGCCTCTGCCCGATCGCCTCCGTATGATGGGTATCCCCACGCTGCTTCTGGGCTGGAACTTTATCTATCCCAAGAAAAACCGCAACGTCCGCTGGAAGACCGACACCTGCCTCCGCCGTAGCTGTGCCCACTACATCCCTATGGAAAAGGTGATGGACGCGGGCGAGGAGTCCTGCGCCCCGCCCCGTGGTTTCTTCTTTCAGAAGGAGCATCCGTTTACCCGCGGCCGCCCCGCACTGTGGCCTAAAAGCGCGTAAAGGCGAAAAAAACTCAAAAAAATGTTGGTTTGTTGAAACAAATAACTTTTCTATTTGCAACGATTATAAATAAAAAAGCGTATTATTGTTTCATTTAGAAAAGTTATATTTCACCTCTTACGAACAAAAATGTTATATTCATAGAAGTGAAAGAGGTAAAGATATGATGACCGAACTGACCAATGGAGCGCTTCTGGAAAAACTGGGGAAAAGGCTTAAGGAGTATCGTCTCAGGGCGGGGCTCATGCAGTCGGAACTTGCAAAGGAAGCTAACGTGGGCGTAAGTACCGTGGTAAAGCTGGA
Organism: Fibrobacter sp.; assembly: GCA_024399035.1. GTDB lineage: Bacteria > Fibrobacterota > Fibrobacteria > Fibrobacterales > Fibrobacteraceae > Fibrobacter. The sequence goes on along the minus strand of JAKSID010000025.1, from coordinate 22,053 downwards.
GCAGGGCAAACCTGTCTCCATTGTGCTGCTGGTCAGCGTCATGCGATCCCTTGGTATGCTGGAGAATTTTGACCTGCTTATTCCCGAGCCGCCTGTAAGCCCTATGCGCATGCTCAAGCTTCAGGGCAAGACTGTCAAGCGGATAAAGAGAGGAAAGGTCGATGTCTGATTTAGTTGTCCAGGTCAAGCTCTGGGGCAAGATGGTGGGCTATCTTATGTGGGATTCTACGAACGATGTAGCGTCCTTCGAATATGATCCAGCTTTCCGCAAGAATGGTTGGCCCGTGTCGCCTTTGGTTATGCCTGTGCCGGAGCGTGGTTCCAGGGTGTTTCAGTTCCTTGACCTTCGTGCCAGCAGGTGTTTCGCCGGTTTGCCGGGCCTTATCGCAGATTCGCTTCCAGATGATTACGGAACCCAGGTCATCAATGAATATTTCAGATCCCGAGGAGTCCCGACTAAGGATGTGACCGTTCTTGATCGCTTGTGCTATGCGGGTTCCAGGGCCATGGGGGCGTTGGAGTTTGAGCCTTCCAATACCCCCGCCGAGTTAAACGAGTCCACCTTGTTGCAGGTAAGCGCCCTTACTGATCTTGCTGAGGAAATTTGCAATAGAAGATCAGAATTCAGTACGAACCTAAAGGAAGGTCCCGAGGCGTTGAACGATATTTTCCGTGTGGGAACTTCTGCAGGCGGTGCCAAGCCCAAGGCCATTGTGGCGTATAACGAAACTACCCAGGAGGTCCGTAGCGGTCAGGTGCGGGCGCCCGAGGGATTCTCCTACTGGTTGCTGAAATTCGATGGAGTGAACTTTAGCGAACACGACAGCATTGTCAAGAATCCTGTTGGTATCGGAAACGTGGAGTTCGCTTATTACAAGATGGCGCTTGAATCGGGCATACAGATGAATGAGTGCAAGTTGCTCGAGGATGGAACTCGCCATCACTTTATGACAAGGCGATTTGACCGAGACTGCAATGGCGAAAAACTGCACATGCAGACGTTGGCCGCAATCAACCATCTGGACCGAGACATGCGCCATTCCTATGAGGAACTTTTTGAGGTGGCTCGCCGACTGGAACTTGGTGACGGGGCTGCCAGGGAGATTTTCCGTAGGGCGGTATTCAACGTTTTGGCGGTCAACAATGATGACCATACCAAGAATTTTTCTTTCCTCATGAATCGCGAGGGACGCTGGAACTTGGCGCCTGCCTATGACCTCTGCTATGCCAATGATCCTGAAAGCAGATGGATTAATAAGCACCAGATGGCCGTCAATCTAAAGCAGGAAAACATCACCTTGGATGACTTGCGTAAGATGGCAGGAACCCTTGGAATCCGTGGCTTTGAAGAGGATATTCAAAGGGTGCGTTCGGCCGTGGATCGGTGGCCCGAAATTGCAAAGGACTGCGGCGTCCGTCAAAATCATCTTGATGAAATCCAAAAGGCTATTGATAGCCAGAGAGCCCTTTCGTAGAATCGGTATTAACAAAAAAAGCCCCGCGAAATGCGGAGCTTTTCAAATTTGCGATGTTAAGACTAGAGCTTAACGGCCTGCTTGCGCTGCCATTCGCTGAGGAATGTCCAGGTGACGCGGAGACCGATGAACCAGGTGTCGCCGATGCTGTCGGTGTCGTACTTGCCCGTGTGGGAGACTTCGATACCTTCCATGTTCAGTTCGTTGTAGCGAACGAAGCGGTAGCCACCATAGAGGCCCACAGCGATGGGGTCGAATTCGAGACGGACTTCCAGTTCGGCATTGAAGGTAGTTGCGAGGGTGCTGTAGTAGCGGTCGCGGAGCTGAGCCTGAGTACCGTCGGCGCCTTCGATAGTGTATTCAGAAGACAGGTGGAAGTCAATCAGGTTCATACCGAAACCAACTGCCGGGATCACGTTGATGAAGCTATTTTCGCCAAGGAGCTTCCAACCGAACATCCAGTCGGCACCGTAGGTAAACCACTTGACGTCAAAGAGGGGGTGGCCGTCAATTTCGTCATCCGGCTTCTGGGAAATCTGGGTAGGCATAAAGTTGAAGTCGAACCAGGTGAGGAACTGCTTGTACTGTGCACCCACGGAAATGTGCATGCCGATGTACCAGTCACCGAAGGTGCCGTACTTAGGTTCGGAGCTGGGTTCAGTGATTGCGCCGGTGGAGTCTGCGGGATCAACGAAGCCGCCCTGGAAGAAAGCGGTGTTGTTCACGTAGTTCTGGAATTCAGCGCGCATGCCGCGGTAGTCACCACCGACGGAGACGAAGCCACGGACGTGGTCCTTTTCATAGAAATTGGATTCGGCATCAGCGAAAGAGCTGGTGGCGAGGGTCATGATGCTGACAACTGCAGCAGTCAAAAAAGAGGCTATCTTTGTCTTCATAAAAAGATTCCGGTTGTAAATTCTGGTCATATAAAATACATTAACTTTTGGATATTTTGTAGGTGTAAATTTCATAAATCGTTAAAAATCAATGATTTACGAACATTTTTTGGTGCTGAAATGATGAATTTGTGCGAAATGGACGGGGCTCGAACCAGGTTTTTGAAAAAAGCGGGGGCGTTTGCTTTGGCGGTGTCTGTTCTTTTTTTGGCTGGTTGCCGTGAAAATACTCCCGAAAAGGGGGAGGTCCAGCAGTCTAGGCCCGACCTCCAGGGGCGTCTTTTTATGGTGGACACCCTGGGCGGGGAGCGTTATGCGGTAATCCGTTCCATCGTGGGGGCGGACACTTTGGAAAAGGTGTTTGTGCTGCGGGATTCCGGGGCCTTCGCAGAGGGCAAGGCCTTGCCTAATGCCCTCGCCGGCGCCATGGTGCTGCGCACGCCTCTCCAGAGGGTGGCGGTGCTATCGTCGGCACAGATCGGCTACATGCTTCGACTGGGTCTTGAGGACCGCATTATCGCTGTGGGCGCCGGCAAGTACATCGCCGACCCGGCGCTGTACGCGAAGGCCACCGCAGGCCAGATCGCAGAAGTGAGCCCCGACGGCATGAACGTGGACTACGAGAAGCTGATTGCCTTAAAGCCGGACCTGGTCATGACCTTTGCCACAGGTGGTTCCCAGGACGATTACGACCGCATGGAAAAGCTGGGCATTCCTGTGATGCTTACCTCCGAATGGCAGGAAACTTCCGTGGCTGATAAGGCCGGCTGGCTCAAGCTTTATGGCGCCTTGTTCGGTAAGGAAGCGCTGGCGGATTCGATGCTACAGAAGTTCTCCAGAATAGGTGACGAAATGTCGCTTAAGGTTTCTTTGTGTGTCCGCACTAGAGAAACTCAAGAAATGAACAAGGCTGCACAGGAAAAATGGAAATCCTGTCAGGGCCGAAAAGTTCTTGCAGGCATGAGCTATAGCGGCGTGTGGTATGCTCCCGGTGGCCGCAGCTATACCGCGGACCTTATCAAGAAAGCCGGCGGCTGCTACCTGTGGGCAAGCGACACTACCCGCGAGCAGCGCCTGACCATTGAAGACGTGATGGCCCTGGCGGATTCCGCAGACATCTGGATTAATCCGGGCATGTTCGGTACCCCCGAGGAAATCCTTGCTGCCGAGCCTCGTGCCGCCTACATCAGGGCTTTCAAGGACAAGAAGGTGTTCCAGAACGACGGTCGGAAGGGACCTGGTGGCGGCAACGACTTCTTTGAAAGCGCTGTGGCTAGACCTATGGAATTGATCTGGAATTTGAATCATTTAATCCTTGCGGATTATAATTTTTATGCGGATACCACTGGCGATGAAGATAAAAGTTTGCTTAAGCTAACTCCGGGGGTGCCGGTTCAACCTGCTGCGGATCAGTCTGTGTCAGCCCCGTCACAGGATACGGCTAAAAAGCCTATTTCTGCAGAGCCAGCCTTTGAATGGTACCACAACATTTTCTAATATTTACAGTATGAAACCACATACAGGTATTGGTGACTGGATTGCGGCTAACTATGAGCAAGGTACCCCGTTCTTACAACAGGTGCCCCGCGATTGTGCAGACTATTTGCTTTTGAACGCTCAAATCCGCGAATACGACGCTGGTGAGATTATCATCAACGGCGGTGTTATCGGTGATTCTTTCTGCGTTTTGCAGAGCGGTAATGCCGTGATTTGCGGACAGATTTTGCCCGATGGCCACTACAACACCTTGGCGGGCCTTAACGTTGGCGCCTGCTTCGGTGAAATGTCCATCATTTGTAACGAACCCACCAGCAACACTGTGATTGCCGCCGAAGACGGTTGCACTGTGCTCCACATTCCCCGTGATGAATTCGTGAAGTTCCTCGATAAGAACCCCAACATCATGGTGTATTTGTACAAGGTGGTGGCAGACCGCCTGCGTGCCAAGAACAAGGCCTTCGACGAATTCGAAAGCCTTTCCGTGTTGGCTTCTGCAAAGGTCTTGCCTTTTGTCGATTTTGCGCAGACTATGGAAAAGAGCCGCATCACTGGTACGGTCCTTTTCGAATACAATGGCGAAACAGGCTTCATTGCTTTCCAGGATGGTCGAATCTGCTGTGCCAAGTGCGGTAAACTGGCAGGTCCGGACGCATTCGAAATGTTGCTCTCCTGGGGCGACGAAGCATTGTATAAGCTGGATACCCACCTGATGCCTGGTACCGTGAACATCAACCAGATGGCCGATACCACAAGCCTCATCCTGGATGCGCTCAGAAATATTGATGAAAAACAGAATGGCCGCCATTAGGCCAAAAACCAAAACCGCTCCTGTTGGGAGCGAAGGATAAAAAGATGAATTACGCAGACGCTGGTGTATCTCTGGCCCGTGCTGACGAAGCCATGGTTGGAGTCAAGAAGTCCGTCCGTACCACCTTTAACGAAGGCGTTCTCGGTGACGTTGGCAACTTCGGTGGCCTCTTCACCCTCAACCACCTTGGCATGAAGGACCCCGTTCTCGTCAGCTCCGTTGACGGTGTGGGTACCAAGCTCAAGGTTGATATCGAAATGGGCACTCATACTCTGCCCGGTCAGGATATCGTGAACCACTGCTGCGACGATATTCTCGTCCAGGGCGCACGTCCGCTGTTCTTCCTCGACTACGTTGCTACCGGTCGTCTCGAACCGGGTGTCATGGACCAGCTGGTCGCAGGTATGGCTAAGGCTTGCCGCGAAAACGGTCTCGTGCTCATCGGTGGCGAAACTGCAGAAATGCCGGGCTTCTACGGTCCGGGTGACTACGATATCTCCGGTACCATCGTGGGTGTCGTAGAACGCGAAAACATCATCGACGGCAAGAAGATCAAGCCGGGTACCATCATCCTCGGTCTCCCGTCCACCGGTCTTCATACCAACGGCTACTCTCTGGCCCGTAAGGTTCTCTTCGACGTTGCCGGCTACAAGGTTGACACTCCGCTGGAAGGCACCGACATGACCATCGGCGAAGCTCTCACCATGCCGCACCGCAGCTACTACCCGAGCCTCATCGATCTCTGCAACAAGAAGATCATCCAGGGTCTCGCTCACATCACTGGTTCCGGCTACCAGGGTAACATTCCCCGTATCCTCCCGGATGACGTGGACGTTATCATTGACCGTACCTCCTGGGATCCGTCCCCGATCTTCAAGCTCATCCAGAAGGAAGGCTCTGTGGAGAAGGACGAAATGTACTCTACCTTCAACATGGGCATGGGTATGTTGATCTTCATCGATCCGGCTGACAAGGCTGAAGTTGTTGCTCATCTCGAAGCCAAGGGCGAAAAGTGGGTGCAGGTCGGCGAAGTTGTCGAAGGCTCCAAGACCGTTAAGTTCAAGGATTAATTGATATGAGGTGAGAGAAGCGGCCGTGCTTGCACGGACATTTCCGAACCGATTATCAATGCAACAAAGTTGCAATTAATATGCAGGGGGATGAGGCGCGGCCTCCTCTCCCGAGTGTCATCCTGAACGGAGCCACGAAGTGGTGAAGTGAAGGATCTAGCAAGATTAAAAGGACTGCCATTAGGTTTCTAAGGCAGCCCTTTTTTTGTACTAGCGTACGACGTCGTATTCAACACCCTTGAATGATGCGTCATAAATCTTGGGAGCGATGTTCGGGTCGATATCGAAGTAGTGGTCGTAGGTGCAGGTGCACTTGGATACGATGGCGTCGTTGCTATAGCTGATGCCAATCCAGTTGTTCTCGAAGTCCATGGAAATTTCTGCTTGAACGTCGCAGTAGTCTTCAACATCCTTGAATAGAATCTGATAGCGCTTGCCATCGCTAATCAGATAGGCGGTGGGAAGTTCGTAATCACGATCCATTTCTTCGTGTATCTTTTCGTATTCGGATTTATTTTCTTTGCATTCACCCTTGCCTATGCCGTACTGATTTGTTTCCATGAGGGTCAGGCCTGCCGTTTTTTCGGTGGGAATGAATGCAGGCGCTTTGACGGTATCGCGGGAAGTGGTGTCTGCTACGGTGGTGTCCACGACGGTGCCTTCAAAGCGGTAGGTGGTTCCCAGCAAGGAGACATAGTCTGCCTTACCGAATTCATAAGGGCCCTTAAAGCTCATGTCAAAATTGCATACGCAGTTGGCCTGGGGGCTGCTGTCCTTAAGGTCGATAATCAAGGTCATGGTCTTGGCAACAAGGTCTAGCTTGTAGTCGTAAGTAAAGCTGACTTGGTCTGGATCCATGCCGCAATTCCCTGGTACGTTGGGAATGGTGATCTGGTACATGTTCCCTTCTAGTTCGGTCTTTTGAGCTAATCCAGGTTTGTACAGGCTGTTGGTAAGGCCGTCGTCAAGAGAATTGTCCTTGCAGGTGCTGATGGTAAACCATGAGGTTTGTTCTTTTTCTTCCGGGGAGTATTCTGTCACCAGTTTGAAGGGATCGTTGTTGAACGTGAACGCCTTGGCGGCCGCTTCCTTTTCACCTACGTCAAAAATCAGGTCGCAAACAACGGAGCAACTGGCAGGAATGCCGTCGTTGACGGTGTAGAGGTTCAAGGAGTCTCCGCTCCACTCCCATTCGCTGTGGGCGCCTTCGGAATAGCAGTGCAGTTTTTGGCTCTTGATCTCTATCTTGTAGGATCCGTCTTCCTGGAACAGGAGTGCCTCTGAAACCGGGAACCTTGAGTTGAAGTTTCCATCGCAGTTCTTTGTCTCGAATTCACCGACAGTTCTTCCGTTCGAGGGGCCGTTTCCTGAGGTACTGTCGCAAGCGGTCACAGCTGCCATTACGGCGAAGGCTGCCACAGTAAAAAGAGGGAAAATCTTGTTCATTACTCCTCCGGGGCGTTTATCCTTCCTTGTCCTTACCTTATATTCCAATAATATCTTTTTAGATGAAAAAAACAAGGAAAATTGGCAAAAATTGCGTTTTCAGACTAAAGTTGTAAAATAAATGTTCTAAATGATACAAGCCGTTTTATATAGGCGCTGGGTACGAATCGGGAACATTTTAACCTTTCAAAAAGGCGTCAACTGTTTGAAAATGGCGGACGATAATATATTTTTACCCCAAACGTGATTAGCGCTGTGTTTGGTGTACGTGGCGCAAAAAAAGAGGTTCTATGAAGCATTCTTTTTACAAGAGTTTAGTGGCAGTCGGTGCGCTGGCCATGGTTGGCGCCTTGGTGGCTTGCGGTGATGACAATCCGTCCAATCCTGGCGATGGTATTTCCTCTGATTCTGCTTCTGTGATTGGTTCTAGCGCAACTGTTCCGGGTTCTTCTGGTTCCGTACCTGTCGCTGGTTCCAGCGCTAACGTTCCTGGAAGTTCCGCTTCTATTCCGGGCTCTTCAGATTCTAATCCTGTGCCCGGTTCCAGTGCAACTGCTCCTGTGGCAAGCTCCAGCAGCGCAGAACCTGTAAAGCCTACTGGCAATCCCGAAGAAGATATCAAGAAGTACCCGGTCGCATCCTATACCAACCTTCTTGCCTCCGGAACAACAAATAAGGGCTGGAACTCTCGCTACTGGGATTCCTGCAAGCCTCATTGCAGCTGGATGGACAATGTGGATACCTCCAGCCAGGCCGCATACGCTGCCGCAGGTTATACCGTAAGAAACTGCAACATCCACGACATTGAAATTCCCACCTTCTCCCTGAGCAGAGGCCTTGAACGTTACTGGTGGGGTATGGAAGGCGTGCCCAGCTCTTGTGAAGTTGGCGCAGGCGGCTCCTTCACTTGTACGGACATGGCTCCTATCCAGGTGAACGATACTTTGTCCTATGGCTTTGTGGCTGGCCCTAGCAACCAGGGCTGCGGCAAGTGCTATCACTTGCAGTATGACGGTAGTACCAATAACGGTGCTGCTACTGGCAACCCCGACGTAAAGGATACTCACCTGGCCCTTAAGGGTAAGCACATGATCGTTATGGCCTCTAACATCGGTCATGACGTGGATGCCGGTACCACTCAGTTTGACCTGCTTGTGCCCGGTGGTGGTGTGGGTATCTTTAACGCCCTCTCTACACAGGTCGGTAAGTCTCCCGAAGAACTGGGAAGCAACAATGGCGGCGTCTTGAGCTATTGCATGCAGCAGCTTGGCTACTGGCAGGTTACCAAGGAACAGTACCAGGAATGTGTCATGACTATGTGCGAATCTGTGTTTGATTCCACCCAGTGGCCCCACCTGAACCGTGGTTGTAAATGGCTTGCCACATTCTTCGAAGCTGCAGACAATCCCTCCTTCGTTTGGGAAGAAGTGGAATGCCCCCAGTACTTGGTGGATAAGTACACGACGACTATCAGTACCACTCTTGAGACAAACGTTCTGTACTCTGAGAACTGGGACAAGTACACTGGCGGCGAGTTTATCACTACCGATGCTTGCAGCAGAACCAAGAATGATCAGGGTGAATTCTGCGATCCTGAAAAGTTGGCTGCAGACAAGGCAAAATCTTACTAGTTAGGTAAAGCGCATGAAGCATCCGTTTAAGAAAGGTTTGGTGGCAGCAGGCGCATTGGCTCTGGTCGGTGCATTTGTTGCCTGTGGCGATGACAACCCGTCTAATCCTGGCGATGGAAATCTTTCTTCCAGTTCTGTCGTCGGGGGGCTCGAGGGCGAACTGTCCTCCGGCTCCGTTCCGGCATCTTCCGGCTCGGTTATCGGATCCTCCAACTCCTTGGTTCCTGGATCTTCTTCTGCCGTTACGTCTTCTGGTTCTCAACCTGGTGTGGGTTCCAGCGGTTCGCAGCCGGGCGAAACTCCCGCAAGTTCTAGCGCCGGCAAGGTGGAGCTTGATGCCAGCGGTTTCCCCACCATTGAATCCTACGGTGCCCCGTCTCCGGAATACACCAAGGACATTTCCGCTACCGCAAAGCGTGGCTGGAACACCCGTTACTGGGATGCCTGTAAGCCTCATTGTTCCTGGCTTAGAGAAAGCAGCAACGACGTGACCCGTGCAGATACTTCTTCCGTCGAGGCATACGAGGCGGACATGAGAATGTCCCGTAACTGCAACATTCACGATGTTGAGGTTCCCACTTTCACATTGGGTAATGTGAACCATTCCTGGTTTGGTTACGAAGGTACCCGAAGTGCTTGCGGCGATGAAAAGGAAAAGGGTGTATTCACCTGTACCGACATGGCTCCTATTGCGGTGAACGATACTCTGGCCTATGCCTACGTTGCAGGCACTGCCGACGGTAAGTGCGGTAAGTGCTACCACTTGCAGTACGATGGTCACTTCAAGGACGAAATGGATGTTAACCCGCCCAAGGCAACCCACAAGGCCCTTAAGGGTAAGCACATGGTTGTGATGGCTTCTAACATCGGTCACGACGTGGCTGGTGGCAATGCCGCTCTTCCTGCAGGCCAGTTCGACTTGATGGTGCCGGGTGGCGGCGTTGGTGCCTTTGATGCTCTTTCTGTTCAGGTGAATGGCAAGAACGTGAATTGGGGCGCAGGTTTTGGCGGCTTCCTGACCGAATGCCAGAAGGGCGATAACTGCGGTACTGAAGGTTCCCTGGATTGTTACCAGACCTGCATCAACAAAATGTGCGACGCTGCCTTTGGCAATGCGGGCCTGCCCAACTTGCTTCGCGGTTGCAAATGGTTTGCCGAATGGTATATGGCTGCGGATAATCCCACTTACTACATCGAAGAAGTGGAATGCCCCCAGTACCTGATCGATCATTACATGACCCGAATCAATACCACTCCCGAAACCAACATCAAGAAGCAGACTGACTGGTCCACTTTCAAGGAAGGTGATGCACTGGATACGTTGCATTGCTGGAAGGCGGGCGAGGGACCTGCAAATGCTGATGGCTGGGTCAGTCCCAGTGCCGGCTGCGATGCAGGTCAGTAATTGAGTTCTTAGAAAATCTCAACGAACTCAATAGAATTTAGGTCTCGCGATAAATTCGCGGGGCCTTTTTTTGTTGTTGCTTGTCCAACGATGTCTACACAAATCACGAAAAAAACTTCATGTTTTTTCAAAAACAAGAATATTTTTATACCGCGATGTGGATGAGACTGCAATGTGTGCAGAAAGTTGTCGCAATTGGAGTGTGTTTATGATAAGGATGTTTGATGGTCGCATAATGATGGCGGCATGTGTACTTGGTTTGACGGCAACTGCGCAAGCCATTACCCCGAACCCGAACTTGAGTATCGGCAAGAGCCTTTATGTAGGTGGAGCCGTCAATACCAACTGGAAACCCGAAGTCTATACCGACGGTCACTTGGATTTTAACCAGGTGGCCTCTGCAACGGATTTCGCATTGAATGTGGGCGAGGGTCCTACCAAGCTTTTTATTACTTGGGAAACCCGCGGTGACGAAGCCTGGGTGGGCGATCAGTACGTGCATGCTGCAAGTTGCCAGCACAATCCTACGGCGGGGAGCAATCTTCAGAATTTCAAGGTCATGACTTCGGCCAACTCCACCAACGGTACCGATGGTGACTGGGAAACAGTTGCAGAAGTGGGCGAGAGCGGAGCCATGAGTCGCGGCCTCGCCATTGATTTTGCAGGGAAGTCCTGGTTCCGTATTGTTGCCGACGAGGCCGTCAAGAATCTTGAAGAAGTGGGCGCCTACGATATGAGCAATGGCGGTAACGACACCTGGTTCTTTATGGGCACAAGCATTAGCCAGATGGGCATCAAGCAGATGGAGGTGGACTCCAGTTTTTCGCAGTTGATCCATGCGCGGTATCCCGATTATTACCCAGTGATGCTTCGTGGCGGTATCGGATGCGTGACCAGTAGTGGCGTTGTGGAAGGCTTAAAGTATTATGGCGAGTATGTGGGGAACGTAAAGTTCTGGGCCATCGAGATGGGTACCAATGATGCCTGGGGCGGTACCAATGACAAAGTGCCGTTTTTCAAGAAGAACATGCAAGAAATCATCGATACCGCCAAGGCTCATAACGTGATTCCCGTTATCGCCCGCATGATAGCAACGAATCCCGACGTGGCCAAGTGGCAAGTCCATGAAGATTTCCTGAAGGCGATTGATGAACTGACTGAGGCGAACAATTTGCCTAAGGGGCCTGATTTCTTCGATTACTTCTCCAAGCATCCCGAGGAACTTTCTACAAGCGATGGCGTGCACCCTGCAGAAAAGGGTGCTGCCAGCATGCACCGCCTTTGGGCAGAAGCGATGGCGCCTTTGTACGAAGACGAGAGCGGCAAGTACGACGGCAGCGCGGATAAGGACCCCGTTGCAGGTAAGGATTCCACTGCAGTTGGTGACAGCACTGGCGTAAAGGACCCTGCAGCTATCAAGGCTCCGCTGAGTCTGCGCTTTTCAATGCCACGCATCAATGTGGATGGCCGCTCTATACACGTCTCCGGCGTGGACGCAGGCGCAACTGTAAGCATCGTCAGCTCCATGGGTCAGGTTGTGAATGGCGCACAGCTTGCTCCCGGCAACTACATGGTTGTGATTCGTGGCCAAGGCCAATCCATGACTGCCAGAGTTACGATAAAGTAACGCAGTTAGAAATTCAGATTATTTGAAAGAGGTCGCGACGCTTTTGTTGCGATGCTTTTGTCGCGGCGCAACTGCCGCGGCTTTTTATCTTGTGATAGCTTGAGGAGCGTAATCCTCTTCGGCTATATCTTCGCCTGCAGTTTCTACAGCTGCAGGTTCTTCGATTGCAGCATCTTCCGCAGCTTCGGTTTCAACTTGCTGGACTGCAGCGGGTTCGATCCTCGTTGCTTCTTCTTCGGGCGGTTCCCATGTGGCCGTCTGGTACATCCAATGGAACACACCGACGACTGCACCCAGGGCCAGTCCTATGACAGCGCCGCCTCCAAGAACGATCAGAGACAATCCGAAGAAATTCAGTTCGTCATCCGTGGTCTCGCCGTCATCATCCACCTCATCCAAAAGAGCCATCATGGCGAGGCCTGGCAATGCACCTGCAGTTGCCCCATAGGAGGCGTCACGCAGAATGGGATTCGGATGGGTGTAGGCGCAGCCGGTCATGGAGACAGTCACAGTAACCGCCAAAAAGACAGCGATAATCTTCATCATGATTTTCATAAACGTCTCCTTCGCCGAAGCGCTACATCGATGTACAAGAAAATAAAAAAAACTCCCGACAGCCGGAGCCGTCGAGAGCTTTTTGGGGGTTAGGAGGACCTTTTATGTCTGTCCAGACAAAACTCTTTATTTTCTACAAATCATTTATAACAAATAATTTGTTTCTTCGCAAGCAAAGATAGTTTAATTTGCAAGAAAATGGGGGGATTGAAATAAAAGTTGCTGGATATATTAATGCCGATGTGACGTAGATTACATTTTGAAAAGTGATTACTTCTTCAAGTGGAGCTTGCGGAGCACCTTGCCCAGCAATTCGTTCAGGATATCGCCGGCGTCCTTGCTGCCAAGGAACTTCTGGATCACAAGTGTTACGCCCAGCAGGATAACGCCTGCAACGCAGCTGTAGATGATGAGCACCACAAGGTTTGTATTACGAACAAAGTCATAGGTCAGGTGGTCAAGGCCAAGGGCTGCAACGATCATGATGCCGAATGCGATGAGGGCGCGGCCCATGTTCATCAAGGCACTCTTCATACCGTCGGTACCGTTCTTCTTTGCCCACATGTAGATCATGGAGACTACCTGGAGGATTGCGCCGGTTGCACCGATGATAGGCACGCTCTTGATACCCAGAGGTTCGCCCAGCAAAATGTAGGCGGGGATAGTGGCTGCGAAGATGCCGGTGTTCAGCAAGGTGGGGAGCCACATGCGTTCTGCAGCGTAGAAGCTACGGACCAGAACTGCCTGCAGGCAAAGGCCCAGGCTTACGGGCAAGTACCAGCGGAGAATCTCGGTAATGGCTTCGGTGGTTTCGCGATGGAAGGCGCCACGTTCAAAAAGGATTCGCACTGCGGGGAAGGAGAGGGCCCATACGGCCACAACCGCAGGGATCAAAATACAGAACATGCGAGAGAGGCTCTTCCAGATTTTTTCGTTCAGCTGAGAAATCTGGCCTTCCTTTACCAGGCGAGCCATGTCGGGGTAGCTTGTGACAGAAACGGAGAATCCGAACACAGCCACCAGGGTGTACATCACGCGGTAGGCGTAGTTCAAGCTAGAAATGCCGCTGGTGCCAAAGCTACTACCAAAGCTACGGATAATGAATTCAAGGCCGAACATGGAGCCAACGCCCAGGGACATGGGAATCATCATCTTAAAGTAGCGGACAATGTCGGGATGAGTGGGCTGCAAAATCAGTTCGTACTTTACGCCGCCGCGCTTTGCACCAAAAATCTGCAAGGCGAAGAATCCGATAAAGCTTCCGACGGGCACGCCCCAGGCAAAGCCTTCCAGGCCGTAGTTTACGCCGTTAGCTTGTCCTAAAAGGATGCCAGCGAGACCGCCGCCCACGATGGCCACATTGTAAATCAAGCCGGTGAGGGAAGGAATCAGGAACTGCTTGCGGGTGTGCTGTACTGCCACCAGAATGCTACCCACAAAAATGAAAATCTGACCCGGCAAAATAATTCGTCCGTAGTAGGTAGCGCGTGCAATCAACTCGAGAGTGGCGCCGTCTACAGTCAAGAGCTCCAACAGCTCCGGCATAAAGATAAACGCGGGCACCACCAGAATGAGCAAGGCCATACCAAAGGTGTTCAGCACATTGCTAAAGAATTTCCAGCTCTTTTCTTCGTCGCCCGCCACCTTGTAACCGGTGAAAATTGGGATAAAGATGATGCTCAAGAATCCGGTGCTGACTACGTGATTCAAAATGTCGGGAATCATGAAGGCCAGGTCCAGGGCGTTCTTTTCGAGAGACACGCCGGCGGCGTGGGCCAAGAGCATTTCGCGGAAAATTCCCAGCACGCGGCTGAGCAACATACTGACGGCGACAATAATGGCGGCTTTATTCATGGCAATAAATGCGTTTTTTGTGGAAAAATGTTCCAAGTTTATGTTTATCGTATGTAAAATTAGAAAGTTGTTGCCCAAAGGGTCGGGTGCCTCGCTCAACTTGTTTATATATTTATGGCATGAAAAAGATTTTTGCAATTCTCACAATCGCTCTTGCCGGTGCAGCTTTTGCACAGGAAGACTACCTCGCAGAAAGTTCTACCGCAGAAGTTTCCGAAATTTCTGAACCGGCCGCAGAATCCGAAACTGCCGTTGCCGAAAGCTCTAGCTCTTTTGATGAAGTTGCTGCCGAGTCTTCTAGCTCTGCCGAAATCATCGGTGAAAACGATTATGTAAACATGTTCGGTGGCGAAGGCTCCCTGAATGGCGAAACGGTCGAAGCACCCGCTCCCAGATCCGAACTTGACGACGACTCCATTCCCGAACTGAAGCGTTGCAAGTACACCTTCAGAAGCTGGGGTATCGGTATGTCCACCTGGCATAACTGGCGTAGCGAAAACCACGACCGTGATTGGGACTTGGCTCTCCTGTTGCACCATGCACGTATTTGGGAAATGACTTCCCATGGCTCCATCACCTTCGAAGTGAACGCCAACTTTGGTTATGACGAAGCTTTCGAATCTCAGGGCATTGCAGTCCTCGGTGGCCGTTACTTCTTCTTGAACGACATTTACTCTCCGTACGTTGGCGCAGGCCTTGGTCTCGGTCTTCAGTACGATGGTCACTTGTCCGAGTCTAAGAGCTTTATCGATAAGGCAGCCTTTGGCTTTGGCGTTAACTTCGAAGCCGGTATCGTGGTGTTCCGTACTACCACTACACAGCTTGATCTTGGCATCAGCTACAACGTTCTGTTGAACGTCTTTGCCCCGGACCACATCTACGGCGCCTTCAACTTCTTCCTCGCAATTAATTATTAGCAAGGTGAGTGCCGCAGGAAAATGCTTGCATTTTCCTATGGCCGAACCGCAGCGAATAAGCGCTGCGCAGCAGCGCCATTACTAATAAGCGCCATTACTAGCGAGCCGAGATTTGTGAAAATCAAAAAACGACTGCGTCCAACGCAGCCGTTTTTCTTTTGTAGTGTCGCGGAACTAGCCCGCGTTTGTCATCCCGGCCTTGAGCCGGGATCTCCGTTCAATTAGTAACGGTAGAAGTCCACCTTGTACGGGCCTTCAACCTTCACGCCGATGTAGTCAGCCTGAGCCTGGGTCAAAGTGGTCAGGTGAACGCCCAACTTTTCCAAGTGGAGGCGAGCAACCTTTTCGTCCAGGATCTTCGGCAGGGTATAGACAACGCCGGTTTCGTACTTGAGGCCTGCAACGGTCTGCTTGCCGGTAGCGTTGAACCACAGGTCGATCTGAGCGATAGTCTGGTTGGTGAAGCTTGCAGACATCACGAAGCTGGGGTGGCCAGTAGCGCAGCCCAGGTTCAACAGACGGCCTTCAGCCAGCACCAGGATGCTGTGACCATCGGGGAAGATCCATTCGTCGTACTGGGGCTTGATTTCGTTGCGGACAATGCCCGGAATCTTCTTCAGGCCTGCCATGTCGATTTCGTTGTCGAAGTGGCCGATGTTACCCACGATGGCGCGATGCTTCATCTTGCTCATCTGAGCGGCAGAGATAATGCCGATGTTACCGGTGGTGGTCACGAAGATATCAGCCATGGAAACAACTTCGTCCAGAGTCTTCACTTCGTAGCCTTCCATTACAGCCTGCAGAGCGCAGATCGGGTCGATTTCAGTAACGATCACGCGAGCGCCCTGGCCGCGGAGAGACTGGGCACAGCCCTTACCCACGTCACCGTAGCCGCAGACCACAGCGATCTTGCCGGCCATCATCACGTCGGAAGCGCGGTTGATGCCGTCGATGAGGGAGTGGCGGCAACCGTAGAGGTTGTCGAACTTGGACTTGGTCACGGAATCGTTCACGTTGATTGCCGGGAACTTCAGGCGGCCTTCCTTGGCCATCTGGTACAGGCGATGAACGCCGGTAGTAGTTTCTTCGGAAACGCCCTTGAGGGCTGCGCGAGCGCGGGTCCACTGCTGCGGATCGCGGGCATAAATCTTGCGACAGGTTTCCAGGAACACGCCCCATTCTTCGGAGTCGGTTTCCGGGTTGAATTCAGGAACCTTGCCGGCTTCTTCGAATTCAGCACCGCAGGTCACCAGCATGGTAGCGTCGCCACCGTCGTCCACGATCAGGTCAGCGGTCTTGCCATCGGGCCAGACCAGAGCCTTGGCGGTGTTTTCCCAATATTCTTCCAGGGATTCGCCCTTCCATGCGAAAACAGGAACGCCCTGCGGATTTTCAACGGTACCCTTCTTGCCGACTACGACTGCAGCGGCAGCGTGATCCTGGGTACTGAAGATGTTGCAGCTAACCCAGCGAACATCGGCGCCCAGGTCAACCAGGGTTTCGATAAGGATTGCAGTCTGCACAGTCATGTGCAAAGAACCCATGATACGTGCGCCAGCCAGGGGCTTCTTGCCTTCGTATTCCTTGCGGAGAGCCATAAGGCCCGGCATTTCAGTTTCGGCCAGGTCCAGTTCCTTGCGGCCCCAGGCGGCAAGGTTGATGTCTTTAACTTTGTATTCCATTGTTTGTTCCTTCATTGATTCCCCGTCATTCCGTGCGAAAGCCTCGCAGCACTCCGAGTGAAATTTGTGCGTCATTCTGAGCCCCGTAAGGGCGAAGAATCCAGTGATGTTTGATCTATGCATAAATATAGTTAAACGCATAGTCGTTTCAAGCGGAACGCCCTTCAATTTCCCTTGTTTGCATTACATGAAAAATGTTATATTGCAATCCCGTGAAGAGAACGTATCGATGGATTTATTTTTTAGGGTTGATGCTCCTGTCTGCAGCAAGCGCTGTGGCCGACGAATCCGCTATCCAGACAGACCCGATTTTCGGTGAGCCCTACATGGTTCGATATATCGATACCGAGCCTACCGCGAAGTTTCCCGGCTATCATGCAGCGCTAATCGAATATCCCTGGAAAGCCGACATCGTTGTTCCGGATTCGATCAAGGGTGGCGTTTACCCAAAGCCTGCGCCTAAGGCCACGATTCTCTACATCCACGGTTTCAACGACTACTTCATACAGACCGAAATGGGGGCGAAGCTGGATTCCGCCGGCTATGCCCTTTACGCCATTGACTTGCATAAGTACGGCCGCGCCTATCGCCAGGGTGAACGCGTGGGCGAGCTCCTGGACATCGCCGAGTACTACGCCGAGCTGGATTCCGCCATCAGCATCATTACCGATCAGGGGACCAATGGTGCCGAAGTTGTTCTCATGGGGCACAGCACCGGTGGTCTCATTGCACTCATGTATGCTGCCCACCGCGAAAAAGGACGGGGCCTATCCGCCATTGTCCTGAACAGCCCCTTCCTGGAAATGAACTACGGATTCCTGGCCCGAAAGCTTGCGCTCCCTATGCTGTCCTTGGCAGGTAAATATTTCCCTGACGCAGAAATCCCCCATGGCAACAACACGAACTACGGCGAAAGCCTTCACAAGGATTACCGTGGCGAGTGGACCTACAGCCTGGACCTCAAGTCGCTAGGGAGCATCCCCGTAAACCTGGGCTGGGTACGTGCCATCCACAAGGCCCACCAGTTCATCCAGGACAATCCCGGTATCCAGACCCCCATCCTATTGATGCATAGTAACTGCAGCATCGACGAAGACGAATGGGCCGAGGAATACACACGTTGCGACGGCGTGCTGAACGTGGAGCATATCAAGGAGTACGGCGCCACCCTGGGCCCCGACGTCACCGACGTAGAAATCCAGGACGGCCTCCACGACCTACTTCTTTCCAGGAAGCCAGTCCGGGACAACGCCTACAAGGTAATCTTCCAGTTCCTGGACAAGAACGTCCCCGGACGCCACTAGATAAAATTCACGAAGTTAAAAATAGCGCCTGGGATTTCCCGGGCGCTTTCCTTTGAAAAAAGCCCCCGACTAAGTCGGGAGCTTTTTGAAATTCAGGAGAACCTCAGGTTAGTACTTAGCTGCAAGTGCTGCGGGGCATTCCACCTGAACGAATTCAACTTCAGGATTGTTGGCTGCGTCCATCCAGTTTGCAAGGAACAAACAACCGTTTCTCAGGCTTTCGTTCTTGTACTCGGAGTTGCACATCTTGATGAGGCAATCCTTGTTGTAGTTACAGGTGGTCAAGAATCCGCCGTACTGTGCACCTGCGCAAGAAATGCCCATCTTGCCGCAACCGTTGAATGCGCCAGGACCGCCACCAGGAATCATCAGATCAAACTGGTTGTGGCTTACGTCGTAACCGATGTTGCTGGACATGACAATCAGGTGCTTGCCCTTGATCTTTCTGTGGTGATCATCGGTGGGGGTGTTAGTAGCAGAAGCGCCGGTGCCCTTGAAGGTCAGCATGTAGCACTTGCCGCAGTCGTTACCGCCACCAGGTGTTGCTGCGAATGCGTATGCGATAGTATCGTTCACAATTTGCGGTGTCTGGTCAAAGCAGGTACCCGCGTTACCGTTGTTGTCACAAACGGAGGATGCGTCAGAACTAGCCTTGGATATTCCGTCTGCGTTACAAGTCCTTGCGACAGGACCTCCCTTGCCCTCCCAAGCGCAGTGGGGCTTACAGCTATCCCAGTAACGAGTTGCGTAGCCAGACTGCTTGTTGTTGTTGATAATCTTGGGGAGCAAGCTTCCGCCCTGCTGCTGTTGTTGCTGCTGGCTGCTAGAAGACTTAGGCTGCTGCTGGGCGCTAGACATCGTGCTCTGCACATTTGCAGAGGACTTGGGCTGAGTCTGCTGATTATTATTGGAGCCGGAGCCAAGGGATGCGCAATTATTGTTTGCGGGGTCGTAGTAGCAGCTCAAGGAACAGTCTTCCTTGTAGGCGTAGGACATACCGTTGTAGTTAAGGTTGTCATAAGGCTTGACGTTCTTGCCGGAAGCTTTGTCGAAGCAAGTGCCACCCTGCTGCTGGCTGCTAGAAGACTTAGGCTGCTGCTGGGCGCTAGACATCGTGCTCTGCACATTTGCAGAGGACTTGGGCTGAGTCTGTTGAGAGTTGGAAGACTTTACGGTAGTGCCAGCGCTAGACTTGGGAGGCTGCACAGTTGCAGAGGAACTCGGGGTGACAACTGCAGAAGATGTCGGCGTAATTACGGAGGCGCTGGAAGCCGGCAGGATCACGTTGGATTCCGGAACGGTTTCGCCCGCTTGAATAATCGTGAGTGTACTCAGATTTACGTTGTTCACAATGAATTGGGTGCCGTCAAGAGAAACGATGGCGGTCTGAGTTTCATTCAAGACGCCAATGGGATTTCCCTTTGCGTCGGTCACGACGCCAGTGGCGTAAATAAGCATGGTCTGATCAGCATTGAGCACCCAACAGGCTTCGGGGGTGACGTATTCGTCGTTGGACGGTGCTGCGGTGTTTTCTTCGGAGCAGTTCATCAAAGCGAGTGCTGCGCCAAGGACCAGAATGGATTTAAAAAATGGGTGTTTCATAAGAATCCTCAAAAAAATCTAACGAGACCTTCTTTTTAAAGGCCCTTCCAATTCCATCCGAGCCCTAAAATAAATTTTGTCGGTGCAAAACGCATGTAAATTTTTGTTGCTTATTAACTTACGAGATATTTATCACATTCGGCTCTCTGTACGGGAATCACAAAAAAAGCCCGCCGGAATGGCGAGCTCTTTTGCCTAAATCGGCAGACTTTTTGCAAAGTTGTTTAATGCTGCGTGGCTTTCAGATTAGTACTTCTGCTTCAGCACATCCGGGCATTCCACTTCCTTGTAGGTGTGTTCCGGGTTGCCTGCGGAGTTCATCCAGTTTGCCAAGAAGAGGCAGCCTTCCTTGGCCACGGGGTCGTTGGCGAAAGAGGAGTTGCACTTTTCGGTAAGGCAGCTCTTGTACTTGCCTGCGTTGTAGTTGGAGGACTTTTCACATTGAGAGAGGAGACCACCGTACTGTTCGCCCTGAGAGCCCCAGCCCATGCGGTTGGAGCAGCCGTCGAAGATGCCGAAGCCGCCGCCCGGGATCATCACGTCGAACTGACCCTGGGCAACGTCAGTACCCACGTTGGATGCCATGACGATAAGTTTCTTGCCTTCGGTCTTCAGCTTCTTGGTGTTGGCGTTGGTGGAGTTGTAGTGGCCTTCGCCAGTGAATGTCAATTCGTAGCAGTGACCGCACTTACCGCCGTTGCTAGCCGGTACGGCAGCGAATGCAAAACCGTAAGTGGTGCAGCCGTTGATAGTGAAAGGAATCTGGCTTACGCAAGCGCCTGCGTTACCACCGTTACACATGCTCTGGGAACCCGGATCGTTAATGAGGTTGCCGCGGTTATCGCACTGCTTGGCCAGATTGCCGCCTGCGTTTTCGTTCCAGGAGCAGCTGGGCTTACAGCAGTCCCAGTAACGGCTGGCAAAACCAGAACCGCTAGCGCCGCCATTCACGTACTTGATAGTGGGGCAGCTTCCGTTGCCGCCTGTAGAACTGCTAGACTGGGCAGCGCTGCTAGAGGAAGACTTTGCAGAAGAGCTGGAGGATCTGACCACGGCACTGGAAGTGCCGGGGTTGCTGGCGCTAGAGATTCCAGGATTGTTAGCGCTGGAGATTCCCGGGTTGCTGCCGCTGGAGGTTATGATAGTTCCAGAGGACATCGGGGTTTCGCCGCCTACATTTGCAGATACGCGCTTAAGAGTGGAAAGGTCCAGACCTTCGACCAGCAGGGTGGCGCCGTCGAGGCCCACGATGTTGCCGGTGGTGCCAGCGGTAGGCACGAATACGCCGACCGTGTTGCCCTGTGCATCGCACACATAGCCCGTCTCGTAAACGATATAGTTTGCTCCCATGTTCAAGAGCCAGCCATCGCCCGTAACTTTCGTGGGGCTCACTTTTTCAAGCTTGGAAAAATTGATGCCGCTTGCAATGACGTTGGTGCTGTTGTCGATGATATAGCCTTCGGCGATGTTTGCCAGGCCTACTTGGACACCGTTGGTGTCAGAGACGATGCCGATGCTGGAAATCAGATAGACGTTGTTGTTCTTGTCTGTATAGACGTAGGATGTGTCGGCGACAACATAGTTACCCTTGACTTCGTGGTTGACCCTGCTGACCGTATCTTCGCTACAGCTGCAGATTAAGGCTAACGTGCCTGCAGCTACCAATGTCTTAAAAAGCGGAAATTTCATAAAAGTCCTCTGAGTATCCTGAAAACACCGTGCCTAAAGATAATTTCTTATAGGTCAACACTTTGTAAAAAAGAAGTTATGTTTTTGTTTTTTCGTTCTTTATGTGTTCCCCGTCAAGTCGAGGGGGAATTTTCGTTCCGAAGAATTGTAAATTAATGTAAATTCTTATTTTGTAAAACATTTTTTACAAATACGTAAAATGTTGATTTTGAACAGGTTGCGCATAAGTACTTTTCGTGTTGACGATATGTTGATAAGTTGGACTCATCTGAAGAATAAAAATGGCCAACCCTCAAAATTTCGCTAAAAACGCCGTTTTTTAGATTATGGAAACAGGGGAGGGATGATCCCCTTTCGGGGAGTTGCCGGACTTGTTGAAATGTGATAAAATTCGCTTTTTTACGCAAAAAACAAAGAAAAATCCTTGAAATATTTCTTGACTTTGCTAAATTTGTGCAGCAAAATTCGTAGAGTACCGCTTCCTATGCTCTCACGAAATCACTGGAATTGCGTTCTAACCCGCGTCGTTCCTATAACTCGAAGCGATAAACCTTCTGCTGAAGAAGAGGAAAAAATGGCAAAAGAACATTTT
>JAKSID010000024.1 GCA_024399035.1 Fibrobacter sp. | reverse complement strand
CGCGCGATACAATTTGCAAATACCAGACTCTATGTTAGAGTCCGCGCCACCATCGACCATCAAATGCTACTGTAAGAGCGTTAATCATCTTCATGTGCCAAAAATTATCTATTTACGTATAAGTTGGCAAGAGATATCCTGTAAAAAAGTGAAAAAATGGGCCGAATACTTTTTTTTAATCCAGATTTTGTATATTCCTTTTTAGATCCTAGACTGGGTCTTTTTTATATCCCTTGGCCGGGTAGGCCCAAATCCCGAGGGATTATTTGCCTAACATACTGCTTTTTAAAAATTGTGGTGCGCCCAAAACCATGTTTTTCTTGATTTTGGTTGCTTTTTCGACAGCATTTTCCAAAACATCTGCCAAAAACTCCATTGATTTTGTGCAAACGCCCCTTTCTGAAGTGGTTAGAACCCTGTCTTTAGGGTTTAATACCCCGATTTTGGTGGATGATGGCTTGAATTTCCCTGTAACCTTCCACATGGACGGAGTGGATTTTGTGGATGGTTTGACGGCGCTCTGCCTGGCAAACAACCTGGAAATGTATCAAGATGGATCCATATTCCATATCCGCAAGAAGGTAAACCGCGGTGCTCATGAATTTTCTATGAAGGATTCGTTGGTGACGTTGTCTGTTCGTGACAAGGATGTGGGTGAATTTGTTCGTGAATATGGGTTGAATTCTGGCTTGAACATTTTGCTGGAACCATCCGTGACTGGGCAAGTTAGTGGTGACTTGCGGAACATGGGTGCGAAGGAAGCCTTTGTTGCCCTGATGACTACGGCGGGTTTTAAGGTGAAAAATATTGGCGGAATGCTGGTTGTGCAGAACAAAGAGGCGAAATCGGAAAAACGGGAAACAGAAAAATTACGCCTAGAAAAGAACGATAGTTTGTATGTACTCGAGGCTCGCGACGTTCCTTTGAAAACGGTGCTGCAGGAACTGGCTAGCGTTGCGGAATTGGACTTGGCGGTGTATGGGGACATTCGAGAGAATGCTCAGGTCTTATTTGAGGACGTTGATTTGGTTACCTTACTGGATGCTTTGTTTAAAGGCCGCCGTTACAGCTACGTATTGGATTCCAATAAACTTTTTGTTTCTGAAGGCGGGGCCAAGAAAGCTCTTTCAAAGACTCGGCTTGTGCCCTTGAGGTATATCCATTCTGAAAAGGCTTTGGCGTACTTGGGAAAGTTCTCGCCCAATCCTGAATTTCTTGCCGTTGAAATCAAGGAGCAGAACGGCCTGCTTTTAAGTGGCTCTGAAAATGAGATTCAAACGGCAGAGGAAATGCTACGACAAATTGATGTGCCCGCTATGCAGGTAACGCTTTCTTGCATCATTGTGGAATTCAAGCGCGGCAAGAATTTTGAAATCGGTATGCGAGGCGGTTCCGGCAGAAAAACGGGGGAGTATAACGTAGGCGCCAAAGGGTACTTTGATTTTCTGGGCAAGGATTTTTCTGTGGCGGGAGCCTTTGGAAAAATCGGTTTGTTGCCGGATCGTTTTGAACTAGAATTGGCTTCCATGGAGGAACGTAACGAGGCCGAGGTTTTAGCACGCCCGCGGCTCTCCACCCTCAATGGCAACAAGGCGGAACTGAATGTGACCAATACGGTTTACTATTTGGTGAGCCAAGTTTCTGCAGATGGTTTCCCTATTACGGATTACCGCTCCTTTAACGATGGCATTTCCCTGGAGATGACGCCTGTGGTGACTGGCGAGGGAGTCATAACCTTGGAAGTTTCTCCCGAAATAAAAACAGCAGGGCGTAGCACTGGCGATGGGCCCCGAGACATTAGCACTCGCAATTTGAAGACTGTGGTTTCGCTGAAGGATGGGGAAACTTTTTGCCTGGGCGGTTTAATTCGCAAGAATAAGTCTGAGGTGCGAACTGCGGTGCCTTTCCTTGGCAGCATTCCTTTGATTGGTCGACTTTTCAGCTACGTATCCGAAGAGGAAGAGGAAAACGAATTGGCAATTTTCATTACACCGATCCTGGAAAAGTAGGGCGCATATGTGCGTTAGAATTTGCACTTGGGAATACGTGACCAAATTTGATGGGCAGCCTTCGGAATCCCAGATTGTCAAACAGTTGGCCGAGGATTTTCCGCAGTTGGATTTAAAGCGGGTCTTCTTGAATTTGATGATTTCATTTAATTCTGTGGAAGGTCGTAAATATCGATTTTTGGTAATGGTTCAGGATGAAACGATTGCAAGGAAACATGTGCTTTCAAAGAGATTGCTGCCGCCACAAATCTGGATGTTTGGTTGGGCTGATGAATATTTGAGGCAATCATCGGTGGACTTTGGAAATGGTCTGTTCTGGAAAGTTGAAAACGGGACGCTTTTTATTCAGGTTTTTCTTGAGGGGCGGCTTTGTCACTGGTCTGAGGAATGCGGCTACGAGGGCCCGGATGAAGAAGTTACGGGTTCAGTTGAAGAAGTTGCGGACTTGGTGGAACGGCGGTTGGAACGTTTTAGAACCTTCTTGAAGGAAGACGATTTGTTTTCTCGCGGTGAATGTTTCCCCGAAATTGAAATTATTGGACCTTGCCGAAAGCCTTTGTTTAAGCGGGCTGCCAAGGATTCATTTTGGAAATTTGTGGATCTTAGGGAATGTGAAAAATGTCCTGTGGTGGTTTGGAATGTTGCAAGGAAATTCCGTGGGTTGGTGTTGCTTGCTGTAGCGTTGTTATTGGCGGCTGTCCTTTGGACGCAAAACCTTTTTTCTGTAGAGGATTTGTTTACTCCAACGGATATGCAAGACGTTCCCTTGGTGGAATTGTCGGCGCCCCCTTTGTTTGAAATTGTGGAAGAAAAGAAATCGGTTCGTGTTTCGGCCAGGCGAAAGGCTGCATGTAATTTGCCGCAAATCAGGTTGCGTGGAATTGTGGCGCCCCAGTTGTTTGTGGCTGAAATCAAGGGAACCCAAACCGCGAAAAATCAAATTATGGAAAAACAAACCGCGCCGGAAACTCGAACTTTTAAGGTCGGGGATTCCTTGGGCGAATTTGTCGTTTCTGAAATTCGCAGATCCCAGGTGGAATTGACCTGCAGGGATTCTGTGGTTTCAATTTCTGCAAAGTAGGGGAGGATGTGTGCTTTCTCTTGTTTTAGGAATTGTTCTTGCGGTAACTTGCATGCTGACTGCGCTGATGCAGGCTTCTGGAGGCGTGCGTCGGGTTGTCTTGCAAAAAGAAAAACTGCTTCAGAGTATTTATGACGAGGAATCCGCCATACTTGCAAACCTAAAGGGAATTCCTGGGGACTATTTTGAAAACGAAACTTGGGAGTGGAAACTGCCAAAGGTCTCCAGGAATATGCGGGGGCTATGGATGGATGTTTCTTCGGATCATGTTCACGCGATTTCGGGAATCTTTGTGAAGGATACGAGTCTTGTGCCCTTCGGACAAAGACGGATTGTTGCGGACGGTTTTAAGACGATTCTGAAACGGGAAATCCTGACGGCGGAAAACCTCCAGACGAAATCCGGCAACCGCAGGCTTTTTGGGGAGGCCCGCGACCTTAGCTTGCAGGTTTTGGATGGCGACCTGTATTTGGACTTGTCGGGCCACGCCGCCTGCGGAAACTTTTTTGCGAGCGGCAGTCTTACGCTTAAGGGCGCCGCAAGCTTTGACACCTTGCGGCTGTACTCCCTAGGTCCCTTAAAGGTCGCGGGCGCGGTGTCCGCCCGATATGTGGAGGCGTACAGCGGTGATGCCGTCGAACTCTCTCGGGATTTCAAGTTCTCGGGCCTTGTGGTAGGCCCCTCCACCTTTGTGATGTCGTCCAATTTGCTTCCCGCATTTGTGGATGGCGAACTCGTCCCTTTCCAGTGGGTTTATGAATGAAAAAGAATGGCTTTACCTTGATGGAAGTCCTTGTGGCTCTCGCGATCCTCGGGGCGTCTTCCGCGGTCTTCTGCAAGTTCGTGGAGGGGTTTCTGCAATTGCGGGGCGCTGAACGACGCCAAGCGCAGGCTTTCCTCTGTGCCACACAGACCATGGAATTCCTTGTTCATAACATCCCCAGCTGCGGGGCCGCGGGGCAATTTACCTCCGGCGACGTCTCTTATACCCTTTCTCCCGTCCCGGGGCTAGCCCATTTGCTGGTTGCCGAAGTTACCGCCCCGTCCATCCATCCCGTAAAACTCAGGAGGTTGATTCTATGCGACGCGGCTTTACCTTAATAGAACTTCTGGTGGCGCTGGCCGCGGCCTCTGCCCTCAGCCTGTCGGCCCTGCAAATCTATGGCCATTACCACAGGCAAACCCTGCAACTGACGCGAGGCTACTACAAGGACTCCTCGGAGCTCCTGCGCAACACCTACGGCGCAATCCCCTACCAAAAGAGTGCAAGCCCCTACCATCGTCCCGGCGCGCTTCCCAACAGCAGCGGCGCGACCCTCGCTCGTGATTCCATTCCATACAAATGAAAGGATCCTCGGTCCAGCGACCGAGGATTCTTTTAAACTTTCGCGCGAACTTGAAACCGGCGAAGGTGCGAACTTGGAATTACTTGCCCAGATCGACGCCTTCAACGTGGTGGTTTTCGTCCTTGCGAGCCTTGTAGACTTCGACCATGTTGCCAACGTAGTGCATAAAGCTCAGAACGCCCACAGAGAGGAAGCCGATGGAATAGAGGGCGAGGAACGGTCCGATAATGAACTTCTGGGCGCCGATGTATTCCAGCATACCGAAGATACAGTAGACACCCACGCCAAGTTCAACGATTGCCTGCCAGGGGAACTTCTGCTTGTAGTGGCTGGTTGCTTTCTTCTTCTGACCAACACCGCTCTTGGGGGTGCGGACGAAGCCGCTCTTGCGGCCGGTAACAGCGGCGAACACGGCCTTGGAGTTGCTTACTGCGATACCAACGCCCAGAGCCATAAGGATCGGCATGCTGAGGAGGCGAACCTTCCAACCGGTGTAGCCGGAGCAGCGCTGAGCAACGAAGTAAAGAACAGAAGGAGCGATTGCAGCAAGGAAGATAAAGCTGAAACCGACGGTATACACCCAAGTCGGGAGGTGTGCTACCGGTTCAAAGAATGCCAACAGCGGCCATGCGCAGAGGGCGGTGAAAAGCATGCAGGGGTGGATAGAGTAGTGGGTAGTGTGCAGGAATGCGCCAAGCTTCACGCGGAAAGGAACGTCGGCCTTGAGAACGCGGGGGAGAATCTTGATTGCAGTCTGGATAGAACCCTTAGCCCAGCGGAACTGCTGTGCCTTGAATGCGTTGATATCGTTGGGAAGTTCTGCAGGGACGATCACGTCAAACACGAACTTCATCTTCCAACCAGCGAGCTGAGAACGGTAAGAAAGGTCCATGTCTTCGGTAAGGGTGTCGCCTTCCCAGCCGCCACCGCCATAGATGGCCTGCTTGCGCCAGACACCTGCGGTACCGTTAAAGTTCATAAAGAGCTTGCCCCAGCTACGTGCGGACTGTTCCACTACGAAGTGGCCGTCGATACCGATGGACTGGGCAAGAGTAAGACCGGATTCGGTGCGGTTCAGATGGCCCCAACGACCCTGGACCAGGCCCACCTGTTCGTCCATCACCATGTAGGGAATGGTCTTCAGGAGGAAGTCCTTTTCGGGGACGAAGTCGGCGTCGAAAATGGCGAGGAAGTCGCCCTTAGCCACAGCCATGGCTTCCTTAAGAGCACCGGCCTTGAATTCCTGACGGTTGGTACGGTGGATAAGCTTGATGTCGTAGCCCTGAGCCTGGAGTTCTTCCACCTTCTTCTTTGCAACTTCGTAGCATTCGTCGGTGGAGTCGTCCAGAACCTGGATTTCGTGCTTGTCCTTGGGGTAGTCAATGGCGCATACTGCCTCCAAGAGACGTTCAACACAGTTTGCTTCGTTAAATACGGGGAGCTGGGTGGTGACCTGGGGCAGGTCTTCCATGCCGTGTTCGCGGTAGAACTGCAAAATCTTCTTTCGGTCGGAAAGGCGGGTAGAACGGCTGTTCTTGAGGAACAAGTAGATGCTGTAATAACAGCTGAAGCCGTAGATAACAAGACCAACGCCCGCGATAACGTAGATCACGAACATGATATCCAGTAGGATCGTACTGATTGCCATAAAAACCGTATAACCTATGTTTAAACTTTTTGCTTAACACAAAGCTTGGCGCCAAATATAGAAAGCATTGGCAAAGTTTGCTACATTATAACCGATTTTTTACCTAAAATCTGTGAATATGACGGACAGTTTACAAAATAATCCTATCGCTCGGTGGATCGCTGCCAACGAAAAAATGGCCAATTTTGCGGAAAATCTGCAAAAATTGCTGGCTTTTGCCTGCTCCGACTGGATTCGGAGGGGCTCAGGAATTGTTTTGTCGCCGGAGGCATCCTTGGCCAAGGTGGTGGCCGCCCGTCTGGAATCCTTTCCTGTAGGGGATTGGCTGGACTCTCCCAAGGAGAATTCAGATAAAATTGCCGATTTTTGCGAAAAAATCAAGGTTTTGGAACTTCCCGAAAGCCTAAGGCAGGAATTCCCCCAGGTGCTGGACTTGCGCGGGGTGGTCTGCCCCCGAAATGCAGCCCGTAGCCGCCTTGTGTTGGCCGGGCTCCCCGAGGGTTTTCGCATAGATATATTATTAGACGAAGGATCCCCTATCGAAAATGTGCCCCAGGCGCTGGTTGCTGACGGCCATTTTGTTGAAAATCGTCACAAAAAAGGCGATTTTTGGGTTTTGACCGTGGTCAAACGCCAAATAAGTGTGTAGATTAGGGATAGTGGAAAATCGCATTCTTATTATAGGTGACGAGCTCCTGGGCGAGCAGGGCGAGGCGGCAAACCGTTTCGCGGAACTTTTGTTGTGCCGTGAGGCCAACCGCCCCATCCAGTTTTTTATCAATGCACCAGCCGTACAGTCCATTTCGCAGCTGGTGACTCGCGCCTCCGCCGATATTATCGGTAAAAAGGCCGGTCGACTGATCTTTGGCCTGGGCCTCAAGGAACTTAAGCGCGGTGGCTCTGATTATAATAAGGTGTTTGAACAGTACAGCACCCTTGCCGACGAAATCATCAGCAAGACGATGTCTCCCTTGCATTTTTTGACCATTCCCACGGATATGCTGCCGATTGCGCCTGCCCAGGTGGCTGCCCTGAACGAGATGGTCATGGGTTTTAAGGCAAAGAACCCTGAAAGGGTGAAAATCCTGGATTTTGCCGCCCATACCGAAGTTTTCAAGGAAAAACAGCTGGAACGAGGCAAATTTGGCCGTAGTCTTTTTACAGAAGATGGAAAAGCCACCTCTTTGTGCAACACTTTGCTTGCTGTTTTCCTGTACGAGCAGATTTTAAAAGAATTAAAATAAAGAAAAGGAGTTATCATGAGTTTAACAGATGACCATTTTGCACGAAAGCTTGCTGCCCAGAGCCGCGCCTGGGACCAGACTAGCGACGCTCCCAAGAAGGATCGCGCACCCCGCGAACCCGCCGCTCCTAAAATGGGTATTTGCGACAAGTGTGGCAAGGAAGCCCTGCTTAAGACCTTCCGCAGCAAGGAAACTACCGTTTCTAATGGTGCTGCAAGCTTTGGCACCGTAACCAAGCACCTTTGTGAAGATTGCGCTCCCAAGTCTCGCCGCGAAAAGGACGCCGAAGTTCCTCAGATGAATAGCAAGCAGCTGAAGAGCCTGATGCGCGCCGCCAAGAAAGGCCTCCTTTAATTACAAATTATGAAGTATGATGTATGAAGTATGAGAGGAAACTAGGCGCCGGAGGCGCGATTATAAAATCTCATAATTAGTAATTCATAATTCATACCTAAAATTTCCCCCTTACCAAAAAGGGGGGATTTTTTTAAATTTGGCGCGCTCTTATAAGTATGGAGATGCCCAAATGTCCAATATCAACGCCAAGGAATCTGTCAAGAACTTCTTGAAGGAATCCGTAGCTACTGTCACCCCCGAACTTGTAAAATCTATCAAGAGGGGTTATACCAAGCAAAACCTCATTAGCGACCTTATGTCCGGCGTTATCGTCGGCATCTTGGCATTGCCCTTGGCAATCGCTTTCGCTATCGCTTCTGGCGTTGGTCCGGAACAGGGTCTTTACACAGCAATCATCGCAGGTTTCACCATCAGCTTGCTGGGCGGCTCTCGCTTCCAGATCGGTGGTCCCACTGGCGCTTTCATCGTTATCGTCTACGGCATTGTGAGCCAGTACGGTTACGATGGCTTGGCTTCCGCAACTCTCTTGGCCGGTATCATCTTGATTATCTTTGGCCTTGCAAAGTTCGGCGCCATCATCAAGTTCATTCCTTATCCGGTGACTGTGGGCTTTACCGCCGGTATCGCCGTGATTATCGCCCTGGGCCAGGTTCCTAACTTCTTCGGCTTGACTCTCGCTGGCAAGGACCCGGCTGATGCAATCGGCAAGATCAAGCTTTACGTTTCTTCTTTCGATACCATTAATATTTACTCCGTGATTATTGGCGCGATTGCTTTGGCAGTTTGCATTCTTTGGCCCAAGATTACCACCAAGGTTCCGGGCTCCCTCATTGCAATTATCGTTGCTACCGTCATTGTGAAGGTTCTTGGCTGGGATGAATCTCATAACGTGATCACCATCGGTATGAAGAACCACATTCCGTCTGGTTTCCCCACTCCGCACCTGCCGAACATTAGCCTCGACATGATGCAGAAGGTGTTCCAGCCGGCTTTGACTATCGCTATCCTCGGCGCTATTGAATCCTTGCTTTCTGCAGTGGTTGCCGACGGTATGACCTCTACTAAGCATCGTTCCAATACCGAACTTTTCGGCCAGGGTGTTGCTAACCTTTTGAGCCCCATGTTCGGCGGTATTCCTGCTACTGGCGCTATTGCCCGTACTGCTACCAACATCCGTAACGGCGCTGTTTCTCCGATTTCTGGCCTTGTTCACGCTGTTGTTTTGCTGCTCATTATGCTGGTTCTCGGTAAGTATGCCGAAATGATCCCCATGGCTGCTCTTGCTGCAGTGCTTTTCCAGGTTGCATTCAACATGTGCGGCTACCGCGCTGTGATCAAGATGTTCAAGCTCCCCAAGAGCGACGTCATGGTGATGCTAGTTGCATTCTTCCTCACCGTGGTGATTGACCTTACCGTTGCTATTGAAGTTGGTGTTCTTTTGGCTGCAATCCTCTTCATCAAGCGTATGAGCGAAGTTGCCGAAGTGGACGCTGTTACCGATGCAATCCGTGCTGATGACGAAGAAGTGACCCACAACGAACTTGCCCGCCAGGTTCCCAAGGGCGTTATCGTTTACGAACTTGCTGGTTCCCTCTTCTTCGGTGCTGTAGACAAGTTCAAGGAAACCTTGAACCGCATCGCCGTGAAGCCCAAGATTCTTATCCTCCGCATGCGTAGCGTTTCCAGTATCGACGCTGCCGGTATCCAGATGATCGAAGACTTGATGATCCGTTGTAAGAAGGACGGCACCCAGTTGCTCCTTTCCGGTGTGCATGCCCAGCCGGTGGTTGCCTTGACTCGCGCAGGTGTGTTGAAGCAGCTTGGCGAAGAAAACGCTCTGGGTAACATCGACGCTGCCCTGAACCGTGCTCGCGAAATCCTCGGCCTCCCGCTGGTTAGCGACACCTACGATCCGAACCCCACCGTTAGCTGGGAAAAGGGCCTGGACAAGCCTTGGATGCCCGAAGAATCCAATGCGGCTGTGGCTGAAACCACTCCGGAAGTGATCTCCGAAAAGATCGCCGAAGAACCCGTCTGGAAAATCGAAGAAAAATAATAATGATGCAAAGGGGTTACCACCCCTTGGCGAAATCGCCAAGTACTAGGCTCAGTTATGCGCAAATAAATTTGCACGCAACATTCGCCCTACGTACTTGTGGAATCCCCACTCACAAAAGTTCGAGCCTATCGGCCCGGACTTTTTTTGTGACGCCCGTCTCTCCGTGAGGGCTGTCACTTCTATTGTGGAATATTCCGACCTATATTATGGTCATGAAAATTACTGCAACATTCATCATCAGCTATGCAACCGTTTTCTTTGGTGTAGTTCTTATGCTTGCTGCATTTGCCTCTTAGAATATTTCTATCTTTACGCCTATGTTTAAGATAGGCGTTATGGCTTCTGGCGGTGGAAGCAACTTCAAAGCAATCATCGACCAAATTGGCGAGGGCAATCTCGAGGCCCAGTGCAAGTTCCTAATTACTAACAACGGTGGCTGCGGTGCTGTGGGCCATGCCAAGACTTATGGCATCCCGGTATATCACATCTCCGGCAAGACTCATCCGGACGAGGCTGAGTACGAAAAGGCTCTTTGTGCTGTGCTGGACGAACGCCCGGTAGACTTGCTGATTCTGGCAGGCTACATGAAGAAGTTGCCGGATTGCCTTGTCGCTAAGATGCAGGATCGCATCTTGAACATTCACCCGTCTCTGTTGCCGAAGTTCGGCGGTAAGGGTTTCTGGGGGCTCCACGTTCACGAAGCTGTTCTCGCTGCTGGCGAAAAGGAATCTGGCCCCACGGTGCATCTGGTTTCTAACGAAATCGACCAGGGTCGCATTCTTGCCCAGCGTAAGGTGCCCGTAATGCCCGACGACACTCCTGCAACTCTGCAGGCTCGCGTTCTGGAACAGGAACACGATATTTTCTGGCGCACCATCAAGGAATACGGCGAAGCCCTGACTTCCAAAGTTTAATAATGAAGTTCAAGTCCCCGGCATTTGTTGAAGGTATCGAGACTCCCATTGAAGGGGAGGTGGCCTTCCGCTCCAATTTCCCTGGCAAGATCATTGTGGGAATTGACGAAGTGGGCCGTGGTCCTTTGGCAGGGCCGGTGGTAGCTTGCGCCGCGGTGCTTAAGTCTCCCAACATTCTGCCCTCCTTGAACGACTCCAAGAAGTTGACTCGCCCCAAGCGCGAGGCCATGTTCGAAGCGGTGAAGGATGCATGCCTTTGCTACGCCATTGCCAGCGCCAGCGTCGAAGAAATCGACACCATCAATATTCTTGAAGCGGACTTTTTGGCCATGCGCCGTGCCCTGAACGCCTTGGGCATGCCTGGTCTCCAAGTTTCCGACCCCGAGATTCCGGTGGAAGTTAAGGGTTCCTTCGCGGATTGCGTCGCGGCCTTTGACGCCAAGGTTTCTAGCGCCGACTTGTTTACCGCCGCCGCCCCCGAGGTTCTCATTGCGGTGGATGGCAACCTGAAGATCCACGGTGTTCCCGAGGATTCCCAGCTCCCCGTGGTAAAGGGTGATGGTCGCGTGGCTTCTATTTCTGCAGCCTCCATTTTGGCGAAGGTTTTCCGTGACCGCTACATGGACGATTTAGAAAAGACTTATCCCGGCTACGGTTTTGACAAGCATGCCGGTTACGGCACCAAGGCTCACCTGGATGCCATTCGCAAGCAGGGAATGACCCCTGCCCATCGCCGTAGTTTCCACCCTAAGGGCCTTTAAAAACGACTTTTTAACGTGAAAAAGGGCTTTTTTCGTCCGTTTCCCTACAAGAAAAGTATTTTTTACTGTGATTAGTAGCATAATGGGCGTCGGTTTCCCGGGGAATCTATTGACTTTCGGGAAACGGAATTTAGATTTGGATTAGAACTAGAGAACATTTATGCTGAACAAGTACCTTATTTTACCGATTTGCCTATCCTTGGCCCTTGTGGCTTGTAAGGATGCTGTGGAAGACCACGTTAAGTCGAATAAGATTACCGCAGAAGTTGATCACGATGCTTTGGCTGCCTTTAAGGCCAAGGTTCGCAGTTCTGTTGGCGCCAGTAAGTACCTCAAGGCAAAGTCCGATATGTGGAAGTCTTTGCATGTGGGTCAGAGTGTTGGCGATAACGACCAGATCATGACCGAAACCGAATCCGAAGTGGTCCTGAATACCATCGACGGTACCGTCTTGATTATTTCCGAAAATTCCACCGTAGAATTTAATACCGAATTTAAGAGCTCCATCAAGGGTGAAGTGAACATCTTCATCCGTAACGGAAACATCCAGTTCGACGTCCAGAAGCAGAAGAACAACCAGTTCAACTTCAAGACCGGAACCGCAACTGCATCGATCCGCGGTACAGCGGGTTTCGTGGGTAGCCTTGATGGCCAGATGGTCGCCTCCCTTAAGGAAGGTCTTGTAGAAGTACAGGACGCCAAGGGCCGCTCCTCCAATATTGCTCAGAATCAGACTCTTCTCGTGACCAAGTCCGGCGATGCAAAGACCATTCAGCTGGAATCCTCCGGTACAACGGCATTGTTTGCCGCCCTGGAAACAATGGTTAAGGAAGGCGGTCTGGACAACGTAGAGGAACTTGAAAAGTCCCTGCAGTCCTTTGACGCAGGCTACGTAGAAGAACGTAACAAGTTCCAGGAAAACTTGACTTTTGCCCCTGTGGCTATTCCCAAGGCCGTTCGCGAGCCCTCTGTAACCCTGAAGGCTAAGCTTACTCCGGGCGTATTTGTGACTGTGATGGGCGTGACCGACACAGTTCCTGCCTCCGGTGAATACGAAAGAACCTTTACCTGGGATCCCAAGGCCGTGGGTACCAAGCGCTTTATGGCAACCTGTAGCGACGGTAGCGTAGAAGTTTCTTGCAATACCTGGACTACGGAATACGTGGACCCTGCCGCAAGTGAAGTTCCTGCCGAAGAACCTGCAGAAGACACCTTGGCTAAGGCCGACTCCGCCGTTGTGGATTCCGCCGCACCTGCCGAAGTTGCTCCGGTGGATTCCGCCAAGGCTCCCGTGGAAGAAGTGGCCAAGGCTGTAGAACCTCCTGCAAAGAAGTTGGTGGTCCGCAAGACGGTTGCTCCCGCAGATACCGCCCTTAAGTTGGTGATCAAGCTGAATGATAAGACTGATTCTACCGCTACCGAAGTCATCTTGGTTCCCAAGCGCAAGAAAGAGGCTATCGCCAACATGAAGATTACTTTGTCTGGGATCGTTGACGAAGACTTGAGCAAGGTGGAATCCATTACCATTTACCGCGACAGCGTGGTGGTGGAGACCATTACCGACCTGAGCGCACTGATTTACCAGTACCCGGTTCAGTTGGCCAAGAATCAGACCGCAGGCTTTGAAGTCGTGGCCAAGCTGAAGAATGGTACGGATTACAAGGCACGTAGGACTTACGAGGCTCGCTAGGTCGAACATTTCTCCTGTGTAAGATTTTGGTCACATTCCACTAAAAAGCCCTCAGAAGGGGGCTTTTTTAGTACATTATAGCGGAAAAATTCAAACATTGCGTTTTTACGTTTTTTATCTTGTTGAATAACAACGATTTAATTATTCAAGGGCTTAGTTTAGGGAGGTTGTCTTGAACAATTCGATTCCTTTAGTTCAGATGGTGATGCAGTCTGACATTGCCACCATTGTTGTCCTCTGCATTTTGGCCGTAATGTCCCTGGGTTCCTGGGGCATTATCATCGTCAAGTACTTTGTACATCGCAAGAACAAGTCTGCAAACGTGGTGTTCTTCCGCAAGTTTAGCAGCGTCACCCAGTTCGTGGAACTGCAGGGCCTTTGCGAAACTGCCGACGAAAGTGCCCTCCGCAGTCTGACTGAGGAAGTCCTTAAGGAAGCCTCCAAGTTCAGTAACTTTGTGAGCTACGACTCTATCCAGCACCGTGCGTCTTTGTTGGAAGATACGATCCAGCGTTCTATCGAAGGCCTTCGCCTTGCAGAAGACCGCTACCTGAGCTTTTTGGCAACCGCCTCTAACCTGGCCCCCTTCTTTGGCTTGCTGGGTACCGTGTGGGGCATTATGGTGGCTTTCTTCCAGATTGGTCAGCATGGCTCCGCCGACTTGACTGTGGTTGCTCCGGGTATCGCTATGGCCTTGATCACTACCGTGGGCGGCCTTGTGGTGGCTATTCCCGCATCTGCTGGCTATAACTACTTTACCTCCAACAACAGCCAGAACGAAATTTCCTATTACAACTTTGGTTCCCAGGTGCTGAGCTTGTTCAAGCGCGGTGACCTGCTTGCTCTTGAAGAAGTTGCCGGCTAGGAGGCTTAGGTGAAGCGTAGCCGCGGAAAAGAACTTAAGCAGGAAATGAACCTGACGAACATGATCGATATCGTGTTCGCCATCTTGATTGTGTTCATTATCTGCGCCCCCCTTATGAGTCAGGGGGTCAAGGTGGACTTGCCCAAGGCCGAAGCCCCCACCATGGAACAGGAAAAGCTGCTGAAGGTTTCAATCACCAAGAACGAAGAAGTCTATATCTCCGATATGATGGTGGATTTTGACAATAGCTTCAATAGCGTTTTCAAGTCTCTGTGGGATGGCCAGATGGCTGTGGTCATTAATTCTGATGAAGAAGTCCGTTACGGTCTTGTAATGAAAGTTGTGACCCAGGTGCAAAAACTTGGGGTCACAAAACTGGGTTTCCTTACCATGAATCCAAAGGAAGTTCCGGGTAAATAGTGCGCGACGAAAAGCGAAAGATCCAGTATTTTGCTGATAACGACGACGGGATGGTGGCAAAGATCATCGTCTGTGCCATCGCGTTCCATGTGGTTGTCGCTGGCTTTTGCATTGGTATGCACTACGTAGATTTCAAGTCTGACCCTGAGCCTATTCCTGTGTTCGAAATGGTGCAGGTTCAGCAACAGCAGGTGGCTCCTCCGGAACCGCCCAAGCCCAAGCCGCCTGAACCGCCTAAGGAAGTTCCTCCCGAACCTAAAAAGGTAAAGCCCAAGCCGGAACCCAAGCCCAAGATTAACGAAGAACTTCCTCCGGAGATCAAACCCGAAGAGGAGAAGAAGCCGGAGCCCGAACCGGAGCCTGTAAACGAAGAACCGCAGCCGGAACCGGAGCCCGATCCCGAGCCGGTCAAGGACGACTTTGATATTGACGATATGGAATTGCCCACTGCAGTGGAGGCTCCCAGCCTGAACCCTGTGGGCTCTGTGGACATGGACCCGCTGATGCAGGTTTACCTAGAACAGCTGAAGAAGATTATCATGGCGAACTTCAATCCGCCGAATAATTTGAACGTAAAGAAAAGTATCAAGACCACGGTGCAGTTTACCATTGACCGCTTTGGTGGCATCTCCGCAATTACCCTGAAGAAGTCTTCGGGCAACGCCACCTGGGATCACCTGTCTGTACGCGCTGTCAAGATTTCCAAGGTGCCGGAACTGCCCTTTAATTTCCGCGCTCCCAGCTTGACCTTGCACTTTAACTTTACGCCGAACTAGCTTGTATATTAGGGTTTAGGAATAAGAAGAGATAATATGAAGAAAAAAACGATAGCATTTAGGTTTTCCACATTGGCAATTTCCATTGCCCTTGGGGTGATGTTCTTGCTGCCTTCCTTGAGCTTTGCCGCCATCGATACCATTGCGGTGGACGTAGGCATTTCTGTGTTCAAGACCATGCCCATTGGCATTGTGCCTTTTACGGAGCCCAAGGAAAACATTGAGTGGATTGAAGAAAAACCTCACCAGATCTTGACCCGTGACGCAAATCTTTCTGGTCGTTTCGAAGTTGTCGCTTCTGACAAGTTCAACCTGGCATTGTTCAGCCGTAAGCATGTTAAGCATTATGTGACCGGTAAGGTGACTAAGCAGGATGGCAACAATCTGCGTGTGGATTGCTACCTGTACATCGCACAGACCAAGGACATGCTGGTGGGCGAGACCTATGTGGTTCCTCAGCAGGAATTACGCCGCGCTATGCACAAGTTCTTCGACTTGGTAATCAAACGCCTGTGGGGCGAGCGCGGCGTTGCCTCTACGAAACTTGCCTATGTTTCTAAGATGGATGGCATTAAGCAGGTGGTGGTTTCTGACTACGATGGCTATCACCGTTCCCAGATTACCCGCGATACAAGCATTAGCATGATGCCTGTGTGGATGAAGGGCAACGCTGGCCTTGTCTACGTGAACTTCAAGACTCATCGCCCCCGCCTTTACTTTAAAAAGTTTGGCGGCGTGGAACAGCCGTTGTTCCCGTTCCTGGACCAGACTTACAGCCCCGCAGTGAATCCTGTGACTGGCGAACTGCTTTTCTCCTCTACGGTGGACGGCAAGACGGACTTGTATATCGGCAATATGAGTTCCGGCAAGGCCCGCAAGTTCGCTTACCTCAAGTCTAACCAGACGAGCCCCGCCTGGAGCCCCTACGCTACCGAAGTCCTGTTCACCAGCGACCGTGGCGGCGGCCCGCAGATCTTTGTGATGGGCAAGGATGGCAGCGATATGCGCCGCGTGACCTTTATGGGTCGCTACAACGAACGCGCCAGCTGGTCTCCCGAGGGCGACCGCATTGCCTATACCTCCATGGACAATGGCAAGATGAATATTTACACCTGCGCTTTGGATGGTTCTGACATCGTCCAGCTGACCAATAACGCAGGGAACAATGAGCATCCCACTTGGTCTCCTGATGGCAAGTTGATTGCCTTTGCCAGCAACCGTGGTGGCTCTTACCAGATTTACATTATGAGAAAGGACGGATCCAACGTAACCCGCATTACGAATTCCGGCGAAAACACTTCGCCCACATGGTCCTTCTTCTATGACGATTTAGACTAAAATACAAGGAAGGTGAATGATGAACAAACTCTTTAAGATCGCTCTCGTTGCAAGCGTTGTCGGCTTTGCCCTTACTGCTTGCACTACCCCGGAACCTCCGAAGACTGAACCCGAAGCAGCTCCCGCTCCGGAAGCCGCCGCAGTCCAGACCGAAGCTCCTGCTGCTGAACAGCCTGTGGTGAATGCAGACTCTTTGGCTGCTGCAAAGGCAAAGGAAGAAGCTGAACGCCTGGAAGCAGAACGCGCTCGCCTCGAAGCTCTTATCAACCAGATCATGAGCGAAGACGTGTACTTTGACTTTGACCGTTCTGAACTGACCGAAAAGGCTAAGGAATTGCTGGCTCAGGTTGCTGAACTCCTGATCAAGGAAACCCGCTTCTCCATTACTATCGAAGGCCATACCGATGCTCGCGGTACCGAAGACTACAACTTCACCCTGGGTGCAAAGCGTGCTATGAAGGTTAAGGAATTCCTGGCTGCCTACGGTATCGATGCAAAGCGCATGGAATCTGTCAGCTACGGTAAGGAAGCTCCCAAGGCCGCTGGTGAATCTGAAGAAGCTTACTCTCAGAACCGTCGTGCAAACTTCCGCGTGAATATTCGCGACTAGCTTATTCGCGACTTGTAGAAACTGTTTTATCTGAATGAGGTAAATATGAAACGTTTGGCACTCGGCCTTGTCGTTTTAATGTTTATGGGTTGTAGCAGTGTCACTGTGCTGCGTACCAAGGAAATTAAGTCCGTTGGCAAGGTGGTGCAGAAGAACGTGCAGACCAGCGTGAATCAGAAGGTTGATTCTGCTGTGACAGCATTGACTGCTACCAATGATTCGTTGCGCGAAGCACTGGATTCTGCTGTCGCTCGCATGAGGGCTACTGACTTGGCTCAGAAGCGCATGCAGGCAGAACTCACGTTGCTTGCTCGTCGAATTTCCGACGAATCCGAACGTAACGATTCCCGTCAGGAAGAAATCATCTACCGCTTGGATATGCTTCTTGGCAAGTCCGACAAGATTCTGGCCAAGAAGGTTGTGGTCAGCGGCGCTCCCGCTCCCATCTCTATGGACAGCTTGGAACGTGAAGCCGAAAAGCTTGTGGAAGCAGAAGCTATGTTCAACACCGCTCGCTCCGACTACCATCGTGGCGAATACAAGTTGGCATACTCCGGCTTTAAGCAGGTCTATGAAAACATGAAAACCGGCGAACTTGCTGAGAATTCCCTGTACTGGATGGCCATCTGCTTGATCGATGCCAAGCAGGTTGAAAAGGCCAAGAAAGTCTTTGCCCGCATGACCGAAGCCTTCCCGGAAGGTCAAAAGACTTGCCCCGCCTTGTTCAAGCTTGCTAACCTTTACGCAGATGAATGCAATATCGACATGCAAAAACAGTACTTGCAGAAGATTCTTTCTAACAAGAGCTGCGAAGCCTCTGGCGAATTCGAACAGTCCGCAGAAATCCTTCAGGAACTGCTGGAAAAGAACGAAAGCGCCTCTGAAAACTGCGTGACCAAGGAACAGAAGGATGCCGCCATTATTCCGGCCGAAGCTTCTGTAAGTGGCTTTGTTGCTGATAAGGCTCCTGCCGCTGCTCCTGCTGCTCAGCCCGCTGCAAATGCTCCCGCTGCCGCACCTGCAACTACTGCACCCGCCGCTGCACCTGCTGCACAGCCTGCCGCTCCCGTAGCTGGCCCCGCTCCGGTGCTGACTCCGGTCAAGGCTGCACCCTAGTTCTGCTAGTTTGCAAACGCATTAGATTTCTAGAAGAGAAAAGCCGCTAGTCATTTGACTAGCGGCTTTTTGTAATTGCGTGTCGCGGCAGTTCTAAACTGCGCGGGCTCTGCCTAGGCGCTTAAGCTACGGTTCGTCGGCGTCAATGATAACGCGTTCTACAGAAGCGCCCAAGGTTGCCATCTTGGCTTCGAAATCTTCGTAACCGCGGTCCAAATGATAGATGCGGCTGATCTTTGTTTCGCCATCGGCAATGAGTGCTGCAAGGACCATGGCCATGCTTGCT
This sequence comes from Fibrobacter sp., assembly GCA_024399035.1. Lineage (GTDB taxonomy): Bacteria > Fibrobacterota > Fibrobacteria > Fibrobacterales > Fibrobacteraceae > Fibrobacter. The sequence goes on along the minus strand of JAKSID010000024.1, from coordinate 21,299 downwards.
CGAAGGTCGGTACCCATGACTTCTGCGCCTTCCAGAGGTGCTCCGCCCTTGATGATGGCGGTGTTGCCGGTAATCTGGATGTCGGCGCCCAGACGCTGCAATTCTGCCACATGCTTAAAGCGGTCATTATAGACGGTGTCCTGAATGGTGCTAGTGCCCGGGATGGACATCAGGGTTGCCATAAGGGGAGCCTGCATGTCGGTGGGGTAGCCGGGGAAAGGCAAGGTCTGGATGTTGATGGGCTTAAGTTCTACGCCGCGGGCGTCTACTTCGGCCCAGTCGCTACCTTCGGAAACCTTACAGCCCATAAGGCGGAAGGCGTCCAGAGTGGAGGCGATATGTTCGGGAATAATCTTGGTGACCTTTACGCGGCCACGGGTAATGGCGGCGCAGCAGAGGAAAGAACCTGCTTCGATACGGTCGGGGATGGTGTAGCCATTACCGGGGCGGAGAGCTTCGACGCCCTGCACTGTAAGGGTGCGTGTGCCGCGGCCCTGAATCTTGGCGCCCATGGCAATAAGGTAATCCACCAGGTTGTCGATTTCAGGTTCCAGAGCTGCGTTCTGGAGAACGCTGGTGCCCTTGGCCAAGGTTGCTGCCATCAATACGTTGACGGTGGCGCCTACAGAAGAAATGGGGAAGTGGAAAGTACCGCCGGGGAGGCGGCCTTCGCAAGTGGCTTCTACGTAGCCGTGGGTCACGGTAATCTTTGCGCCCAGAGCTTCAAGGCCCTTCAAATGCAGGTCCACAGGGCGGGGGCCCCAGGCGCATCCACCAGGGAGAGAAACGCGGCAACGTCCGAAACGAGCTACCAGAGGGCCAAGCACATAAAAGCTTGCGCGCATGGTCTTTACCAGTTCGTAGGGAGCTTCCAGATGGTCGGCACCGCGGGTGTCGATCTTTAAAACGTGGGAGTCTCCGCTAATGCGGCAACCGATAACGCGGAGCACGTCGGACATGGTTTTCATGTCCTTCAGGTGAGGCACGTTGGTGATTTCGGAAACACCGTCGGCAAGGAGTGCTGCGGCCATTACGGCAAGCACTGCGTTCTTTGCGCCGGAGATTTCCACGTCGCCGTCAAGAGGCTTTTTTACTTGGGGAACGATAAACTGGTACATACAAATTATCTCTGAGAATTATTAAAACTTATTTCTTTTTGCTGACGGTTGCGGGCCTGCGCTGGTAAACCACTGTAGTCTTTGCAATCCAGTCGTGAAGGGCCCTGCGCTTGGGGTCAATCATGACAATTAGGTAGCCGATGCCGTAGAACATCAGGGTGAGCTGTGTGAAAAGGCTTGCTACGTAACGCAGTGCGCTGGTTACCCAGTTGATCTTTGCTTCGCCGTTGGATTCAACGTGAAGGTTGAAAAGAAGTTTGCCCGGGGTTGCGGACCAGAGTGTGGTAAAAACAATGAAATAGATGGCCTGCAGAAGGCCCCAGATAGAAAGGAACAATGTCATGCCGGGGGCGTTGATTACATTGCTCATGGCGTCTGCAGTCGAGGGGTCGTTTACGTAGGCGGTGATAGCCTCGTTAATTGCGTTCGTGTCGACGAATTGCAGGGCTCCAAGAATCAAGTACACGATGATTCCCACCGCAGACAGAATGAAATTGTCTGCGAAGTAGGCGGCACCGCGGATAAAGAAGCCTGCGTAGCGCTTTTGGCTTGCGTGTTCTGCCAAGATAGCTTCCAGGGCGGCCTTGATCTGTTCTTCGTCGTTAAGGTCGTCGATGCTCAGTTCTTTAGGTTCTGCGGCAAGTTCCTTGGATTCGTTGGTTTCTTCCCATCGAACCCAGTTTTCCATTCCGGAGTGCCAAACCAGGGTTTCGTTTTTTACTTCGCCGGATTTGACAAAATCCTTTATTTCGGCGATAGTATAAGGGCCCTTGCGGCGATCACCTTCGGTAATGGTTTCATCTATGTAATACCAAGTCATACAGGGTACAATGTAGTAAATCCAAAGCCGTATGCACAAAAAAAAGCTAACTTTGGGAGGTATGATGTATTTTAAGATTGGCCAACGCTATGTAAGTCAATCGGAACCTGGTCTGGGACTTGGAATAGTCACAGAAGTTCAGGACCGTATTGTTAAAATTTCGTTCCCTGCGGTGAATGACATTCGTTTATATCGTTCCGAAACAGCTCCCGTCGATCGTTTTGTCCTGGCTCAGGGCGAAACCGCCAAAAGCGAAAAGGGTGTTTCCTTTACCATCGAAAACGTAAAGGAAGTGAATGGCCTTATGGTTTACGAAGGTCGTGCCGGCCGTTCCATGAAGGAATCCGAACTGGCTGCCAAGATCTCCATTGCCCGCCCCGCCGACTTGTTCCGCGCCCTCATGGAAAACCGCATTTCTAATAGCGGTCAGTTCAAACGTCGTGAACAGGCTATGGACCTTTCTTGCAAGTGGGTGTCTTCTCCTGTTCGTGGTATGATCGGCCCCCGTGTAAGCAAGATTCCTCACCAGTATTACCTTTGCCATCGTGCCTGCTCCAGTTCTACGCTGCCCCGTTTGATGCTTTCCGACGAAGTGGGCCTGGGTAAGACTATTGAAGCCGGCATGATTTGGCACGCACTCAAGGCCCGCGGACGTATTACCCGTACTTTGATTATCGTCCCCGAAACCTTGAAACACCAGTGGCTCATCGAAATGAAGCGCCGCTTTAACCACCTGTTTACCCTGGTGGACGAGGGCTTCATTAAGGGCTTGTTCGTGGATGACGACGACCGCCCCAATCCGTTCAAGCTAGCAAACGACATTATCTGTTCCATTGATTTCCTGATTAAGCAGCCTGCCTTGATTGAAGACTTGCTGGATACCGAATGGGACATGACCATTATCGATGAAGCTCATCACCTGGTTTGCGAAGATGGCTTTACTAGCCACGAATACATTTTGGCTAATGCTGTCCTTAAGCACTCCAAGGGTGTATTGCTTTTGACGGGTACTCCGCTGCAGTTCCATCCGGAATCCCAGTTCAACCGTTTGAAGATGCTGGACCCGGTTCGTTTTTCCGACTACATGGCCTTTATCAAGGACCAGGACGCCTACCGCAAGCTGGTGAACGAACTGAACAAGTTGCCTACCGATCCAGGCCAGCAGATGAGCTGGGACGACCTGAACGAAATTGTTCCCAAGAAATCCATTATCCGCCCCTGGCTTGAACAGGAAAGCGCAAAGTCCATGACCGCCGACGAATGGATCCGTCGAATTGTGGATGCCGTGGGTACTGGTTCCGTGGTGTTCCGAAACACCCGTAAAGGCGTTGGTGGTTTCCCTAAGCGTGTTCTTGATGAAGTAGCCTTGGAACCCAATCCCAATTACCGCGATATGGTGAATGCCGCCGCCGAGCAGGACCTGGATATGTCCACCGACATTCAGGAAAACGGCTTGCTTTGCACAGGCTTCTCTGACGCGTGGGCTTTGGATGAACGTTTTGTCTGGCTTAAACAGTTTATCAAGGAACACAAGAACGACAAGGTTCTTTTGATTTGCGAATCCATGGAAGTGGTGCTGGCATTGGAAACTCTGCTGACCGACTACATGGGTGCGGGCGCCTTCTCCATGTTCCACGAGAACATGACCATTATGGCTCGCGACAAGGCTGCCGCAAACTTCAGTAAGGAAAACGGTGCAAATCTTTTGATTGCCTCTGAGATTGGTTCCGAAGGCCGTAACTTCCAGTTTGCCCATCATTTGATTCTGTTCGACCTGCCGCTGGATGCGGCCTTGGTGGAACAACGTATTGGCCGTTTGGACCGTATTGGTCAGACCGAGAATATTATCATTCACGTTCCTTACGTAAAGGGCTCCGGTCAGGAAGTTATGTTCCGCTGGTACCACAACGGCTTGAACGCCTTCGGTACTCCCATGATGAGCGGTGGCGAACTGTTCCTCAAGTATACCGACGAACTGATTGCCGCATTGGCCGAACCTGGTCCGCTGCTGCAGCACTTTATCGACGACGTGATTCCGCAGGTCAAGAAAGACTGCGAAACCATGCGCAAGAATATTGAAAAGGGCCGCGACCGCTTGCTGGAATTCAACTCCCGCAATCCCGAGAAGGCTAAGGAAATCATCGACGAAATTGAACGCATTGATGCGGTCCGCGATTTGCAGACCCTGGTGTTTGATTCCTTGATGGAACGCGGTCTTGAAATTGAAAAGAGCAAGATCCCGGGTTGCTTTGTTGTGACCATGGGTACCCAGGTGGAAGCTGGCTCTGTGCCTGGCATGCCTGAATCTGTGGGCGGTATTCCTGGTAGCAGTAGCGCCGGTGGCCGCGTGGTTCAGGAAGTGGGTAACTTTGAAGAAGGCTCTGGTGGCGGTGACGACGATGCTCGCTATAGCGACGCCTCTAGCCTTACCATTACCTTTGACCGTGACGTGGCTATGGTTCACGACGAAGTTGATTTTGTTAGCCTTGAACATCCGCTGTCTCAGGGTGTGCTTGACCACGAAACCACGTTGGACAATGGCGCGGTGTCCTGCAATATCTGGCAGAATTCCGGTATGCGCGGTTTGATTATGCAGTATAACTTTGCTGTGGATTTCGCAGTGTCCGAAGAATGGGGCGTGTCTGACTTGGCTGGCCCGCATTACATTACGGTGCTTGTAAATCCCAATGGCGAAGACTTGAGCGACAAGGTTCCGGAACTTGCCAACGCAAGCTTTAAGGATGTGCCTGTTCCTCAGGGCAACCCTGCGGTGAATATGACCTTGAAGTACTTTAGCAAGGATGGCTTGGCTATCGCACGTCGCAATGTGACGGTCAAGGCAAAGGAACTTGCGGAACAGGCTGCCGCTGCTGTGGAAGCCCGCGCCGAGCAGGAATACCAGCGCATGAACCATTTGCTGATGATGCGTGGCAAGGCGGGTAACAACGATCAGTTGAAGCAGCTTCGTAAGAACGCCCAGGAATGGAAAAAGATTATTTCTAACCCGCAGCTCCGTCTGGACGCAATCCGCCTGCTGGTCTGCAGATAAAAAGTAAACAGTGATTAGTAAACAGTGGTTAGTAAACAGTATAATGCGAAAAATGAACGTTCTAACCACCAACCACTAACCACTAGCCACTAACCACTAACCACTAACCACTAACCACTACTCATGAGTGAATTAAGAAAGAACATTTTGAATGAAGCCCGCCGCATTGTGGTGAAGATCGGTTCCCGCATTCTGGTGGATTCCGAAAAGGGCGGTGTTCGTACCCGTTACATCCAGAAGCTGGCTGATTCTGTTGCCCGCCTTATGGAAGCCGGCAAGGAAGTTGTGATTGTGACTTCCGGTGCTGTAGGTACTGGCATGAGCCAGCTGGGTTACAAGGAAAAACCCACCGTTATTGCTGAAAAGCAGGCTTGCGCCGCTGTGGGCCAGATTGACTTGATGTACGCCTATCGCGAAATGTTCCGCTGGTGCCAGCTTTCTGTGGGCCAGATTCTTTTGTCTGCAGATGACTTCCGCGATCGCGGTCGCTACAAGAATTTGCAGAACACCATCAAGGCTATGCTTGCCCGAAAGATCGTTCCCATCATTAACGAAAATGACTCTCTGGCTGTGGCTGAAATTAAGGTGGGCGATAACGATAAGCTGAGTAGCGACGTGGCGCTGTTCTTGGATGCAGACTTGCTGTTGATCTTTACGGATGAAGACGGCCTCTTCGATGACAATCCCAAGAAGAATCCCAATGCACGCCTGCTGCGTTTTGTTCCCGAGATTACTCCTGCGGTTCTCGCCTTGGCTGGCAAGCCCGGCGAAGCTGGCTCCGCTGTAAGTACCGGCGGTATGCGCAGTAAGCTTGAGGCAATCCGTAACGTAACCAAGAGCGGTTGCAATGCGTTCCTTGCTTGCGGTATGCGCGTGCTGCCCCACGAAGTGATTCTGGAACAGGCCGAGGGAACTTTGTTCGTAGGTTCCAAGAAGAAGCTTAACAGCCGTCAGCGTTGGCTCAGCTTCATTACCACTCCCCGCGGAAGCGTGGTGGTGGACGAAGGTGGCGTCAAGGCCTTGCGCGAAAAGCATTCCAGCTTGCTGCCTGTTGGCGTTGTTGCTGTGAAGAAACATTTCGACAAGGGCGACTTGATTGAAGTCCTGAGTCCCTCTGGCGAAGCTGTGGCCCGCGGTGTTGCTAAGTTTGATAGCGAAACTTTGAAGCTTGTTCTTCATAAGAAAACTTCTGAAATCCACGCCTTGTTGGGTAAGGACGTGGCCGATGAACTTGTTCACAAGAACGACTTGGTAGTATTCTAGGAATGAACAATGAAAAATGAACAATTAACAATGTTTATAATGGCACCGAAGGTGCTCTTATAAGATTGGCTAAGCCAAGAATTTTCAAATTGTTCATTGTTAACTGTTAATTGTTAATTGGTAGTATTATGGCAGAAGATCAGAACTTAGACGAATTGGCCGAAGAATCTGCGGAACTTCCTAAAGTTGAAAGCCAGGAAGACCTTGCCCGCATTATCCAGGCTCTGGTGTTTGCGTCTCCGGACATTGTGACTCTTAAAAAGCTCCGCGAAATTCTGGGCGACTTTTTGGATGCACGCCTTGTGTCCGACGCGCTCATTGCTGCCAACGATTCCTTGAACAAGATCAACTCCCCGTTCGAAATTGTGGAACAGGCCGGAGGTTACCGCTTCCGTACCCGCGCCAAGTATTATCCTTGGGTCCGCAAGTTGTTCCCCGAAGTGAACGCTCGCCGCTTGAGTCAGGCCGCTCTTGAAACTCTGGCTGTGATTGCTTACCAGCAGCCCATTACCAAGGCCGCCATCGAACAGGTCCGTGGCGTTTCTTCTGCCGACGGTCCGATCCGTAACCTTCTGGACAAACGTTTTATCGCCTTGGGCGCCCGCGCAGAAACTGTGGGCAACCCCTACACATACGTGACCACCCAGGAATTCATGAAGTACTTCGGTATCAACCGCATTCCCGAAGACTTGCCCCGCTTGCGTGAGTTCAGCGAATTGCTCGAAGCCGGAGCTTTGGTGCCCCAGTATGCAAAGCCCGAGTCCATTGCACCTGAAGAACCTGTGGAACCGGAAGAAAATCCGGATCAGGTTGAACTTTCTATGGGAGATCTGTAATGGCTTGCACCCCGTTGATGCAGCAGTATTACGATATCAAGGCTCAAAACCCTGGTTGTATTCTGTTCTTTAGAATGGGCGACTTCTTTGAACTTTTCGAAGAAGATGCTGTCATTGCCTCTAAGATTTTAGGCATTACCCTCACTAGCCGTAACAACGGTGCCTCTGGCGCTACGCCTCTTTGCGGTTTCCCGCACCACGCCGCCGAACGTTACGTTCCCAAGATGGTGGCTGCTGGTTATCGCGTAGCTATTTGCGAACAGGTGGAAGACCCCAAGCTGGCCAAGGGCATTGTCAAGCGCGACATTGTAGAAATCATCAGTGCCGGCACCGCCATGAACGAAGCTAACCTGGATGCCAAGGAAGCGAATTACCTTTGCGCCTATATTCCGGGAAGTGCCGACGCCACGAAGGACGCCGCCGAGGGCAAGGCCGAAATGGCCGTGTTCTCTATCGCCGATGTGACCACGGGTTACCTGGCAACTTGCAAGAGTTCCATCCAGGCTTTTGAATGCGAATTCTGCCGCCGCATGCCCAAGGAAATTCTCGTTCCCGAAGGAACCAAGATTCCCGCCGGCGTTATGGACTTGGTCAAGTCCGAAAACATTTTGATTACTGAACTTCCGGGCTTCCAGTTCGGAGAGGAAGCCGCCCGCGACACGCTCTTTAGCCACTTCAAGGTTGAAGCCTTGGATGGCCTTGGTCTCGATGGCCGCCCCGAAGAAACTGCTGTCACTGGAGCCATGCTTCAGTACCTGATGTACCAGAAAAAATCCGAGCTCTCCCATTTTACTGCCCTCGAGATTTTGAATCTGGACGACTACATGACTTTGGATCCGTCCACCTTGCGCAACCTGGAACTGGTGCGCCCGCTGAACGCCGACGATATGAGCAGCACTCTTTGCTATGTGCTGGACTTTACCGTTACGGCAATGGGTGGCAGAACTTTGAAGGATTGGGTAAGCCATCCGCTGATTTCCGTGGACCGCATCAAGGAACGCGAAGAAGCTGTAGACGAATTGGTCAACAATCCTGTTGCACTTGACGAACTGAAGGAATCTCTCACGTCCATTCTGGATATGGAACGCTTGATGGGTCGCGTAGGTTCTGGCCGCGCCAACGCCCGTGACCTTGCTGGTATGGGCCGCTCCCTGGCTCAGGCTTCCAAGGTGGCTGAAGTTCTTGAAGGTTTGCGTTCTCCGATTTTTGATCCTATGCGTGACGCTCTCATGCGCGCACAGGGCAGGGGAGAGGAACTCCTCAGCCAGTTCAATGATGACTTGCCTCTGACCGTCCGCGAAGGCGGCATGATTCGCGAAGGTGCTAATGCAGAACTGGATGCCATGAATGCCGACATCAAGGATCGTCGCCAGTGGATTGCCTCTCTTGAGGCCCGCGAAAAGGAACGTCTTGGTATTCCCAGTCTGAAGGTGGGCTACAACAAGGTCTTCGGTTATTACATCGAAGTGACTCGCGCCGCCATGGCCAAGGCTACCAACCCGATTCCGGATGAATATATCCGTAAGCAGACTACGGTGAACGCAGAACGTTACATCACTCCCGAAATGAAGGAATGCGAATCCATCATTAGCAATGCGGAAGTGAACATTCACGCTCTGGAATACAAGATCTTTAGCGAACTCCGCGAACGGGTGAACTCCTGGCGCGCCGAGCTGCAGGAAATTGCAAATGCAATCGCCCGCGTAGATACGCTGTACAGTTTTGCCCGCGCCGCACGTAAGTACAACTACGTTTGCCCCGAAGTGTTCGAAGGCTCCGGCATCGAAATCAAGGGTGGATTCCATCCGGTGATCGTCGCGGTGAATCCCGACCTTGACTTCATTAGCAATGACGTGAAGCTGTCCCCCGAGGCGACCCGACTGATGCTTATAACCGGCCCGAATATGGCTGGTAAATCAACTTACCTGCGTCAGACCGGCTTGATTGTATTGATGGCGCAAATTGGCTGCTTCGTGCCTGCGGAAAGCGCCCGCATTGGCGTTGTGGACCGTATCTTTACCCGCGTGGGTGCCAGTGACCGCCTTAGCCGCGGCCTCTCTACCTTCATGGTGGAAATGATTGAAACCGCAAACATTCTGCGTAACGCAACCGCCCATAGCCTTGTGCTTCTGGACGAAATCGGCCGCGGTACCAGTACCTTTGACGGTCTCTCCATCGCTTGGGCTATCGTGGAAACTTTGCACGACGAGCCGGCTCGCGCTGCCCTTACGCTTTTCGCTACTCACTATCACGAATTGACAGGCTTGGTGGATGGCCTGGAACACGCCGGCAACTACCAGGTGGCTGTGCAGGAAAAGGGCGACAAGCTCTTGTTCCTCCACAAGATTCTTGAAGGTGCCTGCGACTCCAGCTATGGTATCCATGTGGCTGAAATGGCTGGGCTCCCGAACAATGTGCTCCGCCGTGCTCGCAAGATTTTGTTGCGCCTTGAAAAGCATAAGATCGACCCCAGCGACGAAGCCGCCAGCAAGAAAATCAAGGAAAAACCCCAGGTGGATCTGTTCGCTCCTCCCGACGAAAGCACAACGCTTCTTAAGGAAGAAGTGCGTCGCCTCCGCCCCGAAGAAATGACTCCCATGCAGGCGCTCCAATACCTGATGGACCTGAAGGAACACTACGGAAAATAGCTGGAATGATCGACTTCGCGGCACTACAGGATTTCGTTTATGAGGATCGTATTTACGATTCCCATATCCACGGGCTGGAGCATTGGCGCCAGGTGGAATTCAACGGACTGTTGCTTGCGAAAAAGACTGGTGCCGATATTACCGTAGTGCGCCTTTTTGCTCTTTTCCACGACTCCAAGCGTGAAAGCGATGGCTACGATCACACTCATGGTGGCCGCGGTGCTGAATTCGCCAAGAAATGTCGCGAAGAAAAACTTTTCGAAATCACTGACGAACAGTTCGAGAAACTTTTCCATGCCTGCACCCATCACACTACGGAACGCCACAATGGGGACCCTACCATCGACACTTGCTATGACGCAGACCGACTGGACTTAGGTCGTGTGGGCTTTACCTTGGATCCCGAAAAAATGGCGACGACCATTGGTGCTGTTATTGCCAAGCATTCCCGGAATAAAAAAATACAGCCAGACCAAATGAGAGCCTGGCTGCAGCAAAATGATTTTTAATAATTCGCGTGGTTAATCCCACACGATTATTTTCGCGCGGTTTATTCCGCGCTTTTTATGCCTTGATCACCTGGAAGGTGCAGCTGACTTCAACGCCAGCGTTCTTGGGCAATGCGGCCACACCGACAGCGGTACGGGCATGCTTGCCGTTTTCACCAAGGATCTTTACAGCAAGTTCGCTGGCACCGTTCAGCACGGCGGGCTGTTCCTTAAAGCTGGGGTCAGACTGGACAAATCCCTGCAACTGCACAAGCTTCAAAGTTTCGCCTTCTTGCAGCAGGCTTGCGGCGGCAGCAATGTTGTTCAGCAAGCAGATGGCGGCGCCTTCCGTTGCCTTTTCCTGAGAAAGGGCGGTGGGGACGATGCCGGTGTAAGCAGAGAAATCTCCCTTTACAGAGGGCAGCTGACCAGAAACGAAGATCACGTCGCCAACGCGGGTGGCGGGCACATAGGCTGCCAGGGGCTTTGCCACGGCCGGCAATTCATAACCCAATTCTTCAACTTTCTTCACAATATTCTGCATGATAAACTCCTTTGTGTTTTCCTTTCCAATTATACAAACTTTCATTTTTGCGAGCTCTGTTTTTCATAAAAAACGAAGAACCGATGGGGTTTACTAAATAAAAATTTGTGGGGTATAGAAAAAGACGAACCTTTCGATTCGTCTTAATCTATTACTCGCGACTTTTGAACTCGTCGCTCATTGTTTGTCGCACGTTGTTCTGCTCATAGCTTACGGCTCTTCGCTCGTTACTTCTTGCTTTCTTCCATGAGCTGGATTGCCAACTTCTTCATGTTGGTAAAGTCCCACTTGCCGGAACCCAGCTTAGGAATGCTATCAACCTTGAACACGGAACCCGGAATCATCAGGGCCGGCATGCCGGACTTGCGCAGATTACGGGACAGTTCTTCGGGATCCACGTTTCCGTTAACCAGAAGCACGATACGTTCGCCCTTCACGGAGTCAGGAATTGCAACCACGGAGTATTCCAAACCTTCAACCAGGCCTGTTTCGTGGAGTCGGGTTTCCACAGCAATGAGGGAAATCATTTCACCGCCCAGCTTTGCGAAGCGGCTGTAACGTCCGAGAATCTGAACGAATCCGTCGGGCGTGAGCTTGCCCTTGTCGCCTGTTTTGTACCAGCGCAAACCGTCGTGTTCGAAGACCACGGCATCGGTCTTTTCCTTGTCCTTCAGGTATCCGGTCATGACCTGGGCGCCAGCCACAGTAACCATGCCTTCGGAACCCTGGGGGAGGAATTCATTGGTTTCAGGATCGGTAATGCCTACGATCGTACCAGGAATCGGCTGACCAACGCTTTCAAGGTCGTTGCACTTTTCCATGGTGAGGAAGTCATCCAAAAGGACGTTATGGTAGTTGATTGTGGCCAACGGAGAAAGCTCCGTACTACCATAAGCCTCGTAAATGTCCTTGCCGAATTTCAGCTTGAAGGTGTCTCGCAGTTCCTGACGGACCTTTTCTGCTCCACCAACAATAAAGCGGATGCTGTCAAGGCACATGGGGTGAACCCAGCGGTTGATGGCGATGGCGCGGAGGAAGGTGGGTGTTCCCATCAAGATTGTGGTCTTGTATTGGGCACAAACTCGGGCCAAGGTCTTAATGTCCGTTGGATCCGGGCAAAGCACCATGGGAATTCCATCCAACAGCGGCATCATAAAGGTCATGGTAAAGCCGAAGGAATGGAACAGCGGAAGTTCGCAGGTCATCACGTCGGTGCGGCACAGACGAATCACGTTGTCGCACTGCTGGGCATTGGTGATGATGTTTTTGTGAGTCAGCACAACGCCCTTGGGAGTGCCTTCGGAACCAGAACTGAAAAGAATCAATGCGGTGTCGTTCAGCTTGGCATTCTTGAACCAGAGAATGTTCAACAATTTGCGGGGGCAGTATCTCGACAGAATGGTTGTGTAAATGCCCTTGACGATGCCGATGGATTTTTCCTCGTCATCAAGGTAAACCATCTTGCAAACCTTTGCCACTTCTTCAAAGCTCGGATTCTTGGTGCAGAGCTTGTCGAAGAAGGGATGGGTTGTAACGACTACGTTAATGTCGGCCTTTTTGATGCAGCCCATGACCACGTCGGCGGGGGCGGTGTAGTTCAGGTTGACAGAAGCCTTGCCTGTACCCAAAATGGAGACGATACCCAAGGCGGCGTCGCGGCTGGTGGGCAGCATAAAGCCTACGTGTTTGTCGTACTTTGCCACGGACTTAATCTTAACGCCAAAGCTACGAACCAAGCGAATCATGTCGTAACCAGAAACGTGGCGGCCAGCGGGGTCAATCAAGATAGGCCTATTGCGACGCTTACGCATGGCACGGAGCCACAGCGGCACGATGGTCTTGTAATGATTCATGGCCTGGTCCCAAGTCTTTGCAGACAAGTTACGCAGCATGTCGCGGACTTCTTCTTCGGTGGTTTCTGCAGGAACTGCCTTGTCGAAACCAACGCTAATCACGCGGTTAAAATACTGGGGACGCATTACGCTGTCAGCGGCGTGGCTGTAGCGGCTGCCCCACAAGCCCTGAATGTAGAACGGCACAATCTGTGCGTTGGTGTCCTTCACCGCAGCGGTGTAGCTGAGGGAGAACTTGGATACGTGAGGCGTCTTGGAAACTTCACCTTCGGGGAAGATTACCACCGCTTCGCCCTTCAACAGAGCCTGACGGATTTCTTCCATGGCGGGCGCGGGATCGCGACGGTTGATTTCAATCAGAGCCTTGCCGTGAAGCAACCATTTCTGGTACCAGTCTGCGAAAGTGTTGCGGTTACTTGCAATGCGCAGCGGGCGGGGGCTAGACATCTGAAGCACAGCCCAGTCAATAAAGCTGAAGTGGGGGCCAATCAAAAGCACCGGACCGCTTTCAGGAATGTTTTCTACGCCCATGGGCTTAACGCGGTAACGGAATACGAATGCGAAAGCAAAACGCAGTACGGCGCGCAAAAGCGTCATAGGAGTGCTGCGGAGGGTGATGATAAAGGTGAAGGCGAACATCACTGACAAAATCAAGAAGCAGTGGCGGATTTCGCAGTCAGTGAAAATCAAAAGCAAGGTCTGGCCGCCCATCAAAATGGAAAGCACAGACATCTGGATCATGTTCGAAACAGAGTGAATTCGTCCGGCGGTGTTGGGCTTGGTCAAGTTCTGAATTGTGGTTCTAAGAATCACGAAAGCCGCACCTGTGCAAATGCCCAGAATGCAGTAGAGAACTGCCTGGAGCCAGTCGGTCTGCACAAAGGGAATAAAGAACATCACCACAGCAGAAATAATCGCGGAGAAGGGGATAATGCCTGTTTCCACAAAGCCCTTGGAGGATTCGCTTGCGATGATAGAACCGACGATGAAACCTGTGGCGGCCAGGGTCACAGAGAATACGAAACCAGCAGAAGTCAAGCTAAAGGTGTTGGGCACGTGCTGGCTACTCATGTGCTGAGCCAACAGCATAAAGATCTGAATCACACCCCAGAATGCAGCGAGACCGAGAATAGCCAAACGTGCGCTGGGAATCTTCCAGGTGGCGGCAAAGACACGACGTGCTGAACGGTACTTGACAGAATCGTCGCTTTGGCCAACCTTAATAAAGAAACTGAGAATTGCTGCTGCGACAGCGGCGCCCAAGTAAATAAAGAGAATCTGGTTAAAGACAATGATACCCAGGTAAGCGGCCAGGGCGATACCTGCCACGTAGCAAATCATAAAGCAGGAATTTGCCTTGACCAAATCATCGTCTTCAAAGAGTTCCTTCATGGCGCTGAATCGGGCGGGCACATGCAGTGCGTAGCCCACGCCGTACAAGCCCACAAGACCGAAGGCCACCCAGTTGTTTCCGGTTACGTAGCAAACGGAAATCGCGATGAGGGCTGCGACGACAACCACATTGGACCAGGCCATGGCTTGACCCTTGGAGCGCTTGCCCACGAAATAGCTGGCCACAGGCATCATAAAGATGCTAGGCAGGAAAATGGCGAACTGTAAAAGAGCGCTGCGCCAAACGTAGCTGGAACCTTCGTAGTTTGCACCTAACCAAGTCTGGAAGTGAACGAAGATACCCATCTGGACGAATGCGCCCAGGAACGAAACGATAAAGAAAGGAATCGCGCCAGAACTTTTAAAAAGTTTCATCAAAACTCCGGTTACTTCTTCTTAAAGACTTTGCTGAAACAGAAAGCGCAAAGTCCAATGATAGATGCCCAGGAGGCAATCATAAAAATGAGACCGCTAGTAGATAATTCCATGATTAAACCTCCTTTGCGTCGTCAGAGTCGCCCACCGGCATGTCCTGCTTGTGCTGGTGCTTGGAAGGCAGGTCTGCGGGATCGCCCTTACGCCAAGCAAAGTAGATGAGCACGTTCAAGAGAATGGTGAGAACCAAAAGGAAAATTCGGATGCCCCAGGTAAAGGCAATCTGAGACATTTCAAAGCCAAGGAATGTGACCATGGCGTCTGCGGAAACGTTCTGCAGAGTGACCACGCTCCAACCGTCGTGGATAAGCCAGGCTACCAGCACGATAATCAGGTAGGCGGGGCAAACGTAGCGGATGATAAATCTAAAGAACTTGGGGAGCTTCAATGCGGCACCTTCGTTCATCAAGGCGAAGGCTTCGGACTCGGGGTTGCCGTTTTCGTCCTTCACCGTAGCGGACTTGCGCTTGCCCAGCACGAAGGAGAATACGATAGCCTGGATTGCGCCGATGAACACCAGGAGGAAGCTGCCGCCCCAGAAGTCGAATTCGTCAACTGCACCAGCGGCCAAGCCAAAGATGCCCACAAGGCCACCCAGGAAGGTTACGATGCTTACAGAAGTGATGGCGCCCTTGCGGGACTGTCTCAAGTCGTCTTCGCAGAAACTGATCAGAGGCTGGATGATGGAAATTGCGCTGGTGACGCCGGCGATAAACAACATGCCGAACCAAAGGGTCTGGAAGAAACCGCCGAAGGGCAGCTGGCCAAACACGAAGGGCATGGTCTGGAAACCCAGGCCGAAGGTGCCCAGCTTGGCGCATTCTTCAATGTTGTTGCCTGCGATAAGCACGGCCATAGGAATCACGATGGTACCGCCCAAAATCACTTCGGCAAAACCGTTGGTGGAGGCTGCGGTAAGGGAGGAAAGAACCAGGTCTTCCTTAGGCTTCAGGTAGCTGGCGTAGCAGAAAACGATACCCATGCCAAGACTCATGGTAAAGAACACCTGGCCAGAGGCGGCGAGCCATACGGTGGGGTTTGCAATTTCAGAAAGGTTCGGGTTCCAAACGAAAGCCAGGCCCTTGCCGATACCGTCAATAGTCAATACGCGGCCCACAAGAATCAAGCCCATGATCAAAAGGATCGGCATGGTAATCTTGTTCACACGTTCAATACCTTTACGGACACCGAAGCTCATCAGGGTCATATTGCATATGAAGGTGATGAGGAAGAATACAATTGCAGCGGGGAAGGGGCCAATCTGGGTGTTCAGCATAATGTAGTTGCCGAAGAATTCCTTCATGGGACCGTAGCCGCCCTTGACCACTTCCATCAGGGTACCGGTGGCAGAGTAGTAGGTAAAGGCGAGAATCCAGGACTGGATGAACATGTAGTAGAACGTAATGAACAGGGGCGGCAAAATGCACAGGGAGCCCAAGTGCTTTGCCCAGGGCTTACCGCCCAGAATGTAGTGGAAACCGCCCGGAGCAGTACCGTGATGCTTGGCGCCTGCGGCACGGCCCAAGGTCCATTCCATCCAGGAAAGAGGGATGCCCAGGAGTAAGAATGCAATGAGGTAGGGGATAATAAAGGAGCCACCGCCGTTTGTAGCGGCCTGCACCGGGAATCTTAAGAAGTTTCCAAGACCGACAGCGGAACCTGCCACTGCCAAGATGACTCCCAGTTTGGAGCCCCAGTTATCGCGTGCGTTTTTCATATTAACGTCCTGCAAAAAAATTACCGGTAAAATTTAGAATTTTCAGATGCCGTTCCCGGCGATGTGTTCTCCGTCACACCCTGCATACGTGGGCCTTTTTACACCGCGTATAACGGACTTTTGCGCCCGCTTACTCTTGTATACAGAAAATGAAATAAAAATCGCCGAAATCAATGAAAAATAGGCTATCTTGATGGTATAAACGCAACGTAGTTGCAAAGGATTGGAAAAATGATCGACGTTAAGGGCAAATGGACCTTGATTACCGGCGGCTGCCGTGGTGTTGGCCGTCTCACCGCCATCGAAATGGCTAAGCTTGGTGCAAATATCATTCTTCAGGGCCGCTGCAAGGCTAATGCAGATAAGGTAATTGAAGAATTGAAGCCCTATGGCGTAGAAGTCCGTGCCGTTGGCTGCAACCTCGAAAGTGCCGACGAAGTGGCTGCCGCCCTCGCTGAAATTGATTCCTGGGGCATCCAGGTGGATCTGGTCTTCAATAACGCCGGTCTCATGAGCCATTATTTCCAGGATTACCTGTCCAACACCATGGAAGACTTCCACCACGCCATGGCTGTAAACTTTTACGCACCCATCCAGATTGCCTACCATTTCTTGCCGGGTATGATCCAGCGTGGCTTTGGCCGTATGCAGCTTACCACCAGCGGCATCGCCAACGAACCCGAACTTATGGGTTACGCTTGCGCCAAGGCTGCTCTCACCAAGTTCGTGAAGGACTTCGCGGTGAAGCTGAACGGCACCGACGTGATGATGAACGTCATGGACCCGGGTTGGCTCCGTACCGATTTGGGCGGTCCCAACGCTCCTAACGCTCCTGAAACTGTTGTTCCGGGCTCTATGATGGGCGTCCTCCTGGACGACAAGAAGAGTGGCCGCTGGTTCAACGCTCAGGACTATACTGGTATGTCTTTGGCCGACGCCTTGGCCAAGGCTGCAAATGTCCAGTAAAAGAGAATCCTCCTAACCCCCAAAAGCTGGTAGTGGCCTCGGCTGCCGCCAGTTTTTTTATCGCCCCGGCCCTTGTTTATGTCATCCCGATCTTGAACCGGGATCTCCATTCCACCATGTCATCCCGGTCTTGTCCTAGAATGTCATCCCGGTCTTGAACCGGGATCTCCATTCCACCATGTCATCCCGGTCTTGTCCTAGAATGTCATCCCGGTCTTGAACCGGGATCTCCTTTTTTTTCTTATATTTTCATTTGTATGAATAACAATTCCTCCCGCTCCAAGCTCCGCGACGAAGTCTACACCCAGATGATGGTGGCTCAGGCTCGTCTTTCCAAAGATCAGAACACCCAGATGGGTGCAATCCTTGTCAGTGCAGATGGCCGCGTCATCAGTACTGGCTATAACGGCGCTCCGGCTGGTTTCGACGACGAAACTGTGCCCTACACCCGCGAAAAGCAGAAACTGGCCTACGACCTTCTGGATGCGGATTCCGGAGAACTCCTTAGCCATCACGAATTTGAGGCCAACAAGTATCCCTTTATGGTACACGCCGAAATTAATGCCCTGCATTACGCCCGTGGCAAGGTTCCTGCTGGTTCTAAGTTGTATGTAATCGGCTTCCCCTGCGAACGTTGCGCCCTGGATGTAAGCCTTTCCGGCGTTTCCGAAGTGTTCGTGACCAAGGACGATTACGATCCTAAGTCCACGCTGAACAATAGCCGCGACACCGCCTACTACATGTTCGCACAAGCCGGCATTGTGGTGACCCTTTGCGGAAAGCGCGTCCGCCCGGTGGTCTCTAAACCGCAGTAGCCAAAAAATCAACCTGCGCCGATACAAATTAGCGCAAAGTTGTTTGAATTTTTGAGGGCAATTTAACCCTGGTCAAAAGCCAGGGCTTTTTTATGGTCGCAAATTTACAGAAAGTGTATGATGCGTTGGATTTAAACGTTTTTTACGCACTTTGTTTTTCCCTGTATACACTTTGTTCGTAGGAATCCTTTAAAAAACATGCTCAAGAGATTATTTTTGTATCGGTGTTTAGGATTTATTTGTTTCAAATAAAACCTTAGATGGGAGTAACGATGGGTAAAAAATCGCTATTGGCGTATTCTTTTGTTGGTTTGGCTTTCTTGGGTGCATGTACCCAGTCCGCCAACGAACCTTCCGAAAATGTTTCAAAAAACGAATCCAACGGTGGTGCTCAGCTAGCCTGTTCCACAGAAAGTCTTGCTGACGGTACCGGCATTAAGATTATTTGCGGTGGAGATTCCATCGGTGTTGTCTACAACGGTTTGAACGGTGCCGACGGTAAGGACGGCAAGGATGGTAAAGATGGTGCCGATGGTAAGGACGGTGCTCAGGGCGAAAAGGGCGATCCCGGTGAAAACGGCGCTGACGGTGCAGAAGGCGAACCGGGCCTGAACGGCATCAACGGTGTTAACGGAAAGGCCGGTGCCGATGGTGCTTCCTGTACCATTGTTCCCTTGGATGATTTGGATGGACACAAGATTGTCTGTGGCGGTGATTCCCTGGGCGTTTTGCTGAACGGTGTAAATGGAAAGGATGGTATTAACGGTACCAATGGTAAGGATGGTGTAGGCTGCTCCGCTACTGCAACGACCGATGCTGATGGTAAGGCTGGCTATATCATCCAGTGCGGAACTTCCGAATCTGTAACCCTTTGGAATGGCACTGACGGTGTCGACGGTAAGGACGGTACAAACGGTATTAACGGCACTAATGGTAAGGATGGCACTAATGGTAAAGATGGTGCTGATGGTAAAGATGGTGAAAAGGGGGCCGACGGTAAGGACGGCGTAGGCTGCTCCGCAACCGCCGCAACAGATAACGAAACTGGCAGGACCGGCTACAAGATCCAGTGCGGTACCGACGAACCTGTCTATGTATGGAATGGTATCGATGGCATCGACGGCAAGGATGGCGTTGATGGCAAGGATGGTGTCGATGGCAAGGATGGCGTTGATGGCAAGGATGGTGTCGATGGCAAGGATGGTTCTTCTTGCTACGTGGTTGAAAATGCCGCAATCAATGGCTTTGATGTTTACTGCGCCGATAAACTTGTGGGTTCCTTGAAGAACGGTGCCGACGGTAAGGATGGCAAGGATGGAACCAATGGGTCTGACGGTAAGGACGGCGCAAGCTGCACGAATACCGCTGTAACGGACCCTGTCACTGGTAGAACCGGCGTAAGCATCAAGTGCGGTGACGCCGAAGCAACCACCATCTGGAGCGGCCTCGATGGTGCTTCTTGTACCGTAGTCGAAAATACTGCTATCGATGGTTTCGACGTTATGTGTAATGGCTCTAAGGTCGGCGAACTTCGCAACGGCGAAAAGGGCGAAACCGGTGAAACTGGTGCTACTGGCGCAACTGGTGAAAAGGGTGAAACTGGCGCTACCGGTGCCACAGGTGCCGATGGCAAGGATGGCAAGGACGGTAAGGATGGCACTTCTTGTACCGTAGTCGCAAGCACTGAATTCGAGGGTTTCGACGTTATGTGTGGTGGCTCTAAGGTCGGCGTGCTTGTAAACGGCAAGGACGGTAAGGACGGCAACGCTCCCACCGTCAGCGTTACTAACGTAGATGAAACTACGGATCATCCTAATGGCGGCGTAATGATCGTCGTTACCTACATAGACGCCCTAGGCAATGTCATGAGAGACACTACCTATGTATGGAATGGTGCTGATGGCCAGGTAGGTCAAAACGGTGCAGACGGCTCAAATGGCACCGACGGCTCCAACGGCGCAGATGGCTATTCTCCCGTCGTCAAGGTGACCAATGTGGATGCAACGGATGATCATCCCAATGGCGGCCTCCAGATTATCATCACTTATAAGAATAGCGCTGGCGAAGTTGTTTCTGACACCTCCTACGTATGGAATGGCGCCAACGGGCAGAATGGTACTAATGGCGCCAACGGTAAGGATGGTTACTCTCCCACAGTTACCTCCACGATCCTGGCTGCAACTGCAGAACATCCCAACGGCGGTGTAGAAGTTTCTGTGACCTACAAGGACGCAAACGGTGTTGCCCAGACAACCAAGTACACTATTTGGAACGGCGCTAACGGAACCAATGGAATTGACGGCTCCAATGGCACCAACGGCGCTGATGGCTACTCTCCCACAGTCGAGACTTCTACCGTAGACGCTTCTGCTGATCATCCCAATGGTGGCGTAATGATCGTCGTTACCTACAAGGATGGCGAAGGCAACTTCAAGTCCGATACTTCTTATGTATGGAATGGCGCTGATGCTGTTGAACTTTCGGAAGCATGTAAGACTCTGAGAGCTACTGAAGATCACTTTATTGATATTCCGGATGTGTTTGGTTGCCTTTTGCCCGGCGAAAAGATTGCCATCGTTGTTCGACATGGCGAACGAGGCTCTGCTACCGGCCGTACAGGTGATCTAAACGAGAATGGCTTTGACCAGGCTAGATTCCTTGGTGAAAGAGTTGGAGCCTTGGGCTTGGAAAATTTTTATTACATGAGTACAGATGTTTATCGTACCATGAATACTGTTGTTAAGTTTTCTCAGGCTAAAGGTGAAAACTTTATGAATTTTGAAACTTATAAGGATGAAGGTGACTATTCTGATGATCATTACCAAAAGAGTTCGGATTTCACGGAAGAATGGTATAAAAGACCTGAATACAGCAACTATAAAAACTGCGCGGGAACTGATAGCTGGGGCCAATACTCAAGAATGGCCTATGATACGACTGCGTGCAAGGGGGCTTTTTACAATGTAGATGACAAAGTTAAGGAGATTGTGAAAAAATACTTTGAATATGATAAGATGCAAAATTACACGATGGTCGCTTCACATGACCAATTCGTTGCGCCATTCTTAATTGCAGTTACTAACCGAAAGATTGGTCTTGATTTTCATAAATATGGTTGGAACAATACTGGCTTTAGACATTGGCCCAACTATCTTTCTGGTGTAGCCATTATTGTTAACTCCAAGAATGAAGTTGATTATGTCCCTGTTAAGGGGCTCAAGACTGGTTACTTGGGTGAGCATTGCTATCAAAACTTATCACAAGAAACCTATGCTGGTAGCACGTACAAGTGTTCTCAGTATTATTAAAGAGATAATTGAAAGACTTTTGTGAATAAAAAAAAGACCTCGGTTTT
>JAKSID010000023.1 GCA_024399035.1 Fibrobacter sp. | reverse complement strand
TCAATAGAAAGCTTTGCCATGATTAGCACCTTCTGGTTAGAGTTAAAATTTACGGGGGAAAATATAGTAAAAAGGCGGTTCTTTGAAACCCATTTTGGCTCATTAGTCGTTCCTGAGCACCTGTTCGTAAACTTTAATTAACATAATTTGAATACAAGAAACTTACAATTTTTTAAAGGAAAACATTTCGGGAACATATAGTCCCAGAATTGTAAATCTTTTGAGATACTTTGCCCTTTTTTTTATATATTACAGCGAAAATAGACAAATTGGAGTAAGACAATGAAACGTTCTCTAATATTGGCACTTTGCCTCTCTGTCGTGTCCGCATTTGCAGGCGCCTACGACATTAATGAATTTGACGCTACGGATAAGGCCACACCCGACGAATATATTTCCGCCGAATTTGGTGGCAAGCTCAAGACCATCCCCGCTGACGAAGTCAGCTCCCTCCAGAGCGGTCGCGTAGTAGTCCGTCAGAAGTTCGTCGATCCGTTCGGCGACGGTGACGCCAGCTACCAGCTTTTCCAGGGCGCCGCAGGCGATGAACTTTCTTCCCTGACAGCTCTTTCCGCAGAAGGTGTCGACTACTCTAAGCTGGTCACCTCCAAGATCTACAAGCGTCGCGGCATGAAGGCCGGCGATGATGTCGAAAAGGTTTACTTCGACGGTAAGTCCGTGTTCGCTCCGGGCCTCACCTCCGCAATCGTCTTTATCGACGGTGTTGCAACCAACTTGAAGGCTTCTGACAATTCTGCCGCTTCTAGCGACGAAGATTCCGAAGAAGAAACCGAAACCGCAGCAGCAAGTTCCTCTAGCAACGACTACTGCGATGACGACGAAGATTGTGATGACGACGAAGACCTGTCCAAGTACAGAACTAACGCACCCATCGATGACGAAGCCGACCGTCAGTACGCAGCAAGCAACGCAGCATCCGACATTGGTGACCGTTTCGGTATCGCTGACGAAGTCCGTTTCTGGACAGCAATCGGTCTTTCCGCCTTGGCAGCAGCCTCCATCGTCTTGGGCGTTACCCAGCACATGAAGGCTAACGAAGCCCAGACCGCTTACGACGACTTGCACGAAGTTTACACCGCAGTGCTCACAGACTGCAACGGAAACAAGACCTGCGAAGAAAAGGTCGTCAACAACGTTTCCATTGATGCTAAGGACGATAACAACGAGCCCTACGCTTGGACAGTCTCTGACCTTAAGAGCCGTATGGATACTAACAAGAAGACTCACGACAGCTACGCTCTGTTCCGCAACGTCTGGTTCGGTGTTGCTGGCGCATCTATCGCAGGCGCAGTGGTTCTCTTCGTATGGTAATCGGCAAGGGTAAAATTTCAATCCAAGACCTCCAGTTCGACTGCATCATCGGGACTCTTCCCGTTGAACGCGAGAACGAACAGCCCATTGTATTGAACGTTTCTATTTGGTTGGATTTTACCCTGGCAGCCCGTAACGAAGATCTGGCTCACTCTATTGATTATGCAGAATTGGCGGAGGACCTCAAAGGGTTCATCCGCCGTTCTTGTTTCCAGCTAGAAGAAACTCTAGTTGTGGAAACCGCCAAGTATGTTCTGGAGAATCATCCCAAGGCCGAAGCTGTAGAAGTTTCCGTCAGCAAGCCCATGGCAATTTCCAACTGCAAGGGCGCAACTTCCTCCATAAAAATCACCCGCTAGTTTTCCGTAACCAAAAAGTCGGTCGCAGTTTATGAGCGGAAGGACCTGTAGCGCAAGGCTTCTGAAAGGTCCAAAATCTCCACAGATTCGCCATGGCGCAAGTCCGCGATAGTTCTTGCCACCTTGAGTAAGCGATAATAACCTCGGGCGCTCAAGTTCATTTTATCGGCAGCAGAGATTGCAAAACGCTCTGTTGCCTTTGTCATTTTGCAGGATTCCTTGGCGAACTCCGAGGTCATCTCGGCGTTGGACTTGAAGGTCGTTCCTTTGAAGCGCGCCTGCTGGATTTCTCTTGCGGCGTACACACGCTTGCGGATTTCTGCGGAAGATTCTGCAGTGGATGAGCCAGCAAATTGTTCAACCTCTACCGGAGGTACGCTGACCTGGATGTCGATGCGGTCCAGCAACGGACCGGAAATTTTTTCCTGATACCGTTTGCGGGCATCGGGCAAGCAAGTGCAACTACGCCTGGGATCCATGGAGTACCCGCAAGGGCATGGATTCATGGCGGCGCCCATCATAAAGCGGGCCGGCCATACAACGGAACCGCTGATGCGGCTGACGGTAATAGCACCCTCCTCCATAGGTTCGCGCAAGGCCTCCAGCACCGCGCGGTTAAACTCCGGAAGTTCGTCCAGAAACAGCAAACCATTATGTGCAAGACTCGCCTCCCCCGGGCGTAAGCGACCGCCGCCGCCCACCAATGAAACCATAGACGCCGAATGATGCGGCATACGTATGGGGCGATGCAGAACAGGTTTAAAGTCGTCTGCGGCCCCGAGGAGGCGAGCGCAGGAGTGAATCCTCGTTGTTTCAAGAATCTCAGCATCCGTCATGGCAGGAAGGATTCCCGGCAGGCACTTTGCACACAAAGTCTTGCCCGCCCCAGGCGAACCTACGAGTAGAAAATTGTGGGCGCCAGCGGCGGCCACTTCAAGAGCCCTCTTAACCCCTTCCATGCCCACAACGTTTTTAAAGTCGGGCACGTCAAAAAATTCTTTTTCATCTCGCAGTTTTTTCAATCCCGCAGAACGCACAGACTTAGACACAGCCCCCGCTTCAAGCAGCTTAACGCATTCATCCAAGGTATCCGCACACACATAACGGATACCGTCCACCATAGCCGCCTCACGCTCGTTGGCACGAGGAATCACCAATACACTATTCGTATCTGCAACCAAGTCCATGGCAATAGAAAGAACGCCGCGGACAGGCTTAAGCAAGCCGTCCAGGGAAAGCTCTCCTACAAACACCAAACGTTCCAATTCAGGAACTTCGATTTCCTCCGTAGCCACCAGAAGACCGATGGCCAGAGGTAAATCCAAGGCACTTCCTTCCTTTCGCAAATCCGCGGGCGACAGGTTCACCGTTGTACGGAAACCTGTCACCACCTTGCCTATGGAACGAATGGCCGAGACCACACGCTCCCTAGATTCCCTTACCGCATTGTCCGGCAAACCAACCAAAGTAAAACCAGGCAGTCCCTGACTTGCATCGACTTCGACGCAGACGGGGACCGCTTTTATTCCAAACAAACAGTAAGAACGGATTCGACGGAACAAAGAAAACCTGCCTAAGCTACGGATGCCTGATACTTTTCGAGGACGCAGTTTTCAATGTGTTCGCGAAGCTGACGAGTAATAGGGTTGCAAATAGAGCGGAAGTCTTCGCCCTTGTAGAACGGGTCGTTGGGATAGCCCACGAAGAGACCGTTTTCGCCATCCATCACGCGAAGACCGCGGATCAGCATCTGGTCGTTCAAAACCACCGTAGCCAAGCCCTTCATGTGACCCAGGCTCGGGCCTTCCTTAAAGGGAAAAACCTGAACGTTGGTTACAGCCAAGCACTCAAACTGGGCTGCCTTCTGTTCTGCGGAACCCGCAGTCTTTTCTGCAGCCTTGCCAGCTGCGTGTTCATTTTCGTTTGCCATTATAGGCCTCCTATGTTATCTGTAATGTTCATTGCCCCCTGCACCATTGCAGGCGTTTTCAATGACGACCCATAAACGCAAAACCTGTGCCAAGTAGGAAACTTCGCTTTTTTAAGCGAAAAACGCAATTTTGGAGTGATTAAAAGTGATCAAACTGATCAATTTGGGCATTCAATAATCATAAGATTTTGCTATCTTTTCCTTATATGATCATGCGCGCTAATATGAATTGGACCGCCAACCAGGGTATAACTCTCCCTGTGGCTTTGGTCGAAGTGGTTAAGTCTTCTGACTTTATTCAAGTTTTTTTCACCGTCGAAGAACCCCAGGAATGCTTCCGTTCCGAAATCAAGAGAGACGGAGACCATAGCTGGGAAGACTCTTGCGTAGAAGTATTTCTGAAGAACCCGGCCAATACCGAAGAGTATTTCAATTTTGAAGTGACTTGCCGCGGTCACATCTATGCAGCGCACGGCATCAATCGCGACGAACGCACAGAACTGAGCCTTGCTCAGCTTAAAACCATCAATTGCACCAAGCAGGTCGCAAGTGTCGCAGGCAATCTCATTTGCTGGGGCATGACCATCCAGATTCCCGCATCCATTTTCGGGATCAAATCCTTTGACGGAATCCAGTTGCTGGGTAATTTCTACAAGTGTGCCGACAAGGCCAAGACACCGCACTACCTGAGCGCCTTTCCCATCGACACCGAAAAGCCGGACTTTCATCGTCCGGAATTTTTCCAGGAAATCTGGGAGTCTCTGCCGCAGCAGTAACGACAGCAACTAAAACCGCGACTCGCGATTAAAAGCTGCAACGTCAGCGATTACATCATTCGCATTTTCATTTCAAAGACGGCTCGTTCACCTTCAAGAATTTTCATGTAGGTGGCGCCATTATGTTCCGCACGGAAAATGCGGAGCGTCTGACCGATCAAAGATTCGCCCAGAAAGTGGACTTCCAATTCCGACGGAGTGCACATTTCAAGGTCCTCGATGCTGAACACATTGAGTGCCAACTTGACGTACTCGATGTTGTTCATGTGATGAGACATATCGATATGCTGAGGCAGAATCTTTTGCTGGTACACTTCTTCGTACTTGATGGCCGCTTCGTTAAAACGGTCAAAGCCGTCGGCCATAAAAGGCGTGGGCGATTCCTGCGTAGGGAATTCCACCGCAGACAATTTCATGGGGCGGTGGCGATCGATGCTGAGGCAGCAAGCCTCTTGAATTGCAAGGACAATGGGTTCGCCGCCGGGCGTTGTAATGGCAGTGTTTTCCACCGTACGAACCAGGGAAGTATTTGCAGGGAAAGAGGTAGTCACCACTTTGTCGCCCCAGAACGGGCGCTTCATAAACTTGAACTTGGCCTTGGAAATCGCCCAGTAACCGCCCTTGGATTTCACAAAGAAATTGTCCTGTTTGATGGCGCCAAAATTCTCGCAAAAATTATCCTGAACCATGAGCACCGTTTGCGCAATGCCCATCTTTCCGGACACGTCGATGTATGCGGAAGTAATGGTGCGAGGTTTCTGGAATACCAACGGATTCTTAGCGAGAGAATAAATATCAATCATATTAGGTTACTGGTTTTAGGTTACAGGTCAAACGACCTTGCGAATGTTCGTTTATAAATATACACCCGTTAAACCCACAATTTGAAAAAATCGCAATTTTTATCATAATTGAGGACTAAAAGAACAAATTTCTCCCATATAGTCCTTTGCACACAGTGCGAGCTAAGGACTAAAAAAAGGAATTATGCAATTTAGTCCTTTTCACAAGGATGTTTTAACGATTTTTCCCATTTTAAGTTTTTTCTTGCGGACCAAACCAAGGACTAAAATCAACGTTTCTTCGATTTAGTCCTTATATCCACTTACTAGAAATTACAAACAAAATAATAAACAGAATTTATGGACATTTTCAAAGGACCAAACCACCCATTTTTTTTGTTTAGTCCTCTTTTACAAGAGAAAAGTCCAGAATTGCAAAAAAGCACCGACGGGTGGTCGGTACTTTTGAAATTTTGGAGATTCCGGGCCTAAGCCCCAGAGTGACGCCGTAATGCGCCTCCTAAATCTTGTCCCTCTTCGAGGGCTAGATCTTTCGGCTCGGTCATAGAAATAAGCAAGCTTATTTCTGCGACGCTCGCCTTCTAAATCTTCTTAAGAACCAGCAGGTGGCCCGGAGCCTTGTTCGGGTCAAGACGGACGAAGTTCTTGTTGCCGCGCCAGACAAAGCCTTCATCGGTAATGAGGTCCTTCAAGAAGAAGAAGGAATCTTCTTCCAGGCCGAGCTTTGCCATATCCAGTTCCACCATGCCTTCCTGGGCGTTGTCCATGTCCATGTTGCAGACGAACAGGAGAACGTCATCGCCAGTCTTCTTGGAGTAAACCATGAGCTGGTCGTTGGCGCAGTAGTGGAAGTCCAGGTTGTCGTATTCCTGGAGAGCCGGATGTTCCAGGCGGGCGGTGTTCACGCGGCGGACGAAGTCCTGGATGCCGGGGCCGGCCCAGTTATGAACCTTGTACTGGTACTTTTCGGAATCCTGCAGTTCTTCCTTGATGGGAGAAGGAATGTTTTCGCAGAGTTCGTAACCGTTATACATACCGGTAAGGCTGCTCAAGGTACCAGCCAGGAAGTAGCGCTGCTTGAATGCGTTGGCGCCCTTGTAAGCCAGGTACTTGGGGAAGATGTCCGGTGTGGTCGGGAAGAAGATGCCGCGCATGTATTCCTTGGCGTCGGACTGGGTCAGTTCCTTCAGGTACTGTTCGAATTCCCACTTGGCGCTACGCCATGCGAAGTAGGTGTAGCTCATGTCGAAGCCAGCCTTGGCCAGGCGATGCATCATCTTGGGGCGGGTGAAGGCTTCTGCCAGGAACACCAGTTCCGGACGCTTTTCCTTCACGTCGGCGATGAGCCATTCCCAGAAGGGGAACGGCTTGGTGTGGGGATTGTCGATACGGAAAATCTCGATGCCCTTGTCGGCCCAGAACAAGATGATGTTTTCGATTTCCTGCCACAGTTCCTTGTAGTTCTTGTTGTAGTAGTCGAAGGGGTAAATATCTTCGTACTTCTTGGGCGGATTTTCTGCAAACTTGATGGAGCCATCGGGTTCGTGGTAGAACCATTCCGGATGTTCCTTAACGTAGGGGTGGTCCGGAGAGCAGTTCAGAGCGATGTCCAGAGCCAGGCGCAAGCCCTTCCCGCGGGCGGCCTTAGCAAAGTGTTCAAAGTCCTTCATGGAGCCTAGTTCAGGGTCAGTAGCATAGTGGCCACCGAACTTGTTACCCACAGCATAGGGGCAACCCGGTTCCAGGGGCTTACCCTTCTTGTCGGTCTTGGCGTGGAGGGCATTGTTGGCACCCTTACGGTTGGTCACGCCAATGGGGTGAATGGGAACCAGATAAACAGTGTCAAAGCCGAGGTCAGCAATGTAGTCCAGCTGCTTTTCGCAGTCCTTCCAGGTTGCACTCTTGGTGGGGTCAGTGCCCTGGCTCTTGGGCCACATTTCGTACCAGGTACCGGTACGTGCATAGGTCGGGTCCACACGGAGCTTCATCACCGGGCTTTCGGTAGGAACATCCTTGGGTTCCTTGGTCCATGCGCAAATCTTGTATTCGTAGTAGCCGATGTTATTGACAGTAAAGGAGCCTTCCCAAAGATCGTTGTCCACGAAATGCATGGGAGCCTGTTCCCACTTGACGGCAGCAGCCTTGGTGGACTTGGCAGTCTTTGCGTTCTTCTTTGCAGGGGCTTCTGCGGGCACATGGCGGAAGAAGATTGCGGCATCGTACTTCTCGTGGCTATGACGGAAGATGTCTGCCTGCACGGTCACGGTATCACCCGGCTCGCGCTTGATCATGAAACGGCCGCCTTCGATATTCGGGCGGATATTCTCGATAACGAGATTGTCTTTGAGAGTAGGAATAATTGCCATACTTTTTTACCTGTTCAATACGAGGGTAAAAATAGAAAACGCCGCTAGATTTTACTAGCGACGTTTTTGAAAAGCTACTTGCTTAGGCGCTGGACCTGGACTTCCTTGATCCAGAACTTGCGTTTTTGCTTGCCCAGATTCAATTCGAAGCGGGCGAAGGGGTCACTCTTTTTGGCCACGAATTCTTCTTGGATAGAAGCCCCGCTGGTATTCACAAAGACATGCTTGGAGAAGCCCACGGTCTCATAAGTATCGTAGGAACCGATACGGGCGGTAATGGAATCCGCCACATCGGACCAGATGGTAAACACGCACTTGTACTTGACGCCTTCGATGAGAGCAACATTTTCTTGCAGGAGCTGCACGCTGTAGGAGTTGTTACCACCTTCGGTTACATCCACCTTCATAATGCGTTCCTTTTCATTTTCAACAATCACGGTGGTATCAGCCTTACCGCCAAGCTGAGTCACAAGGATCCAGTCAGTGGTAAAGGGGGACTGGAAGTTTCCATTGATCAAGGTATTTTCACCAACATCAGCAGCAAGTCCATTCCAAACGTCGTCCACGTAATTTGTGCTGTCTTCGCCAGCGGCATTGGTGTAGCTATAACGCAAGGGCTGGAAGCTAGGAACAAAGCGTTCATTCAGTTCATCCCAAAGATCCGTGTTATTCTTCTGGTCAATGTAGATTACGCCATCTTCAGAGACATTGGCCTTAGAGAAATCAACACCTTCGGTAAAGAGCTTGGCACGGAACACCACAGACAGATTAGCAATCTTATTTACAGTATCAATTGCAATCTGAGAATAGTGGTAACGCAACTGCAGATGCTGGAAGTCGGCCAGGTCATAGACAAAGGGAACGTATTCACCATCGATCTTGACGCGGCCATAAATATCGTCGGCAACGTAAGGCCTGAAGGTGACACCGATTTCCTTAAGGAAACCGCCATCCAGCAATTCAATGTTATTGAAAGCCTTGTCCACAACAGTTTCGTCGGTAAAGGAAACTGTCAGAGCGGCGGAATCCGAAGCCGCTTCAAAATCGCCATAGGTGGGCCACACCATCATACCTTCCAACGCATTGTAGAACGGCATGTAGATGTAATAGCTGGCATAAGTGCGCACTTCTGTCAAATCAAGGGCGAAGGAATCCAGCACCACAGGTCCTTCTTCGGGAGCGGACTTCTTGAGAACAACAGTTTCGACATCAGAATAATCCACAGTAAAGTCTGCGGTCAAAGCCAATGTGGGATTGCCAATTTCAATGCCAGCAGTGTTGCCATTGGAACCAGAAGGAGAACCATCACTGGAACAAGCGACCAGTGACACTCCTGTGAGCGCCAGGCAAGCAATAGTGGCTATGGACAAAAAGAATCGCATCACACTCCTCGGGTAAGAGGGAACAGCTGCAAGTTGATTTGCACAACGTCTTCAGCTTCTCCAGCTTTTGCAGAGAAATCTAGTAGTTCTTTTCGCATTAGTTGTAGGTGTTTTTTCAAATTAGGGAAATCTGAGCGCTTAATTCCAAAAGTCAGGGCAGAAACATCCCTTTCGTCACCAGGAAGGTCGTTCAACATACGAACGGAAAGGGCCAGCATCTGGTTATGGTACATCTTGACCATAATATCCTGGACTTCGTCGTCGGTAGTGATCAGGGGATTGCTCTGGCGGTAACCATTGGCAGTCTTTACCAAGAGGCCCAATTCAAGCAGCAGGTTCAGGGACTCTGTTGCCTGGGCGGGGGTAATAAGGCCACGGAGGCGCTTAGAAATCTGTTCGGGAATAGGACGGAAGTCCTTGAGGCCAACCATCTCGAGAATTGCAGAGTGGTGCCATTCCTTGAAAATGCGGAGCTGGGCCTTGTCCATCTTGTGGAGCTTGGAGCGGGGGCTAGCCTTGACCAGCTGAGCGTAATAAATCTTCTTGTCTTCGTCGGTAGTAGCCTGGTTAAAAAACACAAGGCTTTCAAAATAAGCGGCGCGCTGGTTTTCGAGACCCAATCCATGGATCAACTTGGTCACGGTATTCTTAGTAATATTGCGCTTGCCATCAATTGCAAGCTTAAGATGGGCGTGACTAGACAGCCCGGCCTTTTCGGCAAAGAATCGCAAACTGAAGGCGGCGACCGTCTTCTTTTTGTATTCGTAGTAGTCCCTGAGGTACACGCGGTAATTCGTGTACTGCAGTACATCAGGTTCAACCAATTTTCTCACATCTTCATTAACCATGCTATAAAGATAGAAGGATTGGGGTTCAATTTGCCAAAATAAAAAAGCATTATCGTTTACTCAAGTAAACGAATCTAAACGTCACGAGCCAGTTTGGAAAAACGGCGGTGATCCACAAAAATGCCGTTTATTCGCTCAAAATCGCGACTTATGCCTTCTTCGCGAAAGCCGCAGCGGAGGGCGACAGCGGCACTTTTCTCGTTGTGTACACTGGCGGAAAGTTCCAGGCGATTAAGGTGCAGGACCTCAAAAGAGAAGCGGGAAAGCAGCTGCAAAGCCTCCGTCGCAAGGCCTCGACCCGTGCATCTCTTTGACAGCCAATAACTTAGGTTCGCGGAATGATTTTTGACGTTGGCTTCCAGCATAATGAAGCCTGCTAATGCGCCGTTTTCAAAAATTCCCCAGCAACCGCCTTGGCCATACTGTTCCGCAAAGACCCAGCTGCGTATACGCTTGGCAATATCCGCTTCGCTTGTGCCGCGGACCCAAGGCAAGTGTTCTGCCAAAAAATCCTCGGAATCCTGCACCAACACTAGGATGGAGCCCGCACACATGGGGCCGGGCTCGCCTTCGGAATCCTTTTCTCGCAGGCCAACAAGAGTCACACGGTCGCCCTTGAGGGTTTCCGTGGCAAAAGCCTGGGTGAATTCGTCTTCAAAGGAGTCTGCAGTATTCATATGGGAAAAACTAGAAAAAGATTCAAAGCGTGTTGCAGCCGGCCTTCGCCGGGATGACAAAACAAAAAACCTCGTCAATTTCTTGACGAGGTTTTTCAGTGCGGATGAGAGGACTTGAACCTCCACAACCTTGCGATTACTAGAACCTGAATCTAGCGCGTCTACCAGTTCCGCCACATCCGCATGTTCGTGAAGCCAAATTTTGAAATTTATCGCGTTTTTGTCAAGGGTTTAGCCGAAAAAAACTCCAAAATCCAGTTTTTACGATGTTTTTGCCAATAACTCCAGTCGTGCTCGCCCGCCGAATCGAACTTCATGTCGCACTCGGTTCCAATATTTTTGCAGAATTCGGAGTCCCAGGCGGTAGTTTCTGCAGCAGGGTAAAGGCGATCCGCCCCACCCTGAAGGAACAGCCAACGGCCCTTTCGGGGAGCGAGCTGGGCGGCAACATCCTGAGCACGACCCAGGGACGGGCCATAAGCGCTCATCAAAAGGCGATTCATTTGGGGACGCTTTCCCCAGGAGGCGTAAGAAAGCACACCCAGGCCACCGTCAGAAATACCCACCAGGTTCACAGTGTCCACAGGCGCACCGCGGCGGGCAGCAATCGTATCCAGAGCGGCGTCAACCCACTCGATGGCGGCGCGGGTCACCCAATGGTTACTACCGCAAGCAGATGCACTGACAACCGTCTGCGCAGGAACCATTTCAAAAAAATCACTGCCAGCGACCAGCCCCTTTTCGCAGTTATTGCTAGTCATACCCCCGTGGAACCATACGGTCACAGGGTCTTTTTTGTTCTGGCTCCACCACACGCCGGCATTACCATCAAGGCGCGGATGTTGAGAAACAACCTTCAGCTGAGAAAAGTTCTCCCCTGCAAAGGCAACGGCCATTGCCAACAGCACAAATACAATTACTTTATTCATAAATACCGATACTTTTTACCGATACTTTTCACCGACGTTTTTTTTAACGACGCTTTTTAACAAGCCAACAAATTAAAAAGACCAACGCCAAAAGCCACAGCACAATCACGGCGGCGAGAAAGACAAATCCATAATAAACCTGGTAATCCATCACCAGATCATCAAAATCCGCCTCGCCGTCGGTAGAGGCTAAGGAATGCACTACAAACTTATTGTCATCAACACGAGCAGCGCCAATTTCCAAAGGTACGTCGCCGGCGTTCCTTGCGGCAAAGCTGAACCAGTCCGACATGTCATCCATCATTTCCTGGGAAGCGTAGAGGTAGAAAGTAACCTCGTCGTCACCATTGATGCGGAACATGGTCTTGTCAAAGAAAGGAACGTTGGTCCCGCCAAAGACACTAGGAATCGAGGCGTGTGTCACCGTTCCGTAAAACAGGTGGTCTTCCTGAAGCAATCCTTTAAGAACCGGCTGGATGTAGGAAAACAGCCAACCTCCCAAGAAGAGGAACAGAAAAGAAAAATTCAAATAGAACTGTTTTCTTGTAGAGAAAAAAGACACTCGGAACCTACTGTCGAGAACGGAACACAAAGAAGAATGTAGAAAGTAAAAGAACAAGGCTCAAGAAATAGAACGCCATGGGAATCTTCGACTTCAAGGAAATTTCATTTTGGTTGGCGGAGCGGAAGAATTGAATCAAATCTTCGCTGTACATCATCGCCATATCACTACTCAGTCGGGTCCACGCCATAGCCAGTTCCTCGTTGGCTCGGAACAAGACCGTAAATTCCGTTTTCAAAGAATCCGGCATGGCAACAATTTCTGCATCGTCCGCCATAAGGAACACAAGGAGACCTGCCCGGGCGGAATCCAGCTTAAGTCGCAACTTAGACTGAACCGAGGGCGACATATTCAAGATTTGCTGGTCCAGCTTGTTGTAGTCGTTAAACCAGGCTGCTCGAGTGGAGGCGTAGCGGCGCATGCCGGCCACCTTGCTCAGCACTTCTTTTTCAAAACGTTGCACGGAACTATGGGACGGAGCCTGCACCCCAAGAGCGCTGATTTCATCCATTTCCTTGGAAAAAGACACCGCCATTTCTCGAAGGGTCATGGTCTGGGCCTGAATCAAGACCGTATCACCGCCAAAGCCCGTTCGAATGCGATCCATGGCACGCATGGTGTAGGATTCCTGGAGCTGGTAGTCAGACAAGTTTTTCATGTACCTGGAGTACATGACAATCTGAGGCTTCTGGGAAAAATAAAAAAGAATGGTAAGGCCCACCGTTATGGCAAGCACCAACCACACCCAGGGCGTTTTAATCCTGGAGTTTAAGGTATCAGCTAGAGATTTATTTTTCTGATCCATTTACAAAAATCAAAATACCTTTTTTCTACTTTGATAGATATGAAACGAATCCTTTTTGCCCCGATTTTCAGCCTTTTTATGATTTTGCAAGGCTGCACCATTGAACGTGCAGTGGAGCATGTGGTGGCTGAACACGCCAACGGCGCAAAAAAGACATCCTTCTGGATTTATCCCGACGGCACGATCCTAAAGCGAAACGAGTGGTACACCGACGGCATCAAGGAGTACGAAATCCCCTACAAGGACAGCGTGCCCCACGGCGAATTCAAGCGCTGGGACGGCTACGGCGATTTATCTACCGTCGGTGAGTATAAACAGGGCAAACGTAGTGGAACTTGGACAAGCTATTACGCAGGAACAGTCAACAGCCGCAAAAAGCAGGCCGTCCGTTATTACAAAGACGACCAACCCGTAGGTGACTGGAAAGGCTGGTACCTCGATGACAAGCTTGCCTTTGAAGAACATTACAACGACAACGGTGATTCCGTAGGCATATGGAAAAAATGGAATCCTGACGGGACTATCGCAGAAGAAAATTCCTGTTTCAGGACTTCAGAATCCGGCTACTACAAGAAATTCGACAACCACGGATTTCTTGAAAGCGAGTATAGCTGCAAGAACGGGTCGATGCACGGCACACGACTTGAGTATTATAGTGACGGCAAGAAAATCCGGTTAAAAGAAAACTGGACTACAGAAGAGGGCCGAACCAAACTGGATGGAAAGAGAACCTTTTACTATGCCAACGGCCAAGTGCAAAAAATAGAATTCTGGGACCATCTCAACGATCGCACAGGAGTATGGCAATGGTTTTCTCCAGAAGGCGAGCTTATCGTCAAAAGCAGCATTCCAACATCTTGTAATAACGCTGGCGACCCCTCATGCATAATCGGATTCTGGACGACAGAACGAACGGATTATGGTGTATGCGGCAGAGTCCAAAGCGACAATTCCATAAAGCACATCGTTTGCGCAGAAACGACTAGCGTCAGGACCTTAAGCAAAGGCAGACATCCCATGGGCACCTTGTGGTACTTCAAGGAAGGTCACGACCTTCGATTCGAGGAAGACTGGGACGGTCATCTGAAGGTAAGTCGCAGCTTCTACCCCGACACCATAAAGAAGGATAATGGCGACACCGTTGTTTACACACGATTGGCCAGTGAAGGATTCTGGGAAAAACAACAATTTTTTGGTCCTTCCAAGCGTCACGGCATCTGGCGCAATTGGTATAGGAATGGCGTGCTAAAAGATTCCCTGACCTATGTAAATGGAGAGCGTGTTGGCGAACAGTTCGGCTACGACTCCACAGGCAAGCTAACCATCCACAAGACCGAGAACGGAAAGAACCGCCCAGTCATTATGCATATCCTGGGCACCAACTAAATACCGGACAAAACTGCGGCGTTTTCATCGCAGGCCGTCCAAAAATTGCTATCTTGCAGCGCATTATGAGTGAAGCTATTAATAAAGTTAAGCAGGCCTTTGAAGCAGAACTTGCTCAAACGGACCTCATCAGTCAAGAAGCCGTAAACAACCTCCGCGTGAAGTTCCTGGGCAAAAAAGGTCTGGTTACCGACCTGATGAAGCAGATGGGTTCTCTTCTCGCCGAAGAACGTCCGGCATTCGGCAAGCTCGTCAACGAACTTAAAGTCGCAGTCTCCGAAAAGATCGAAAAGGCTATCGAGACCGCAAACCAGGCTGCCCTCCAGAAGAAGCTGGAAAGTGGCAATGTGGATACCTCCCTCCCCGGTGCTGGCATCGGCGCAGGCTCTACCCACCCGCTGTACGACGTTCGCGAAGAAATCATCGACTTCTTCAGCCAGATGGGCTTTGAAGTAGACTTCGGTCGCGACATCGAAACCGACTGGTACAACTTCGAAGCATTGAACACTCCTCCCGACCACCCGTCCCGCGACATGCAGGACACCTTCTACGTGGACGACAAGGTGATGCTCCGTACCCACACCAGCGGTACCCAGATCCATTACATGGAAACCCACAAGCCGCCTTTCCGCATGATCGCTCCGGGTCACGTATTCCGCGTCGATAACGATGCTACCCACGCCCCCATGTTCCAGCAGTGCGAAGGTCTGGTGGTAGACGAAAACATTTCCTTTGCAGACCTGAAGGGCGTCCTCCAGGTGTTCATGAACAAGCTCTTCGGTGAAGGCGTCAAGACCCGTTTCCGCCCCAGCTTCTTCCCCTTCACGGAACCTTCCGCTGAAATGGACGTGAGCTGCGTGTTCTGCGGCGGTGAAGGTTGCCGTCGTTGCAAGGGCACCGGCTGGATGGAAATCGGCGGCTGCGGCTCCGTGGACCCCAACGTGTTCAAGAACTGCGGTATCGATGGTGAAAAATATACTGGTTTCGCATTCGGCTTCGGTCTGGACCGTATCGCCATGCTCCGCCATGCTATTCCGGAAATTGGTTTGCTCACCGGCAACGACCAGCGCTTCCTGGATCAGTTCTAACAAGACCGCTCAAGCTAAATTCAAGAGATGATCCTGTGTTAGGCTCTCGCTCTCACAACCGTCCCTGATTAATATCAGGGGCTTGTTGTTCACAGAGGCAAAGACTCGCGAAAATCAATATGAAAAAGGCCTCGGTTGAAACCGAGGTCTTTTTCTGTAGATTCGTCGCGCCGAAACGTAACAAGCGGCGTCGAAACGCCGTACCTATTAGTTACGGTGGAAGTCGTCTTCCATGCGGATGATGTCGTCTTCGCCGGTGTATTCACCCACCTGGACTTCGACGATCACCAGCGGAAGCTTACCTTCGTTCTGCAGGCGGTGTGCGGTGCCCACAGGAATGTAGGTAGATTCGTTGGAGCGCACATAGAACAAGCGATCGCCCACGGTCACGGTAGCGGTACCGCTTACAACGACCCAATGTTCAGAGCGATGCAAATGCTTCTGCAAAGAAAGGCGCTTACCCGGCTTCACCACGATACGCTTCATCTTGTAGCGGTCAGTGGATTCCAGCACGGAGTAGGTACCCCAGGGGCGATTCACAGTCTGCGGAACGCTGATCAAGTCAGAACCACGAACCTTAAGTTCTTCCACAACCTGCTTCACCTTCTGGCTGCTGCTAAGCGGAGCAACGAGAAGAGCATCAGGAGTATCGACGATCAGCATCTTATCCAGGTCGATGGTAGCGATTGCACGCTGGGAACCCATGACCAAGGAGTTCTTGGAGCCCACTGCAATGTGGCGAGGGTTCACGTTGTTGCCGTTTTCGTCGTGGGGATATTCACCATAAAGGCTATCGAAGGAGCCCAAGTCGCTCCAACCGATATCGCTGGGCACAACCTTCACCTTGCTGGACTTTTCCATCACAGCGTAGTCAATGGAGTTAGAAGGAATAGCCTTCATGTCGTCCATGGCAACGCGGATCGGTTCGCCAGCTTCGATGGCGGTGTTTTCAAGAGCCTTCTTGGAAGCTTCCAGAATGTCGGGAGAATGCTGCTGCAATTCGTCCAGGAAGGTCTTTGCCTTGAAGCAGAAGATGCCAGAGTTCCAGTAGAAGTTGCCAGCCAGCAGATACTTTTCAGCAGTAGCGCGGTCCGGTTTTTCCACAAAGCGCTTTACGTTCTCGCCATCTGCTTCGATGTAGCCGTAACCAGTTTCGGGACTAGTGGGAGTAATACCGAAGGTCACCAGATTTCCTTCCTTGGCAAGTTCCTGGGCGCGGAGCAGAACCTTCTTGTATTCGTCCTTCTTGCGGATCACGTGGTCAGACGGAGAAACCAGAACAATTTCTTCAGGATCCAGAGTCAAGCATGCAAGAGCAATTGCGGGAGCAGTGTTGCGGCCCACCGGTTCCAGCAGGAACTTACCACCATGCTTACCTTCAGTTTCCAACTGGTCCTTTGCAAGGAAGAACTGGTCGGCATTGGACACGATAAACTGAGATTCGCAAACAGCAGAGTTTGTCACCACGGTCTTGCGGAACAGGGACTGTCCGTCGAAAAGGGGTGCGAACTGCTTGGGCATCAAAGAACGACTTACAGGCCAAAGGCGAGTACCGTTACCACCACAAAGAATAAGATTAATCATAACAACTCCTATTACCAACCACGAGCATTGATAGTGTTAACATTTTCAACAGTACCTGTTGCACTATTAAGAAGTTGTGCATTAGGCATAATCAAACTCAAGAGACGGTTCCAGGTTGCAAGGCCAGATGCATCTACGTAAACAATGTCATGGGGGTTCAAATCAAAGCGATCAGCCATAGACAAAGCCATTGCATTCTTCGCATTCAAATGATACACATCAACTGTTGTTGCAGAAGTGTTACGAAGAACGTAAATAGACCTGGAAGATGCATACAAAGCCTGAAGGCCACCGGCAGAAGCCAAAGCCTCAACCAAGGAAAGGCTACCATGGTTCAGGTTCACCACGCTGGTTCGAACAACTTCACCCATCACATAAACCTTGTTTGCTTTTTGGGTTTCAGACAAGGCCGGAATGAAAATTTGGTCATTGGGCTGCAGGACGATCTTATCCAACGGAAGGTTGGACTTGAATGCATCCATAAAATTGATGTTATAGACCTTGTCGCCACGACGGAGCTGCATGCCAGAAGGATCAGCCTGTTCGGCAAAGCCACCTGCGGCAGCAACAGCCAGAGGAATGGTCAAGGGAGATTCAGAGAAAGCAACGAAACCAGGCTTATTCACAGCACCGGTAACAGTCGCACGGAGGCTATTGTAACCAGTCACTCGAACATCCACCTGAGGGTCGTTCAAGATCTTATTGGAAAGACGGGTGGTGATCTCCTTACGGAGTTCCTGAGCGGTCAAGCCTGCCACCTTGATTTCACCAGCATACGGGTAGAACAAAGTGCCATCAGTAGTAACCTTCTGACCGGCGGGCTGATACTGGCCCATAGGAGAAGTCAATTCCGGGTGTTCCCAAACAACAACCTGAACCATATCCAAAGGTCCAATGCGATATTCCAAAGACGGAAGGGAATCCACCAGCAGATCGTTGAGGTCTCCATATTCGTTCTTTGCAGAAGAATCACTTGCTGCAGCGACGCCGCCGGCAAACTCGCCCTTATCAATGGAATGGACTCGGACGGTGAGGCCATTGTATTCAAAAGATTCCTTATCTTCCGGAATATCCATGCGCATCTGGGGTGCAAAAGCGCAACCGCCCAAGAAGGCAGCTGCAACTCCAAACAAGACAACTCTCAAATGTTTCATATTTTTCCTTTTCGCCTTTTTTAAGCTTCGCTCTGCTTAATCTTTTCGACCCAATAGGGGGTCAGCTTTGAAATATAGTTCCATGCCAAGACAAAAGCGCTTTCCGGACGGCGATACGGGTCCGGGACATCAACCTTCTGGGGTTCTCCATAACGGAAGACCTTACCTTCCAACGCAGGGTACTTGCTCAACAAATCCTGCTTATGGCCATTTTCCATCACCAGAATCAGGTCTGCCCAGCGAAGGATATCCAAATTGATCTGACGTGCACGATGGGCACTCATATCCACGCCATGTTCCATAGCCACCTTCTGGCTGGTTTCATGGGCAGGATGGTCCACCAAGGCTCCAAGGCCCGCGCTCATCACGTTAAAATCCGGGCCAAGTTCCTTTTTCAATAAATATTCGCCAGTAGGACTGCGGCAAATATTTCCTGTGCAAACAACGAGAATATTTTTCATCGCAATAAAGGTAAAAAAAGTTAAAGTTCGAATACGAAACCCAGGTCTTTCAGCAAAGGATTCTTAGTATCCTTTTCACTCAGGAGGGGTTCAAAGCCATTGCCAACAGGCCAATTAATGCCGATAGCAGGATCATTCCAGAAAAGGCCGCCTTCGTCCGTGGGATCGTAAAGGCGGGTGCACTTGTAGACAAAAGTTGCGGTTTCACTCAGGACCACAAAACCGTGGGCAAAGCCTTCGGGAATGTAGAACTGCTTTTTATTTTCTGCACTCAGTACAACACCTTCGTACTTACCGAAAGTGGGGCTACCCTTGCGCAGATCAACCGCAACGTCATAGACTTCGCCATCCAAGACTCGAACCAGCTTACCCTGGGGATTCTTCTTCTGAAAATGAAGACCGCGAAGCACGCCTTTCTTGGACTTAGATTCGTTATCTTGTACGAAAACCATGTTCAAGCCGGCAGCGTCAAATTCAGCCTTGTTGTAGGTTTCCATAAAGTAGCCACGATGGTCGCCATAGACCGTAGGTTCTACGATGGTCACGCCTTCAATGGAAGTCTTGATAAAATTGAACTTGCCCATAATTACAAAACCGTTTTCTTTGTTTCAGAATAGTACTTGATCTTGCCTTCGGCAACATCCCTCAGGAACTTGCCATAAGAGGACTTACCATATTTCTTTGCAGATTCCAAGAGTTTTTCCTTGGAAATCCACCCGTTATTGTAGGCAATTTCTTCTACAGCGGAAATCTGAATACCCTGGCGGTTTTCCACCATCTTTACATAGTTGCCCGCTTCAATGAGGCTATCTACGGTACCAGTGTCCAACCAGGCAAAACCGCGTCCCAAAAGCTTTACATCCAGATCGCCATTTTCCAAGTAGATCTTATTCAAGTCAGTAATTTCCAACTCCCCGCGGGCGCTGGGCTTTAAAGACTTTGCGTACTTCACTACGCGATTGTCGTAGAAATACAAGCCAGTAACTGCATAGTTGCTCTTAGGGAATTCAGGTTTTTCTTCGATGGAAGTGACCTTGCCACTATTATCAAAATCTACAACACCAAAACGTTCCGGATCATCTACGTAATAACCGAATACGCTGGCACGGCCGTTCTGTTCCGCGTTCTTGACTGCAGTCTGCAACAGGGAACTAAAGCCATTTCCGTAGAAAATGTTATCGCCCAAAACCATGGCGCAGCAATCATCACCGATAAATTCATCACCCAGGATAAAAGCCTGTGCCAAGCCATCGGGGCTAGGCTGCACCTTGTAACTCAGGTTCAAACCCATGGAGGAACCGTCTCCCAAGAGGCGTTCAAAATTGGGCAAATCGGTGGGAGTAGAGATAATCAGGATATCACGAATACCCGCAAACATCAAAGTGGAAAGCGGGTAGTAAATCATCGGCTTGTCGTAAACAGGCAACAGCTGCTTACTGGTGACCATGGTCAGCGGATAGAGGCGAGTGCCGGATCCCCCGGCAAGAATGATTCCCTTCATTAATACTTTCCGTACTTGTAACCGAAGCCTTCGCTACGGGTGTGTTCATACTTGTTGATGACAATGGATGCATGAGCATTACCGTTGCCCTTCAGAATCTGACTCATGCCATCCTGGATAGCTTCGATAGAATGCTTGTTGTATTCAATAACCATCACAATCTGAGCGGCAACACGGCATGCCAAGGCAGCATCGGTAACCAGCATGATAGGCGGAGTATCCACAATAATCAAGTCATACTGGGTCTTAAAGTTTTCGATCAATTCCTGATAACGCTTGGAGCCAAGGAGTTCTGCAGGGTTTGCAGGAACGTTACCGCAAGGAATGACAAAGAGGTTTTCCACTTCTGTGGGGAAAATGACCTTTTCTGGTTCCACGGCCTTCAAAAGCACCTGGGAGAAACCATCACCTCGCTTAATGCCGAATTCCTTGTGGAGACGGCCCTTACGAAGGTCAGCATCAATGAGGAGAACCTTCTTACCCATGCCTGCAAAAAGCGCAGCCAGGTTCACAGAAATAAAGCTCTTACCCACGCCCGGGATCAGACCGCTAACACCAATCACGGAGGCGCCTTCATCCATCATGGAGAACTCAAGAGAAGAACGGAGGGCGCGGAGGGATTCCACAGCCACATCATCAGGTTCGACCACGGCCAAAGGTCTTGTGCCCTTGGTACCGTTGGGATTGCCCTTGGGAACCTTAGCGTAAACGGTAAAGCCAGTTTCCTTTTCAATAAAGCTAGCGCTCTTGACGCCGTTGCTGAACTTGGTCTTGATGGAAACAATAGCAGCGCCAAACAGGAAGCCAAAGAACAAAGCAATGCAAATGATAATCTTCGGCTTAGGCTTTGCAGGAACAGATACTTCTTCAGCAAAGTCCACAATGCGAACGGTACCAACTTCACCTGCAGAAACCAGTCGCAGCTGCTGGATGTTGTTCAGCATGGTCGTGTAGACACTTTTCGTAAGTTCAACCTCATTTTGCAAAGAGAGGACTTCCTGCTGAGTTGCAGGCAGTTTCTTCACCTGGCTAGAAGTACCAGCCAATTCGCGTCTCAATGCATTTTCCTGATCTTCCAAGGTCTTTACAGTGGGATGTTCAGAATGGAACAAACGGATCGCATCCTGCTTACGCTGTTGCAGGGCAAGAATGTCCTGCTGCAATTTCATACGGCGCTGAAGAACAAGCTGAGTTTCAGCATTAATATCAACAGAGCCCACCTTGTTGCGATACGCATTCAGGTTCATGAGAGAGGAATCCATCTGAGCCTTCACATCAGGAAGCTGCTTTTCAAGAAATTCCAAAGTTTTCTGAGCTTCTGCATTACGTTCTTCCACATTCTGACGCAAATAGGAAGAAGCAACTTCGTTCAGGATTTCTACCGCGCGGTCCGGATAGATGTCTTTGTATGAGAATTCCAAGATACCGGTTTTCTTACCACGCTCCTTAACATCAAACGCAGAACGGAACGCGTTTATTGCATCAAGGCGCTGAATCTTAGAG
Organism: Fibrobacter sp.; assembly: GCA_024399035.1. Lineage (GTDB taxonomy): Bacteria > Fibrobacterota > Fibrobacteria > Fibrobacterales > Fibrobacteraceae > Fibrobacter. The sequence goes on along the minus strand of JAKSID010000023.1, from coordinate 20,536 downwards.
ACTGCAAATTTCTGACCAGCACTAGCCTTCATTCTGAAAATACCAATGGTGACAGAATCTCCTGCATAGGGGAACTTATAAGTTTCGCCGGCTACACCAGAAAAGACAGGTTTCTCCTTATGATCTAGCAAATCAAATCCACCCACACTATCCTTAGCTACAACGAACCAAGTTCTCTCTTTATATTCAGTTTCAGGAATGTTCGCCCAGGGAATTTCCAATTGGGAGAGTTCAAGACGTCCTTCCTTATGAAGCAATCTATCCACAAATCCCTTAGGTTCCGCAAGATACATGAGGTGCATTTTTTCAACAGCGGATCCCATGACCTGACGGCTCTTGATCAATTCAATTTCCGTTTCAGCAGGACTAGTTGAAGCAAATAAGGCGCCAAGACCACTCATCATGTTCATGGATCCTTTACTATTCTTGGATTCAATTTGCAAAAGTGCATCCACTTTATACACTGGGCGGATCCACATCGCAACAAAAACGCCAACAACTCCTGCAATAAAAAGAGATGCCAGCATAATTTGCCAGTTTTTCAACAGGTCCTTAAGCAATTGAGAAAGATCAGTCTCTTCGGTCTTTTTAGAAGCCATAGATTCCTTCACATCCAAATAAGATTTAGTTTAGTGGTTAAAATTTAGAAAAACAAAAGATTTCATAAAAAACTATCTTTAATTATATGAGCGAAAATACCCCCCACTTTCTGAAAGATTACCTTCCAAAAAGCAATCAGTCCCCGCAAAGCGCAAATTCCCAGCCAACAGACGTATCCTCCGAAACCCTGCTGGAATCTTTTTTGGCTTGGGCTGAATCCAAGGGAACAACGCTCTACCCCGCCCAGGAAGAAGCCATTTTGGAACTTCTGGACGGGAAAAACGTAATTTTGAACACCCCCACGGGTTCCGGAAAATCCATGGTGGCCCTGGCGCTCCATTTTGACAGTCTGGCACACGGAAGGCGCAGCGTTTACACCTGCCCTATCAAGGCCCTGGTAAACGAAAAATGGATGGCTCTGTGCAAGGAATTTGGTCCTGAAAACGTTGGTCTTTCTACTGGTGACGCCACCGTCAATCGCGACGCTCCTATTATCTGCTGCACCGCAGAAATTCTCGCAAACATGGCCCTTTGCGAAGGAGAAATGTCCACCATTTCCGACGTGGTCATGGATGAGTTTCATTACTACTCCGACAAGGAACGCGGCGCCGCCTGGCAGGTACCGCTCCTGACCATGCCCCACACCCGCTTTTTGCTCATGAGTGCAACCATCGGGGCAACAGAATTTTTCGAAAGGGAAATGACCAAGCACACGGGCAAGGAATCTGTTACCGTTCGCTCCACAGACCGCCCGGTCCCTCTTGATTTTACCTACTCCGAAACGGAACTTTCCAACACCGTTCAGAAACTTGTAAACGAGGGAAAGGCCCCCGTTTATGTGGTGCACTTTACCCAGGCCGCAGCGGCAACAAACGCCCAGAATTTCATGAGTCTGGACCTTTGCACCAAGGAAGAAAAAGTGGCCATTAACGAGGCCATCAAGGAAGTCCGATTCAGCAGCCCTTACGGCCCCGAAGTCAAGCGTTGGCTTAAGCAGGGCATTGGCATTCATCATGCGGGATTGCTCCCCAAGTACCGCATTCTTTGCGAGAAACTGGCCCAGAAGGGTTTGCTGAAAGTGATCTGCGGAACAGATACTTTGGGCGTTGGCGTCAATGTTCCTATTCGTACAGTTTTGTTCACCCAGCTTTGCAAATTCAGCGGCGACAAGACCGCCATTTTGACCGCCCGCGATTTCCACCAGATTGCAGGCCGCGCCGGACGCAAAGGCTTTGACGACATCGGCTACGTGGTGGCGCAGGCTCCGGAACACGTCATTGAAAACTTGAAACTAGAAGCAAAGTCAAAACAGACCGGCAAGAAATTTCAGAAAAAGAAACCGCCGGAACACGGCTATGTACCCTTCGACAAGAGTACCTACGAACGCCTCATCCAGGCCGCTCCCGAACCTCTGACATCCAGCTTCCAGGTGAATCACGGCATGTTGCTGAACATCCTGAGTCGCCCCACAGACGGCTGCCGCGCCATGCGGAACCTGCTTAAGGATTGCCACGAGTCCGCCGCCAGCAAGAAGAAATTGGAAAAGCGTTCCTTCCAGCTTTTCCGCGGACTTGTAGAAGGCCACATCATCGAATTCGTCCCGCAGATTGCGCCGGGCTACAGCAAGCTCCGCGTGAACATGGACCTGCAAGACGACTTCTCCATGAACCAGCCCCTGTCCCTGTACCTGCTGGACACCCTGCCCAAGCTGGACAAGGATAGTCCCGACTACGCCCTAGACGTTATTACTTTGTGCGAAAGCATCGTTGAAAATCCCGAAAACATCTTGCGCATCCAGCAAAACAAGGCCAAGAACGCCCGCATGGACGAAATGAAGGCCCAAGGCATGGAATTCAACCAGCGTATGGAAGAATTGGAAAAGGTGGAATACCCCAAGCCTCTCCGGGACTTCATTTACGACACTTACAACAACTTTGCAGAAAACCACCCCTGGGTGGATGTGAATGTGGAGCCCAAGTCCATTGTCCGCGAAATGTTCGAAAACTTCAGCACCTTCAGCGGTTACGTCAAGCAGTACAACCTGCAGCGTATGGAAGCCATTCTGCTCCGTCATTTAAACTACGTGTACAAAGTCCTGCAGCAGACCGTTCCCGAAGGCTACAAGAACGAGGAACTCCGCGACATGGAAGAGTACCTGGGCGACATGATTCGTCGTACGGACTCTAGCCTGCTGGAAGAATGGGAAAAGATGGCCCATCCCGAAGACTACCAGAAACGTATGGAAGCCGCAGGCGCCACCGAAATGGAAACCGCCTTTGGTGCAGACAAGGTTGCCGCCGACATTACCTACGACAAAAAACGTTTCGTCAACATGGTTCGTCAACGCATCTTCCAGCTTATGGGGGCGCTGCAAAAGCAAGCCTTCGGCGATGTTTTGGATATGCTGGCCGACGACCTTGCCGAGGGCCAGATGCTCACCGATGGCGAAGGAAAACCTTGGACCGAAAACCGTCTCATGGAAATCATGGCAGCCTACATCGCAGAACACCACAAGTTCCGCCTAGATGTGGAAGGCCGCTCCATCCATCACAGCATTATCACCTACGAAGGCGACACAATGCACATCCAGCAGATGCTGCAGGACGAAGAAGATTTCAACGACTGGAGTATTGACTTCGAAATCGACATGAAGGAATGCCGCGAAGCAGGCATGCCCCTGATCAAGCGAATGACTCGAATCGGCGAAGTTTAAACCCGCGACGAAATTTACGGCAGAGTTCGCGAAGTTTAATCCTTTACGCAGCGGATAGAAAGGGCATCACTCTTATAGGTATAATCCGCCCCGATCTTACCGCCGCGGAAACTGATGCTACGGTATCTGGCGTACTCGCTTTCCACTGCGGTCGAAGTCCAGTAATAGGCGGATTTGTTCAAGTCATAAAAGTAGCCCATGCTGTAACGACTACCAGATGGTACCGACGCAAAACCAACGCTGTCCTTCCCTACCACGGAACCTAGGCATTCATCCCAGTATTCAGTGGATTTCAGCATGGTGCCGGGCAAGCCTTCTTGCAGGCTACGGCAATATTCACAGAGTTCATGCCATTCCTCTTCGGAGGGAATGTGCCAGCCTTCAGGAGCGATCTTCATGGCAGCATCCCAAGTGTAAAGGCGGCCGAACTTGCCCACGTTAGCTTCTACTTCGCCATAAACAAAGCTGCCCTTGTCATCGTCAGCCACTCCGCCAACGGTCACATAGCGGAGGTTTTCGGCCATCCAGATCTGGTTACCGATCTTTACCGTGCTATAAATTTCACCATCACGTTCATCAACAAGGGAACCGTAACCAAACTTTTCACCATTTTCCATCAGATAAGAGGCGAATTCTTCGTCTTTTACACTACTTGTAATATTTACAGATGAAAATGGCATATCTTTACCCTTTGTTTACACAAAATGAAAAATTTTCATTTCTTGTTTTCTTTTCGCGCAGTGTAATGCAAAAGCCGTGCCAACAGGGCTAAAAATTGGCCCATTGTCAGCAACGTAAACCTTTAACCCATAGGGACTTATTTCTATATTTGGCGCCATGACTGCAGAAGAACTTTACAATCGTCTTAAGACTATCCAGCCTGGCGCTGTCCTTTGCACCTACTCCATGGAAAAATGCGAGCAGATGCTCCCCCTCATTAACGAAATCAACGAACTGAAGAAGGAACGCGACGCCGTGATCCTGGCCCACAGTTACGTTGCCCCGGAAATCATCCTGGGGGTTGCCGACTACGATGGCGACAGTTTCAAATTGAGCCAGGACGCCACCAAGGTGAACGCCAAGACCATCGTGTTCTCCGCAGTACGCTTCATGGGCGAAACAGCAAAGATCTTGAACCCCACCAAGGACGTTCTGATTCCGGGACCGCTTACCGGTTGTAGCCTGGCCGACTCCATCACTGGAGCCGAAGTCCGCGCCCTCCGCGAAAAGTATCCGGACCATACCTTCGTCTGCTACATTAACACCACCGCCGACGTAAAGGCAAACTGCGACGTTTGCGTCACCAGCTCCAACGTGATGAAGATTGTAAGCTCTCTGGAAAACGACAAGATTGTTTTCGTACCCGATGGTCTCATGGGTCAGAACCTCATTGACGAAATGAAGAAGCGCAACATCAAGAAGGAAATCGTTCTCCATAGCGGTTGCTGCTATGTGCACGAAACCTACGATTCCGAACTGATTAACTTCTTCCGCAGCCAGAACCCGAATTTGAAGGTGGTGAGCCACCCCGAATGCCACCCCGGCGTTGCACTCTTGAGTGACTACGTGGGCAGCACCGGCCAGATGGTTACCTACATCAAGGAACAGCCGGAAAACACGCCGTTCCTGCTCCTCACCGAATGCGGTCTGAATGCTCGTATGCAATACGAGTTCCCCAACAAGACCTTCATCGGCAGCTGCAGCATGTGCAAGTATATGAAGTCCAACTCCCTGGAAAACATCCTGGAAACCCTGCGCCATCCGGAAGCAGCCCAGCATGTGGAACTGGACGAAGAGACCCGCGTCGCCGCCAAGAAGTGCATCGACGCCATGTTCTATTACGCAGCAAAATAAGAATCAGGTTTCAGGTGTCAGGTTATAGGAAACAAGTCATATCGTTACTCTTATTGCTTGCTGGTTTGCTCTGCACTCCGGCCATGGCAGACGATTACTGGCCCAGATCCTACTTCGTAGAGGCAGGCTGGGGGCTGGCTTATTCCACTGGCGACCTGAACAGTACTACAGTCGAAGCCAAGGATACCCTCGATAGGGCAATCAGCATCTATATGCCCGACTTGGGACTAATGACCCACCCCGACTTAACCATCGGCGCAAACATCTGGGCATTCACCTTGGCTGCGAACTTTACTTATTGGAAGAGCAAGGTTAAACTTGCAGAATACGAAGACAGCCACAAGCTCAATTCCCGCATGTGGCGTTTCGGATTTGAGTTCACCTACAACTTGTTCTATCCCGACAATCTCCAAATCGGCCTGGGTGGCGGATACTCCTATGCCAATATTAAAACACAGAAATCCGCCATGGACTCCCACGGAGACGCAGAAGAAGCGGAAATCATGGGTTCCGGCCTCGCATTCATTGCGAACGTCCGTTATTTCTTTACGAAAAATCTCATATTGGCTCCCACCTTTAAGATTTACGGCAACTGGTTCAAGAACGCCTATGCGCCAAGTACTGAGCTTCAGGACGTAAAGCCTTATATGTGGCAGACATTTATTTTTGGGGCAATTTCATTTCAATACCAGTTCTAATACAGGATCCGTATGAAGACAATCAACAAACTCATCACCCTCTTTATGATGGCAACCGCCATGTCCGCTTACGCAGCAGACCTTAACGGTTGGGCAACAACCACAGAAACCCTGACCGCCTTTGAAAAGGCAAGCAAGCGTAGCGGTTACGTAAAGCCCATCATCGATAATATCGGTAATGTGCTGAACAGCAACTGGTACGAAGGCGCTACCATCGGCAAGAGTTTCGCATTCGAAGCCGGCATGCCCTTCGCCCTCATCCCTATCGGAGACGACGACAAGGTTTACAAGGCTACCAACGGCAGTAATACCAAAATCCCCACCATCTTCGGTAGACGTTGCAGATCCAATGAAAACTGCAATAATGGTACCATTTACGGTAACGAAACCTTGAACGGTCTGCCCCTGTTCACTTATCCGTACATGCAGATGGGTTTCAGCTACTACCACGCACGCCTGGTTCTCCGTGGCATGTGGCTCCCGGCCATTAGCGAACTGCAGGGTTTCAACCTCTGGGGCGCAGGCCTTCAGTATAGCTTCGGCCACCTGTACAAAAAAGACAAGAACGCTGTTAAGAGCCTGGATATCAGCCTCCTGTTCGGCTACAATTCCAGCACAGTCAAGTATCAGCCCAAGGAATACAAGTCTCCTCTGGTTCTTGACATGACCGCTCTTACCGCCGACGTAATCATCGGCTACAAGCCCATCAAGCAAATGGAAATCATGGCAACCTTCGGTTACCAGTACACCAACATGGACGCATCCGGAAAGATGACCCAAAAGGACGAGTACAAGTACTTGGTACCCGAAATCAATCCGGACCAGTCCGTCCAGGGTAACAGCGGTTTCAAGTTCGGTCTCGAAATGGCATTCACTTTGGGCAATATGTACCACCCGGTTGTTGGCTTCGATTACGCCGGCAAGTCCAGCTTTACTACCAACCTGCTCTACTTCAAGCAGCAGAACGGCAAGGAATAATTTTTTAGAACTGCAATCCATTGCAACAAATAAAGAAGGCATAACATGATCACGTTCCTTATTGGCGTCGCTATCCTTATCGGAGGCTACTTCACTTACGGAAAATTTGTCGAACACATCTTTGGACCCGACGATCGTCAGCCGCCTGCTCTCGCCAATCCCGACGGAGTGGATCGCGTTGTTCTGCCTCACTGGAAAAACGTCTTGATTCAGCTTTTGAATATCGCCGGTATCGGACCTGTCATCGGCGTTATTCTGGGCATCAAGTTCGGAGCCATCGTCTTTATTCTGTTGCCTTTGGGTAACGTTCTTGGCGGCGCCGTCCACGACTACTTCAGCGGTATGGTGAGCATGCGTAACAACGGTTACAACGTGCCCGCCCTCTCCCGCAAGTTCCTGGGTAAGGGCCCTTCCAAGATCGTTATCGTTCTGATTTCTGTTGCATTGATTCTCGTGGGCGCCGTTTTCACAAACACTCCCGCCGCATTGATCAACACCCCCATTCTCGTGGGCAGTGCAGTCTCCCCCACCCTTTTCTGGGTTGCCGTGGGCTGCATTTTCGTTTACTACTTCCTAAGCACCTTCTTCCCCATCGATAAGATTATCGGTCGAATCTACCCGGTGTTCGGCGGCCTTCTGATTCTCGCCTCCTTGGCCATCTTGATTGGCATTCTTCCCAACCTGAACGTTCTTGACGAAATCAACCTCTCCGACATTGGCAGCAACTTCACCCAGCACCCGGCTCATCAGCCTATCATTCCTATGCTGTTCGTGACTATTGCCTGCGGTATCATCAGCGGTTTCCACAGCACCCAGAGCCCTCTGGTCGCCCGTACCGAAAAGAGCGAACGCCTTGGCCGTCAGACTTTCTACGGTATGATGATTATTGAAGGCCTTATCGGCATGATCTGGGCAGCAGGCGGTATGTTCATTTACCACCAGATGCCGGAACTGATTACCGGCGCTAGCGGCGTCAAGGTTCTCAGCACCTTGGTTTCCACTGTCATTCCCTTTGCACCTGTTTCTGTTCTGGTTGTTATTGGCGTTATCGTTCTGGCAATCACCAGCGGCGACACAAGCCTTCGCAGCCTCCGTTTGACCATTGCAGAATTGTTCGACATCGACCAGACTTCCGTCAAGAGCCGTTTGCTCCTGACCGTTCCCATGTTCTTCATTTGCTTCCTTATCATTCTGTGGAGCAACCTGGACAAGGAAGGTTTCAACATCCTGTGGAACTACTTTAGCTGGAGTAATCAACTTATGGCCGTGTGCAGCCTTTGCGTTACCGTGGTCTATCTCCGCAGCAAGAAAAAGAATTACTGGGTTGGCCTTGGCCCCTGCCTGTTCATGAGCTTTATCTGCTTTGACTACATTCTGTGGGTCAGCCCCACCAACCTGAAGGGCGCTCCCCTGGGCTTCGGTTTGAACTACAACACCGCCCTTGTCCTCGCCATGATCCTAGCAGCACTGCTTGGCACCTGGTTGGTAAAGCGCGGCAAGAAGCTGTCCGAAAAGGTTGACTTCGATCCCGACCAGTGGGATGCAACCAAGGACATCAAGAATAATTACCAGCCCAAGTAGGTTCGAGGTTCGAGGCTCGAGGTTGCAGCTCCAAGGTTCGATCAAGTCCATCACCTTTCACAGCCCGCAAAATGGTTTTACCGTTTTGCGATTGACCGATGCAGAGACCAAGAAAGCCGTTATCGTTACTGGTACTTTCCCCGAATTCACCGTAGGCGAGCAACTAAAGCTGGAAGGAGAATGGGGACATCATCCGAAATATGGTCCTCAGTTCAAGGCAAGCAGTTTTGAACTTATTGCTGCAGCAGACGACGGTGACATTGTCACTTATCTTGGCAGCGGAATTTGCCCTGGCGTTGGCCCCAAGACAGCCCAGAACATCTACGATATTTTCGGCGAACAGACTTTTGATATTCTGGACAACCATCCGGAAATTTTCCGCAGCAAAAAAATCAAGGGATTGTCCACCTCCAAGGTGGAGATTTTCCTTGCCCGCTGGCAGGAAACTCGCCATAGCCGCGACACCATGATGTTCCTGTACAGCCACGATATTACCGGCAGCATCGCCAAGAAACTCTGGATGAAATTTGGTCAGGGAACCATCGAGAAGATTCGCGAGAATCCCTACATGCTGTGCGAGGAACTCTTCGGCGTAGGCTTCTTGAAGGCTGACGAAATCGCAATGAAGGTGGGCATTCCCAAAGACAGCCCGATGCGTTTGCAGGAAGCGCTACTTTACACGCTTCAGGAAGCCTCCATGAGTGACGGGCACACGTACCTGCCCAAGGACGCCCTCCTTTCCCGAACCATCCGCAATCTCCGTTTGGAAATGGAAGACGAAGATTCCATCAACCGCCTGCTGGATATTTTTGAAAGGACTTGCAACAACGAAAGAATTCGTAGGGTCGGCGACGACTGTTTCCACCCTCACCTTTTCAATGCGGAACAGCGAATTGCGGACAACATCTCCCGACGCTTCCTGATGAACGACCTCCCTACGGAAGGTTTTGACCGCGCCTTGGTAGACTGGGAAAGAGAACATAAGTTCGCCTTCGACCCCATCCAGCGTGAAGCCATCGGAAAAGCATTAAGCCACAAGATTTTTGTAATTACGGGCGGTCCCGGCACCGGTAAGACCACCATCCTGAAAGGCATCATCCATCTGGCACGGAAGATGGATGAGACCATTTGCCTCGCCGCCCCCACAGGCCGCGCCGCCAAGCGCATGAGCGATGTTTGCGGCGAGAAGGCAAGTACCATCCACCGCCTTCTGGAAGTGGATCCGCTGACCCACAAGTTCAAGAAGAATTGCGACAACCAGATTCAATGCAAGTTGCTTATCGTGGACGAATTCAGTATGGTGGACACCTGGCTTGCCGCCTCCCTCCTGGACGCCGTCAGCTTCCAAACAAGAATCGTCCTTGTGGGCGATGCCGACCAGTTGCCTAGTGTAGGCCCTGGCAACGTCCTTAACGATCTCCTCCGCGTCCCGCAAATTCCCAGCGTCCGCCTGCAGCATGTGTTCCGTCAATCCGGCGGTAACGACATTGCCGAAAAGGCCTCCAAAATTAATCAGGGCATCGTGCCCTCCCCTCCCGACGGACCCAACTTCCATTTCATGCCCTACAACGATCCGGACGAAGCCAAGCAGATGTTGCAAAAGCTTATTGCCACCGGCGTCAAAGGCAAACTGGACATCGACCTGAAGGAACAACTGCAGATCCTTTGCCCCATGCGCAAAGGTCCCTTGGGCATCTACGAGTTGAACACGTTCCTGCAAGATTTGCTGAATCCCGAGGCGCCCCGCCATAAAATCGCAGGCACCAACTGGAGCGTAGGCGACCGCGTGATGCAAATGAAAAACAACTACGAAAAGAACGTCTTTAACGGCGACGTAGGCATCATCTGGCGCATCGGCAAGGACAAGAAAATCACAGTCTTTTTCGACGACAAGAACGTGGACTACGAAGACGATGAAATCGAAGAACTATCCTTGGCCTACGCCAGCACCATCCATAAGAGCCAGGGCAGCGAATACCCCGCCGTCATCGTCATTCTAGACAGTAGCCACTATGTGATGCTGCAGCGTAACCTGATCTACACCGCCATCACCCGCGCCAAGGGCCACGTTTGGATACTCTCCGCCCCAGGCGCCTTCTATCAGGCCGTACGCAATAGCAGAAGCAACAAACGTTTCACTCGCTTAACCGAGCGACTTTCCTAATTTTGAAATATGGAAAATCAAAACGAGCCCCGTAACCTGGATTTGGAACAAAGCTTCCCCGTGGAAAATTCCACAAGGAAGTCAAAAGCTCGCACCGGGAACAACAAGTCCTGGGAGGAATTCTGCAAGAATTCCTCGAACATGACCGACGAAGAACGTCAGCAGGAATTCGTCAAGCATGTAGTTGGGAACCCCTTCGCCAAGAAAGTCATCGGCAAGGGTGGCCCCGATAAGAACGCCACCTACATCGGCATTCTCGCCACCATTTTCGGTATGCTCGGCATACACGATTTGAACTGCGGCAACATCCGTAATGGCATACTAAAATTGATTTTCACTTGTTTCGGCATCACATCCATCATCTCGTTCTGTTGGACTATGGCTGATTTAATCAAGCTTGGCAAAGGAACCTACAAGGCCGCCAATGGGATCCCTCTCGGAAAAGCTCCCTGGTGCAAAATAGTCGCCCTTGTAGAAATACTTATATTTGCGGCAATAATTTTAGGAATTATCTACGTCTTATCGCAATTTATCGTAGCAACAGCCTTTTATATGACGCGACCTCAATAAATATCAAAAATAATTTGAGAAAAACCCGTTCATTTGAACGGGTCTTTTTTCACCCATAATTCGCGTTTATTAATCAAAATCAATTGATTTTTAACAATCAACAACTCTTAGTTATTAATCTGACACTTATTTTGTATTTGAAAACCCTCTTGTAAGTGGCTAATTTATTGCACGTAACAAAGAGGTAACACAATGAATAAGATCATCGCTTTCATCGCAACCGCAGCCGCAATCAGCGTAAGCAATCTTTTCGCCGCAACCGACTACGTTATCCAAATCACCGAAAAAGACGGCACTGTCCGTGAAATCCCGGTAAGCAATCTGGAAAAGATTTCCTTTGAAACTTCCAGCACCACCATCGACGTGAACGACCCCACCAAGGCATTTGAAGAAAGATTCGGAACAGAAAAGATTCACGCCACCCAGTACAGAGTTCCGGCCAAGACCGCAGAAAAGATGGTCCAGGAATACCATAAAAAGTCCAAGGAACATAAGCACAATATCTAATTGAACCTGAACAAAAACAACAAAAAAACTTTTAAAACGAGATTAACAAAATGAAAAACTTGATTTACTGTTTCCTGTTCCTGATGGCTATGACTAACGCATTCGCAAGCACCATGGTTATTGCTCCCACCACCAAGAAGGCAGCCACCGTGAAGGTAGACTTCAACAACATCGATTCCCTGGTTGTAGCTAACTGCGACGACGGAAGCAAAGAACTGCAAGTCAAGACCACCGCCGACAACGACGACGCCGTTGTGGACATGCAGAACGTTCGTTCTATCAACCTGGCCAACAAGAACCCCGACGACAAGGTAACCTTCTACCTCAACGGCGAAAAGAAAACCTACAAGGTTTCGGAAATCAAGAGCATCAAGATCCGCACCGTAGAACGCGCTAACTAAAAGCTCTTACAAAAAGCGTCAATCCAAGCGCACCCACTCCACCCTTCCGCAAGATAAAACATTTATATTTTGAGTATGCAAGAATTCAAGAACATCTTTTTTGATTTGGGCGGGGTGCTGTTTGACTTGCACCTGAGCAACGCACTGATCCACTTCGCCAAGCTGGGCTTGCCCATTCCCCCGGAATTCGTGAAGGGGGCCCGCAACTTCAAGGGCATTCCCAAAATCAACAATCCGTTTATCGACATGCTGCATCAGATGGACATTGGCGTAGTCCAAAGGGAACAGCTTTTGCAAATCATGCACAAGCAGTTGCCCGCAAGTGTTACGGACCAGCAGATCATTGACGGCTTTGAATGCATGATCAACGTACCTGCAAGCAGACTCGCCCTGCTTAAAAAGCTCCGCAGCCGCTACAAGGTCTATCTGCTCAGCAACATCGGAGACGTTCACTGGGAAGCCTCCAAGCGCATGGCCCGAGAAGCCGGCTACCCAGTAGAAGAATGCTTCGACTACTGCTTCTGTTCCTACCATTTAGGTGTCAGCAAGCCCGACCCAAGAATCTTCCAGAAGGTCATCGAACAAAGTGGAGTCAACCCCGCCGAATGCCTCTACCTGGACGACGCTGAAGACAACATAACCGCAGGCAAAGCCGCGGGCCTCATCGCCAAGAAAATCGAAAGCAATCACCTGGAAGACTACATCCCGGAACTGTTCCCGGAATTCGCGTAACAACAATCATCTTTTATTGGGCGTTCCCCGCGCTCCGCACGGGTCGGACTATATTTTATGGGTTGCCCGGTTCACTCCGTTCCCGCCCAACCTCATAAAACCGAGCCAAAGTCTCGGCCCCAAGGGGTCACTATCCCTAACACACTACCATCTATCATATTTTGGAACTCCTACGAAAAATATAAATACTTGGCGTATTTTTTTGTAAGATTCTTGAGGAACGGTAGCCGCAGGAGCATTCTTAGCAAATTAGAATCTCTTTGCATTCAAAGATACCAAGGGCTTTGCAGCATCAAAGACTCTCGCAATTAGGAAATTTCTGAAATCCTCATTGTCCAAGAAAATGCGGCTGAGCTCAGATTGAGCAGCCATATTCCTGATGATAATTTGCTGAAGAATAGAACCACATTCAATTTGCGCGTTGTCATTGTCGGAATGGAGAACTGCGTTGCTAAAATCTTCGTTCATGGCAAGTTCCTGAGGCAACTCATAGATTTCCTTTTTTACCCTGTCAGGATATTCCCACTCAACGCCGCCAAATCGCTCGTTAAACTCCTTTAGAATATCACTAAGCTTCATCATCTCCGGATCTGAAGTTGCGCCGGTAACGCTATTTGTAGGAATAGGATCAATTTCCGCATTTTCATTTTCCAACGAAATTTTTGCAGCCTCCTGTTCTACAATTCTAAGCTGGTCAAAGTCTATAGCATCCAGCAAGCCTTCCGTATAATCCTCGGTCTTCAACTTTGGAAGTTTCGTCACTAGGAATTTATAGAAAGTTGAACGCATTTCCCATTCCTTACTGCTGAAGGGCATAATGGCTGCAAGGAACGTATATGTCCGAACAAAAGTCTTCATGTCACCTTTGCAAGAAATCTGCTGAGTTTCCGCCAGGTCATTCTTGAATCGTTCTACACAAACATCCAGAATAGGGTCCAGTTCTTCGCGAGGTGCACTGCCATAATACTTTCTACAGTAATCCTCAATTTCATCCATACTGTAGACATTGCTTTCGTCCAGGTTTGCGATCAAATCGTTCAACTTGTTAATATCGGTTTCTCCCGACAGGGATGTTTTCTTATAATAACGTTGGAACGATTCCTTGATGTCCTCGGGATTGTTGGCGAAATCCAAAACAAAGGTATCCTTCTTTTTCGGATGGCAACGGTTCAATCGTGAAAGAGTCTGCACGGCCTTGATATCTAGCAGACCTTTATCCACATACATTGTATGAAGCAAGGGCTCGTCGTAACCGGTCTGGAACTTGTCTGCTACTATCAAGATACGGTAAGGATCTTCCTTCATTTTCTTTTCTATTTCTGCAGAGGGGAATCCGTTGATGCTAGCTTCCGTTTCTTCTTTGCCGTGATATTCCTTCTTGCCACTGAAAGCGACTACGGCCTTGTACTTGCTGTGCATATTTTTCAGCTGTTCTGAAATGGCATAGAAGTAATCAATGGCTCGTTCAATTCCCGCAGTCACCACCATGGCCCTAGCCTGCCCACCTACTTTAAACTTGTTGATGACATTGTTTATAAAGTGGTTGACGATAATGGCAGATTTCTTTTCTACAGTCTCGGGCTGGCTTTCTACAAACCAGCGGATTTTCTTTGACGCCTGGTCACGATCAAATTCGGGATCCTCTTTGCGCTTACGAATCAATTCTGACTCAACAACCTTGTAGTAACTTTGATACGGAGTGTAATTCAGCAACACATCCAGAATAAAACCTTCCTGGATCGCCTGACGCATGGTGTAATTATGGTGCGGCTCAAACTTTGCCGACCCATCGGCCTGTGGGACCTTCTTTCCGAACATTTCCAGAGTCTTATTCTTGGGCGTTGCTGTAAATGCGTAATAATTCGCATTCTTTACCATTTTGCGGCCTTCGATGGTCTTGTTCAAGATGTCTTCGAAGTCTTCGGCATTATCAGCATCTACACCAGCAATCGCCATATTCATCTTTGCAGAAAGAGAACCATTTTGGCTGCTATGGGCTTCATCAATGATAATGGCAAAACGGCGGTCCGCAAGCGACGCACCTATTTCCTTCAGTATAAACGGGAATTTATGAACGATGGTTATGATAATCCGTTTACCGGCAGTCAATTCCTTGCGGAGTGTTTCTGAAGAATCGGCCCAGCCAACAATGTTTCCCAGCTGGTTATAAGCGTTGATATTGTTCCGGATTTGCTTATCCAGGTTGATTCTGTCGGTAACTACAATGATGGAGTCCATCAACTTTTCGTTGCCCTTTAATTGCTGAGCCAGCATAAAGGCAAGCCATGTGATGGTGTTTGATTTTCCAGAACCTGCGCTATGCTGAATCAAGAATCTTTGCCCCAACGGTTTCTTGCTTGTTTCTTCTACCAAGTAGCGAACCGCATCTAATTGGTGATAACGGGGCCAGACGATAGACTCCTTGAGTAGTTTGCCCTTTTCGTCGGTATACTTTGCAACCTGAGCCAAGTTCTCTATGATATAGGAAAGTGTCTGCTTGGCTAAAACATGTTCCCAAAGGTAAGCAGTTCGCAGTCCGTTGGGATTTATGGGATTTCCGGCACCGCCATCGACACCCTTGTCAAAAGGCAGGAACCAGGAATCCTTTCCCTTCAGTTCCGTACACATTCTCACATTATCGTCATCTACGGCGAAATGAACAGCACAACGCTTAGGCTGCAGCAACAGTTCCTTTGGGTCTCGATCATTTGGATTAGAGTACTGGCTCACGGCATTGGCAACCGTTTGACCTGTATAATGGTTCTTCAATTCCATGGTGATTACCGGCATGCCGTTAATAAAAATCACCATGTCAATGGACAGGTCTGCATTGGCCCTGCTAAAATGAAGTTGCCTAGTTTCGCAGAAGATATTGCTGTTATAGTATTCCTTGCCGAAATCACTGAGTTCCGAAGGCAAGGGATAGTACATGTCAAAATGGGTTGTATTGTAGCGAAATCCCTTACGAAGGATATCTACAATACCGCGTTTCGTAATGTCATTTTTCAGTCGTTCAAAGAACTTGTGCTTTTCGTGGTCACTTCCGAAAATCATGGCATTCTCAACCTTTTCTGGTTGAGTGGAAACAAGGAATGCTTCAACTTGGCTGCAGTCCAAGGCGTAATCGACATTATATCTGTCACTGTAACCCTTGACATAATTGTTCTTATCAAGAAGCCATTTTTCGATGATGGTTTCGAGACCTTTTTCGGAAGTATCTGTAGGCATGCTAGGCCACCTTTATTTTACCGGTAACGGCGTCGCTGATTAGACTTTGCTTGAATTCATTCAGGTTTGCAATCTGCTTTTCCACAGATGTAATTTGAGAGTCAATGGAATCAACTTTTTCTTTGATGTAAGCAACAATTTGTTCTTGTTCAGGGAGAGGAGGAATCGGAATAAGTTGTGATTTTAAATCGCAGAAAGATAAAGTCAGCCTTATACCAGATCCCATTCCGTGGAGCATTTTTTTATTGTCCATTGTTTTAAACAACAAGCTATAGAAAAACGCATTTACTTTATTTCTTGGAGTAATCGCTATATAAGCGGATGTTATAATTCCACTTTCGGGAGAAATGGCAACTCTTTGAGATACGAAGTCATAATTCAGATTTAAACCATTAAAAACAATATCATTTTGATTCAAAACCGTGTATTTGACATAGGTTTCTCTATATTCTTCGTCATTACCAATTTCATTTTTTGGAACAAGGTTTCCGTATTTAAATTGAAATGCTTTTTTGTATGCAAAATCCTTATTTATCTGTTTGTTCTCTACAAACAAAGAAGCGATTCGTTTAATATTCCAATGTTCAGGGATTTGCCCGATCCAGGTGATGCCGGAGTCTTTCATTTTAGCTTTCGGATTGATGCCCTGGGTAACGGCCTTGGCAATTACTGCCTGCTTGTATTCCTTCAGCAATTCGATTTGCTTTTTCTTTGCTGCCACAAGTTCGTTAATCTGCGCAGTCTTCTTATCCAAGAAATCAGCAATCGCCTTTTGTTCAGAAAGAGGAGGAATGACTAAATATTGTTTGCTGAAAATTTGAAAATTAAAATCAGAAGAGCGCTCCCTAATTCCACGATACAAAGATTGGATAAAGCCTTTCTTGGCCATGGTTCTAAGCAAGTTTGAGTAATAGAACACATTGTAATCCCCCATAGGAGTGCAACAATGGTAAACAGAAGTTCCCTTTCCATCGGAATCGGAAACTCCAATTGCACCGGCGAAGGCATCCATTTGATGGATAACCAAATCATTCTTTCGAATGCCTTGGTAACCAACTTCTGTAAGTGATTCTGTAAATCCCGTTGTTCTTCTATTTTTTCTTAATGTTACTTCACCATCTCTAAAACAAGTTATCACTTCATCACAATCACGAATTTCTCGTTTTTCTTTAACGAACATATACTTCGCGCGCATGATTTCCCAATGTTCCGGCACTTCCCCGATCCAACTGATTCCGGAGTCCTTGTACTTTGCATATCGTTTCATGCTATATCTCCAGAATTTCTGCCAAGGCGCCCTCGGTCTGTTTTTCCAATTTCATGATGTCGGCCTTGATATCCTTGAGGCTACGCAGCTCGATGGGCTTATAGAAATACTTGGTAAAGCTCAGCTCGTATCCAACGGTGGGTTCGCCAAAAATCACATCGGGTGTGTAGGGTTTCACTTCGTTCTCGTAGAAGCCTTCAATACCACCGGGGTAATTCATAGGAATCTGTTCAGTTTCGTTTCGAACAGCCTTGTACTTTACGTTTCCCTTTTTATCCTTGATTACATTGCCGTCGGTATCCAATTGGGGGCGCATCAACGGTACAGACCAGTAGCCGAATTCGCTATTGTCAAAAATTTTGCTCTGTTCCGTCTCCTTGAAATCCATCAGAAGTTTCAGGATTTTTGCGCGGTCCGCCTCATTTGTCTCGCAGTTCTTTTCACCCAGGTTTTTACGCAACGGGGTCTTGATGGAAGTTGCGTCAATCAGTTGAATTTTACCTTTGCGGCGCTTTTCTTTTCGATTTGTAACAATCCAAATGTAAGTGCCGATTCCTGTGTTGTAGAAATCCTTTTCTGGCATTGCCACAATGGCTTCCAGCATGTCATTTTCGATAATGTACTGGCGCAGATTGCTGTTTCCGCTGCCGGCATCACCGGTAAACAGAGAGCTTCCATTATGAACTTCCACTATGCGGGTTCCCAAGGGTGTGTCCTTTTTCATGCGGCTAATGTTATTTGCCAAAAAGAGCATTTGGGGGTCGCTAATGTCCGGTATAAAATTCACCTCGTCATTCAATACAAAACGGCTGTCGGTGATTTCCTTTTTATCGCTAATACCCCAGTTCTTAAGGTCTTCTTTCCAGGCGGTACCGAAGGGCGGGTTCGAAATACAGAAATCGTAGGATTCACCAATATGCCCATCCTGTGATATCGTAGAGCCAAAGGCGATGTAGTCGTGCTGCTGTTTATTCAGTGTGTAACTGAAATTCTTGATCTGTCCAGAAATCATAATGTCCGCCTTACAAGTAGCGTAAGTATCCGGCATCAGTTCCTGACCGAAAATATGGATTTTCAGTTTCTTGTTCAATCGGGCCGCCTCGGCATAAATCTGTTCCTGCGCCAAGGTCAAAATGCCGCCCGTGCCACAAGCTCCGTCATAGATGCTGTAGGTAGAATTTTCCAACTTGTCGGCAATAGGTTTAATGGTCAAATCAGCCAGCAACTGCACCATGTCTCGGGGCGTAAAATGGCGACCGGCGCTGGTGACTGCGTAGGCTTCGTTGAACCTGCGTAACAGTTCCTCGAACACCGTACCCATCATGTGGTTGTCGACACCGGGGAGCGTTTCCTTGCCGTCGGCAGATTTAATGGGTTTGATTCCCAAGTTGATGGATTTGTCAGTAAACTTTTCCAGAATGGAACCCAGACGGTTGCTTTCGGACAAAGTGTCTATAGTCGGCAGCAAGTTGAATTTTTTGATAATGTCCTGAACATCCTTGCTAAAGCCATCCAAGTATTCGCGAAAATTCATCTTGAGTCGGGCAGGATTGGTCTCTGCCGTCAAGGTCTTCATGGTAAACTTGGATATGTTGCAGAACGGATAGCCCGTAATGGTGGTGAGCACAGGTTCTTGGTTCGCAATCTTTTGCTTGTCCAGAATTTCCTTTTGTTTCAGGACAGCTTCCTTTGTCGGCTCCAGCAGCACATCGATGCGGCGCAAAACCATCATGGGAAGAATTACCTTTTTGTAATCCACCTGCTCAAAAACATCTACCAGCACATCGTTGGCGATGTTCCACATAAAGCTAACCAGTTTGTTGAACTGCTGAGTGTTATCCATAGGGGCTCCTCAAAAACGAATTGCCCCGTTCCAACGCTAAACGCTCCGTCGCTGTGGATATAAAAAAGGCGTGGAGCCGAAAGTGCCTATCGATTCGAGGTTCCGCGAAGACCCGCCAATGAAAAGCACAAACGACCCACGCCCATAAAGGCAACGCAAAACACATTGACTGTTATAGCCAATGTACATAGCGAAGAACCCCCTTTGACAGGGGTTGCGTGAGTGTCTGTCCAGCTCTCATTGACTTGAAATTTCGCGGATTTCGAATCGAGAACTAGAGCAAAAACTCTATTTTTAGCAAAAATAACTAAAAATTAAAAATTTAGTTTGACAAATCAGGAATTATTTCAACAAACTCCTAACCCATTCTGGAACATCGTTTGAAACGGCAATTGTTTTACCAGACTTTATTAAAGCGACTCGTCTGAATCTTTTGGAATTGTCATAAAGTTCAACTTTATTGCATAGTGGGAGAATTTCTTTTAGCTTTTCAAGAGATTCTTTATAGCGCCGTTCTATGTCAGCTTCGGGGATTCCATGCCCACCTGCGGCAACTCGCAGGAGAACGCGTTGCTTAGCAATTTCTACAGAATCCACATACACGAAATAAAGTTCAATTGTATAACCAAGGCTTTGTGCCTTTTTGATGTTTTGAATTGCACTTTTACCACAAAGAGTTGTTTCTTGGTTGAAAGAAGTCAAAGAAGCGAAATAGGTCTTGATTTTCTGAATTGCAATTTTTCCTGCCGTTACGACATCAGCGGCATTTCTCCAATCTCCATTGTTTTGGCGAACAATTTCGTCAACATTTACTCTAGGAATGTCGAAAATATCCCTATTTGTTTGATATAGGGTTGATTTTCCAGAACCATTGGGACCTGCGAAAACAATGTATTTAGGCAATTAAAACCTCTTTGCGGCGATGACTTCTTCTTGCTTCTGCTGCAAAATTAAATCGCTTACCAACGCAAAGAAACGGGCTTCTTCTTCAGAACGAGCCTTTTCAAGAATGTCAGAAGTTTCGTCAAAATTCATCTTCTTGCATTCGTCGTACAGTTCTTGCAATTTTTCAATTTGACACATTTTAAAACTCCTTTGACAACAATATAGATATTTCTATCGCAAAAACAAATAGATGCAAAAAGAGCCCCGCCTCCAATGAGACGGGGTTCTTTAAGTTTCACAGGAGATCCCGGCTCGGAGGCCGGGATGACATGCAAGTCCGTAGTGCAGCAAACATTCCTGTCTACAGTCTACTTCCTACTGTATACTCGCTTACACTTCCTCGATAGAAGCATGGTACTCCTGCAAGCTCTTCACTTCGCCCTTGCCAGCCTTAGCAGCCGCAATGCCCTTGACGGTGTCGAGAGCGGCGGCGAGAGTGGTGATGTAAGGAGTCT
>JAKSID010000022.1 GCA_024399035.1 Fibrobacter sp. | reverse complement strand
GAAGTCATCGCAAAGGTTTGGTAAAGATGTCCCGTATCGGTAAAGCTATTATCAATGTTCCGGCAAACGTTAAGGTTGCCATCAATGGTCAGAACATCAAGGTTGAAGGCCCTCTCGGCAAGCTCGAAGCTAACGTTCACGAACTGATCACCATCAAGTTCGAAAACAACCAGCTTTCCTTCACCCGTCCTGACGATCAGAAGTTCTCCCGTGCAATTCACGGCACCACTCGCGCTCTCGTTGCCAACATGGTCGAAGGCGTGACCAAGGGTTTCGAAAAGACTCTCGAAATCGTTGGCGTTGGTTACCGTGTTGAACAGAAGGGCAAGGACCTGAACCTCGTTCTCGGCTTCTCTCACCCGGTTATCTACCAGGCACCGGAAGGCGTTGAACTGAAGGCTGTTGATCCCCTGAAGATTTCCATCAAGGGTATCGATAAGCAGAAGGTCGGCCAGGCTGCTGCAGAAATTCGCAAGTACCGTCGTCCTGAACCGTATAAGGGTAAGGGCATTAAGTATGCTGGCGAAATTGTACGTCGCAAGCAGGGTAAGAAGACAGGTAAATAAGGGTAAACTATGACTGCAATTGCTAAGAAAAGAATCCAGTCCAGAATCGCACGCCACGCTCGCGTACGTAAGTCTGTTGTCGGAACTGCAGAATGCCCTCGTTTGGCTGTTCGCCGTTCTTTGTCTCACATGGTCGCCCAGATTATCGATGACGCAAACAACAAGTCTATTGCTCAGCTCACCACTACTTCCAAGGATTTCCAGGGCAAGTTCGGTGAAATGACAAAGACTGAACAGAGCAAGCAGCTCGGTCTTTTGATTGCTGAAATCGCCAAGTCCAAGGGCATTGAATCCGTGGTCTTTGACCGCGGCGGTTACATCTATCATGGTCGCGTTCAGGCCCTTGCAGAAGGTGCTCGTGAAGGCGGCTTGAAGTTCTAATGAGGTACACTTTGGAACGCGAAGCTCAAGTTTCTGAATTTGAAGACAAGGTTGTACACATCAACCGTTGCGCCAAGACCGTTAAGGGCGGTCGTCGTATGTCTTTCTCCGCTCTCGTTGTTGTTGGCAACAAGAATGGTAAGATTGGTGTAGGCCTCGGCAAGGCTAAGGAAGTTTCCGAAGCTATCCGTAAGGGTACCGAAGCTGCTAACCGTAACATCGTCGAAGTCCAGCTCCTGGACGGCACCATCCCTCATGACATCGAAGTCAAGAGCGGTGCAACCCGCATCCTCCTGATGCCGGCTGCTCCGGGTACTGGTGTTATCGCCGGTGCTGCTGCCCGTGCAGTTCTCGAACTCGCTGGCGTGCGCAACATTCTCACTAAGATTCACGGTTCTTCCAACCCCAGCACCGTCGTTCGCGCTTGCGTCGAAGGCCTCCTGGCTCAGAAGAACAAACAGGACTGCGCTGCACTGCGCGGTGCTAACGCCTAAGGGGTAATACAATGAAGAAAGTTCGTATTACTTTGATCAAGGGTATCGTCCGTCGCCTCCCGATGCATCGTGCAAACGTTGCTGCTCTCGGTCTGCGCAAGATTGGACAGTCTGTTGAACACAATTTGACCCCCTCCATCCAGGGCATGATCAATGCTGTGGCTGACATGGTAAAGGTCGAGGAGATCTAAGATGGAACTCAATACTCTCAATCCTGGCAAGGCCAAGGTCGTAAAGCGCAAGCGTATCGGCCGTGGTCCGGGTTCCGGTTGGGGCACCACTGCTGGCCGTGGTCAGAAGGGTGCTGGTGCTCGTAAGAGTGCTAAGGCCGGTCGTGTCGCTTTCGAAGGCGGCCAGATGCCTATCCACCGTCGTATTCCGAAGCGCGGCTTCAAGCACGCTGGTGTCGAATACCAGCTGGTCAACTTGAAGAAGCTCGCTGCAGTTAGCGCAAGCGAATTCGATGCAAAGGTTCTCTTTGACCTCGGTTTTGTTCGTAACACCGTAGATCCTATCAAGGTTCTCGCTTACGGCACCGTTGACAAGGCAATCAGTGTAAAGGTTAACGCTATCAGCGAAAAGGCTAAGAGCCTCATTGAAGCTGCTGGCGGCAAAGTCGAGATCATCTAATGGAATCTCTCAAGAAAGCTATTGATGCGTTTGTCAATGCCTTCAAGATTGAAGACCTGCGTAAGAAGTTGCTTTTTACGCTTGGTCTTTTGATCGTTTATCGTATTGGCGCTCACATCACCATCCCCGGAGTGAATTCTGCCGTTCTGGCGGAGTTCTTCCGTAATTCAAACAACTTGTTCGGTCTGTATGACTCCTTCACTGGCGGTGCTTTCGCTAAGGCCACAGTGTTTGCGTTGGGCATCATGCCGTACATCAGTGCGAGCATTATCATTCAGTTGATGGGCTCTGTTATTCCCGCCATCCAGATGTTACAGAAGGAAGGTCAGGAAGGACGCGCTAAGCTGAACCAGTATACTCGCTACTTCACGGTAGCCTTGGCTGCTCTGCAGGGATGGGGCATTTCTGTATGGCTTTCCTCCCTGAAGGTGACTACCGCTACTGGTGCTGGCGTGTCGGTCCTTGCGGACGACTTCGCTTCTGGCGCCGGTAACGTCGGCTTCCGTTTACTCGCTACCCTGACCTTCACTGCTGGTACGATCTTTGTGATGTACCTTGGTGAACAAATCACCTCTCATGGTGTGGGTAACGGTATTTCTCTTATTATTTTCGCCGGTATCGTCGGCGGCCTCCCGAGGGCCGTTATGGCTGAAGCGGAAATGTTGAAGGAAGGCATTCATCCCCTGGCATTCGAAGTAATGATCCTTGCCATCGTGGTCCTGATTGTCGGCTTCATCGTCTTCGTGGAACAGGCGACCCGTCGAATTCCTCTACAAAGTCCTCGCCGTACTGTCGGTAGTAAGGTCGTAGGTGGTCAGTCTAGCTATTTGCCTTTCAAGGTGAATACCGCTAACGTGATCCCCGTGATCTTCGCCTCTTGCATCATGTTCATTCCGGCAATGATTGCATCTTGGTTCCCGAACGTTACAGCGATGCAGAGCTTTGCATCTATGTTTATCCCCGGCCACATTTCTTACAGTGTGGTGGATGCACTCCTGATTATCTTCTTCACCTTCTTCTACACAGCAATTCAGTACAACCCGAATGATATTGCTGAAAATCTGAAGAGGTCTGGCGGATTTATCCCTGGTGTACGTCCGGGTAAGCAGACTGCAGAGTATATTGACCACGTTTTAACTCGAATTTCTCTGCCTGGGGCACTTTATCTCGCTTTTATTAGCGTTGTTCCCCTGCATTTGAAAAACGAACTCAATATGACTTTCTATATTGGGGGTACCTCGGTACTTATCGTGGTTGGTGTTGCACTTGATACACTTCGTCAGCTCGAAGCTCAGTTGCATACCA
The DNA here is from genome assembly GCA_024399035.1 of Fibrobacter sp. Lineage (GTDB taxonomy): Bacteria > Fibrobacterota > Fibrobacteria > Fibrobacterales > Fibrobacteraceae > Fibrobacter. The sequence goes on along the minus strand of JAKSID010000022.1, from coordinate 42,595 downwards.
AAAATTATGAAGGTTTCTTGAAAAATGGCCGCATCCGCGGCAGGATGGCTAACTAGTGGCTAAAGAAGAAGGAATTCAAGTAGAAGGCGTTGTGTTGGAAGCCCTTCCCAACGCTTTCTTCCGCGTTCAACTCGGAAATGGTCACGAAATTCTGGCCCATGTTTCAGGAAAAATGCGTCGGCATTTCATTAGAATTTTGCCTGACGATAAAGTGTTGGTTGAGATTTCTCCCTACGACCTCAATCGTGGAAGAATCACTTACCGTTACAAGTAATAGGTATTTTCAAAGAAGGTCAAACCTATGAAAATCAAAGCCTCCATCAAACCCAGATGTGAAAACTGCAAGATCATCCGTCGTAAGGGTGTATTGCGCATCATCTGTTCGAAGAACCCCCGTCACAAGCAGAAGCAGGGATAAGGAGATCGTATGGCACGTATCGCTGGTGTCGATTTACCGAGAAACAAGACCGTTGAATATGGTCTGACGGCAATCTATGGTGTCGGTCTGTTCACCGCTAATAAGGTCTGTGCTCAGCTGAACATCGACAAGAACAAGAAGTGTGACGACCTGACTGAAGAAGAACAGGGTAAGATCCGTCATCTCTTGGAAGATGAATACTCTGTTGAAGGTCAGCTTCGCGCAGAAGTTACCTTGAACATTAAGCGTTTGCAGGATATTGGTTGCTACCGTGGTATCCGCCACCGCAAGGGCCTCCCGGTCCGCGGTCAGCGTTCCCGCACCAATGCCCGTACTCGTAAGGGCCCGAAGAAAACTGTGGCTAACAAGAAGAAGTAAGGAGTCTCATCGTGGCTGAAGAAGTAATTAATGAAACTGCTGCCGCTGTTGAAGCACCTGCAGCTGAAGAAGTCAAGGTTAAGAAGGGTAAGAAGCGCATTGACGTCCAGGGCATTGCCTGCGTTTTCGCTTCTTTCAACAACACAATCGTTTCTATCACCGATGCTCGCGGTAACGTTGTAGCTTGGGGCTCTCCTGGTAACTCCGGTTTCAAGGGCTCTCGTAAGAGCACTCCGTTTGCTGCTCAGCTCGCTGCTGAAGTCGCTGCTCACAAGGCTTTCGACCTCGGTATGCGTAAGGTTGATGTCCGCGTTAAGGGCGCAGGTGGCGGTCGTGAATCCGCTGTCCGTGCTATCAAGAATGCGGGCCTCGAAGTTCTCTCTATTCGAGACGTGACGGGCGTTCCTCACAACGGTTGCCGTCCTAAAAAGAAGAGAAGAGTCTAATCTAAAGAGGTATCGCCAATGATGTGGAAATCACTTCAGATGCCGCGCAGCTTCCAGAAAGTTGAAACCGGCGAAGACGGCCGCTACGCTAAGTTTGTCGTAGAAGCCTTGGAACGTGGCTGGGGTATCACCCTCGGTAACGCTCTCCGTCGTACGCTCCTTTCCTCTCTGCAGGGTGCGGCTATTGTCTCCGTGAAAATCGAAGGCGTTGACAAGGAATTTTCGACGATTCCGGGTGTTAAGGAAGATGTCACTGACATTATCCTGAATCTTAAGAGCATCCGCGTTAAGCTCCTTTCCGACCACGACGAAACCCTTCGCCTGGATATGTCCGGCGACGGCGAAGTCACGGCTAAGGACTTCATGGACAATCCGAATGTCGCTATCCTGACTCCGGATGTTCATATCGCAACATTGAACGGTAACGCTTCGCTGTCTCTGGAAGTTAAGATTTCCAGCGGCCGTGGCTACGTCACTGCTGACGAATTGAAGGACAAGGACGCTCCGATCGGCGTAATCGCCATGGACGCCAACTTCAATCCGGTGCAGAAAGTAGCAATGCACATCAGCGATACCCGCGTTGGCCAGAAGACGGACTACAACCGTCTGGAACTTGAGATTACGACTGACGGTTCCATCGATCCGGAAGATGCTTTGGCTTATGCTGCAAAGCTCCTGGTCGATCACCTGGAAATCTTCATCAACTTCGAAGGCGATCTCGAATCTCCCGAAGAATTGGAGATGGACGAAGAACGTCAGCGTATCGCTCAGCTCCTGCGCACCCGCGTGGACGATCTGGAACTTTCCGTTCGCTCCAGCAACTGCCTCCGTATGGCAAACATCCATACCGTTGGCGAACTTGTGCGCAACAAGGAAAACGATATGCTCAAATACAAGAACTTCGGTCGTAAGTCCTTGGTTGAACTTAATGAAGTATTGACCTCCATGGGCCTCAGCTTTGGTATGGACGTCGATGACTACTTGAAGGATTAAAAATGAGACACGGTGTAAAAAACAAGAAACTCGGCGTTAACGCCCAGCACAAGCGTGCCATCCTCCGCGCTCTTACCACTTCCATTCTTGGAAAGGGTATGGAAGCCGAACAGGGCAACCGCTACGTGCGCACCACTCTCCACAAGGCTAAGCTCGTTCGTAGCTGCGTGGATCGCATGATCACTTATGCAAAGAAGGGTGACCTTTCTGCACGTCGTGAAGCTGCTCGCTTCGTGATGGACCCGAAGGTTCTCCAGGATTTGTTCAACACTATCGGCCCGCGCTATGCTTCCCGTAACGGTGGTTATACCCGTATCCTGAAGCTCGGCCCGAACCGCGCTGGTGACGCTGCCGAAATGGCTCTCATCGGTCTCGTCGAAGACGAAATCGTTGTGAAGACCAAGAAGACTGCTGAAGCTGCAAAGTCTGAAGCTGTTGACATGGTTGAAGGCGAAAGCAAGAACTAATTCTTGAAACCCTAAGTGTTTGCTAGTCATAGCGAAGGCTTTAAAAAGCTCGGTCGAAAGACCGGGCTTTTTTTATGTAAATGAATATTTCCCAAATCGATTTTTTGTATTTTTATGAATGTCTCTTAACGAATTATGGTTTTATTAATGCAACGCATTATTAGTGTTCTCCTGTTTTTGTGCGCAGTCGCCTTTGCTGGTGAGGCTTCCTTTGGTTCCTTGTCGGCTTCTAGGGTTCAGGGCCCCGCAAATCGTAGCGCCATTGCCATGTCCCCGACTTATGCCGAAGAAGCTGTGGATTCCAGCTATGTGCTCGGCCCTGGCGACTTCCTTGATATTATGCTTGAAACGAGTCTTTTGACTGTCCAGATTTATCCGGATGGTTCTGTGGCTATTGAAGAATGCGGTACAGTGAATGTCGCAGGCAAGACTCTTTCTGAGGCTAGGGAACTGATTCTCGATCTTGCTGCCAAGCGTTACAAGCGCGACATGTGCTTTGTGCAGCTGGCGGCCCTCAAGCGTTTCCGTATTAACGCCATGGGCGCCGTGGCCCAGGTGGGTCAGCACTTGGTGGAACCCCAGACCAGGCTGAGTTTCTTTATGCGCCAGGTGGGCGGTACTGTGGCCCGCGCCAATACCGAAGATGTGCAGGTGATTCGCGGCAAGGACACGATCCATGTGAACTATTCCGACATGTCCTCCCAGGGTAATTTTGACGGCGACATTATGCTCAAGCAGGGTGACAAGGTCTTTGTTCCCTACGTGGCCGAGGTCGATAATGTTACCTTGATTTTCCCGGATGCAAGAACAAGCGTGGCCTATAAGGAAGGCCGCACTCTGCAGGAGTATTTTGACTTGGCTAACGGTAGCAGACGCCCTGCCAACAATGCCTACAAGGCTGCTTGTGTTCGTGAACCTGGCAAGGATTTCCGCTGGGTGACTCTTAACGAAATGAAGCAGACTACTGTGGCTCCCAATACCGAGGTAGAATTCTCCACCCAGGAAATGTTTGTGTATGTGAGCGGTGCCGTGAATATGGTTGGCCGTTATCCCCATGATCCTGAATGGCACGCTATCGACTATATCGCTGCCGCTGGTGTCAACCCCATTACTGGTTCTTGGAGCCAGATCAGGGTTTGGCGTGGTGCAAAGCCTGATGCTCTTGACTTGGACGTAACCAAGGATACGATCATGCCGGGCGACGTTATTGAAATTCCCAAGAGCCGCTATGAAACCTTCAAGGACTTTACCTTGTTCATGGCATCTCTCTTGTCTATCATTTCTTCTGCCCTTGTTGTTTACATCAACTTTAAGTAGTTCTTATGGAAAAGCAGGAATCTGCCGGTTTTATTGAGATTTGTCTCCGTTTGATGAACAACAACTTGAAGCATTTCAAGTTGTGGCTCACCATTCTGCTTTTGCCCACTATTGCGGCCTTTGTGATGGTCATGTGGGTCATTAAGCCTATGTACTCCGCCTCGGCTACGGTTACGCCCCCTACGTCCACGACCACTTCTTTGAGCGGCCTTTCCTCCATGCTGGGCGGTTCGGCTTCTGGTATTGGTTCCATGCTGGGTCTTTCCGGTAACGACGAAGACGAGAATGCGGTTTGGACGATTCTCAACTCCTGGGAATTGCACAACGAGGTAATCGAGAAGTTCGACCTCAAGAGACATTACAAGTTCAAGGGCGAATTCCATTCCGACTTGCTCAAGAAGTTCCGCAAGAATTATGGCGTGGCCTTGAACAAGGAACAGATGTTCGATATTTACGTGGAGGACGAAGACTACCGCTTGGCCGCCGAGATGGTTTCCTTTATCCTTGTGAAGGCTGACTCCGCCTTTAACGCCTACAAGACCGCCCAGGCCCGACAGTCCAGGATCTATTTCCAGACCCGCCTGGATTCTTGCGAACATGCCCTGGACTCCCTGTTGAATGATTTCGCGAAGTTCCAGGAAGAGAACAACTTCTACGATCCGGAGATTCAGCTGGAATCTACCTTGAAGTACTTGAGCAGCCTCCAGGTTCGTCGCGAGGAAGTAGCCATGGAAATGGCTTACGAAAAGGCTGACCGTGGCGAAGGCAGCAAGCGTTACGACGAACTGCACAAGCGCTACAAGGGTGTCAATAACGCGCTTAACGCCACCCTCAAGGGCAAGAACGACAATGTGGGTATGGTTTCCCTGAAAAAGTCTCCGCAGCTTAGCGCCGAGTACCTTCGCCGCGAAACTGAAGTCCGCGTGCAGGAAGCCATGTACAAGCTGCTCCGCCAGCAGAGCGAACAGATGCGCCTTGAAGAATCCAAGATGCTCACCAACCTGCATATCCTGGTTCCGCCTTGGGAAAACAACAAGAAGGTCTATCCTCTCCGTGGCGTGACCCTGGTGTTCGTGTTTGCTGTGGCATTCTTGCTGGCCACTCTCATTTGCAACATCATCGGTTATCTTGAAACCGAAAAGACTCGTGGCACTCCCGTTGCCAACGAATGGAACACCTTTAGAGGCTTTTTCAGAAAGTCCAAGGACTAGTCCATGCTCACATGGGTGGCTGAATATCCGGTTAGTACCGCACTGTTTTTAGTCGTCCTTTTTTGCCTGTTGCAATCTTGGCTGTTGAAGAAGGACTTTTTTAGTCCGGCTACGGTCTATTGCTTTTCCCAGTGCATAACCCTGGGCATTGCGTATATCCAACTCGACAAGACCATGACCGACTTTAAGCCCCTGACCTGGATGATCTGGATCGGGGCCATGGTCGCTTTCTTGACAGGTTCTTTTTTGGCCCGTCTGGTAGCCAAGCAAAAGGGGTGGCCTGTAAGGGTCAGTGCGCCATCGACGGAGTTTACCTCCAACTACCGGTGGAATATTCATGTGTTCTTGACATTGATTCCCTTTGCCGTATTCCTGTTGGGCGTCTATGGAATTGCGCAAAAGGTGGGTACGCTTTTGCTTTTGTCGGGTAATCCGGCAAAGTACATGACCAAGGATGTGGACCTGGGCTTTATTCCGGTGTACTTGTCTGCGGCCCCGTTGAGTGTACTTTTGTTCGGTGTGGCCTCCTTCAAGAAATTCAATCCCGACCTGAAGTTGCGAATCTTTTGCCGTTGCATGGTGGTGGTGACTATTGTGCTGAACTTGATGGCGTACCCCAGCCGAGGTAGCCTGTTCTTTAGCCTTGCCTTTATAATCATCTTGTACAACTATTTGCACAAGAGGGTCTCTGCGGCTTGGATCATTGTTTGCCTTGCCCTTGCCATTGTGGCGTTTGTGGGTATCAGTAGTGTGCGTGACCAGTATGCCGGCAACTCCGTGGAGAAAATGGCTGCATCTGCTGTAATGGAATTGCCATACAAGTACGTGGCCAATAACTACTGGAATCTGGACTATGCGGTGAACCCTCCTGTGGATAGGGAGTACCATCCTCATACCTATGGTATCGACTTTTTCTTTGGGATGTTCGAGTTTACCAGAATTAGCGCCAGCTTTAGAAACAGCTTCCACTGGGATGGACTTTTCAATGAGCATATCGAGAAAATCCACGGCTTTAACACGGCCAGCTATCTATGGGAAGTGTATAAAGACCTGTACATGCCCGGTGTGTTCATTTTGCCGTTCCTGGTGGGCCTTGCCCTATCCACGTTGCATTTGAAGCTCTGCGGCGCCTTTACGCCCCGTCAGGTAGCCTTCTATACGTTCTTCATCTACATTATCGGATGGTGGTTCTTTACCCCCGGCTACAAGCAGGGTATCTACTGGCTTTGGGCCTACGTCATTTTCTTTGTGACTACGGTGAGCGCCAGGGGCGTGAAAGGAGTGGCTCAGGAGTCGTCCGGAAAATCTCAGCCGGAAGCCTTACCAGCGGATGCGCCTGTTCTTGATAAAGTAGAAGGCCAGTTGCAGGCTGAGCAGTAAGTCGCCGGTCAGCGTGAGGGCGGGAATCAGCCTGCTGTCCAGGAGGTTTCCTCCGACGAGGCATACGGCGATATTCACAAGGCCGCCCACAGAAATCATAATTCCATAGATCCAGGTACGCTTTTCCTTGAGCATGGTGGAAATCATTCCCATGCGGGTGGCCTGAAGTATCAGCGACATCGAAAGGATGCGCAGGCAGTAGCAGCTGGTTTCAAGCACGTCGCTTGTCCAGGGGGCCGCAAAGAAGATTATCCTGAGGGTGTATTCCGGGAAGAGCCAGAAGGGGGAGCAGGCTATTGCGATGAACAGGGTGAACACGATTTGGTCGCGGAGATGCAAGGTCTTGCTGTCGGTCTGGTGCAGCGTAATGAGGCTGCTGGAGATAAAGTGCACCATCAGGCCAGAGGCAAGGATTATTAGTTTGTGTGCAAAGTTGTAGGCGCCCAGGAAGAAATCGTTGGTAAAGCTTGCCACGGTGTAGAGGCCTACGGGCAGGTAAGCGAAACTTGCAAGGCTTGCGATGGCGTAGGGGCAGGCGGATTTGAACATCAGCTTGAAGAAGCGTGCCGTGTGGTTGCCTAAATGGAGTACCTTGGTGCTAAAGGCCTGGCGTACGCCGAAACCGAAGGCAGGCATTGCGGCTACTATCATGGCGCCTGCGATGGCGGGGATGGAGTCAAACTTAAAGTAGCACAGGGCGATGCCCATGATGGTGGTGTAGGAGATGGTGTGCAACACCTTGGAGATAAGCAACTTTTTCCAGAAGTTTCCGCAGATGAAGAACCAGTCAAAGAAGGCGTGCTGGAAAAGCAGCCCCAGGGCGAGCACCAGCTCCCCGTAGAACGCCGGGTTGCCCCTTCGGACGGTGCAGGCGAATATAACCATGGCGATAGCCGCCAGGGCGGTCATGGAGAGCCTCAGCTGCAGGATGTTGGTAAAAAGCCTTCCTTGGGTGGCTCTTTTGCCAAAAAACGCCAAAATCAGGGTTGCCGTGCCAAAATCGGCCAGGGCGCAGAATATGGTATAGTCACTTTGTAAAATTCCGAAGTATCCGAATTTGACAATTCCCAAATTTTTTGCGATAACATTCTGGACGAGGACAGAAACTCCCTGAATGAGAATGTTCACCAGGGAAATGAAAACTCCGATCTTGATATTCTTTAACGCTTGCAACGAGGGATAAAATAGATGATTCAGCTCCAAATGTCTTTGGCATTTTGTATCTTTGGGTGCAAAATCGCGAGAGTGGCGGAATTGGCAGACGCGCCAGACTTAGGATCTGGTACCTCGGTGTGTGGGTTCGACTCCCACCCCTCGCATCTTTTTAGTTAAATCATCTAGTAATCGATTATCGGAGTTTTTATGACCGCTGAAATCAAAGAAACCAGCGCAACCTTGCGCACCATCGAAATCACCATTCCGCAGGCTGACCTGACTGCTCCCTTCGAAAAGAAGCTTGCCCAGTACAAGAAGCAGGTGACCCTCAAGGGTTTCCGTCAGGGCCAGGTTCCTAAGGCAATGATTCTGAAGCAGTTTGGCGCATCTATCCGCCACGAAGCTGTGGACGAAACTGTGAACAAGATCATCCAGGAAGAAGTCAAGAAGGCTAACATCATCCCGGTTGGTCCCATGAAGATCGTTGATTTCAATGATGATGGCACCGCTGACATCGCTCTTAAGGTCGAAGTCGAAATTGACCCTGAAATCGATATCAAGGGCTACGCCGACACCGGTATCACTGTCCCCGCCACCGTCGTTAGCGAAGACGAAATCAATACTGAATACGACCGTCTTGTCCAGATGTGGAGCAAGGACGAACACGTTGACCGTGCCGCTGGCAAGGGCGACGTAGTCGTTGGCAACTACATCGAAGTCATCATCGATGGCGAAAAGCAGGAACTCCCGGAAAACCGTGAATTCCGTTCTCTCCTCGGTGAATCCGCTTCTCCGGGCTTTGACGCTGGTCTCATGGGCGCAGCTGCCGGTGAAACCAAGGAAATCAACTTCCAGTATCCGGAAGACCACAAGGACGAACGCTATCGTGGCAAGACCGCTCAGTTCAAGGTCGAAGTCACCGATATCCGCGCCATCGTTCCTCCCACCATGGACGAAGCTTTCTTCGAACAGGTTGGTGTCAAGGATGTGGAAGACCTGAAGAAGAACCTTGCTGAAGGCCTCGAAAACCAGAAGAAGGACGCTGCTAAGAACAAGGCTATCAACGAAGCTATCGAAAAGATCATCGAAGCTAACCCCTTCGAAGTTCCCATGGCTCGCGTACGTGACCTCATCCGCTGGTCCATCAACCGCAACGCCCAGAGCGAAAAGGATATGGTGGAACCCACTGAAGAACAGATCACCGCTCTCGCTCCCGAAGCAGTCAAGGAAATCAAGAAGCATCGTATTCTCGACTTCATCGCTAACTCCGAAAAGCTCAAGGCTACCCAGGCTATGGTCGACGAACGTCTCCAGGCTATGGCTAACGCCTACCACGTGGACTTCGAATCCTTGAAGAACCACTTCCGTCAGTCTGGCCGCATCAACGGTCTCCGCGACGAACTCCGCATCCAGAAGGCTGCTGATTTCATCGTCGGTATCCGTGAAGCCGCCGAAGAAAACAAGTAAGAGGTTAATGAATGATTATTCCTACCGTCATTGAGACCACCGGACGCGGTGAACGCGCCTATGACATCTATTCCCGTCTCCTTAAGGAACGCATCATCTTCTTGGGTACTCCCATTAACGATGAAGTGGCCAACAATGTTATGGCCCAGTTGATTTTCCTTGAATACGAGAACCCGGAAAAGGATATCACGCTGTACATCAACAGCCCCGGTGGTTACGTTTCGGCAGGTTTGGCCATTTATGACACCATGCAGCATGTTCGTCCGAACATCGCTACAATCTGCATTGGTAGTTGTGCATCGATGGCTGCAGTGCTCCTGGCTGCAGGTACCAAGGGCAAGCGCTATGCTCTCCCGCATTCCCGCATCATGTTGCACCAGCCGTCTGGCGCCGCTACCGGTCAGTCTACCGACATTCAGATTACCGCCAAGGAAATCGTCCGCACTAAGGACACCCTGGCAGAAATCGTTGCAAAGCATACCGGCAAGTCTATCGAGGAAGTCCGCGAAAAGACCGACCGTGACTTTTACATGGGACCCGAAGAAGCCAAGGCATTTGGCGTTATCGACGAAATCTTCGTTCCGCGTAAAGAGGGCATCTAATGTATCGTAACGGGAAGAACCATCCGACGGTGACCTGCAGTTTTTGCGGCAAACCGGCAGAGCAAGTCGAAAAGATGATTACCGGCGCAGGTGTACACATCTGTAGTGATTGTGTGTCCATGTGCCACCGTATTATCGAAGAAGACCGTTCCCGTTCTCAGCAGGCAGAGGCCGCCGCAGAAGCCGCCTCCAAGCCGCTTCCGTGCCCCTCCGAAATCAAGGCCCACCTGGACGAATTCGTTATCGGCCAGGACCAGGCCAAGATGGCTCTTTCTGTAGCCGTCTACAATCACTACAAGCGCTTGCGTTACAAACAAACTAACGCAGGCAAGTCCGACGTTGAAGTGGAAAAGTCCAACTTGCTGTTGGTAGGCCCCACCGGTTCTGGTAAGACGCTTCTTGCCCAGACTATGGCCCGCTTTTTGGACGTTCCCTTTACCATCGCCGACGCAACGGTTTTGACCGAAGCCGGCTACGTTGGTGAAGACGTCGAAAACATCATCGTCCGTTTGCTGCAGGCTGCCGACTACGATGTGGCCAAGGCAGAACGCGGCATCATCTTTATTGATGAAATTGACAAGATTGCACGCAAGACTGCAAACCCTTCCATTACCCGCGACGTGAGCGGTGAAGGTGTCCAGCAGGGCCTTCTGAAGATTCTCGAAGGTACTGTGGCTGCAGTGCCCCCTAAGGGTGGCCGTAAGCATCCGGAACAGGCCCTGGTGCAGGTGAACACCAAGAACATTTTGTTCATTTGCGGTGGCGCCTTCGAAACTTTGGACAAGATCATTGCCCGCCGTGTAAACAAGGGCGGCATGGGTTTTGGTGCAGACATTCGCAGCACCGAAGAAAACACCTTGAGCGAACTCTTTAAGGTGATGGAACCCGATGACTTGATCCAGTTCGGCTTGATTCCCGAAATCGTTGGCCGTTTGCCTGTTGCTGTTGCTCTCGAAGAACTTGACGAAGCTGCATTGCTGAACATTTTGACTCAGCCCAAGAACGCCTTGGTAAAGCAGTACAAGAGCTTGTTCGCAATGGACGGTATTGAATTGGAATTTGAGGACGAGGCGCTCAAGGAAATTGTCCGCGAGACTATCGTCCGTAAAACAGGCGCACGTGGCCTCCGTTCCGTTCTGGAAAAGGCATTGCAGCGCTACATGTTTGAAATGCCCGGCACCGACAACAAGAAACTTCTGTTGACTGCCGAAATGGTCCGCAAGGGTTTGAACCCTGCTGCGGAGGCTCCTAAGAAGAGCCGCAAGAAATCCTCCTAGTTGGCAACCGCTCCGCCACACGCGGGGTTATTGGAGAAAGAATTTTGGCTATAGATTATTCGAAAAGCTTCCCGTTGCTCCCTTTGAGGGATGCCATTGTATTCCCCTTGACAACTCGCCGCATTCTTGTTGGTCGAGATATCTCCCTGAGGGCTTTGGAATACGCCGAAGCTCACGATAACGAGATTATTCTTTCTGCACAGAAGAACATCGAGCAGGAAACCATTGAGAACCCCATGCTGGATCTGTATTCCGTGGGTGTTCTTGCACGAATCAGCAACGTGACTCCGTTCCCCAACGGTTGCGTGAAGGTTGTACTGGAAGGCGACGTGGTGGTGGACCTCCGTTCCATCGTCTCTAACGACGGATTTTTCAAGGTCACTGTTTCTCCCAAGATTCCGGCCATTACCCTTAAGGATAAGTGCGACAAGTTTGAAGCCGTGCTGAATCAGTTCCGCGAATATTCCATGCACAGGAATATCGCCGAAGGCATGGTGGACGCCCTGTTCACCATGGATAGCCATCTGAACGCTTTCTACGGCATGATTCCCTTCCTCCAGGTTTCTTTGGACGAACGCCAGCGCCTTCTGGAAATCGGCGACATCAATGCCCTGGCAGACCGCCTGCTCGAAGTAATGCAGGTTGCTGCAAGCAACGACAACGTGATGGTGAAGGTTCAACAGAATGTTCGCCAGAAAATGGCCCAGCAGCAGAAGGAATGGTTCATCAGCGAACAGATCCGCCAGCTGCAAGATGAACTTGATGGCGACAACGGTTCCTCCGAACCGGATCAGCTCCTGAAGAAGATCAAGGAAAAGAAGTTTGCTCCGGCCATCCAGGAAAAGCTGGAAGAAGAAATCAGCCGCATGCGTTTGATGCAGCCCACTTCTCCGGAATATGCCGTGAGCCGCAATTACCTGGATTGGTTCCTTACGCTTCCGTACAATGTGTTCACCGAAACCAGCCTGAACATGAAGAAGGTGAAGTCCGAGCTGGATGCAAAGCATTTCGGTCTGGACAAGGTGAAGGAACGTATCATGGAATACGTGGCCGTGCTGAAGCTTACGGGCACTGAACGCCGCGCACCCATTCTCTGCCTTGTTGGTCCTCCGGGCGTTGGCAAGACTACCTTGGTGGAATCTATCGCCAAGGCTATGCAGCGCAGTTTTGTCCGCATCACTTTGGGTGGCGTTCGTGACGAAGCCGAAATCCGTGGCCATCGCCGCACTTACATTGGCGCCATGCCGGGCCGTTTCATTAACGCATTGAAGCGCGCCAAGTGCATGAACCCCATTATCCTTCTGGATGAAATTGACAAGATGGCCAGCGATTTCCGCGGCGATCCTGCCAGCGCCATGCTTGAAGTTTTGGACCCGGAACAGAACCACGACTTTACCGACCACTTTATGGAAGTGGGTCTGGACCTTTCTCGCGTGTTATTCATCGCAACAGCAAATAACGAAAACCAGATTCCCGAAGCCCTCCATGACCGTTTGGAAATCGTACGCCTGCCGGGCTACTACCCCCACGAAAAGGAAAAGATTGCCTCCAACTACCTGGTGCCCCGCATTTGTGAACGCACCGGCGTCAAGCTGAACGAAGACATCGTTTTCCCCGACGAAATGGTTCGCCGCGTCATCCGCGACTGGACCCGCGAAGCCGGCGTCCGCGAACTGGAACGTATGCTGGAAAACGTTGTGCGTCACCGCGCCAAGGACATGGTGATGGGCAAGAAGTTTGCCAAGGAACTGAACGAAAAGACTTTGCAGGAATACCTGGGTGCGCCTCGCTTTATGGAAAGCCAGTTGCCGGAACCGGGTCGTCCGGGCGTTGTGACAGGCCTTGCCTGGACAAGCGTTGGCGGCGAAATCCTGCCTATCGAATGCTCCCTGATGGCTGGCAAGGGCAACCTGCTCATGACCGGCAAGCTGGGCGACGTGATGAAGGAATCCGCCCAGATCGCGCTCTCCTTGGTCCGCGAACGTTTCGAGGAATTCGGCATCGATGCTGAGAAATTTGCCAAGACCGATATTCACATTCACGTGCCCGAAGGCGCTGTGCCCAAGGACGGCCCCTCCGCAGGTATCGCTCTCACGTTGTGCTTGCTCTCCGCATTTACCAAGCAGCCCATTCCGCCTGATATCGCCTTCACTGGCGAAGTGAGCCTCACAGGCGCCTGCCTTGCCATTGGCGGCCTCAACGAAAAGGCTCTGGCAGCTCTCCAGGCTGGTGTAAAGACCTTGCGCCTGCCGGCTCAGAACCTGAAGGATGTGAACGAGCTCCCTGCTCCCGCAAAGAAGGGCCTGAAGATTTACACCCACAAGCACATCGACGAAATCATCAAGATTTTGTTTGTGAAACCCGGTGCAAAAAAGCTGAAAGCTGAAAGCGCGAAGTCTGAAAAGCCCGCGAAGGTGGCGGAAAAACCCGCTGCGAAGGCTGCTAAGAAAAAGTAGAGTGTCATCGCCGGGATCTCCCTTTTTGATTTTAAAATTCCCGGCTGATCTTTCGGTAATTGGCCTTGACTTTCTTTACGTAGTCGAAGGTTTCGTGATGCATGGTGATCAGGCGCATCAATTCAAAATACCTGAAGGTCTTATACAGCTCCGCCTGTCTGTATCCGCCATTGTAGTGGGCTAGCATCAAGTTGATGTCGCCTTTGTATTCGCGGTAAAGCATGGAAATGAACTTTACGCCGATCTGGATATTGTCCTTAGGGTCCAGCAAGTTGTAGCTTGGTATTTTCAGTTTTTGCGCCACGTTTTTCCCGGTGGTGGGCATGACCTGCATAAGCCCCAATGCGCCCACGCGACTTTTTGCGTTCACCTTGAACTTGCTTTCCTGGGCAATGACAGCGGCCACTAACTTGTAATCCACATCGTACTGTTTCGAGTAAGTCAGGATGTACCTTGCAAAACGGTCCACGTCATCGTTGCTCAGTTTTTTATTCACCGAGGCTATAAACTTTTTCAGTTTCTCAGGGGAATCTTTCTTGTTGAAGAAGGTGAGGACTTCCTTGCTGTTCGCGACTTCATCGATATAGTCTTCCACTGTGGGGAGCACGCCCCCACATAAGAATACAATCGCGAATATGACCAGTAAGATTTTCTTCAAAGTTTTTAAACCCCTCTTAAGGACAATATATAAAAAGTTATATTTCAAGCATGGAATTTACACTTGAAGAAATGCGTGACCAGCTGGTCAAATTGGAATCTCGAATTGGTGCAGCCTGCGAGCATGCGGGCCGTTCCCGTGAATCTGTGCTTTTGGTTTGGGTCAGTAAGTTTCACCCGGCCGAGGCTGTTGAAAATGCAATTGCCTTGGGCGCAAAGGTCTTTGGCGAAAACCGCGTGCAGGAAGCGGAATCCAAGTTCAGCACCCGCCTCGCCGCAAAGGACGGCTCTCCAGTGCAGTGCCATGTCATTGGCCCTGTGCAGAGCAACAAACTGAAGAAGGCCGCCATCGTGGCCGATTGCATTCATTCCATTGCCAGCATGGAAGCAGTAGAAAAGCTGGAAAAAGTTTGCGCAGGTCTCGCCGACGCTGCACACCCCGCAGGCAAAACTCTCGAAATCCTCTTCCAGGTGAACGCCGGCGAAGAAGAAACCAAGAGCGGCCTGGATGTTGCCAATGCAGATGCCTTCCTGGCAGAACTTGAGAGCGTCGCGGGCGCCTGTGGCCCCGATGGCAAGAGCGAAAAATTCCCCCACCTGAAATTCCGCGGCCTCATGACCATCGGCAAGAACACCGGTGTTGCAGAAGATTCCCGCGAGTGCTTTGCCTTCCTCCGCAATCTTCAGCAGAAGTACTTGGCAAAGGGCGGTGTGTTCGCAAACTTCGACCAGCTTTCCATGGGCATGACCGGTGATCTGGAAGTTGCCATCGAAGAAGGCTCCACCATGATTCGCGTAGGCACCGCCCTCTTTGGCGAACGTGATTACAGCAAGCCCGTGAACGATCCCGTTTAACCCAGCATGTCATCCCGGACTTGATCCGGGATCTCCATTAAACCCAGTTTGTCATCCCGGACTTGATTCCGGCGGACAGCACTTAGGAACTTGTTCCTTAGTGCGCATGGTCCCCGTATGGGGAGGATCTCCTTTTACAAACAAATTACATTTTGACCCTTGCCAGTATTTATGTATAAGCTATAATTCTGCCCGAGGTTCGAAAAGGTATCTCCAAGGCATCTGAAAAACAGATGTCTTTTTCTTTTTTCAAAAGGAGATACTATGTCCAGTCAAATTCAAGACTTTCAGTTGCCTAATGGTTGGCAGAATTCCAATCCCCAGACTTTCGAAGGTCTGGCCAGTTCTCTGGAGCAGATTCACAAGAACGCTTATTCAGCTTCTGTGAAGGCGGTGAACAAACTTGCCACCATCCGCAACTATCTAATAGGGTATTATATCGTTGAATACGAGCAGAAAGGCCTTGATCGTGCAAAGTATGGCGAAAAACTGCTGAAAAATATTGAAGCTCGGTTGAATACAAGAGGGATGAACGAGACTCTGTTTAAAATTTCAAGAGCCTTTTATTTGAAATATCCAAAAATAAAGGATTATCTTGCTGGAAAAAGTGCGACGCCGTCGCACGAATTCGAAACTCCTGCGAATCGAATCATTGAAAACCTTTCCTTCTCGCACATTCGTGAAATCATGACGGTCGAGGATTCCTTTGCACGCTTTTTCTACGAAACGGAATGTATCAAGTGCTGCTGGAGTGTCAAGGAACTTCGTAGGCAGATCGCGACAAACCTGTTCTTTAGGGCGGGTGTCAGCCAGGACCCTAAAAAGCTGCTCCAGCAGACGGTGAGTGAAACGCCTCTAGGTTATGGTATCAAGGAACCTTTCACTTTTGAATTCTTGAACTTGCCTGCAAGGCCTTTCAACGAAAGTGAGCTTGAAGGAGCCATCATGGACCACCTGCAGGAATTCCTTTTGGAAATGGGCAAGGGTTTCTGCTTCGAGTCTCGTCAAAAGCGAATCGTTATCGATGATGAATATTACTTTGTAGACCTTGTTTTTTACAACAGGGTTTTGCACTGCAATGTGATTGTCGAACTGAAGGATGATTCCTTCAACCATGGCGACTTGGGACAGCTGAATGCATACGTCTCCTATTACAAGGAAAACGAGATGAACGAAGGCGACAACCCTCCCGTGGGGATTCTCCTTTGCACAAAGAAAGGCAAGAAAATGGTGGAGTATGCTTTGGCCGGAATGGACAACAAGCTGTTCGTTTCTACCTACATGCTGGCCTTACCCCAAAAGGATACATTGGAAAAATTCTTGAAGGACGAGTTAGGATAATTCTTTTGGGCGTATCTGGGAGGCGGGCTTGACTTAATTTGTAAAAAAATTTAAATTAAAGTCATGCAATCCCCTTGTGCCACAGCTAGAAATACTTTGAATGCAAAGATAAACTCCTTTGCTAGTTGCTTTGGTATAGTCTTTGCAGGG
The DNA here is from genome assembly GCA_024399035.1 of Fibrobacter sp. Lineage (GTDB taxonomy): Bacteria > Fibrobacterota > Fibrobacteria > Fibrobacterales > Fibrobacteraceae > Fibrobacter. The sequence goes on along the minus strand of JAKSID010000022.1, from coordinate 26,025 downwards.
GGGGGGACTGCACAATAGTGCAGTAGTTTGGCTCCATTATAAATCAAGTTTAATCGGAAAAAATGTTTTTAAAGAATGTGTAAGTGATGCATGTTCTGTTTCTTCTGCTTTGCCCGTATTTTGAGCAAGGCTTTTGGTGTATTAACGAAGGAAAATATGAATACTTGTTCTATGGAAATTGTGAAAGTAATCGTTGAAATTGTGACTGCAATTGTTGCGATAGTTGGTGTCATTGCTGCATATATAAAATGGGATGATATGAATCGTTTCAGACGTTGTACGGTAACTTATGAAATTATACGTCAGTTCTATGATGATAAAGAGGTTCGTGAGATTCTTTACATGATCGAATACGAAAATTGGGAATACAATAAATCTTTTCATGGGAGTAAAGACGAACATTTGTTTGATAAGACGTTCTCGTATTTAGACAACATTGCAAAATTAAAAAAGGAAGGTGTATTGGGTTCAGATGATTATGGTTCTGTTTTTTATTTAATGCATCGTCTTTGCGGGAATTCTTCAGTACAGAGTTATTTATGGAACGTTCATCATTTTTCTTTAAAAAGTGGTGCCAAGGATCCTTTTGGCAATCTTGTTGGCTTTGCCAAAGAAAATGGTTGTTTGGATAATAGTTTCTTTAACAATGTTGCTACTGGTGATTACAAAAAGAAAGTTTTAAACTTCTAGGAGACTGAAAATGCCTAATCTCAAAAAATCAATATTCTTATTGGTAAGCCTGGTGGTTGCCATGGTGGCGAATGCTGCAAGCTGGACAGGTTCGACAAGTGAACCGAATGCACGAAAAGTAGCAGGTGTAATTTATTATGAATTGACTAATGCTAACGAATTGGCGTGGTTTGCCAAACAGGTTAATTCTGGGGAAAGTAAGATAAATGCTTTATTGGCAAATGATATTGTTATTGTAGAAAAAGATGCTGATGCTATTTGTTGGAATTCAATAGGAGCTAAATCAAATACGAATCAAAATGGATTTGAAGGAAATTTTGACGGAAGGAACTTTCAAGTTTCTGGAATTAGATGCAATGCTTTGTTTGACGAAATCGCTGCAAATGCTCGTGTATTGCATTTAAATGTTAATGGATCGGTTTATGCTAGGTCAGGTAATATTGGTCTGCTTGCTAAAAGGAATTTGGGCAATGTTATAGGAGTAAAAAGTTATGGGGATGTTACTTTAACTACTTATGATGGACATGGTGCCGCTGGTGGTATTGTTGGTGAAAATGCAGCTGGTGGTATTATTGACTCTAGTGAAAATTATGCCAAGGTTACAGCTTACGGAAGCTCTTCTGGCAGCTATAGAAAAATGTTTGGAGGCATTGCAGGGCTTAATGAAATGCTTGGTGTCATCCGCAATGTAAAGAATATGGGCACAATAATTTTAGTGAATAATTATATCATGGATAGAAATATACTTGATGCTCAAGGCGGTATTGTAGGATTTAACAAAGGGCAAGTTTTTAATGCTCAAAACTCAATAGCGATTAATGATGGCCATGATGCGGGAACATCGAATCTGACCTTCATTGGAGGCATAGCAGGAATAAACGATACAACAGGAAGTGTTAAAACTTCTTATAATCGTGCTGGAATTTGCGGTGATGGCCCGACAACTCGCTCTGACAATGTCGGTGGTATTGCGGGTGATAATTATGGCACGATAGAAAATGTTTTTGTTGCTATAGGAGGTTCGTGCATAACGGGGCAGGACTATTTCGGTGGTATTGCTGGCCGCAATACTTCGATAGTAAAAAATGTTTATGTTGTTTTAAGTTCTTTAACCACAATTGGTACTAGCAGAGGTGGTGTTATTGGTTATAATTTAAATGATTTGGTTAATAACGTTTATTATGATGGGACAAAATTAAGTTCAACGCCTATAGGAGATAATAGAGGATTAGCTACTTTTGCGTATGCTTTTACAACTGCACAAATGACGGCAGATCAGTTTGCTTGGATATTGAATACCACGAATGGTACGGAATCTAATTCTGGACTTTGGACAAGAGTTGATGGTATAAATGATGGTTATCCGGTATTGATAACTGATTCTACAAACTACGCTCCTATTGTAAAGATCGTGTTCAATGACGATGGCGCTAGGACCATTCGTTATACCGATTATACTGGTAAAGTTGTAATGCCTAGCGAGCCGGAATCTTATGAGGACTTTACTTTTGTTGGTTGGGCGTTAGAGAATGGTAAAATGGTTACAGAATCAACAGTTTTTAGCGATGACGCTATTGTTGATGCAAGATACTCATCGGAAAATGCTTTGGCTTACGTTGTTACATTTACAAGTGACAATGACGAAATCATTTATACATACATTACCAATGAAAATGGCAAGCTGTCCTCCCTCCCAGAAGCTCCTGCTCCTGCCGAAGGTTACTATTTTAAGGGTTGGTATGATGAGGAATTTAATCGCGTAAACGAAATCACGGTATTCAAGGCAAATGCTACTTTGAAGGCGCTCTATGGCGAACTCAGCGATGTCAGCTACACCATCACGTTCAAGAATGCCGACGGCACGGTTTTGCAGACAAAAACAGTTAAACATGGCTCCATACCTGAATACACCGGCGCAGCCCCAGCCCTTGAAGCTACTGCCCAGTACAGCTATACCTTCGCTGCCTGGGATGCCGCTATTGTTCCGGCAACAGATGATGTGGTTTATACGGCAACCTACAACGCAACAATCAATAGCTACACGATTTCCTTTGTAGATTTTGATGATTCCGAGATTTGGTCCAATGTACAGCCCTATGGCTCATCCGTAGTTTTTGGCGGTGTCATTCCTACTCGTGAAACCACGGTTGCCTATTCCTACACATTCAAGAGCTGGGATAAGGCTGTAAGCAATGTTACCGCCAATGCAACTTACAAGGCTGTTTACGACAGTACTGCAATTACTTACGAAGTTGTATTCAAGAATGGTTCCGTGGTTTTGAGTACGCAGCAGGTGGAATATGGCAAGGCCGCTACGGCTCCCGCATCTCCGACTCGCGAAGGTTACCTCTTTAGCGGTTGGGACAAGTCCTTCAGCAAGGTTACAAAGGAACTTGTGGTGAACGCGCTCTTTGATTTGGCTCCTACGCACCAGCTCATTGTCTATGTTGATGGCGAAGTCGTTATCGAAACCGCTCCTGCCGAGGGTTCCGAATACGCGTTGCCGCCGGCAGCCGACAAGAACGGTCACACCTTCCTTGGCTGGTACGACGCCGAGGGTAACAAGCTGGGTGATGCCGGTGATAAGATTACCATCGTTGATGATATCACCATTACTGCAAAGTACGAAATCAACAAGTACACCATTACCTTCATGTTCGGTTCCACAAAGTTGCAGAGCAGTCAGGTGGAATATAACAAGATGCCCACATACGACGGTGTAGAACCCAGCCGTGAAAAGACTGCTGCATATACCTACGAATTTGCTGGTTGGACTCCGGTGGTTTCTGCCGCAACAAAGGATCAGGTATACAACGCCGTCTTTGACAGCACCTTGAACAAGTTTACCATCGTATTCAAGAGTGCAGAAGGTGTTTTGCAGACAAAGTCTGTAGGCTATGGCGCTGTTCCTGCTTACACCGGTGCAGAACCTGCAAAGGATCCTACCGCCCAGTATGAATACTCTTTTGCTGGCTGGGATCCGGAAATTACTTCTGTAACAGCAGCTAAAACTTATACCGCAGTCTTTGATAGCACTTTGCGTGCCTACAAGGTGACCTTCAAGGTGGATGGTGAAGTTGTCCAGTCCAAGTCTGTGTTCTACGGTTCTAAGCCTTCTTACACTGGTGATGAACCTTCCAGGGCTAAGTCCGAAAACTACACCTACGAATTTGCTGGTTGGACTCCCGAAATCAAGTCCGTAACAGGTGCCCAAACCTACACGGCTGTATTCGACTCCACTAAGATCGCAAAGCCGGCAAGTTCCTCTTCTGTTCCGAACTCCAGTAGCTCCTCTGGCAAGGGCGAAAGCTCCAGTTCGAATAAGGGCAGCAGCTCCAGCGGTGATAAGGATGCCTTGACCATTGTAAAGGCTGCCCCTCAGTTCAGTGTGGAAGTGCAGGGCCGTACTCTGCAAATCGCGGGAGCCAAGAGCGGCGCCGTCTATAGCTTGATGGATATGCAGGGTCGCCTGCTCAAGCAGGGTACAGCCGATGCAAACTTCACTGTTGAAGTTCCGCGAGCAGGAACGTACTTGATACGTATCAATAAATCTATTAGTAGAGTGACTGTTAGATAGTACGAGTAAAAACGCCTCTTGAACGGGGCGTTTTTCCATTAAACCCCGCTTGTCATCCTCGGCCCGACCGAGGATCTCCATTTAATCCAGCATGTCATCCCGGACTTGATCCGGGATCTCCTTTTTTTATAGTACATTTACAAAGTAAAAACAACAAAGGAGAAATATTATGGTAGCCGGAATTATTATTGCCGTCGTCGTTGTCCTGGTCCTCTTGCTGATCACCACTTACAACAAGCTGGTGAAGCTTCGCAACAACCGCGAAAACGCTTTCGCAAACATCGACGTGCAGCTGAAGCAACGCTTTGATTTGGTTCCCCAGCTGGTTTCTACCGTGAAGGGTTACGCCGCTCACGAAGCTTCCGTTCTTGAAAAGGTTACCGCCGCCCGCGCCGCTGGCATGGGTGCCCAGACCGTTGATGAAAAGGTTGCTGCCGATAAGGCTATGACCAGCGCTCTCGCCGGCCTCAAGGTTTCTCTCGAAGCTTACCCGGAACTGAAGGCTAATACCAACTTCCTCCAGCTTCAGACCGAACTTTCCGACATCGAAAACAAGTTGGCCGCTGCTCGCCGTTTCTTCAATTCCGCTACCAAGGAATTCAACAACGCTTGCGAAGTTTTCCCCAACAACATTATCGCTGGCATGTTCAACTTCAAGCGCGCTGCTATGTACGAAGCTACTGAAAGCCGCGAAACCCTGAACAAGGCACCCGAAGTCAAGTTCTAAAAAGTAAGCTGTGATTAGGGGTATCGGGGGCAGAACGTTCCCGAATCCCTGTCTACTAACCACTAGCCACTAACAACTGTATCATGAAATACGTTGGAATGCAAACCCAGATTTGGCGGAACAACAGGAACACCGCGATCCTGTTGTGTATGTATCCCGTCATTATTCTGGCTATGGTCTGGGCGTTCATCTTTGTGATGGACTATTTCGGCCTGACTTGCGAATTCTTTGGCGACTTGGTGATTGATTCTGCCACGGGCAACACCGTTGCCAGTGCCTGTCGCGATTCGGCACAGCTACGCACGGAATCTTACGGCGCCAACTGGCCTGTAATCTGGTTCTGCTTCTTGAAGGCCCTGCCGTTTACCATTGGCATTGTTGCCCTCTGGTTCCTGTTCGCCTACATGTTCAATGTCTCCCTGATCCGTCACGTGACTCACGCAAAGCCGGTGGAACGCAAGGACAATCTCAGGGTCTATAACATCGTGGAGAACCTTTGCATTGCCGGCGGCATCGAAATGCCCCAGATCAACATTATCGACGATCCGGGCCTGAACGCCTTTGCCAGCGGCATCGACATCAAGTCCTTTACCGTTACGTTGACTACGGGCCTTATCGAAAAGCTGGACGACGAGGAATTGGCCGCCGTGGTGGGCCATGAACTGACCCACATCAAGAATCGCGACACCCGCCTCATGGTGGTGTGCATCGTGTTCGTGGGCTTGATTTCTTTGGTGCAGAGCATCTTTATGGAAGTGATCAAGGCCATGCTTCGCTCCCGCCCCCGCAGCAGCCGTCGCAACAACAAGAACGAGGGGGGCCTCATTCTCATTGTGATGATTGTTGCCTTGGTGGGCCTGGTGATTTCTTCTATAGCTTACTTTTTCAGCTACATCAACCGCCTTGCAATTTCACGCTCCCGCGAATTTGTGGCGGACGCCGGTGCCGCAGAACTTTGCGGCGACCCCCTGCCATTGGCTAGGGCCCTGCAGAAGGTTTCTGACGAACCGGGCCTGGCCTTCGTGAATCGTAACGACGTGGCGCAGCTCTACATCATTCACCCGGATGAAGAAGATGACAACGGCATGCTCCACGGCTTGGTGAAGAAGGTGAACACCATCTTCAGCACCCACCCGGACACTCCCGACCGCATCAAGATCCTGGAACAGTTCTAGTGAGCACCATGAAGAAACTCGCTTTCAGAATAATTGTTATTGCGATATTGTTTGCGTCGCCATCTTTTTCTGAGCCATACAAAGGCTTTAGACCGACCTTTAATATCAATCCATTTTTGGTGTTTGGTGACGATATTTCCTTGGGCGGAGAAATTAATGTCACATTTATCAACGAACAAAAATATTATGTAACTGTGGGCTCAACTGTACGCAAGATTATGGAAAGTGATACGGACAAACCGACGCTCTACGCATCGCCTAATATTTCCATCTCTAGAATGATTGGTAAAAGTGAAATAAACTATATAGGAATATCTATAGGTCCTGAATTTGGTGTTTCGGATATAGGTGTAAGTTCTAGGGCATGGCTAGACTTGTTTGGCCTAGAAGTTAGTTGGACAAAGAAACGCGGCATGGGCGGTGGAATTTATCTCTATGTTCCATTAGCGCCAGTGATGTTCTTTTTCGCTTTCCTTTAATGAGATAAAAAAGACCGCGATAAAGTCGCGGTTTTTTTGTGATAAAAAAATTAGTCTTCTGCAGTTTCTGCTTTTCGGCCTAGCTTTTCGTTGCGGATGGCCTTGAGCTGTTCCAGGCGTTCGGCGAAAAGTTTTTCCTTGCCGATCTGCTTGGGCTTGTAAAGTTCCAGACCTTCAAGTTGCTTGGGCAAATGTTCCTGTGCGGAATAGCCGCCGGGACTGTCGTGGTCGTACTGATAGCCGTTGCCGTAGCCAAGCTGCTTACCTACGCGGGTGACGGAGTTGCGGAAGGCGCGGGGCACGGGGAGTGTTCCCGTCTGGCGGATTACGTCGTCCGCTGCAAAGCCTGCAACTTCAAGGCTGTTGCTCTTGGGAGCCAGAGCCAGGTAGACTGCCAGTTCGTCCAACGCGATCAGGCCTTCGGGATTTCCCAGGAAGTCGTAAGCCTCTCGGGCGCTTGTGGCCAGCAACAATGCGTTAGGATCTGCAAGGCCAACGTCTTCCATGCTCATACGAATCATTCGACGCAATAGGTAACGCGGGTCCTCGCCGCCTTGAAGCATACGGTGCAGCCAGTACACGGCGGCGTCGGGGTCGCTTCCGCGGATAGACTTGTGCAATGCGGAAATCAGGTTGTAATGTTCTTCGCCGCTCTTGTCGTAGCGCAGGGGCTTCTTATACTGGAATTCTTCCAGAAGTTTTTCGTCGATGACCTTGCGGTCACCCAGGTTACCGCCGATCCATTCAAGTTGGTTCAGCAGGAATCTAGCGTCCCCTTCGGACTGGGAAATCAGTTTGTCGACGACGGCTTCCTCAACCTCCACGTCGGTCAATTTCAAACCGCGGGGATGATCCTTCAACGCGCTAAAGATCAGCTTGCGCAGGTCGTCGTGACTGAGGGGCGCAAACAGAATCAGCTGGCAACGGCTCAGCAAAGCGCCGTTCACCTCGAAGCCCGGGTTTTCGGTTGTGGCGCCGATCAGCGTAACGGTACCGTCTTCTACGGCGCCCAGCAATGCGTCTTGCTGGCCCTTGTTAAAGCGATGGATTTCGTCGATGAAGAGTATTGTGTCCTGGAACATGGCCTTCATCTTGCGTGCATCAGCCAGAACTTCCTTCACTTCCTTCACGCCGCTGGAAACGGCGGACAATGCCACGAACGCCTTTTTGGTTTTCTGCTTGATGACGTGGGCCAGGCTGGTCTTGCCGCAACCCGGAGGACCCCAGAAAATCATGCTGGGGACGGTGTCGTTTTCGAGACTCTTGCGCAACAGGCTCTGGGCACCGAGAATCTTGTTTTGTCCAAGAAACTCATCCAGGTTCTGGGGGCGTAAACGTTCTGCTAAGGGCTGGTCCATAACAATTAACAATTATTTGGGGTTGCGCGGTTCCTAAAAGGTTTATTTTGCCTCGGCGGGGAAGAATACCGCGATCTTTTCGGGAAGTTCCCTGGTGGGCCTGCCGCCCTTGGTAAAGCAATGCAGGGTTGTTCCAATGGTGCAGAGCTTGCCGTCTACAGAAAGCTCGTACTTAAAACGGTAACGGAGCTTGTCTTCTTTAATAAGGGTGGTCTTGATATCTACGAATTCGCCGTAGTGGGTAGGGGCCTTGTACTGCACGCCCAGTTCCAACACGGGGCAGGCGAAACCCTGCTTTTCCATGTCGGCGTAGCTTGCGCCAGCGGTGCGGAAAAACTCGGTGCGGGCCTGTTCAAACCAGATGGCATAAACAGAATGATGGACAATGCCCATCTGGTCGGTTTCGGCATAGCGAACTTCGATTCGCGCGGTGTATTCGTAGCTACAAGTTTCCATGGATATCCTTCGGCTGGCCATATCCGGCCAAAAATCTCTACTGCACAAATATACACTTTTTATTTTATTCTGCCAAGTGGATTATCGGATAACTGAACCTAGGGTCACATGCGTATATCTCGCCATTTAAGTATATTCTGCTGGAGGAAAATATGCTGATCAAGGATGTCAAGAAATCGATTATTGCCGCAGGCTTCAAGGACGGGGACAAGATGCCCTCCGTCCGCAAGATGGCCAAGCAGCTGAATCTTTCCGTGACCACGGTCCACAAGGTTTATAGGGAACTTGCTGCCGAAGGTCAGATCAAGCTTATTCAGGGTAAGGGTTGTTTTTGGGGTGATGCGCCCAAGCCCACCGTGGTGGTTGTGGAAGATGTTTATGCGGGAATTGAAAAGCAGTTCCAGAAAGATTTGGAAAGCGGCTATCTCAATGCTTTTGAACAATTGCCGTCGTCGGGCGACCTTGCAATCCGTTATCGTGTGTCGGCCTACCTGGTAAAGAAATTCTTGAACCAGAAAGTGGAGCAGGGAATTTTGGTTCGCAACGGACGCAAGGTGTTCTTTAGCGAAGAGCGTTCCATTGGTTCCTCTAACTACATCCTGTTTGTCCATCGTTCCGATGCCCAGGGCAGAATGATCATCGAGTCGGAACGAGAATCCGACGTGTTCAGGACGGTGGCCCGCATTGCTGCGGAGCAGAACCTTATTGTGCATTACGTGGGTTACCACGAAAAGTCAGATCAGATTTTTAATCCCGATGGAACACCTCTTTCAATCAAGAACGATTCCCATTGCCTTGGTGCATTTCTTTCTACTTGGTTGGTAACAGATCCCCAAAGATTCTTTGCACATTTCGCCAATTTCCATAGCCCCATTTCGGTGTGGTGGGAATATGCTCCCGATGTGGTGCCCATGAGTGTGCGTAACAAAAAGAAGTGGGCATTTTACAACGTGGCCTTCGGTAAAGAAGCTGGCGTTATTGTGGGCCAGTATCTTAAGCGAAAAAAGATTGGCCCGGTTCACTACATTTCTCCTTACCATGAAAGTTTCTGGTCAAAGGCACGATTGCAGGGTTTGCAAGAAAATGTAGAAGTGATTCCCTTGGTGAACAATCGGTTCTTCTCGCCTTTTGACCTTAAGGATCATACGACAAAAGAAGGCGTGAATCCCCAGGAATTTTTGACTCAGATGGTTGAAAAATTATTGGAAGGTGCCACCTTGGATAAGTTTGTGTGCGCCAACGACTGGGTGGCTACTACGATTATTGATTGCTACAAGGCTAAGGGAAAGCCGGTGCCTTATGTGGTGGGCTTTGACGACACCGTCGATAGTTATCGTTACGTGTTTGATTCCTTTGCATTCAACGTAGGCACAATGGTGAAGGAAGCGCTTTACCATATTCTGGCGCCTAGTATTTATGCCGAACAGAGGCGCCTGATGCAGGCACCTCTCGGCCGTGTCGTTGAAAAAAATTCATAAGGTTTCGCATTGTTGATGCAAAAAAAATGCCGCGACTGAAACAGCCGTGGCACTTGTTTTTGTTGGGTAAAAATCTAGACGTTGAACTTGCCGGAGCAGGCGAGGAGTCCGAGCATGTACAAGGTGCCGTCGTAGTAGCGCCAGGTTCCGCTGGGAATTTCCATGTTCCACAGGTCTTCTGCGAAGGGCTTGATCAGCGGGTCGCCTGCAGGCAGGGCCACGGTAGCTGCGCCGTTCATGGCGATGAGGCCGCCTGTTGCGTAACGAGCTTCCCTGGGGAAGGCGCTGCCGTCTACTCGCATATCAGCCAGGTAGGGGCGGCGTTCGTTCAGGTAGCCCAGCAGTTTTCTGATGGCGGAAACTTCCCAGTCGCGAACTGCGGCAAGGCCTGCGCACTGCGCATCAGCGCGTTCCAATCCATCGGTAATGTTTGCAGCGTCCAGGCCCATATTCCACACCACGCGCCATGCGTCTCCGCAGAAGCAGTCGCTTTCCTTGTGCCAAGGCGTGCTCTTGGGCGTTCCATTGAATTCACTGTAATCTGCGGCGAGGCCAGTTACCGGATGAGTTGCCTTTTTCAAGTAGGCCACGCTATTGTCTGCGATGCGCTTCCAGATTTCGTCGCCGGTAGCTTCGCCGTACATGCGGTAGAATGCCACCGTGTTATAGCTGGGGTCGGTAAAGTCGTTGCCGTCCATGGGGGAGAAACGAACCAGGCCAACATCTACATCCATCATGGTATGTACATCGGCCTCGCAAGGCTTGTGGGCCATGTCGTTAATCAGCTGGATGGCGTCCTGCTTGTACTTTTCGCAGTTGAAAATCTTGGCGGCGTAAAGCAAGGCGGCTGCGAAATATTCTTCGCCGTCGGGAGCCGGGCCCGGGTCCATCATGGTAAAGTCGGTAGTGGAAACCTGCCAGGAGTAGTAACCTGCCAAGGGGCCCACCTTGTTCTTCATGTAGCGCTGGGCAAAGTTCCACAGTTTATCGAAAAGGTCCTGCTTTTTAAGCAAGGCGGCAATGGTCATGCCGTAGCTCATGCCTTCGGAACGAATATCGGTGTGTCCGATATCTACGATGTAGGCTTCGTCTTCGCTCTTGTCGAAGCAAATACGTTGGGTATCCTTGTCCCCTTCAAAGAAGTGGGTGTAGGCCTTGTTCAGTTTTGCCTCGATTTCTTCGGGGGACTTTCCGATTTCCAAAAAGATGTTTCTCATAGGCATAAAATAGATTTGAAAAATCAGGTTGAGTCGCCAAATAATTTAAAACGAAAGAAACTGTTGTAGCTGTTTGAAATTTTCGTGCCCCCGGGGATCTTTTTAAAAAAAGTGGCCAAATTACGGGAAAAGAGCTGCAACTTGTGTCGTTTTTCCCGTATTTTTACAAACAAATTATCGTGAAAGTCGCGCTGGAAATGGAAAACAGCTCTGATCGGCCGTTTTTTACTGGCATTTTCGTTGTTTTGGCTCCCTTTTGGGGCGTGTTGCCATGAAAAAATTAGCCCTAACCACAAACCTATTACAAACAACCTAATAAATTACGGGAATCGGGTATCTAAAAAAGCTGTTTTTCCCGTAAAATAGCCCTAAAATTGAGAATTATCTCCGAGACAGTTCTTTTATTCTATAATTTTAGGGTAATGAGAAAATTTTTTCAAATAGCGGTATTCCTATTCTATGTGGGGGAGTCCCTTGCTTCTGAGATTCTCGTGGATTCCCGCGACAATCAGGAATACAAGACTGTGAAAATCGGTGAAACTGTCTGGATGGCAGAGAACCTGAATTTTGCTGCAGAAGAAAGTTGGTGTTATACTCGCTTTAATTATGACTGCCGCAAGTACGGACGTTTTTATAACTGGGATGTAGCGAAGGATGTATGCCCCGCTGGTTGGCACTTGCCCTCCTCCGCAGAATTTGAACAGCTTTTCGCAGATGTTGGTGGTCGCGATTCCGCCGGCGTCAAGTTGAAAGCCGCTGATGGCTGGAGTCATTACGGCAACGGTTCCGACGAGTACGGCTTTAACGCAACTCCCTCGGGCTTCCGCGATTACCGCGGCCGCTTCGATCGCCAAACTTTGTATGCTTATTTGTGGAGCGCAACGGAAGAGGTTGTGTCGCAGGATGGCGCAAACTCGCAGGATGGTGCCGCCGCGCCCAGCAAAAAAGCAATCGGCGTCCACATGATGGCTGGCCGTAAGGATGCATCCGTTTATCCTTATGGAAAGGACTTTGGACTTTCTGTAAGATGTGTGAAGGACAAGTAATGAAGATTAATGCAAAAGATTGGTTCTGGACTAGGGCTCCGAAAAAGTTTTCCATTACGGATGATGTTATTGAAATCATTACGGAACCTCATACGGACCTTTGGCAAAGAACCTATTATCATTTCCGAAATGATAACGCACCGGTTCTTCAGATCAAGACTGCAGAGAAATTTTTCTCTTTCGTCGTGAGGACTTCTTTTGAAAGCAAGAAGCGTTTTGACCAGTGCGGCGTTGCCATGTATCTGGATAGCGAAAACTGGTTGAAGGCTTCCATCGAATACGAAAACGAAAAGTTCCAGCATCTTGGAAGTGTTGCCACCAATATGGGATATTCGGACTGGGCTACCACCGCAATCAGTGCCGATATTAAATCCATGTGGTATCGCTTCAGCCGTCGCGAAAATGATTTCTGCATTGAATGTTCCGAAGACGGTTCCAACTTTTCACAAATGCGAATTTGCCACATGTGGAAAGCTACCGACGAAATCCAGTTTGGCATTTACGCTTGCAGTCCTGAGGATTCATCTTTCAAGGCGACCTTCACGGATATGGAATTGACGGAATGCAAATGGCTTGCCCACGACGGCCAAGCCCCTGATGAACAAATCTAAACCGTTCTGCCGCCCCACTCCTGCGAGTGGGATTTTTTGTATAAAATGCTTTGGTTCGACCATGCCAGAAAATAAATTTTCTGTCGCGGCGCTCACTTTACACATTTTTGTATATTGACAATATTCAGAAAAACTGAATTTTGATAGATCTCCCGACAGGAGCCCGCGAGAATCATCTCAATGGGAAATGCGTTCTTAAGGAAATAGAGTGTCAAAACTCAAAAAGATGTATAATGCGCTTGCAATCGCATTGCAGGCTCTTGCGTTTATTTTTGAATGTAATTATATTGTAGTTATACCACGAGGTCTATTGTGGAAATAGATTTTGAGTGGGATGAAAATAAGAATGCGATAAATCAGAAAAAACATGGAGTGTCGTTTGAAGAAGCAAAGAGTTGCTTTGAAGATGAACATGCCCGCGTATTTTTTGATGTAGAACATTCAAAGGATGAGGATCGTTCAATACTTATTGGATTGTCTTCTGAATTAAGAACCTTGGTTGTTGTTTATACGGAACGGATAGTTACTGATAACGATGTAGTCGTGAATCGTATCATCAGTGCCCGTAAGGCTACGAAAAAGGAATTCCAGTATTATTGGAATGCACGTAAAGGAGACGAGGCGTGAAAAAAGAATATGATTTCGAAAAAATGAAGGCCGTTAAGAATCCTTATGCGGCGGCTTTAAAAAAGCAAATTACCATTCGTTTGAATTCGTCGACTATTGAATATTTTAAGAAGATGTCCAAAGAACAGGGCATTCCTTATCAGACATTGATTGATTCCTACTTAACAGATTGTGCTGCTAAGAAAAGAAAAATTTCAATTGAATGGAAATAGGCCTTAAACCGTTCTGCCGCCCCACTCCTGCGAGTGGGCTTTTTCATGTTCCAGGGTTTTGTCAAAGTCGGCGAGAGGTTCGCAGTCTTTTTCGATGGCAAGTTGCGTTGCGTGAAGTCGGTTGAGGCAATCCATCTTTTCGCGGTCACCGATTTTAGCGTGTTCGATGGCGCCTTGCAAAACCCGAATGGATTCGTCGTAGACTTTGGTAGGAACAGGGAAGGGGTGACCATCCTTTCCGCCGTGGGCGAAAGAATAGCGGGCGGGGTCCCTAAAGCGGGACGGTGTTCCGTTAATCACTTCGCTTACAAGTGTCAAGGATTGCAACGTGCGGGGACCAAGTCCTGGCGTAAGCAACAGGCTTTCAAAATCCTTGGGGTCCGATTCATAGGCGGTGGCAAGAACTCCACCGAGACGCTTCAAGTCAACGTCTTCTGCGCGGACTTCGTGACGGCTAGGCATGGTGCAATCGCGAGAAGAATTTGCGACGATAGGGTCTCGGGACCCGAGGCGAACGGGTGTTCCATCCGGCGCGACAATGGGCGCAAATAAATCCATCTGTGGCGACACCACCATAGAAGAACTTGGTGTTACCATCTGTCGAATTTCACGCATCATCCTGTCGGGATTTTCGTGAGTCAATTCCAGGATGGAGCTGCGGGTGCTGCGCGCGTCCTGATGAGTCAAGTTTAGAATCTGCCCGCGGTTTTCGCCTACCACACCTGCGTGGGGCTCTTCTACAAAAGACCGCAAGTTAGAAGAACACCAGTGGTAACGTCGTGCAGCACGAGCGTCTGTGTTCATGCCCTGCTGCACTACCGCCCAGTCGCCCTCATCAGTGACAATAAAGTTGTGCTGGTAAAGCTGGAAACCGTCCTGGACCGCCGTGTTGTCCACCTTGGCGCAGAGGCAGCTTGTGCGCTTCAGGTAATTCCCGTCCACGCCGGTTTTGTCTGCAATCTGCAGCAGTTCCGTGGGTGTTTCCCGCGAAAACTTTCCGCGGCCGCCGCACACGTAAATTCCAAGGTCCCTTGCAATAGGGTTCAGTCCACGCTTCAGGGCATACATCACGCTGGTGGTAATTCCCGAGGAATGCCAGTCCATGCCCATGACCGCACCGAAGGACTGAAACCACAGCGGGTCGCTTAAACGAACCAGGAATTCCCTCTTGCCGTAATTTTCCACAATGGATTCGGCAATGAGTCTGCCCAAATCACGCATACGGTCTGCGAGCCAACGGGGAACAGTCCCCGTATGCAAAGGCAAGTCTGCAACACCAGTACGCTTAGGCATGATAAGTTATTGAGGTTTGGGTTGTGTGCTGCTAAAGTTTCCTATGCATTATAAGAGGCAATCTTTTCGCGAAGTTCCAAAAAGTTGTCAAAGTCGCTTTTCAGGTTTGCAAGTTCCTTTCGCTTGAAGAGCTTGTATTCGTGTTCAGCTTTTTCCATGGCTTCTTCGTGAGAAATCTTGTCATTGCCCTCGAGTAATTTTCTCTGGCTCATGACAATCTGGTTGTCCAGGGCGTCTATCCAGTCCTGCATGCGCATTTGCTTTTCGTCAAGGGCCTGCAATTCTGCAAAATCCAGGAACTGAGAAACCATCAGGTTCAAACGTTGTAATTCTTTTTCAGATAAATAATTCTTGGCGATTTTTACATCTTCTTCGGTAACGTAATTTCCCTTGAAGTTAGTCATGCCGACAAACGGTTTTTCGCTATCTACACGTTCATAAATCAGTTCTGCGGCTGTATGCTCGTGAACGGCATAGTGCAATTTGTTCTGCACGGTTGCAAAAAAATCCAGCGTGATCTTTTTACGGGGATCATAGTCTACGGCGGTGGCGTAAATGTCTGTCACCTGCTGATAAAAATTTCGTTCAGAGGAACGGATGTCGCGAATGCGCTGGAGTAGTTCCTTGAAATAGCGGTTGCGGTCATTTTTCAATCGTTCGTCATCTAGCGCAAAACCCTTTTGGATAAATTCGTGCAGACGCGTTGTGGCCCATGTTCTGAAGCGAGTCGCCACTGGAGATTGCACGCGGTAACCGATGGCAATGATAATGTCGAGATTGTAATGTGCAATTTCGCGTTGAACATTCCGCTTGCCTTCTTGCCGAACTAACAAGAAATCCTTGTGAGTTGACTCGCGAGGCAATTCGCCGTCCTTATAAATATTGTCGATATGGAGACTAACGTTTTGTTGCGTCGTCTCGTAGAGTTCCGCAAGCTGGACCTGAGTCACCCAGACATCTTCATCGGCAAAACGGACAGAGACGTTTGTCTTGCCATTTTCATCTTTGTACAGCAATATGGAATTGTCTTCAGGACGGACTTCTTTCATATATACAAATGTACACCAAAACGTGGGCTGTGTCAATCCTCCTATAACCATATATTTTCTATTTAAGTATCCTGAAGCATTGAACTCTGGATTCAGAAGGTGTCAAGAATTTTGAAGGGAACGATGTAGACGTACCTCCGTGACGGAGGCGCATTCCCTACAGCATGCAAGACCAGGTTTCAGGCTGTATCCACAAGGAAATGCCGAAATACGAATTCGTGGACAAGTGCGAAGTGTGGTGATTCCTGAGTAGTTGTCGTTGACTCGCGGTTTAATTTGCCGTCTTCGTGAATTTTGCAAGTATGATGTTTTTTAATCAGCTCAATGCGTTTTTTTACTTATTTCAAACATGGCCGTGGGCAATTCGCCAATTTTTTGAATATTTCTAGAATGGACAGTTGAGTGTAAAAAACAATTGTGCGCATAAAAAAAGGAATACTGTATGAACTTCAAAAAAATTCTCCTAGGGTCCGCCATTTTTGCGGCAGGCTTCGGTCTTATCGCCTGTGGTGACGATAGTTCTTCTGGTCCCAAAGACAATGAAACTTCCGAAGATATCCAAAAGGACGATGACCAAAAAGATGATGCTGACGAATCGACCGAACCGGGATCTTCCTCTTCTGCCAAGTCGTCCTCTTCCGTCGTTGCGTCTTCCTCTTCGCGCTGCATTGAAATGGTGCTGGATTCTGCAATACTAACCAATGATATCAACTCCGAAACGCAGCAGTCCATTAGCCTTAAGACTGGTGGCGAAATTCCCAAGCACCTGGAGCTTCGCGTTGATGTCGATACCGTTATGTTTGAAAGGAGCATGCTTCTTTCTGTCTACGAAGCTGACTTAAGCACCGGTTTGGAACCTGGCACTCTGCCGGCAGAAACCCCCGTATGCAAGAGCATGTTCGAAATCAACGAAGATACGGAAATCAGCAGCTCTAGATTCGGTGCAACCGATGGAGCTTGGTACATCGCAAAGGATAGCGACAATGAAATCTATCCGTTCTTTGCAACCGATATCAAGGTGGAATCCACAGAAGATCAGACCATAGGCCAGCTGAAACTGTACTACTACAAGAAGAAAGGTCTTCGCTAAGCTTACGATTGTTCCACAAAGAAGCCTCCCCTTGAGGGAGGCTTTTTGTCTATTTATAAGGGCGCAATATGTATTCCCATCTCCCTAAAAGAATGTATTTTCAATAGAGTCTGCACTTCTTTTTGAGACCCGTTATGAACTTTGCTCGTGGAATTTTCGCAATGGCTTTGGCTTGCACTTCGGTGTCCTTTGCCGATGTGGTGTTTTCTGCGGATTTTGAAAATCGTGCTGCGGGCCAGTACACCAATAAGATGGCCGAGGAAGACTTCCCTAAAAAGGCGGGAGTTTCCAGTTGGTATGCCATGGAGCAGAATGGGGGCCAGAATGCAAAGATTGTGCAGGACGATGAAGAGCACGGGATGGTTCTGCAGCTGAAGTACCCAAAGGGTTGCGTAGGGCCCAATGACGAGGGCGGGCGCCCCGCCTGCGCCGGGCAGGTGAAGCAGCCGCTTAATGTTTCTGCAGAAGAAATGTGGGTGGCATACGATATTCAGTTCGAGCCTGGTTTTGAATTTGTGAAAGGTGGAAAGCTGCCGGGACTTTGTGGCGGTGAATGTTATACTGGCGGAAATCGCCCCTCTGTAGGTGACGGCTGGAGCGCCCGCATCATGTGGCGCGCGGAAGGTGCTGTGGTGCAGTATCTGTACTTTGTGGATCAGGCGAGTACCTACGGCGATGACGCCAGATGGAACCTTGGCGAAACGGCGGAGCAAAAACATTTTGTGCCGGGTAAATGGCACCGTGTGGTGACCCGCGTGGTTATGAATTCTGTTTCCACCGAAGGCACGGGCGACAAGAACGGTATTGTGCAAAGCTGGTTCGACGGAGAACTTGCTTTAGATTTGGATACCTTGCGTTTGCGTGATTTCCAGGACCAGAAAATAGACGAGTTCTATCTCTCTACATTCCATGGCGGAGACGATGACACCTGGGCGCCCTCCACAGATGTGTTCGTGCGTTACGATAACTTCGTGGTCTCCACGGATTCTATCAATGTGAAATCTGTGAAGCCTGGTTCTTCTGACGAAGAAGAATCGTCGGCCATTAAGCCTGCGCTTCCCAATAATCGTGACGGAAGTCGCGTTGGCGATTATGTTGGCAAACGCAGTGCCAAGCGCCCCGGCGAAACTCCCAAATATTTCAAGAACGAAAAAGACTTTAACGCCAAGGGGCAACAGCAATAATTAAATTTGCTCCCATGCCTAACGCCCTTATTTTTGATCTTGATGGAACTCTGTGGGACACTGTCGCTCCCTTGACTCTCATATGGAATCAGGTGTTCCAGAAGAACGGTACGGGCAAGGTGATTTCTGAAGATGACCTTCGAAATGTGATGGGCAAGAACCTTCAGGAAATCAGCGCAATTTATTTCCCGGACATGGAAAGGTCTCGCCGCGAAGACATTTTAAATCAATGTGCCGTGGCCCATTGCGCTTACTTGAAAGAGCATGGCGCACCTCTCTTTTTTGACAAGGATTTTTTGATCGGGCTCAGCGCAAAGTACGAATTGTTTATCGTCAGCAATTGCCCTTGCGGATACATCGAAGCTTTCCTTGAAAGTCAAAATTTGCAGAAGTATTTCAAGGATTACGAAATGTCCGGACGCACCGGCAAAAGCAAAGGCGAAAATATCAAGACCGTTATGGAGCGGAATGGATGTCTGGACTGTGTATACATCGGCGATACCGTCGGTGACGAAACCGCCGCCCGCACGGCCGACATTCCCTTTATCCACGCCGCGTACGGTTTTGGATCAGCGAATAATCCCGCTGCAGTTATCCAAAATTTTAACGAACTGCTAGAAATTCTAGAAAAACTCTTTTAAATTCTAGACATTTAAAATCCTGCCCGCTTTTTTACAAACGCACATTCCTCTTTGGGTATATATTTCATATTGAGGTGTGTATGACTTTTTGTAAAAAAGTGATGTTTGGTAGTCTGGTTCTTGCTTTGACCAGTAGCTCATTTGCTGACATTGTTTATCAGGGCAAGCGCGTACAGGCGTGGCCCAGTGAAGCAATCACAAAGTTTGATAATACTCGCGGTCAATCCGGCGCGCAGACAGGAATGTTGCGGGCTCCCGCTACCACCGAAAAAAGTCGTTATTCTGCACCAAAGGGTAAAATCTATGGCCTTACCATGCTGGTGGATTTTTCTGACCAGCAGGCTCCTGTTACCGTTGATGAAATTTCTGATTGGCTGAACAAGGAAGGTTTCAATCGTGATGGATGCAAGGGCTCTGTTCGCGATTACTACCTAGATGTTTCTAATGGCCAGCTTGATTTTACAAACGAAGTTTTCGGCTGGTATCGCGCTAAGTATCCCAAGTCTTATTACGAAGGTCTTGAGGGGTACTCGGGCTCCGACGTACTCATGAAAGAAGTGTTTGAGTACTTTGATTCTCGGGTAGATTTCTCCCGCTATGACAACGACAAGGATGGCGTGACGGAAGCTATCAACGTCGTGTATGCGGGTGCGGGCCAAACATGGGGGCAGGGTTTGTGGCCTCATGCGGGTTGGTCCAACGAAAGGCGCGATGGTGTACTTTTGCAGAAACACCAGATGACCGATATGCCTGGGACGTTTTCCATTTATGTATTCGTTCATGAAAATGGCCATATGGTTTTTGGCTGGCCTGATTTGTACTGGTATGGCGACTACTGCACCATGGGCAATCGCGCTAATGACCGGAATCCAGTGGCCATAAATGATTTCTTCCGCGCGGATCAGGGATGGATTCCCTTTGAAGATGTTTCTGCCAATGATTTAGGTAAGGTCTCTACGGAAGCGGGGGAGAAGTGCTATCGCTTTAAGAACCCAAGTCGCCCGGATAAGGAAGGCTTGGTGTGGTCTTATGTGAAAAACTCTGGTCGCGATGCAGTTCTTAAGGGAAGCGGCATCTTGATGCAACATTATGACTTTTCCATCGAAGGAAATTCCGCTGCAGATAAGTTGGGCTTGCGAATCGTCCATGCGGATTCCAAGGGCAAGAATAGCGATCCGGAAAATGATCAGTGGCCTTCTCCGGGAAGCCGCTCAGGCGCATTCTTTAGCGGTTCCTATAATGCATTCTCTGATGCACTCTATCCGGCAATCCGCTGGTATAGCGGCGCAGAAACCGGTTTGAAATTTACGGATGTCAGCGTTAGTGGAAATACATTAAGCTTCTGCCTCGGCGGCGACTGCTCAAGTACTGCTATCGAATCGTCAAGTTCCGTAGCCACGCAGAGCTCCTCTTCAGTCATTCCGAGCTCCTCCTCTTCTGTCATTCCGAGCGCAGTCGAGGAATCCATAAGCCTCGCTGTGCAATTGCCTATCAGCGATGATTACACTCCTGTCGTCGTTGACCTGCAGGGTGCGAAAGTCTCGGAATCTCTTGGCTTAAAGCAGAGTGAAATTTCTACAAAGGCGAGCTTCTATGCCGTAGAACCTGATGGCTCATTGAACAGCAACACCACTGGCGAGGGGACGGGGCACTGGTTTGATTCCAAGGGCGCTGTTGCCGCCTGGAATACGAATGGCCCCAGCGTCGTTTTCTCCAATGTGGATTTAAGCACCATGACAACGAAGGTTGGCCATATGCCCAATCTGGTGAAAGCGGGTGACAAGTTTACCATCAAGCAGGCTGTGGTTTACGGTAGCAAGCAGGTGACCTTTGTTATTGCCATAACCATTGCGGGTGACGATGTGCCTGTGGATGATTCTTCTAGTAGCTCTAGCGATGGCACGGATACCATTCCCTCAGCAATCGCTCAGCTGCATCAGGGCATTTTGGACATGTCAAGAACATCGATTCAGTATTTTGACATGAATGGCAATGTTCTTGGTTCCGCTCCCCGTCAGGCTGGCTGCTATCTAAAGCGCGTTATGAAAAATGGAAAGGCTATTCGCCAGTCCGTTGTGCGTGTGAAGTAAATTTAAAGATGCTCCCCGAGCATCTTTTCCATCCAGATCATGTTGAACCACTGATTGAATTTGTAACCGCAATCGTGGAAGGTGCCCACCAGCGAGTAGCCCATGTGTTCATGGAATTTCTGGCTGCTGTTATCCAAGTGGGTACTGCCTGGCTTAGGCGAAGCGATGCAGGCGTAGGCGTTTAGAAAGCCTTGCTTTTTTAGTGCGCTTTCTAGTTCGTTATACAATGCGCGGCCGTAGCCTTTGCCGTGTTCGCCAAGCTTAATGTAGATGGAAGTTTCTACACAGTGGCTGTAGGCAGCTCGTGCCTTGAACACGCCCGCGTAACAATAACCGAGAATTTCCGGTGCGGCACCATTCGCACCATCCGCGTCGGCGATTCGTTCAATCACCAAATAGGGATACTTTTCCAGTGTATTCTGGATTCGTTCTGCAAATTCTTCTACGGTAGGCACGTCATATTCGAAAGTGATGGCGGTGTTTTCCACATAGGGTTTGTAAATGGCCAGCAGAGCGGTCGCATCTTCAATTTTTGCAGAACGAATGTTGACCATGGGGAATAAAAAAAGCTCTGTTCTGAAATGTCATACGCTGTAGAATTACTGAAATAATGCGCGTGAAACGAACCGGAACAGCAGGTTTAATGTTACATTTGTGCAGTAAATATACAATTTCTAAAGGGCTGACAAAGCGCAATAGTTTTGCTAAGCGCACAAAGTCCTAGAACAGAGCTAAAAAGAAAGACGCCATTCTCACGAATGGCGTCTCTTCCTCCTTCCTTAAGTCTCCTAACCCTTAAGTAGGTCTCCTAACCTGTACATAAGATAGATTGTTAAGGGAGGGTGTGCCATAGCCCATATGGGTTATGGGAAGTATTAGTCGGTACTATAGAACGCAAAAAGTGGCGAAATTTGCGTTTAAATGGCCTTTCCGTCACTAAACGCATTGCCAATTTTTTCGCCTAGTGCGTAATAGCCATGTCCGGCGGTGTCATAGCAGATCGGATTTAGCTTTTTTACGTCAATTTTGCCGTTTTCGTCCAAAATTCCCTCTTCGGCGGACACATTGACCACCTCGCCAAGCAGCAATTCGGGCTCTTCGGCGTAGCTCACCATCGTGCATTCCAGGGTCAAGGGCAGTTCTGCGATGGTCGGGGCGTCGATTTTATCGCTTTTGACTGCGGTCAAGCCGGATTTTACGAATTTATCGGCTACTTTGTGGCCGGAGTTCAGTCCTAAATAGTCAATTTGCTTAATATTTGCCGCATTTGCCATGCTGATGGTAAAACATTTGCGCTTTTTGATGTTATCCATGGTCTTGTGGCTGTTTGCCACATAAATGGCGACCTGGTTTACGTCGCTAACCGAGCCCCAGGCGGCAACCATGGCGTTTGGGGAGCCGTCTTCGTTGTAAGTTCCAATGACCAAGACGGGTTGGGGGTATAAATAGGGCTTTGGGGACAAGTTTTTACGCATAATTGCTCCTTTTTTGGGGAATATAATACCGACGTTGTCTAATGACAACGGGTTTACGCTGTAAATGTTGGCTTTTTAGGCGATTTGGATTAAATTTAAACCGGGAAACCTGGTAAAAATGGTGTTTTGGGTTCCCAGGGATGTTTTATGAGAAAGTTTATGGTTTATGCAGGGCTTGGCCTTGCATTAGGTTTTGGCGTTGCCCATGCGACTCGCCAGATGGAGTCGCTGGATCGAGGCCTTGTAGCAGTAAAAACTAGCAATGGGGTTTTCCTGAGTTGGCGTGTTCTGGGTATAGATGGTAACGCCACAGGTTTCAACCTTTACCGTGATGGCTCAAAAATTGCCAGTTTTGATGGAAAGGCTGCGTCCAATTATACGGATACTCAGGGCACAACTTCCAGCAAGTATTACGTGCGTCCGGTAATCGGCGGCGTAGAAAAATCTTCCGACAAGACTGTATCTGTGTGGGGTTCACAGCAGTTGGTCATCAATCTGGATCGCCCTGCTGGCGGCTCCAATTCTAGCGGCAGCTACACTTACAGCCCCAACGATATTGCCGTAGGTGACGTTGACGGCGACGGCGAATATGAACTGATCTTGAAGTGGGACCCTAGCAATTCCAAGGACAATTCCCAGAAGGGTTACACCGGCAATGTGTTCGTTGATTGCTACAAGTTTAACGGCAAGAAATTGTGGCGCATTGACTTGGGCGTAAACATTCGCGCGGGTGCTCATTACACACAAATTCTGGTGGGCGACTACGATAGCGACGGTAAGGCCGAAGTGGCCATGAAGACTGCGCCGGGCACAAAGGATGGTTCTGGCAAGTACATTAGCAAGGGTGCAGCCGCCAGCGAAACCAACCACACCAAGGATTACCGCAATTCCAATGGTTACATTCTGAGCGGTAACGAATACCTGACCATTTTCAACGGCGAGACCGGTGTGGAAATGGCAACCGTCAACTACAATCCCGCCCGCGGAACTGTTTCTAGCTGGGGCGATTCCTACGGCAACCGCGTAGACCGTTTCCTTGCGACAAATGCATACCTGGACGGTCAGAAGCCTAGCATGGTTTTCCAGCGCGGTTACTATACCCGTATGGCGCTTGCCGCCTACGACTGGGACGGCACTACCTTAAGCCAGCGCTGGTATTATAACGCAGCAACCAGCGGCAGCGAATGCTATGGCCAGGGTAACCATAACTTGAGTGCCGGCGATGTAGATGAAGACGGCTTCGACGAAATTATCGAAGGTGCTTGCGCTATTGATCATAACGGAAAATTCATGTACCGCACAGGTCTGGGACACGGCGACGCCATTCATTTTGGCGACCTGGATCCGGATCACGAAGGCCTTGAAGTTTGGCAGGTTCACGAAGACAAACCTTATGGTTACGAACTGCACGATGCACGCACTGGAACCATTCTGTGGCGCGCCACAAGCGATAGCGATAATGGTCGCGGCCTTGCTGCCGACGTAGATAGCACTAGTCGCGGTCACGAAATGTGGAGCACCGCTAATGGTAACGTTTACTCCGCCAAGGGCACGGTTGTGGGCAGTCGCTATTCCGTAAACTTCCGCATTTATTGGGATGGTGACCTTCAGGATGAACTTTTGGATGGAAACAAGATTAGTAAGTGGAATTATTCCAGCAAGAAGTTTGGTGACTTGGTGACTTTGGAAGGCAATAGCTGCAATTCCACTAAGGCAACTCCCAACTTTAGCGGTGACCTTTTCGGTGACTGGCGTGAAGAAGTGATTTTGCACGATGGCGCCTCCAAGCTATACGTTTACACCACCACCATTCCTACTACCCATCGCCTTTACACTCTGGCTCACGATCCTATTTACCGCAATGGCATGAGCTGGCAGAACACCGCTTACAACCAGCCCCCTCATCTGGGTTTCTGGCTGGGCGCAGGCATCGATAAGGTTCCCACACCGGATATTATGCTGGTGGGTGGCGAAGTGGGCCCCAAGATTCCTGCAATTCAAAAGCAAGGCGCAGGCTCCAGCTTCCAGACCATTATGCTGGGCGATGCCATTAGCGAATACGCTTTTGGCTATACAAACTGCGACGGCCTTACCATTACTGGATTGCCCGCCGGCGTTACTGCAACTTTGGACGCTGCAAATTCTCGCTATGTCATTAGTGGTACTCCTACCAAGGCTGGCGTGTACGACATTAACATCGTGACCAAGGGCGGCAGCACCGAAGTGGATCCTGCCACACGCACTGCGAATATCACGGTTCTTACAGAGGCCGCGATCGTTCCTGCCAATGTCAATATTCTCTCTAGCCTGGAAGCATGTGTCCTTACCGATGGCGTTGGCACCTGCGATAACGACAACAGAGGCTTTTTGGATTCCGGCTTCTTCAACTTTACAAATGTGGTAACGAGCTACGGCATTTGGGACCTTTATTCTCCTGATGCCCACGAGAATGCCACTCTGGTGATTCGCTACGCTCATGGCAAGACCGACACCCGCAAGATGGAACTTTTTGTGAACAACGTAAGCTACGGTGTCGCTACCTTCCCGCCTACAGCAGACTGGATTACCTGGGATTCCATCGCTATTGAGGTCAATCTTGAGAAGGGTGTGAACGTTCTTAAGCTTCAGTCTGTTTCTGAACTGGGCGGTCCCAACATTGACCAGCTGGAATTTGATGTGGCAGGAATCGTACTTGCTGCAGACTCCTCCATCGTGGATTCCGATCCGGAAGAGGGAGACGGTGTGGTTGAGCCGGTTGATCCTTCGGCAGGGGAGGGGGATTCCACAGGAACAAAGGATCCCCAGGATCCCGCAGGCATATATAATAAGTTGGGCGCGGTCCACGAATCCGGCTTGGCCCAGGTTCAGGTATTCGATTTGCAGGGCAAGCAAGTGTTGAACATGGTGAAAACCGTCTTCGAAGGCTCTCTTGACCTTAAAAATGACCTGAAGGGTCTGCCCGCTGGAATCTATATGGTTCGCACCAAGGTCGACGGCCATGTGAAAATGTCCAAGGTCAAGGTGGACCTGGACTGATAAGCGCCCTTTTCCATCGTTGATAAGTTGAAATCCTCTCGTGAAAACGGGGGGATTTTTCTATTTCTTCGCGTGAACGTAACTATATGACCCATAGGAACTTTTGGGTTGTGAAAGGGGTAAAAATCGTCTATTCACAATCTATTCACATTGTTTAACCTATGATGTGTACAAAAATCTTGAAAAAATTTGATTTTTTTTGAAAAAAAGCATGATTTTCGTTGACAAGCCCCACCAAATCTTATTAAATTTGGTCCACTCATGCCAAAGTAGCTCAGCTGGTAGAGCAGCTGATTTGTAATCAGCCGGTCGTAGGTTCGATTCCTATCTTTGGCTCTACATAATGGGTAGGTGCCCGAGTGGTTAAAGGGGACGGACTGTAAATCCGTTGGCTCACGCCTACAGTGGTTCGAAACCACTCCTACCCACTATAAAACTTAGCCGCATGGAGCTTGTTAAGTTCCATGCGGCTTGTATGCCCAGGTAGCTCAGTGGTAGAGCACTTCCTTGGTAA
>JAKSID010000021.1 GCA_024399035.1 Fibrobacter sp. | reverse complement strand
TCAAGGAAGAAGAAGCTGCACGCGCTATCGAAGCTGCTTGCGAAAAGGTGATTTCCCAGGGCTACCGCACTGGCGATATCTACCAGGAAGGCTGCACCAAGGTCGGCACCACCGGCATGGGCGACGCAATTATAGCCGCACTCGCTTAATCGCAATAAAGAACCTGCGACTAGCGAGTGCTCTCGTCACCACAGCCGGTTAATACCGGCTGCTTGTGACTCACGGATCGCCGCACTCAAATAATCGATCGCTGCTTTGAAGTAATATTGGATGTCATCCCGGCCACCGCGCCGGGATCTCCATTAAAAAGACCAGTCCTCGAAAGGGCTGGTCTTTTTTTCACCAAACAAATTCTGAATTAATAGGCGGCAACCACGCTTGTGTAGTTGGCGATTCTCTTCTGCAGCCAGCTCTTGAGGCTTGCGATGTCTGTAGTGTAGCTGCGCTTGGGGTTCCAGCGGGCGACGTCATTGTCCAGAGCATTTTTGCAGAGAGCCAGATAGCCATCCAGTTCGCCAGTAGCGTAATTGTAGAGAACATCCTTCAGTTCATTCCAGCGAGCCTTATAGGCGGCAAGGAATTCTTCATTAGCAAACAGGTTGGTAAAGAAGCCGCTTTCGCCGTAGCCATTCCAGGAGGAAGCAGAACCGCCGGGGCCAAATCCACCACCGAAGCCACCCATGCCGCCACGATCGCCAGCATTTGAGGAAGAAGTATTGCAGGTTCCCCAATCACTCATATTGGCGGCTACACAGTTGTAAGGACTCTTGCTAGGATTGCCGCTGCTGAGAACCCAGGAATCCTCACTGAAGTATTGGAACGTATCTTCGTTCCAGCTGTAACCGAAACCGCCGTCGTAATCCCAAATAGGACCGAATGCATATTTGCCCTCAGCACTTTCCTTATAGAGATAAGTACTGCGGGGCGCTTCAATTTCCACGTTGCGGGTCACTTCCTGAATAATCAAGTAGTCCATGAAAGTTGCCACATCCATCAAGGCAGAGAACGTTGCGAAATCGCCATCAGCAACGGCCTGTTCCACTTTCGCGAAATCCGCCTGAATCGTTTCCAAAGCGGCAGCCGTTACATCCTTAGGGTATTTCACCGCCATCGGCAACTTGTAGACGCTGCTCCAGAAATTATTGTTGTCCCAGGTGTTCAATTCCGGGCCGTCGTCCTTATCCATATTGAACAGCACGCCGGTAGTCTTGTCAATGTTGACGCGGTCTGCAGCCTGCTCGATCTGTTCCGTCAGCTGGTAGATACCCTTGTAATCACCGTTCACTTCCACTTCCACAAAGCGGTTGGCGTTCACGAACTTGAAGTTTCCCATGTTGCGGGCCATGTCGAAAACAACTGCGTTCATGAACTTGCTCTGATCGCGGTAATTGGCAAGCAACACCCAATCCTTATTTGCAGCAAGTCCCAGCACTTCCGTCTTTTCGCTGAACTTGATTCGATAAGGTTTCTTGGGGTACCAAAGGCGAGTGGAATTTCCGCGGTAACGTACCTTCCCCGCCATCGCTGGAACATCCCCATACAAGCCATTTCCTGCGATCTCAATGACAGCCTCGCTATAGACCGCCTCGCCATTTTCTGTTGTATCATTCAGCGCAGCACTATCGGGAACTGTAATGCGAATATAAGGAATGCCGTTATTCGGCAGAAGGTCTCGAAATGGTAAGGTCACGGCATCTGAAGAACTAGACTCCACCTTAGATCCAGTCTCAACTTTAGATTCCGACACAGAACTGGAGCTTTCCTCAAAAGTCGTTTCATCACCAGTCTCTGGACTCGCAACATTTTCGGGGTTTGCAATATTTTCTGGACTTGCAACATTTTCGGAGTTCGCAATATCTTCCGGACCTGTGGATTTTTCCCCACAGGCAATCATCAAGCCACACCATACAAAAACAGCCACCCAACGCCAAAACATCCCGATCATAAAGCACCTCAAAAGGCAATTTAGACCAATCTGTTTTTCATGAAAAGGGCTGTTTCCAAGATTCAGAACAATTTCGTGTTAAGGATGTGTTAAGCCTTGAGCAAATTCTCAATATCTTCACGACTTAGGTAGGTGCGCTGTTCTAGGCCGTCAACAATAGCCATCAAAGGTTTTTGACAGGCCATGAGCACGTTGTAACACTGTTCCACCACGTTGACTTCTGACATCTTGTAGTAATAGCAGGCTGCCTGGAAACTCTGGTAGTCCGCATCGCTCTTGTACAGTTCCGCGGGCAATTCGCGCAGCAACGTATCCAAGTCGCAGGCGAAGTTCTTGCGGATAATGAATTCAGAAATATGTCCCGCGATTGCGATGTGGGCGGAGCCTTCCAGGTCGCTGCCGGAGATGCGGGTAATGCCAGGGCGTTCCTTGGAGTTAGTCATCTTCACATATTCCAGAGGACGCTTAAACAAGAACGCAACCAATGCATGGCCAGCTTCGTGACGGCACAGACGGGTGTATTCTTCAGCTCCGAAGAATTCCACCAAAGATTCACGAGTCAATTGTTCAGACATTCTTGATTCACCTATCCAAAAAAAATTTTCATCCGCATACAAGAAATGCCGCGTAGCGCGGCACTTCTAGTCTATTCAAGTGTTGGGCACTACTTTTTCTTTTTAGTAGTGGTCTTCTTGGTAGTTTTCTTGGCTGCCTTTTTCTTTGTAGTCTTCTTTGCAGCCTTCTTAGCGGGCTTCTTCTTGGCAGGAGCCTTCTTAGCATCCTTCTTTTCGGGAGCCGGTTCAGCCTTCGGTTCTTCAGCAGGAGCTTCGGCAGCAACTTCTTCTGCAGCAGTTTCTTCTGCGGCATCGGTAGATCCTTCGGAAGCTACTTCTTCTGCGGCAGGTTCAGAAGAGGATCCTGCACCATAGTCAGAAGATCCTGTTTCGGTAGAAGTTTCGCCGTAAGCGGAATACGGATCGTCATTAGAGGTCGAACCGCTGTTATCGCTGGAATAAGAAGAGTAGTCTTCGGCAGCAGGTTCGGTAGAAGTTTCTACAACAACAACGGTCTTTGTGAAAGGAGCGTCATTGGATGCTGCAGCGGAGTTACCGGGCAGATCAAAGTGAACAGTGATGGAACCACCGAACTTCACAGAGTTCAAGCGGAAGTTCACGTCATCGGCCTTGAAGTTCTTGTCCATGGACAAGTAAGTGCAATTGAGTTCAACACCCATGTGGTACGGCAGGTGAACACCAATGTTACCACCGACGATAAAGTTAAGAGGCTTGCTCCACCAGGTAGAGAATGTTGCTGCCGGGAAAGCATAGCCAACGCGAGCAAGGAAATAAGGACGAACGATCCACTGTTCAGGGCCAATTGCGCCAACAGATGCAAAAATAGGAATCGCAGGCATCACCACATTGTCAGAGCCATCCTGCTGAACGCTAAAGAAACTAAGACCACCGCCAACCATAAGGTAGTTGACCGGAGAAATCAAAAGTTCGGCGCCCAAGCTCCAGGAGAAATCAGAGTGGAGAGAAGAAGTGGTGTTGTTACCATTTTCGGTTCTCACTTCTTCAACGCTGCTAGGTGCATAGCCGGAGATAAAACCCTGAATCTGAGTTGCAGAACTAACTGTTGCAAAAGTACCCAAAGCGAGGGCAAGTGTAGTAATAACTCTTTTCATTTCAAAACCCTTTATTATGACACAAATATAGTTTTGTCTAGCTAAAATCACTGGTAAATTATGGCAAAAAAGCCTTGATTCTTTGTCCAAACATAAATTTTTGTAAACATTATCCCACGTAAAAAACGCCTCCTGCGGTGAAGCAGGAAGCGGATTTTTTGGAGATCCCGGCTCGGAGGCCGGGATGACACCAGAGTTGGATTAGCCCACAAAAATACGGCCGTTACGGAACAGCTGCATCCACGGACCGTCTTCGCCCCATTCAGCCGGATGCCAGGAGTACTGGCAGGTACGGAACACACGTTCCGGATGCGGCATCATGACGAGAGCACGACCGTCTTCAGAGCAGAGGCCGTTGATGGCGAAGGGAGAACCATTGGGGTTCAGCGGGTAGCGTTCGGTGTATTCGTGCTTGCCGTCCACGTAGCGGAGGGCTACGAGGCCAGTCTTCAAGCAGGCTTCTGCAGCTTCACGAGAGGCGAATTCTGCGCGGCCTTCACCGTGAGCCACTGCGATGGGCAATACGGAACCAGCCATACCCTTCAGGAGCACAGCCGGAGTATCTTCCACCTTCAGAGAGCAGTAACGGGCTTCGAAACGTTCAGAGAGGTTCTGAACGAAGCGGGGCCAGTGCTTTGCGCCAGGAATCAAATCCTTCAGGTTGGAAACCATCTGGCAGCCATTGCAGACGCCCAGAGTGAAGGTATCCTTACGGTTGAAGTAAGCTTCGAATTCTGCGCGAGCCTTGGGGTTGAACAAGATGCTCTTTGCCCAGCCTTCGCCAGCGCCAAGAACGTCACCGTAGCTAAAGCCACCGCAAGCCACCAGACCGTTGAAGTCCTTCAGGCTAACGCGACCGGAAAGGATATCGGTCATGTGGACGTCGATGGATTCGAAACCGGCCTTAGCAAATGCAGCAGCCATTTCCAGTTCACCGTTAACGCCCTGTTCGCGGAGGATAGCCATCTTCGGGCGGCTAGAGTAATCCTTGATGATCTTTGCGCTTGCAGCCAGATCGAAGGTGACCTTGGGGGTGATACCCGGATCATCCTGTTCCAGCTTCAAGGTGTATTCGCTTTCGGCGCAAGCCGGATTGTCGCGGAGGGCGGCGATGCGGCGAGTGGTATCGGACCAGATAGCACGAAGGTCAGAGAGGCCTTCTGCGTAGTCACCGATAACCAGGTTGTAAGTATCGTTCAGCTTACCGATTTCAGAAACGGTATCGCCCAGGCCTGCAGCGGCGAATGCAGCCTTAACAGCGGCGACGTCAGCATTTGCAACCTGAAGCACAGCGCCCAGTTCTTCGTTGAAGAGAGCGTCGATGACATTGCCCTGGAGAGCATTTACGTCCAAAGTAACACCAACGTGGCCAGCGAAAGCCATTTCGGTAACGGTAGTATAGAGACCGCCATCAGACTTATCGTGGTAAGCCATGATCTTGCCATCTGCATTGAGCTTCTGGATGGTTTCGAAGAAGGCGCGGAGTTCCTTTGCGGAATCCACATCCGGAGCCTTGTCGCCAAGCATGTTGTAAACCTGAGCGGCAATGGATGCGCCCATACGGTTCTTACCGCGAGCCAAGTCAACCAACATCAAAGTGGTGTCGTTGTTCTGGATGAGCTGCGGGGTCATGGTCTTGCGAACGTCGGCGCAGGGAGAGAAGGCGCTGATGACCAGAGAGATGGGAGCAGTCACGCGGTGGCTACCCTTTTCGTCCTGCCATACAGTGCTCATGGACATGGAGTCCTTACCCACCGGAATGGTAATGCCAAGTTCCGGGCAGAGTTCCATACCGATAGCCTTCACAGCTTCGTACAGGTCAGCACCATCACCTTCGTAGTTGGGGGTAGCCATCCAGTTTGCAGACAAGTTCACGCGGCCCATATCCGGAACATAAGCGGCAGCCATGTTGGTAAGAGATTCAGCAACAGTCATGCGAGCAGCAGCAGCCGGAGAGATGAGAGCAATAGGAGCGCGTTCGCCCATGGACATCACTTCACCTTCGTAGGTGTCGAGAGTTGCAGAGGTCACAGCGCAGTCAGCAACAGGAACCTGCCAGGGGCCCACCATCTGGTCGCGGCAGATCATACCGGTCACGGAACGGTCACCGATGGAGATGAGGAAGGTCTTATCAGCAACGGTCGGGTTAGCGAGAACGCGGTGTGCAATGTCCTTAATAGTAGCGTCGGCAGGAACAACCTGAGAGGTGAGCGGACGCTTCTGGCTCTTTTCGTTACGGATCATGCGGGGCGGCTTGCCCAAAAGGACTTCCAGCGGCATATCGATGGGAGTAGAACCGAAGTGCTTATCGGTAAGAGTCAAGTGCTTTTCAGGAATAGCTTCGCCAACCACTGCGTACGGGCAGCGTTCACGCTTACAGATAGCGTCGAACACGTCAAGCTTGTTACCAGCAACAGCGATCACATAACGTTCCTGGGATTCGTTACTCCAGATTTCGAAGGGGCTCATACCCGGTTCGTCGTTAGGAACGTTACGGAGTTCAAACTTACCGCCCAGACCGCCATCGTTCACCAGTTCCGGGAAGGCGTTGGAAAGTCCACCTGCACCCACGTCGTGAATGAAGGTAATGGGGTTTTCTTCGTCCATTGCCCAGCAACGGTCGATGACTTCCTGGCAACGGCGTTCCATTTCGGGGTTTTCGCGCTGCACAGAAGCAAAGTCCAGAGATTCGTTACCAGCACCGTTGGCCACAGAGCTTGCAGCACCGCCACCAAGGCCGATAAGCATAGCAGGACCGCCCAGAACAACCAGGTGGTCACCCGGATCGATGTGACCCTTTTCGATGTGGTCGTGCTTGATGTTGCCAAGACCACCAGCCAGCATAATGGGCTTGTGGTAGCCGCGAACTTCGTTACCCTTTTCAGCAGAAACTTCCTGTTCGAAAGTACGGAAGTAACCGAGAATATTGGGACGGCCGTATTCGTTGTTGAATGCAGCACCGCCAAGAGGACCGTCGATCATGATGTCCAGAGCGGAAGCGATACGGGACGGGCTACCGAAGTCCTTTTCCCAAGGCTGAACGGCACCAGGAAGCTTCAGGTTGGAAACGCTAAAGCCAGTGAGGCCAGCCTTCGGCTTGGAACCCTTACCGGTTGCACCTTCGTCACGGATTTCACCGCCACTACCGGTTGCAGCACCGGGGAACGGAGAAATTGCTGTGGGGTGGTTATGGGTTTCCACCTTCATCAAGATGTCCACTTCTTCGTTGTGGAAGTCATACTTGTTAGTGCGGGGGTCTGCGTAGAAACGACCGGCGGTTGCACCCTTCATCACGGCAGCGTTATCCTTATAGGCGCTGAAGATGTTGGTGTTGTGCAGAGCGTAGGTGTTCTTGATCATCTGGAACAGGGACTTGTCCTGCTTGACACCGTCGATGGTCCATTCGGCACCGAACACCTTGTGGCGGCAATGTTCGGAGTTGGCCTGAGCGAACATGTACAGTTCCACGTCGGTGGGATTGCGCTTGAGAGCGGTAAAGTTGTTGACCAAGTAGTCGATTTCGTCGGCGGAAAGAGCGAGGCCCATGGCCTTGTCTGCCTTGACGAGAGCTTCGCGGCCTTCAGTGAGGACCGGAATAATGTTCAGGGGGCGCGGTTCTTCCTTGCTGAAGAGAACGTCCAGGGAAGCGGTGTCTGCAAATACAGCCTGAGTCATGCGGTCGTGGATCTTGGATTCGATCACCTTGCGGGCGTCGGCAGAAGCGGCACCTTCAAACTTCACATAGTAGGCAATGGCGCGTTCGATACGCTTGATAGCGGGCAGGCCGCAGATGTGAGCGATATCGGTAGCCTTGGAGCTCCAGGGGCTGATGGTACCCGGACGGGGGCAAACCACGAACAGTTCACCTTCCAGGGCCTTGGCTTCACGCATGGGGCCGTAGTGGAGCACCTTTTCCAGAGTTTCCTTTTCGGAAGCGGAAAGATCGGCGGACAGATCCACCACATGGAGGAATTCAGCGTAAACGCTTGCGACGTTCAGGTTTTCTTTCTTGAAGTCAGCCAGAAGCTTCTGGAGACGGAAATCCGACAGAGCCGGAGTACCACGAAGAATGAGCATTTTTACCTCTTGCCGGGGGTTAGCCGGCACCTTGTGTTATTTGTTTTTACGAGGGGAAAGATAGTAAATAGTGGTTAGTGGTTAGTGGTTAGTGGCTAGTGATTAGCAGGTGAAGAAATGCAAAAAATCCCCGCATTTCTGCGAGGATTTTTTTAAGTCTTTGAGAATCAAAGAGTTAGCTTGAGGCAAAGCGGATTAGCGCTTCTTACCCTTCTTGCCCTTCTTACCCTTGGCAGCCTTAGCAGGCTTCTTGGGTGCCGGAGCTTCTTCTTCAACAGCTTCTTCATCTTCTTCAGATTCTTCGTCGGCAACAACAGCCTTGCCGAGGAGAGCGTTAACGTTCACAGAGGTGAGGCCAGAGAGAGACTTGACTTCGGTCTTCTTGTCTACGTCAACCTTTGCGAAGTTGGAGATGATGTAGTAGTCGGAAGTTGCTTCGAACTTACGGGTCTTGTTAGCAATGCTCATGTTGCCCTTGGTGGAGGGGAACAGCTTTGCTTCGAGGCGAGCCTGGTCCTGGGAGGTCTTGACGTTCTGAATGACTTCAGTAGCGAGCACCCAAACGGACTTGTTCACATCGATAGAATTGTTCACGTACTGAACGACCTGAGAGCCGGACTTAAAGGACTTTTCGGTGGTCTTCTGGTAGTGTTCGGTAGCCTGGGAAACATAGCCGCTCTTCTGCATAAGAAGGGTTGCCAAAAGGAGGACAGCCACAGCAGCCAAGGCAATAGAAATAGTCTTCATATTCATGGTCAGTACCTCTTATTCGAAGTGGAATGCTGCAGGAGCTTCCAGTTTAAAGTTATCGGCCATGTTGTAGTCAGCAAGAGCCTTGTAGTCAGTTGCCTTCAGCTTGCCCTTGGCATAGGTAAAGGAGATAACGCAGTTCTTACCGCAGGCCACTTCCTTAACGCCATTTTCGCTCTTGAGGAGGAACTTGTCAGCCATGCCGGCCTTTTCGAAGATGGAGTTCTGTGCCGGAGCAGGAATGCCTGCTGCAGTGTACATGTAGGAAACCTGGTTGAAACGAGCGTCCTTGTCTTCTTCGATTGCCTTAGCAGCAGCGTCGAAGGAGGCTTCGGTCTTGTCGCCAGTCAAAACAGCATTGATAAGCTTCCAAGCCATGCCGTACTGGTCCACAGACTTCCACTGATCCTGAAGGACAGCGTTGTTCTGGTTCAAATATGCATCAAGCTGTTCGTTCACAGACTTCTTGGCCTGTTCTTCGTAACCGCCCTTAAGAACCATCATCAGCGCAAAGAGGCCGACAATAGCCACAATATCCACAATAAGCAGAATTTTGAATTTGTTGTTCTTCATAAATATCCTTTGCAAGTTTTATGCAAATTAGAATTTAATTCCTTATTTAGAAAATGCAAGCAAAAAATTATAAATCAGTTCCCATTTTAGCACAAAAAACGGGCTTTTTGTTATATTCTGCCCTATGAGTGATATTCTTCCGTCCCAAATTATTTTTGGCAACCTCAAGGAATTGATGCGCGCCAAGAACACCGCCCACGAGTCCATTTTCAAGTTCCACTGGAAAAAAATGTGGCCGTTCAACCTGATTTGGCCCCAGGTGGACTATGTGCGAATCGTGCGCCTTATGAGCGAAATCCGCAAGAATATCATTAACCAGAAGAATCTTGTGGCACAGGCAAAGCCCAAGGCAAAGGACTTCGAGAAGAAGTTTCTGAATGCCGTACCCGCCTATCTGGACAGCATGGACGCTTCATGCAAGTTGCTGGGCGACGTGGCACAGTGGAAGCAGGACATGCTTGAAAAGAAAATCCACAAGGAAGTGAAATTCAAGCGCGACGTGTCTGAATGGAGCCGCATTTTAAAAGATTACGAAGACGCCCAGGGCAACCTGACCCGCGCAGGCGCTATCGTAAGCATCGGTTGGAACGAGTTTGTGGCCGCAGGCGGATTTGTTGAACCCGCCGCCAGCGAATCCACCGAAACTAGCCCTGACGTTGCAAAATAGCTTTCAACAAGTTTACTCGCCAGCGAATACGTTGGCAGGAACTTGCCACCTTTTTATTGTCACCTGCAAACAAGTTGGTGGCATTATTTTTATGCACACGGTAACTGATCAGTTTTTCAGGAACCGCCACTACCCCGCTCTTACGTTCCGCGAGAATTCCAAGCCACTGGTCGTGCATAGGGAGATTCTTAGGGAAAGGCAAAGCAAGGGAAAGGAGTTCCTTTCTAAAGGCAACGCAACAACCTGTAAAGGAATTTTTGAGCCAGTTGGCAAAAACACCAGACTTGTACGGGCGAGCCACCCACATGGATTCACCCATCACAGAGCCTTCGTCATTAATCACCACGGCATCGTGAACGGCAAGCAAGGGAGCATTGGCTGAAAACGTTGCGCCGTCAAAGCCCAAGGCTTCAATCATCTTTGAAACTTTTCCAGGAAGCCAAAGATCGTCTTGATCCGCAAGAAAGATTACATCGCCATGCGAAGCCACAAGGGCTCGTTCAAAATTGTACACAGGCCCGAGATGGCCCACCTGAGGCAAGACCTTGACTCGCGGGTCTGCAATTTCTTGAATGATGTTTAAAGTACGATCCGTAGACCCGTCATCAGCAACGACAACTTCGGCGCCGCCTTTTTCATCATCAGACTGCGGCAACTGGGAAAGAATGCTTTCCAGTTGTTCGCGAACGAAGCGTTCACCATTGTAAGTCGCCATGCAGACAGAGATTTTCATTTCGCCCTAAATATATAATCAAAAGTGATGATAAATCAATAGTTTAAATTTATCGTTTTTCGCTTTCATAACGAAATATAATCGATTAAACTACCTAGGCAAAATCAGTTTCAAGGTTCTAAGCCAGAAGAACGTCGTGGCAGACGCAAGCTCCGGCAAACGTTTCATAGCCTCGCGTTTGCTGCAGTTCGTAAGCGCAGAAAAATAGCGGGCCTTCCAAAGCTTTCTCGCCTTAGTGTACAGCGGGTGGTCCTTATAGCAGTCCACCGTATCCAGCATATTCTTGTAGAGGAAATCAATATTTTCCACTGTATTCGCCGCAGACAAATTATTCCCGTGAATGCGGTAATGGCAGCAGTCGGTCTTGATTACAGGCAAAGGCGAGCACTTGTGCAACAAGCGCAACATCATGGGGAAATCTTCTTGCCCGATGGAATCGTCGAAACCGCCCATTTCTTTGAAGACCGCAACGTCAATCATTTCAGAGCAGCCGTGCAATTCACGTTCACCCAAGAAAAACTGTTCAAAAGTCACCTTGGGAATAGACTTCAGATATCGCGGGTCAAATTCCTTAGCCACGTTTCCATCTGGATCCATCTGCTTAATTTGTCCAAAACAAGCGATGTACTGCGGATGCTGACTCAAGTAAGCACTTTGTTCAGCAAGGCGGCCCGCAGGCATCACATCGTCAGAAGCGAAAGTACAGAAATACTTGCCGCGAGCCATGTCAAGCAATTCATTCAAGGTCGCCACAAGGCCCTTGTTTTCGCGATGTTTATAGCGGAATCCCAGCTCCTTGGAAAGAGCTTCCAGAATTCGAGGCGAATCATCCTTGCTGCCATCATCAATAACGATCAGTTCAAAGTTCACACCCTTCTGGTCCATGATGGAGCGGACTGCGGCCTCCACATAAGGTGCGTGATTGTAGCTTGCCAACAAAACGGAAACCAACGGATTCTGTTCACGCTGTTCCATTTCAACACCTTGTGCAAAAGCCTTGGCGTAGATATTTTCGATTGGATTCTTTTCGTCCACAATATTCGTTATTGAATATTCCACTTCACCCTCCGGACCATAAAGAACATCATCACGAAGTAGACGAAGTTTTCAAAGGCGAACGCAATCATGGGGCCGTTGAATTCAAAGAGTCGAATACAAACGATTGTCGCAACAGCAAGGAGCACATCACTGATGATTTCTGCCGTCAGGAACTTCTTGGTTTCTTGATGTGCGAACAAGACCAAGGCCATGGTAAAGCCAGCCGTTCTAAAGAAATCACCAAGCAACTGGAAATGCATATAGTCTGCGGCGCCAATGTATGCCTTTGAGAAAAGCAAAGGCACAATCAAGTTTCTACCGAAAAACAAAACCAGAACAAGAACAAAGGCCGACAGCATCACCATGCCAAACATGGGATAAAACGACCTGTTGAATTCATCCTTGCTACGAACAACCGCAATCTTCGGCAACAGCATTACCGACAAAACCGCAGAAACAATCATAAAGACAAAATCTGAAATTTTCCAGACACTCTGCCAAATACCCGCCGCATCATGACCGAAGCTAGAATCCACCGTTGTTCTGATGATGGTGAGAACCACAGGGGTAAGTACCATAGGCACAATTCCCATCAAGGCGTAGGAAAGCCAAGGTCCACGAACATCAAGATTTGTCGACCAGATTCGCTTAAGGGAGAAACCTGCCTGACGAGCCACACGAATGGCAAAAAACGCAGCCACAATACTTTGAGTAGCGATAATGGAAAGAACGCTAAGTCTGCCAGAATACAGGAAGAAAGCAACCCAGATAATCTGCCACAAGGATGCAGCGATATTGATCAAGCTCCATTTCTTACGTTCTTCAAGACCAATCATCACCGAAGACGTGATAGTAATAATATTGGTGGCTAGAATCCCCGGCAAAGAAAACAGGATGCCCGCCTGAACCAATCGAACACTCATTCCCGGAAACAAGGTTTCCAAAGGTGCCATGAAACAGAACAAGACGGCAGCAATACAAGTAAATATGGTTGCAAAAGTGGTAATGCGAACGCCGCCATGCCAAATACCTAAAAGTTGTTTTTCGTCGTTCTTGTACTTTGCGGTAAGGCTGGTCCAGCCGTTGTTCAAGGCTAGGCTGGAAGTTGCCGTACCAATGGACATGATGTTCAGGAACTGGCCCACACAAGCAAAGGCGGCTGGCGGCAAAAATACAGCCAACAGCTTATTGATGACAAAAGCCCTCAGTGCATTACAAAGAACCACTCCGCCAGATTTAGCAGACTGCACAACAAAGGAAAAACCGTAGAACAAACCACTCAGGAACTTATCCATCTAATCCACCCTTGAAACCGTTTACTCCAGCAATGACCGCAGCAATTTCTTCTTCGGTCATCAGCGGATGCAAAGGCAAGCTCAGTTCTTCTGCCGCCAGGCGTTCTGCCACAGGATATCCTGTTGCGCCATAGACGTCTACGAAAGCCTTCTGGAAATGAGGCGGCGTAGGATAATGAATCAAAGTTTCGATTCCCTGGGCAGACAAATGGTCGCGAAGGGCATCGCGGCAGCTTTCACCATTAGGCAGTTCGCAATGGACTGGGAAAATATGCCATACGTTACTGGCACGTTCCTCAGCGTCCTGAGAGATTTCAGCCGGAAGAGGCAAGCGAACCAACGGGTTCTTGATTTCAGCAAGATAGCGGTTGGCAATTTCATTACGGCGGCGGTTTTCTTCATCCAGCCGTGGAAGTTTCACGGACAGGACTGCAGCCTGGATTTCATCCAGGCGGGAATTTTCACCGGCAAACTCGTGAACGTACTTTTTCTCGGAACCGTAGTTACCCAGTTTGCGAACAACTACAGCCAAGCTTTCGTCATTGGTGACAACAGCGCCTGCATCCCCAAGAGCACCCAGGTTCTTGCCGGGATAGAAACTGAAACCGGCAGCGTCGCCCAGATTTCCTGCACGACGAACTTCGTCGGAATCGCCCCACTTCATTGCGGCACCATGAGCCTGGGCCGCATCTTCAAGCAGAAGCAAATTGCGGTCTTCCGCAAAACCCTTCAAACGGTCCATGGGGCAAAGGCGTCCGTAGAGATGTACCGCCAAAATTGCCTTGATGCAAACACCACTAAGCCTTGCATTGGTAAAGGCATCTTCCACAGATTTTAAAGTCAAGACACAGCTTTTCTCTTCAGGTTCTGCAGGAAACGGAATCAATCCGGCGGCCTTTACAGCAAGCCATGTGGCAATAAACGTATTGCTAGGAACGATCACGCCATCACCAGGTTCCAGTCGGCCAAGTTCAATATAGCCCTTGAGAATCAAGGAGAGCGCTTCCAGTCCATTCCCTACCCCAACGCAATACTTTGCCCCGCAGAATTCCGCGAAGGCAGTCTCAAAAGATGCGCATTCCTCGCCACGAATGAACCAGCCGGAGTCAACAACGCGGGTGGCCGCCTGCTGCAATTCCTGGCCATAGGATTCTACAACTCGCTTTAAGGGATAATAGGGAACTTGAATCATGATGTTTAAAGTAGAAAATATCCATTTTTCAAAAGCGCAAAAAAGTCCTAAATTTGACAAAACCGCTGTTTTACGGGATAAATGATTACTAATTTATGGACATGTACGAAATTTTGCCCTACACTAAGGAATTGGACCAGCGACTGGACCGATTTGTGAACCAGGAATCCGTCAACGGGACATTCCTGCAAAGCAGACGTTTCCTGAACTACCATCCCGAGGGCCGTTTCAACGATGCAAGTTTCGCACTACAAAAAAGTGGTATCATCGCAGCCTATTTCCCCGGCGTACAGATTTCTAGCGAAATTGCAGGCAACAAGCCCGTCTTTGTCTCCCACATGGGATCCACTTTCGGCGGACCAATTATGGGCAAGCCCTTCTATAACGGTGCCAAAATTCAGGAAGTCTTGACCGAGGCCGATGCCTATCTGTCCCAGAATTTTTCTGAAGTTCGGCTCAAGATTACACCGGCTTTGTTCTCCGAAGAAAGCCCTGATCTGTTGGAATACATCTTGGAACATCTGGGCTACCAGCGACATACGGAATTAAGTTGCAGCACACCCCTATCGAAAAACGAAGATCCGCTGAATCTTTGCGACAACAAGCATCGTCACCAGTTCGCCGCAACAGAAAATTACAAGCTAACCTACCGCGACCTGGAAAGCGACGAGGACTTTGCCACATTCTATAAGTTCCTTGAAATTTCCAAGGCCAAGCACCAGACCAAGCCGGTACATTCACTGGAA
Organism: Fibrobacter sp.; assembly: GCA_024399035.1. Lineage (GTDB taxonomy): Bacteria > Fibrobacterota > Fibrobacteria > Fibrobacterales > Fibrobacteraceae > Fibrobacter. Next base: position 33,137 of record JAKSID010000021.1, on the reverse strand, counting down.
GAACTGAAAGACCTTAAGAAGCGCCTCAAGAAAAACATTCGTTTCAAGAGTCTCTGGCTTGAAGAACGCTATATCTGCGGCATGATGCAATTCCTGTTCCCTCAAACAGGAGTAGTTCATGATCAGTATATCTCTGCAGACGAAAGTTTTGACCAGTTCCATCATACTACCGCCATGCATGTTTACGCCATGCGTGAAGCGGCAAGCGAAGGGTTCAATCATTTCTCCTGGGGCATCTCCACCGAAGATCATGGCAACATACTGAACGAAAATCTTTACCGTTTCAAGGAAAGTTTCGGCGCCAAGCCCTGTGTCAACGTGACTTTTACTAAAAAGTTCTAGAGATAAAAGGGGCTGGGGCGGCAGCCCCTTTGCGTCATTTAACTTCTTTCAAGAAGTCTTCGTACTCGTAAATGTAATCGGACTCGTCGTAATGTTCCGAAGCCAGCACCATGCAAACTGCACCGCTGGAGAAATTCTCAATTTCACGCCAGGTCATGGTGGGAATGTACAAGCCCTTGTAGGAACGATTCAGGGAGAACTTCTGACGAGTCTTGCCGTCATCCAGCACCACATCGAAACTGCCACTGGCAGCAATAATTAGCTGGCGGAGCTTTCGATGGGCGTGTCCCCCGCGGGTAGCTCCACCCGGCACGTCGTACAGGTAATACAGGCGCTTAATATCGAAAGGAATCAACTGACCGCCTTCCACAACGCTCAAATTACCACGCTGGTCGTGGGCAATGGGGATATCGATAATCTGGGGTTCGTTCCAATTCATGCCCCTAAATTATAAAAAAACGGACTAAAAGGGGCGGTTCGGCCTCAAAGCCTTTGAAAAACACGCCAAATTTTCTATATATGGAGCACACTTAGCGTATGTTGTGTTAAGCTCTACCTGCATACGTGTTAACCAAAGAGCTTCCTTTTACGAGGTTAATATGTCCTCTTTCCGTGGACCTAAGGGCAAGGTTGCCCGTTCCTTGGACCTTGCTGTTTCTAACAAGACTCAGAAGGCTCTCGACCGTCGTCATTTTGCACCTGGCCAGCATGGTCAGAACCGCAAGAAGTCCGCTTCTGTGTACAAGCAGCAGTTGGTCGAAAAGCAGCGTCTTCGTTTCACCTACAACATTTCCGAAGCACAGCTCGCTAAGGCTTATGCCGAAGCAAACCGTCGCGCAGGTTCTGCAGGTGACAACCTGATGATTTTGCTCGAAACTCGTCTGGACGCAGCAGTGCTCCGCATGGGCTTCGCTCGCACTATCTTCGCTGCTCGTCAGTATGTCGCTCACGGTCACTTCACCGTGAATGGCGTTCGCAGCTTCTCCCCGTCTCGTCAGCTCAAGGCTGGTGACGTGATTGCTGTTCGCGAACAGTCTAAGGAACACGTTCAGATCAAGGAAGCCCTGGCAGCAGGCGCAACCGTTCCTGAATATCTGACCGTTGACGCTTCCAAGATGGAAGGCTCTCTCGTGAAGCTCCCGCTCCGCGACCAGATCCCCGTTCAGCTGGAAGAACAGCTCGTTGTGGAATACTACTCTCGTTAATTCGCGAGTCTTCCAACGACAACTGGAACATTTGGAAATGCCCCGCGCAAGCGAGGCATTTCTTTTTTTTGCAAACTTTTTGAGGGAGGCGCGGTTCTGAATAAACGGCGCGGAACTGCGTTAGCGAACAGCGCGGAACTGCGTTAGCGAACAGCGCGAGGTTTAGAGAACGTACAATCCGAGCACTGCGGTAAGTGCAGCAAACACCACAAAGATGGGCAGCAGGAGCAAGGCGCAACGGAGGGCCACGCGGAAGTTCCACCAGGCAAGTTTACGGCGGCCGGGCTTTGTCTCCGCCAACTTGGCCTTGCACTCGGGGCAGATATGGCCCAGCTTATTTCGAACGTGCATAGCCATGTTGCTCTCCATAGGAGACATGCCCACACGTTCCTTAAATTCCTTACCGCATTCCTTGCAATTACAAATCATGTTTTCAAATATAAATTCAAAATGAATGGAGCGCGAGACAATTCAAAATTAATGCACAATGAACACGTCGCGCAACTAGGCATGTTTTTTCTTGATGGTAAGAACCACTACGGACGCAAGCACCAGGATAATGCCCAGCACCAATCGAGTCGTCAAAGTCTCGCCGAAAATGCAAACACCGATAACCACAGCGGTCAAGGGTTCCAGCCCGCCCATGATAGCCGTAGGTGTGGAGCCCACAATCTTTACAGCCTTAGCCATGAACACCAGGGAAAGCACCGTGGGAACAAAGCCCAGCATAAAGGCCCAGCCCCAGGCGGAAGCAGTAGGCAACACCGGCGGAAATCCGGAGCCAAACGTTACCGAATAAAGCAGCAGGAACAGCAGGCAGAAAATCATCACATAGAATGTGAGCTTCAAGGAGCCCATCTTCAAGTCAGCCTTGTTCACCACCACAATGTAGATGGCGTAGGTCAAGGAAGAAAGAAATACAAGAATCAAGCCTACCGTGCTCAGGGCAGCACCACCTACCCCACCGCGATACAGCAATCCAATACCAGCAAGAGAAAGAGCAATGGCAACGCCGATTTTTGCAGTCAGACGCTCCTTGAAAAAGATTGCCATGATGATCGCTACTTCCAAAGGATACAGAAAGAGCAGTGTGGAAGCTAGCCCCGCATCCATATAGTTGAATGCCGCATACAGCGTCAGGGCGCAACAGGCAAACAAGAATCCAAGAATCGCAAGAACCGGCAGTTCCCGTTTTTGAACGGCGAACTTTTCACGCAGAGTCTGTCCCTGCTTCAAGTTCAAGCACATTAAAATCGCAAGCAGTAAAATCGCCGTGGAGAATCGATAGCAAAGCACCGATTCAGGAGACAATCCTTCGCGGTAAAGGAACAACGCCCCCAGCGGGTTTGTTCCGTAGCAGATGGCCGCGCCACAGCCAAAGAAAACACCCTTGAGGGACGAAAGTTTAGAAACAAACGACGTAAAAACGACCTTCTACTAAATCGCAAACTTAGTTGCATCGGCCAGCTGCACAGAGGCAATACGAGAAATACCCTTGATTTCCTGGGTCACACCGTAGAGCATATCAGCTTCGGCCATGGTACGCTTGTTATGTGTAACCACGATGAACAAGGTCTGCTTACTGAATTCGCGCAACAGGGCCATAAAGCGACCCACGTTTGCGTCATCCAGAGGACCATCCACTTCGTCCAGCACGCAGTAGGGTGACGGTTTTTCCATGTAGATGGCAAAGAGCAATGCCGTTGCAGTAAGGGCATGTTCACCACCGGAAAGAGCCTTGATGCCGCGCATCTTCTTACCAGTCGGGCGAACGTTAATTTCGATATCTGCGTCCAGGATATCCATGGGCTTGCCCATGTCATCTACCTTTTCCACAAGGTTCATCTTGGTTTCGCCATTGAGGAACAGCTTACTGAACACAAACTGGAAGTTCTTCTGAATTCTGTTGAAGGTTTCCAGGTAGCGGGTACGAGCAATGTCATCCAGCTTGGTGATGGTACGATCCAAGGAAGCGCGAGCACGATCCAAGTCGTCGAACTGCTTTTCCACATCGGCAAGGTGCTTCTTTTCTTCTTCGTAGTCTTCCATCACATTGACGTTGACCGGGCCAAGTTCCTTGATCTTGCCGCGGAGTTCACGAATTTCGCGGTCAGCTTCGGGCTGGCTATATTCAACGCGTTCAACGTCTTCGGGATTTTCAAGATTAACGGAGTACTCGTTGGTAATACGTTCTACCAAGCGATCCAGGTTTGCCTTCAAGGCTTCCTGACGACGACCCACTTCGTTCAACTCCTTCATCTTCTCGATCATGTCATCACGAAGATGATTTGCCTCGGACTGCCAATCGTCCAAGTCACCGGATACAAGTTCGTACTTTTCGCGAGCCAAGTCGCGCTGACCTTCTACATCGATAAGAGCAGTGTTCTTGACCTGCACCTGGTCGGCAACAGTATTGGCATCCTGCTGCTGCTTTTCGATAGAAGCAGCATTCTGCAAAAGTTCGTCGTTACGGCTGCGGATAGAATTCTCGTGGAATTCAATCTGGTCGGCAATGCTGCGGAGGCGGCTGGTGTTCTGAGCAAGCTTTGCATTCTTGTCCTGAGCGGCGTGTTCCAGTTCGCGAACTTTTTCTTCCTTTTCGCGGAACATGGCATCCTTCTCAGTCAGTTCGTCGTTGACGCGTGCGTACTCATTTTCGGCACGTTCAACAGCAGCGTTGGCTTCGGCAAGTTCAGCATCGCTGTTCTTGGATTCTACAGCAGCCTGAATCTTGGCCTCAGCATTACGGACTTCGCCTTCCAACTGAGCAAGGCGGCGTTCGCAACCGGCAATAATGTTGTTCTGGATGGAAACACTTGCGTTACCGCCGCGGAGAGAATCCTGCTTTTCGCGGATTTCGTCTACCAGGGATTCCATCATGTTGTTGTCTTCGTCCACCAAGTCCTGCAGGCGTGCGACTTCGTCTTCGGCCTGGTTTGCCTCGGCCTGGACATCTTCCAAAAGCTTTGTTGCTTCTGCAATTTCGTTCTTACGGGACAATGCGCCAGAAGTTGCGGCACCGCTACTGACCAAGCCGCTGGTGCGGACAATGGCATCGGGGGCCACAAAGCAAAGATCCTGGTCACGCATGTTGCGTGCAAAGGTAAGGGCGGTCTGTACGGAATCCACCACAAAGTAGCGAGAAAGAATTCCAGAAAGCCACGGTGCAATTTCGTCGTCGGCCTTTACAAACTGATTCAAGCAACCCACAACGCCTGCGCCATCCACAACACCCTGATATGCGGGAGCAGCGTCGCCAACCAAGGCAAGCAAAGCCTTGCCCACATTGTAGTCCTTCATGGAGTCCACGATGTTCACGGCATTGGAATCGCTGGACACGATAACAGCGTCCATCAAGTCGCCCAGAGCGGCTTCTACATAGGAGGCGTATTCGGCAGAGGCTTCGATACGTTCAGAAAGAAGTCCACCAATAAATTCGGCCTTGTTTTCCTGGAGCCAGCGGCTTGCATCCGTACCTTCGTTTGCCACACTCTGCAGCACGTCGATACGAGACTGCAAACGGGTTTCTTCGTTCCTAAGGTTCTGCAGTTTGCCCTGCTGTTCCTGAAGGTCGGCACGGTCCTGTTCCAGGCGTTCTTCACGAGTTGTCTTCTGCTCGTTAAGGCGTTCAATTTCGGCGTTAGCCTCGTCCATTCCAGTCTGAATGTCGCGAAGAGCTTCTTCTGCTTCGGTCTTCTGATTCTGGATAGTCTGGATTTCGCCGTTCCACTTTTCCAGGTTACCCTGAAGCATTGCAGATTCGGCATCCATACGTTCAAATCGGCCACGGAGCGCATTGGCGCGGTTAGTAGCCTGCAGACGTTCGTTGGACAAGTCTCTGGACTGGGCGCGAAGGTCGTCCACCTTGTCGCGCATGACCTGCAAGATTTCGCGTTCGCGTTCCAGCAAGGCATTCATTTCTTCCATGTCGCTGTCGGAGCCGAGAATACGGTTTTCTTCTTCAAGGCGAGACTGTTCTTCAGTCAACTCCTGAACCTTGTCCTGACTGCGATTGATTTCTTCCTGGGCCTTTTCGTTGGCAGCTTCCAAGGAGGTAATGGTATCGCGGATACGCTGGAGGCTGTGGTTCAAGTCGTTGACTTCAAAGTTGATCTTCTGGACTTCGCGTTCCAAGTCGCGATAGGCAGTTTCATCTTCGCTGATCAAAAGTTTCTTTTCGTCGATCTTGACCTGAAGTTCCGTAGCTCGAGTCTTGGCGGCCTCCACTTCGTGGTTCATACGCCTAGATGTAGTATCCAAGGTATTCACGCCATCGCGCATATCTTCGAACTTGTCAATGCTAACAGAAAGGTCCAGTTCACGAAGGCGCTTGCTCAAGGTCTTAAACGTGCTTACCTTTTCTGCCTGGGTTTCGTACATGCGAACTGCACGGCGGGCGCTACGAAGATTGTCTTCCACACGTTCCATGTCAATCTGCACGTGTTCCAGCTGGCGGCGGGTTTCCTTACGCTGCTGCTTATACTTGCTAACGCCAGCAGCTTCTTCAAAAAGGATACGGCGGTCATCGGCCTTGTCAGAAAGAACAGCCTTAATCATGTCGGCGTTCATCTGGGAGTAAGTACTGGAGCCAAGACCGGAGTCAAAAAGCAATGCGTGAACATCGCGAAGGCGGCATTCCTGATTGTTGATCAGGTATTCGCCGGAGCCATCACGATGTACGCGACGGGTCACGATCACTTCGGAATATTCAGAATTCAAAGTACCATCGCTGTTATCGATAACGATGGAAACTTCTGCAAGACTCATGGCGGCACGTTCTTCGGTACCGCTAAAGATCACGTCCTGCATTTTGCCCATACGAAGTGCGGCGGCCTTCTGTTCACCAAGAACCCAACGGATTGCATCCGTAATGTTGGACTTGCCACAGCCGTTAGGACCCACAACAGCCGTAAGGCCCTTAGTGGGGAAATTCACTTCGGTTCTTTGAGCAAAGGATTTAAATCCAAAAATCTTTAGTTTAGTTATCTGCACTGTACAAACAAAATAGTTTTTCCGACAAGACTATCGGAACTTTAAAACCAAGGAATCAGCGTCAGATTCCACTTTCAGGAAGAGGCTACCGCCTTCCACTTCCATTTTCTTGACATAATGCAAGGTTTTACCAGAACCATCGGTAGACTGGGTGTAGTTGACACGGAGCCTAAAGGTTCCGACCCAATCATTTTCTACCACGTGGCTACGTTCACCAGGCAAAAGAGTTTCATTAATCCAGCGCACATAGCTTGTACTGTCATCCGAAAAAATATCCACGGACAACAAGGTACAATCTTCCGTCGCGTTTTCAACCTGGAGCCTAGAATTGGTTTCAATAAACCAATGACTAAGACAGCCGGTCAAGCCTACGCAGCAGAGCAACGCCAGGGCGAGATACAAGAATGATTTTTTCATTCCTACCTACCACCTCGTGCGGGAGACTTCTTTTCGTAGCGAACGCCCTTGGCCTCGATGACCTTTTCATCTCCAGAATCCTTCTGGAATCTCTTGTCTTCTTCGGGAGCCTGGTCCTTGTTCTTTAAGGTCTTGGTCTGGTTTTCCATGGGAGCAGCCTTGGTGCCGCCGCGGCCAAAGAGAAGGCCATCAATAGTAGCCAGGTTAAACTTGATTTCGGCAAGGACAGTACCCTTTGCGCCATAGAAGTTTCTGTAATCGTAAGCTGCGTTGTAAGCGAAGCGGATGAACATCAGGTCCACAGCACCGCCCCACAAAATGTCGGACATACCTTCGCGATTACGACGACGGATGCAGGTTGCCTCGAAGCCCAGCATTCTGGACGGATCAGGATAGTACTTCAAGGCCGCATAGCTGAAACCAGGTTCCATCAAGTCAAAGGCAAGTTCGCTGTAGAGGCGCTGACCATACAGGTTCTGTTCCCAAGTCAGAGACAGAGAGTCCTTGTCGCCCTTCTTGTTGAACAAGGCTACAGAGAGGTTGGGCAAATAGGTCTGCCAACCACCGGACTTACCGCCATAGATTTCGCGGCTTTCAAGATCCAAGGAGAAACGCATGCTACGCCAATGGTCCTGATAGAAACTGGCCTGTGCGCTAGCGAAGCCCCAACGTGCATGGGTCCAAAGGTAGGTCAAGGTATCTTCTTCGGTTTCATAGACCTTACCCACGTGTTCCACGTTCTGCTGCTGCATACCCAAGGCCAAGGTAAAGTCAGCCTCGGTATTGGTAAACACGCCACCCCAAGTCAGGTTGGTGCGAAGCAGGGAGAAACTATTGTAAGTGGGATAAAGCAAAAAGTCTTCGCCGTCCCAACCAGAGCGATCGATCCAGGCCAAGGCACCCAGGTGAAGGTGTTCGGCAACGTTAGCAGTTGCAAAGGCAGCGGCATGCTGTCTAAAGGCAAAGCCTTCGTGTTCACCGTACTTACTCTTTAACGGCAACTGGTCCGGAGCCGGAGTGTAGTACAAGCCAATATCGAAATAACCACCGCGGCCACCACGCATCACGTCGCTAATTTCTTTCAAATGACGGTCACGGGTTACGGCGCCACCGGCAGAAAGAGCTTCTGTCGTAATAGGATCTGCCAATGACAATGTTGCCATGGTCAGAGTCAACACCAGAGAATAAAAACTTTTCTTGAAAACCATACCCTTAAAATAACAAATTTTTGTGAGGTGTTTCTATATTTAAGTCTATGACAGACCAAGATTTAGCACTAATTGCCGCATGGAGCGACCACTCCCGTTTGTGGAAAGACAATACATGGGTTTATCCCGTCATTAGCCGCCGCGCAGGTGGCCTTTCCCTGGGTATTAATTTGAATCCCGACCACAAGTGTTCCTTTTCCTGTGCCTACTGCCAAAGCGGTCCTCAGGATGGTCACGAAAGCGTGGCTATCGACGTGGCCGGCGTAGAACGTGAACTGCGCCAGTTCCTGGCATTCTATGAATGCGGTGAGTTTGCCAAGTGCGATTTCTTCGGGAACATTCCCGCAGACAAAAAGATTATCAAGGACATTTGCCTTTCCGGCGACGGCGAATCTACTATCGTCAAGGAATTCCCGGAAGTATGCAAGGTCATGGCCAAGCTGCAGCAGGAATTTCGAACAAAGTATTCTTTTGATGACGCAAGCGGTCTCGGTAGTTTCAAGCTTCGTCTGATCACCAACGCCAGCCGCCTGGGTAACGACAAGGTAGAAGACGCCCTGAAGTACCTTTTGGAAACCGATGGCGAAATCTGGGCAAAGTTGGACGCAGGTACGGAGCCGTGGTACAAGCGCATGAACCGTTCCGCAGTCAAGTTCGAAACCATTCTTGCAAACCTGGAAAAGGTTATCCAGTTCTACCCTATCTGCATTCAGACCATGCAATGCAGCCTCCAGGGTGATGTACCTACCGAAGCAGAAGTGGAACAGTACATCCAGAACCTGGAACGTATCTACCGCGCAGCTCCCCAGAACTTTGTGGAAGTGCAGCTGTACACCGTTATTCGCCAGACCGCGATTCCCGATGTGCTGCCGCTGCCCAAGGAATTCCTGGAAGATACCGCCAAGAAGATTCAGGCAAAAATTCCGGTGCAGGTCAGAACGTTCTAACGTTTGGCCGCGGGATTGCCGCGAAATTCACAATAAAAAAAGACCTGCTTGAAAGCAGGCCTTTTTTAATTGAATTTCGCGATGCGTCGCGACAACTTTAAATCAGCGGCAGCCTTCGGCTGCGCTTCTCTGCGGCTCGGTCATAGGAACAAGCATGCTTGTTCCTGCGACTCTCGCCTTAGATCAGCTCTTCAGGAGGCAGGCTCTCGGTGCCTTCCGGTTCCTGGTAGCGGGTTTCAGGAATCTGCACCTGGTTCTGGAAGTAGGCGCGATGAGCCACAATCACCTTTTCGCGGGCGAACTCAGCGTTCATCCAATCACCGATCTGAACGTCCTTGCCTTCTAATTCCTTGTAGTTCTGGAAGAAGTTCTTGGTAATGCGGAGGAACATCTGGTCCACATCAGTGATATCCTTGATAGGACGTGGGTTGAACACGGGCACGCCGAGAACCTTATAGTCCTTCTTGCCACCGTCAGTCATGTCCAAAGCGCCAATCACACGGCAAGTGCAAACAGTACCAGTCATCATGGAAGCGGGGCTGTAAATCAGCATATCCAAAGCGTCGCCATCGTCAGCCTTGGTGCTGGGAATGAAACCGTAGGTGCAAGGATAGCTCATGGAGCTAAGCAAGCAACGGTCAAGACGGAACACGTGAAGGCGTTCGTCGTATTCATACTTCAGGTTGGTGTCCTTACCGATTTCTACGACGCAATCCACTTCGTAGGGGTACTTCTTACCGATCGGCAAATCCAAATAGTTAATAGCCATTTATACTCCACAGAGCCCACCTTGAGCTCATCTTTTTTTATTCAGGGTTGTAACCAAAATTTAGCATTTATTTGTAAAAAGTCAAGGATTAGCGGCTGCGCCAACGAGAAGAAATGGTTTTGTCAAATAAGCCAAAATAAAATACAGGTTCGCCATGATCAGGGCTATAACCAATTTCAAAGCGAATACGATCCAGCGCAGGAACAATCAAATGAATGCCACCATAGACAGCGCCCTCATAGTTACTCCAATTAGGCAAGCCCTCGTCCCAAAGTAGACGGCCATCAAGACCAGCCACCAATTGAACGCCATAGAAGAAGTTTACCCCCAGGATACTGGCTGACCGACGCTCCAACAAAGCAAAACGTTCTTCCAAATTCAACAAAGTTTCGTGAGCGCCAAGATAGGTCGAATCAGGATCATGGCCACGGAATGTATTTACACCACCTTGATAAAACAAGTCGTAATGACCCACAGTTCCCGGACGGTAACGGAACAACGCCGTCGCCCCCGTAATAAACCTATTCAAGGTATAATAGCCGCGACCATCTACAAGAATTTCCCAGTAGTTTTCACCCTTGTGATTTTCGCCCACGCCAGAGCCCACATGGGTCAACATGTATTCCAGATAAAAGCCCTTACGGGTATCCAATCCTGCATCACGGCGATCTATTTTAAAGCCAAGACCAGCTTCGGGCAAATGACCTATTCCACCTTCCAAATAGCGATAGGCTCCGGTGAACAGCAAGGAAAATTGAGAAGTCAAATCCCAGTTCAAGTCAAGATCAGCAAGCCAACTGGCATCCTGGAATTTACGAAGGTCGTCCCAACTATCCGTGCGAAGGAATTCGAAATTCCATCCCACAGGGAGTCCAAATAAATACGGAGAACTGGCGTACAGAGCGTATTCGTTATTTTCAAGGAAAGGCGACACCGTCGTTCGGTACTGAATTTCCACACGGACATCCTCGCCAGCCACATTCAAGTTGGCAAGGGCCGCACCAATCATCAAGCCATCGCGATCGGTGGTCTTACCTGCAGGAGCAGGAATCCAGCGAAAAATTTCCTGGAAATGGTAGGTTAGCGAAACGGCACCGTTAGAAGCAGATTCGCAGCTGGCAGTAATTTCCGTGAACAAGTCAAGGTCCTGAAGTTTCAATTTTTCAGTCTGGAATTTCTCGTTGGAAAAAGGTTCCCCAACCTTGTTCTGAAGTTCACGTTCCACCACATGATTTCTCGTGTGGTTCAGTCCTGCCAGTTTAACGGAGCCCACGACGGCCCCTTCAGGGCATTCCCCGCCAAAGGAAAGAACCGGCATACCAAGAAAGGCTACGCCAAGCACAAATCCAATATGACGAAAAATATTTTTCATTTTACGTAACAGGGAGTTTCTATCCGAGACAAATTTAAAAATATTCCCCTTTTATCCTAGCAAACTTTGGTTTTTCAAGGGAATTATTCTCGCTCCTGCTTTTGATTTTTTTATTTTTGGGCACGTAAATCGAAAAGAGGTGTTTTCATGTTAGACTTTCTCGCCAACAACTGGCCCTACCTGGTAGCAATCGTTTTGGTTGTTGTCATCATTTTTGCAGTCCGCGGTGTCCGTAAGGCTCTCAAGGAAGGCGGTGGCGCATTCAATCTCGAAACCATCAAAAAGAATACCGAGCCCAACTTCGCCGCCCTCAAGCAGAAGTCCCAGGCTCTGTTGGCCGACGCTGACATGATCTGCGAAGTCAAGGAAGGCAGCAACTTTGTGATTCCCAAGAAGGAAGACCTGAAGTTCTTCCGTCGTGCAGTCTCCCAAAAGTACAAGCTGGCTATGTTCCTGGTGCCGGGCACCAACAAGGTGGCATACTTCTTCTGCAAGACCGATGCTGGCGTAAAGCGCCGTATCGAAAACCTGGTCATCAACCAGAAGTTCCGCGAAGGCAAGAAGCCCTACGTTGACGTGGCAACCGGCGAAAAGCTGAAGTACCCCAGAGCTTAAGAACTTAAAGTCAAAAGCTTAAAGAAAATGGCGCGATGAAGGTCGCGCTTTTTTTATGAGTGATTATGTCCAGAACCTATAAAGACCTTGCCATTGCCGAAGAAGAGAGCAAGCTAGAAGCGGCTCTTCAGAATTCAAAGAATCTTCTTGTAGAAGCACCCACAGGCTCCGGTAAGTCTTTGTTCATCCCTTGGTTCCTGAGCAGGCATTGCGAAGGACGAGTGGTGGTTCTGCAGCCCAGGCGAATCGCCGCCTTGGCGTTGGCCCAGTATTCCGCCAAGCTGCACGGTGAAAACTGCGGCAAGACCATCGGTTACCAGTTCAGGCAAGACACTTGCAAAAGTACCGACACCAAAATTTTGTTCCAGACCTACGGTAACTTTCTGCAGGAACTGCTCCACGGAAAAATGGATGCGGACTGGGTGGTGTTCGATGAATACCACGAACGCAAGGCGGACATGGATTTGTTGTTCAGCTATTTGCTGAAACTGAATGGACCGCGCATCGCAGTGATGTCTGCGAAATTAAACCGCGAAGAAATGGAAAGCGCCCTAGGCGTTAAGTGCCTGGAACTGGGCCATCCCCTTTACCCGGTACAGATTATTAACCAGAGCCCTATGGCTGGCAACACCCAGGAAGCGGAAGTGGTCCGTGCCCTCCGTACGCTGTACATGAACGGCATCTGGAAAACCACATTGGTGTTCCTTCCGGGTAAGGGCGAAATCGCCCGTTGCCATAGTGCTGTTGAAGAAGCCTTGGGAAGCAACACCGCAGAATACTTGGATTTGTTCGGCGGTCAGGATCGCGAAACCCAAGACAGAATTTTTGAGGAAACGGAAAAACCCCGAGTCATCTTCACAACCAACATTGCAGAAACTTCTATTACAGTTCCTAATGTCAGTGGCGTAGTGGACAGCGGCGTGGAACGCGTCAGCGAATACGACGACAGCGAAAAGGTAAACGTCCTGCGAACCGCATCCATCTCTATGCAGAACGCCATCCAGCGTTCCGGACGTTCGGGCCGTACCCAGAATGGCTGCGCCATCCGCCTCTGGAGCGAGGATGCAGAAAAGCGTATGCCCAAGGGAATTATTCCCGAGGTGACGCAGATTGAGCCTTCGGAATTTCTGTTGCAGAAGGCTGCGTTGGAAAAATCGTTGGCGGATAAGTGTGGTGACGTTTGCGAATTGACTTTGCCAACGCCTATGCCTGCAAACCGTTTGCAGTCTGCAACAAAGCTGCTGAATGACATCGGCATGATTGCAGATGGCTCCATTACAGAACTTGGCCTCAGGGCAATCCAGTCTCCCATTGGCGATGTTTCATTGGCATTGATTCTGGCTTCTGCAAAAAGCGCCGAAGACTTGCCCGACCTGATGCTGGCCGCCATGGCATGGATTCACTCCGGTACAGAGACGGTGCAGAAATCCAAGATGCCCTTGAATCTTTTGACGTTGGCCCGAGATACACTTTCCAAGAGCATGAATGTTCCTAGGGAAATTTCCTTGACGTTGCGACAGTTGCAGGACTATCGAAAGGACATTTTCGGAGGCAACACTGCCGCAGATAAAACCGCTGCGGACCTTCAGGTCATCAAGGAATTGCTACTGGCTTTCCCCGACCGTTTGGCTACGCCCACAGGCGACGTCTACAAGTTGCCTAACCAGAACATCATTCGTCTACAGGTCAACGAGCCGCCCCACGCCTTGCTGGCCATGACCATGTTACGCACTGGCGGCGGAAGCAAGTCGGAACTCCGCGTAAGCCTTTACGTTCCCGTTCCCAAGGAACTGATGGGTACCGACCAAGCCGTCGTCAGTTATGAACTGCTCTGGCGCAGCGGTCAGGAACGTTTCATCGGCGTAGAAATCCAAAGCGACGCCGCCGGACGTGAATTGAGCCGTAAGGAAATCCTCCCGCAGGAAGCCTCCCCCACGGTTCTCGCCTCCCTCAAGGAGCTTACTGTTAGCGCCTGGCGCGAAAAACTGGAAAAAGAAAACTGGACCGGGCGCTACCTGACGGAAACTCTGCAGACGCTTCTCGTCAAGATGCGCCTCGCCGCACAGTTCTATCCGGAATACGGCCTGCCGGAATTCAACGAAGAAGACATGGAACTGATTTTCGACGAATTCGCAAGCGGAATCTTTTTGCTCCGCGACTTGAACGAAGACCGCTACCGCGCCATCATTGAAGATTACTTCGGCAAGGGAATGCTGCAATGGCTGGGCAAGACCTTCCCCGACCACTTTGTATTGCCCAACGGCAAGCGTGCGAAATACAGCTACCAGCAAGTTGAAGCCTCCGCCGAGCCCTCCACCACGGGCAGCAATCTCATCACCCAAAGCGCAGACGGCGTACTCATTGAAATTTCCGCCCGCATCGAAGACTTTATGCAGGTGGATCGCGCCTCCGGAAAAGCATCGCCAATTACAGGCGAGCATTGGATTGCTGATAAAAAACTGCGAGTCCGTTACGACGTTCTGGCGCCCAATTTCCGCAGTATGCAAAAGACTTGGGACCTCACAGGATTCTGGAAGAACACCTATCCTGAATTGAGAAAGGAATTACGCGGACGCTACCCCAAGCACCCATGGCCCGAAACGGTCATATAAGCTTTTAGTGGTCTGGTACTTTGTCTTCTCGGGACGCTCGCCACGCTCACCCGGCAAAGCCGGAGTCCCTCGAATCCTAAGCACCAGCCCCCTCTAAAAAACTTAATAACTCTAGGGTTCCCCAAAAGCTTATTTCACTTGATGGTATAAACCACTAGGGTCTTGCTGTATTCATAGCTCACTACAAGTATTGGCTGTCCGGGAATGGGGCTTTTTTCTGCATCAATGAAAAGCATTCCTTCAGGGCCGCGGTCTGCAGGATCCAAGTAGTAATCAACAAGTTTCGGAGCAGAAACATTAGTGATATCAAAGACCGCGATACCGCTCATGCGTTCCAACCCAACGAAAGCCAAACGCTTGCCGTTCACCATTCCAATGGTAACATTTTCAGGTTCGCAGCCCATATCATCGCTGCGGGCATCCACTTTCTTTTTGCCTTTCTTGGAATTCCAATTGAAATACTCCGGAGCGACTTTTGCGAAAGTCCTTTCCAGCAAGTCTCCGGAATCCCACTGCAATTCACCGCTGAATCCATCAAACACACTAACAGAACGGGAGCCAAACTTCACATCGCATTTTGCATCATCACCGCAAACAGTTCGTTTGTCAAAATCCTTTACAGGAGCGCCTTCATTCGCCGTAACCACATAGCTCTTGCCTTCTGCAGCAAAGAACTTGATTCCATCAGGCTGACGCAATCCCCTCAGGTTTGCATTCTCAATGCGGATCTTTCCATCCTTTACAGCATCAATGCCAAAGCCTGGCTTGGAATGGTCCACGAAGCCTAAGTCAAAAATCCCATCAAGAGACTTTGTCTGCAAATCAATGCGGGCAATCGCGTTGTTTTCTTGCAAGCTTACCCATGCCCACTTGGAATCCCCGCTGACCGTAATGTATTCCGGTTCAATGGATTTGTCTTCAAAAGGAATCACCTTTACGGAAGGCGCCAACTTTCCCGAGGCATCGTTCACCGAGACAATGGCCACACCTCCGATGGGGTCAATTTTCCCATCTTCGCTAGGTTCGCCTTCGCAAGCAACCAGCAACACTTTTCCATCGGGCGTAAAAGTAATCATGTCGGGATGGCTACAGACTTTATAGGTTCCAATTTTCTTGACACCTGCAGAAGCGTATTCCACAACTTCCACAAAGCCATCTTCCCAGGCAGGATTTGCAAGGAGGCTAGTGGCAATTAAATTTCCGTGAACCGTTACACTAGTCGCTTCACCATCCAAATAAAAAGAGCTCTTTACCGCAGGCTTGCTAGGATTAGACAAATCAATTGTTCCCAGCACATTGGAATCGCCAACGGCAAACAGCAATTTTTGTTCGGGCATATAGGCGGCAATTTCTGCCACCTCCGTGTTGATTTTGCTATAGGGGCTAAGAACAGAGCCCAACTGCATTGGGCCGGACTTGGCACATGCTCCTGTCATTCCACATGCAAGAACAAAACCTGCGCAAATAGAAGTTCCAAGCTTAGCCATAGCCCTACCCCAATTCTTTAAATTAGTTTCTAGTAATCAGCCAGAAAATGAGGATACCGATAGCAGCGCCACCGAGGAAAGATGTGGTGGCCATGGAGGAACCAATGCTTTTGGCATCAGCCACTTCTTCTTTCTTCTTTTCGTTGACGCCGAGAGAAACGCCCAAAGCCTGTGCACAAACGGCGTTATCGTTCTTCATGGTTTCGTAGCTCTTTTCCCAGTTGGCGCTCTTGGCCTGTTCTACTTCCAGAGCCTTGCGGAGAGAATCCTTTTCTGCGTCGCAGGATTCGCCCTGCACTGCCATAACGCTATCGCGAATAGCAATTTCTTGCTTCAGTTCCGTTTCTACAGAGGATGCGCTTTCCGCAGCGGGTGCGGCAGCAGAATCCACTGCCGGTGCAGCGGCTTCTGCAACAGGAGCCGTTTCGGCGGGAGCTGCACCCTGGGCAAATGCCACAGCGGCAACAAAGCCCAAGGACAAGAGAACTTTCTTGAACATATTCAAACTCCTTACATCTGGGCCTTGATGCGAGCCCAGCCTTCCTCCGGAATCTGGGCACCCATCACCTGCACAACTTCATTGGAAACAATGCTACCCAGGTTACCGGCACGTTCCATATCCCAGCCGTTCATATAACCATAAATGAATCCCGATGCCCACAGGTCGCCGGCGCCGGTGGTATCGATGGCCTTTGCAGGACCAGCCTGCACGCGGGTCACCACACCATCCTTGGAAATCAAGGCACCACGCTTACCAATCTTCACCACAGCCACCTTGGCCTTCTTGGCAAGAACATCAAGAGCAGCTTCTTCCTTGACGCCTGCGTAGGCGAAAGCTTCATCTTCGTTGGCGATGATAATATCAATCATCTTGTTTTCGAACAGTTCATCGAAAGTCTTGCGGCAGGCATCCACCACACCGAAGGAACTAAAGTCCAAAGCAGTTTCAACACCCAGGGAACGAGCTAGGGTAAAGGACTTCTTGAAGCAATCGGCATTAAAGGCGCGGTAACCTTCTGCATAGAGCAAGGCTACATCGTCAAACAGAGCCGGAACAAAGTCTTCAGAAACCAGGAAGTCGGAGGCTCCAAGGTAAGTCCACATGGAGCGCTGAGCATCGGGGGTCACTGCGGAGAAAACGCAACCGGTAGCCACATCGGAAATACCCATCTTGGATTCCACTCCGGAATTCTTCAGGTGAGCCTGGAACAGGTCCCCCAGTTCATCCTTTGCAACCTTGCTGATAAAAGCAGCGCGGCCGCCAAGTTTTGCAACGCCCACCATGGTGTTACAAGTAGAGCCACCAGGAACACGAATCGGTTTTTCAAGACTGGAAAGGAACTTTTCCATCTGGGGCCAGTCCACCATGTTCATGCCGCCCTTCTGAACGCCCTGTGCAGCAATCCATTCGTCGCTCACATTAGCCAAAACATCAACCAGGGCTGCGCCCATACCGAGAACTTTCTTCATTACATTCCTCCGCGACGGCGACGAATTCTATCGCCTGCTTTCAATAAAAACTGACGTTCAGATTCACTCAAGGAATGAATTCCATCCCTGTTGACCTTCTTTAAAATTTCATCCATGCGCTTGTCTTCATCCAAGTCAAAGACTTCGCCTTCCAAGACTTCGGGCTCCTTGGCGTCTTCTTCGGGGCGCTTATAGGAGCTGTTTGTTTCTGTATGGAACCTTCTAGAGGCGCGCTGCTTTTCTGCACCACGGCGAGCCTTCTGAATATACTTGTCCAGGCCGCCATTAAAGTAGTACATGTACAGGAAGCCGCCCACAACACCGCCCAAATGAGCCAGGTGAGCAATGCCATCGCCAGAAGGTGCCATCAAGACATCGATAGCCACCATGACCCACATGGCGTACTTGATCTTCATGGGGATAATAAAGAACATGAGCAAAGTGCGTTCCGGGAAGAACTTGTAGTAAGCCACGAAAATACCCATCAAAGCACCGCTGGCACCGATAATGGGATTGTTGGACAAACCGAGAACGCACATCACCAAGCTGAACACCGCAGCAAAAATACCACAGAACATATACATGATGGTAAAATGCCTTGAGCCCATCCAGTCAGCCACTTCGCTACCGAACATCCAGAGCATCATCATGTTAAACAAGAAATGCCAAAAGTCCACGTGAACGAACATATACGTTACGTAACGCCACACCTGCAAAGGCGCTGTCGGGAAAAACGCACCAAAGTGAGCGATAATGTCACGAACGTTACCATAACCTACGCCAGGAATATTCAGGTGCAATCCCAGCAGGTTGCCAATTACAAAGGCAATACCAAAAACCACTGCGTTGATAATCAGCAGCACTCGAAGGCTCTTGGGCAAATATCTAAAGGGTCTCATAATACTACTTGTTCTTTTTGTATTCGCTAATCAAATCACCCAGGATGGCTGCGGGCACATAGGGCTTTAGCATTTTGCGCTGAGCAGCTGCAGATTCCGGGCCGCACTTCAAAAGTTCGCGAACCACGCTACTGCTTACCATCAGGTGATCCTTGGAAGAAGATAGATACACAGTCTCACATTCCGGGTACAACAATTTGTTGTTCCAATCCACAGACAATTCGTAATCCATGTCGGAACCATTACGGACGCCGCGAAGAAGATACTTTGCGCCGCACTCCTTCATGAACGCGGTGGTCAAGCCGTCGAACGCGAATACCTTGACATTCTTCAAGTCGCCACAGGCTTTTTCAATCATTGTCTTGCGGGTCTCGACGGATAGCAAATACTTCTTGGAGGCATTCACGGCCACTAAGACATAAAGCTCGTCGAAAAGCTTAGAACCGCGGGCAACCAGATCCAGGTGCCCTACGGTAAACGGATCAAAAGACCCTGCAAAGACTGCAATTTTCTTCTCGGGTTTCATATCTTAAAAATAGAAAATTTCATCGGGTCAAGAAAAGACCCAAATCATGGCAAACGCCGCTACTTGCGGTAAATAAGCAAAGAAGATTCGCCGTACTTTCGGATTTTCAAAAGATCTTCTGCTTCGGCATCCTTTGCCCACTGCGGCAAGTTCTTGGTGGGCGCTTCAAACACCGCCACGCCACCTGGGTTCAGCCATTCCCAGTAGGAACGCAGATCAGGATATTCCATATCCTTGAACGGAGGGTCCGCATAAATCAAGTCAAAGCCTTCGTCCTTGCAAAGGGTTTCCTTGGACAAAGTCAGGGCGCTGGTTTCAAGCAGGTTCAGCTTTGATTCCAAGGAAAGGGACTTATAAGCCTGCAGAACAAGGCGAGCCTGGACCTTGGCCATTTCAACTGCGGTAACGCTTGCGGCACCGCGGCTCAAGGCCTCGATACCCATAATGCCTGTGCCGGCAAAAAGATCCAGAACGCGATAGTTTTCAACACCCTGTAAAATATTAAACAAGGCCTCCCTTGTGCGGGACGCCGTTGGCCTCGTTTTAGAGGTGTCAGGAGACGGAATATTCCGTCCCCTAAAGTTGCCGCCAGTAATTCGAATGGACATAAAGCCCAACGATTACGGAGCGACGTACATTTCGAAACGAACTGTCGTAGTCAAGGAACTCTTGGCCTGTTTCATTTCGATGCTCTTAACACCGAAGCGGAGCGGAGATGCAGCGTATGCGGCAATGAATGCCTGCAAGTCGCTAAAGTCAGCCTGAGTAGTAGAAGCGTAAGCATAACGCTTATACACACCGAAGTCCTCGACCTGGGGCTTTTCCATGCCGGACAGACGAACCTTGTTTGCGCTAGCCAGAGCCTTGAGGGCCTTGGTTTCTGCAGCAACGTCGGCAGCAGGAACATAGCTATCCACAGACTTCAGGTTAACATTGCCTACGTTGTACTGACCGAAGGCGGTAACGTCTGTTGCAGGAGCACCAGCTTCCAAGGAAGGAGACTGGAAATCGGTACTAACAGTCTTGATGCGTTCAAGGAAGCTACGCTGGGAATTAGGATTGCGAGTAGCGCCACGAACGTAGAAGTAGTTGGGCAGCTGATAGATACAATCAGAGAAGCCAACGTCATCCGGAGTCGCAGTGGTCAAGAATGCAAAGAACTGGCCCACAGAAGCCTTCTGGTAAGAAGCCTTTTCGAGAGGCAAGAAAGAGTTGTAATCAGAACGCTTGTTGTTGTACAGAACGTTAGGATTGATTTCGCCCACAACCTGCTTAACGGTCATGGTTTCGCGCTGACGCTTGATCAAAGCCTGGTTGTTTGCTTCGGCGTCAGCTTCCTTAGCCTTCTGAGCCTTTCTTGCATTTTCAAGGACAGGATCCTGAGCGCCAATCAAGTCGAGATATTCGGCAGGAAGGACACCCTGGAGCGGGCCAGGAACGCCACAAACACTGAGATAGCAGGTAAAGCCAATTACAACGAGCACAGCAGCCACAAGAATGTTTCTGAACTTCTTGGAGCCACCCTTGTTCAGGTCCTCGACTCGGGTAATGTTAACCGGAGAAACCGTTTCAACAACAGTGAGCTTTTCGGCAGCTTCAATCAAATTCAAGCGAATCATACACCCTCCATCACATTCAGAGCGGCACCAATAGCAGCAGTGCAGTTCAGTACGGCAGCGGAATCGTCAGCTTCGACAGGCAGACGGAGATTGGAGAAGGAGTCCATCAAGGCAAGCTGGCACTGAGACAGCTTAGCACGGAGGGTCTCAACAAACATCAAGTCAGAAGCCATATCACCGCACAGATTAATGTGCTTTGTAACGATAGCGGCATTTTCAGAATGAGCAAGTTCAATCTGTTCGGCAATGCCGTTGGCCAAGATCTTGTAAGCTTCTTCTCTGGACTTGTTCACCAGTGCCAAGGTTGAAACGCAACGCAAAGCCTGCAGGTTATCCTTGGTGACCCACATCATGGTCACACCGGCATAGTCGGCCTTGACGACACATTCAAGTTCGTTCAAGTCGCCAGCGAAGTCCATCAAATTCATGATAGAAAGGACATCCACATCCATTGCCTTAGGAGCAAGCTTTTTGTTACGGAAACCCTTACGGAGGTTGCCGATCCATTCCTGACGTACGGCAATGAGCATCACGGTGTAGCCCAAGGTAGCGTTGCCGCTGAGCACCTTGTAGTCAATCACGTAGGCACCAGCATCTGCATTGGAAATCAAGGAAACGTACCACTTGATGTAGTCATCCATGTCCTTGGCGGCTTCGGGAGGTACAAATACCTGACGAATAATGGAACGGAAAGCGGGAATACAAACGGAAACAGATTCCACCTTACCCACCTGTGCAAATTCCATCCAACCCTGAAGAACAGATTCAAACGCATAGACGTCTGCGAGAGGGCTCGTTTCTGTTTCGAGAATGGCGGTCTTGAGAACGCGTCGTTCAACAGAATCCACAAGAGCAACCTTCAAGGAGGCGTCTCCAACTTCAATACCTAGGTATAACTTCGTATCACTCATATAATCAACAACTTAGAATAGTTTTGAACATAAAAAATTTAATCAAATATTACCCCAGGCAAGATGCTTTCTAGCTTTTTTGGCCCAATTCCAGGCACTTTTTGCAAATCCTTCGAAGATTTAAAGGGGCCGTTAGCATCACGATAAGCCACAATTTTCTCAGCAAGCTTTGGACCAACCCCGTTCAGGGCGCAAAGATCCTCCGCCGAGGCAGCATTGATGCGCAAAGGCAACGCCACCTTTTTCTTTTTTTTTGCTTGCGTTCTTCGGCTTTTTCCCTTATCTTCCACCTCAGGATCGGCAATTATTTTGTCTAAAACAACGGAATCCGCCACTTCAAGTCCGGCGACTGCCGCTGGAGGTTGCTTTTCGGAAACCTGCACGGAATCCTCGATCTGGATACTTTCGATTGTTGGGAGCCCCCATGGCAAAATGCGCACAAGGACTCCAATGGCAAACAGGCAAAACGCAAGGTACACGACCTTTCTTTCGGGTGCGTTCATAGGCTCTTTCTTTTTGAAAGAGGCCAGCCGGGACTATCGGGATTTTTTCAGGGCCAGTTCCACCGCCTGCACATCAGAGGGAACATCCACTGAAATGGAGGCAAAGGGACTTTGCACAATGCGAATGGGGCGACGGCCCATAATGCGCATCTGCTCCAGGGAACGTTCAAGTTCCAAAGGCGCCTGGGGCAAAGACGAGAATTCGTCGCGAGCCAGCCTGGAATAGGCGTAAATGCCTTGATGCTGGAACCAGCGAGGAGCCTCTTCTTCGGATACAGTCCTAGTAAAGTCTACAGCAAGACCATCTTTCACTAAAACTTTAACAACCGTCTTGAGTTGAGCCTCTGCCGGATTCAGGGGGCAGGCCACCGTTACCCAGCAATCAGGATTTTCTTCTAATTCCCTGGCCACATTAACCAAGACGTCTGGTTCAACCAAGGGCTCGTCGCCCTGAAGGTTTACAACCAAATCCAAATCTAAGGCCCTGGCCGCGTCGGCGACGCGATCGGAACCAGTAAAAGCAGGGCCGGTCAAGATAAACTCGAAACCAGCCCTATAGACAACTTCTGCAATTTCTTCGGAATCTGTTGCGCAAACAATGCGATCGAAGCACTCTGCCAACAGAGCCCTTTCCATGGTGCGCACGATCATTTCTTTGCCGGCAATTTTTACGAGAGGTTTTCCGGGATACCTGGAAGAACCCATGCGGGCAGGAATGATACAATGGACAGCCATGCTATTTAAGCAAACGCTTTGCGAAAATTAGCCGCCAATGACCTTGGGAATAGCGAAGTGATCGTTTTCCACTGCAGGTGCGTTAGCAAAAGCCTCATCCAGGGTAAAACCCTGAACAGGGACGTCTTCGCGGAGGATGGTTGCA
The DNA here is from genome assembly GCA_024399035.1 of Fibrobacter sp. Classification (GTDB taxonomy): domain Bacteria; phylum Fibrobacterota; class Fibrobacteria; order Fibrobacterales; family Fibrobacteraceae; genus Fibrobacter. Next base: position 10,363 of record JAKSID010000021.1, on the reverse strand, counting down.
CCATTGTCCACGCCAGTCATAGGTTCGACATCGGACAGGTTCAAAGCCTTGAGGGCTTCCATCTGGTTAAGCATCTTGTCCAAGTGGCCCTTGAGAGCCGGGATTTCTTCTTCAGAAACGCTCAGGCGGGACAGCTTAGCCAATTTCAAAACTTCTTCACGTTCAAGCATAAAGCCTCTACTTACTTGTTACAACGCCTAATGTAGCAAAAAATGGGTTCTGTCGTGTCAACTGCTGCTTGCAAAAAGTCGGACTCTATCCAACAATCTGCAGGGCGGCGTACTTGAGCACGATGGTTCTTGTGGTTCCATCCCCAAAACGAACATCTACGCGGGCGTTTTCGCCGGTGCCGGAGCAACCGGTAATGGTACCAATCCCATACTTGGTATGGCGCACCTTTACACCCGGATGGTACGGATTTTCGCTGTATTCGTCGTAGACCACACGGGGGCCGCTGGGCACTGCAGGCGCGGGGGCGGCCACTTTTATGGGGTTGCGATAGACAATTCGCTTGTCGCTGTTCTTGAAGCCAGAATTGCCGAAGCTAGAATTACCGAAGCTAGAATTACCGAATCCGCGGGAACCGCTGGACGACGTGACCGGGCGACGCGCAAAGCTGGGCGGCAAGTTTGGGCGACTGGGGCGGGCAAAGCCACCGCGGTCTTGATTAAAGTCGCTTCCGAAGCCGCTGCCGAAACTGCCATAGCCCGAGTCGGTACAAGGGGTAAAGTCGACGACAGAAGGGTCCAGTTCCTTAAGGAAGCGTGAGGGCGCGAAGGGGCGGATATTGCCCTGGAAGAACCTGCGCTCGGCGTGGTACAGGTACAGTTTCTTTTCGGCGCGGGTGCAGCCCACGTAGAACAGGCGGCGTTCTTCTTCCATCTGTTCGTTCTGCTCGTGGGCAGACATGGTCATGGAGCCGCGAACCAGCGGGAAGATTTCTTCATCGCAGCCTGCGATGTGAACCGTATTGAATTCAAGGCCCTTTGCCATATGGATGGTCATGAGGGTCACCATTCCCTTGGAAGTGTCCACCTTCTTGTCGCCATCAGTCAAGAGAGAAATATCCTGCAAGAAGGCTTCCAGAGTTGCACCCGGATGTTCTTCGTCGAATTCGCGGATGGCGTTCACCATTTCGTCCAAGTTACCGATGCGTTCGTCGGCAGTAGTTTCGTCTTCCTTACGGAGGAATTCCTTATAGCCCGTATCGTTAATGATTTTTTCTGCAAGAATCGGCAGCGGAGTTTCGCCGGCGGCAATCAGGGCCTTCCAGCCAAGCACCAAGTCTGTAAAGCCTTTAAGTTTGGGAGCGGCGCGACCAATGGAGTTGGCCTCCGTCAAAAGAATTTGCCAGAAGGAGCCTTCCCCATTCCTTTCCTTTTCAAGAATGTTTTCAACAGTAGTCTTACCGATGGCGCGAGGCGGCGTATTGATTACACGGAGATGAGCAGCATCGTCGCGTTCGTTGGAGAGCACGCGAAGATAGGCAAGAATATCCTTGATTTCCTTGCGGTCCCAGAATCGTGTTCCGCCGAAAATCACCGAGGGAATACGACGGTCGTTCAAGGCCTTTTCCAGGGCGCGGGACTGGGCGTTGGTGCGGTAGAACACAGCAGTCTTCGCATAGAAATCCTCGCCGGCCTTGTAGATGTTATCGGCGATGGTACTTGCCTCGGAGCGGTCGTCCATAAAGTGGCGAACGTGAATCAGCTCGCCGGCCTCTTCCTTGGAGAACACCACCTTTTCCATACCTTCGGGGCGGATGTTGTGAGAAATAACGGAGCCTGCACCTTGCACGATATTGGCGGTGGAGCGGTAATTGCGTTCCAATTTTACGATGGTCACCGGAGCAAAGTCGCGATGGAAGTTACGGATAATCTTGATGTTGGCGCCACGCCAGCCATAGATACTCTGGTCGTCGTCCCCCACCACGGTCACGTTCTTCTGCTCGTTAATGAGCAACTTCAGAAGTTCGTACTGGACGTCGTTTGTATCCTGGTACTCGTCCACCACCACGTACTGAAAACGGTAAGCCAGCTGTTTCGCCAGATCGGGAATTTTCTGCAGCAGGATGACCGTGTTGAACAACAGGTCATCGAAGTCCATGGCATTGGATTCCATCAGTTTCTTCTGGTAAGAAGCGTAATGACGGGCATAGCGTTCCTGGTCTGCAAACTCCGCACGCAGCATGGCCACCTCGGGAGTCTGCAGCTGGGCCTCGCCACCGTGGTAAAGCACCGTATTCTTGTAACGGGAAATCGCAGCATGAAGCTTTTTCACTTCGGCGGCGTCAAAGTCATCGCCCATTTCGTTCTTCAGGACTTCCTTAAGGACGCGCTTCTGGTCGTCGTCATCGTAAATGGAAAAATTGCCATCGTACCAACGTCCATTAGGACCTGCCATGGCTGCCACAATGTTTTCGCGGGCAAGGCACAGCTTCAAAAGTCGAAGGCATACGGAATGGAACGTTCCCATCCAGGCAATGTTGGGGCGAGCATCCAAAAGCTTCTGGATACGGTCCTTCATTTCGCGGGCAGCCTTGTTAGTGAAGGTCACCGCAAGAATACGATCCGGAGCCACGTTATATGCAGAAATCAAATGAGCAATCTTGTAAGTGATGCAGCGGGTCTTTCCCGAACCTGCACCTGCAAGGATCAGCATGGGTCCATCAATCTTTTTCGCAGCAGCGGCCTGCTCAGCATTCAGTTCCCTATCAAGGACTGCACCATCAACAACATTCGCCATGAGCGCTCCAATAATCTATACAAATGTGCAATATAATAAAAACTCCCAACCGGCAGGTCGGGAGTCTTCATTTTCTGTGAGCGATACGCTAACTTACACGTCGTCAGCAGCGGATGCGCCGATAGCCTGTTCCAGAGTGGTAACACCCTGCAGAGCCTTCTGGATACCGTCCATACGAAGAGTGATCATGTCACATTCCTGCATAGCGGCACGCTTAATAACGTCGCCAGAGGAGCGCTTAATAATCAGGTTACGAACGGTTTCGTTAGGCACCAGGAATTCGTAAATACCGGCACGGCCCTTATAACCCGAACCATCGCACTTGGGGCAACCCTTACCGTGGTAGAACTGCATATCCGGAGTAAGGTGAAGTTCGTCGCGCATTTCCTGGGAAATTTCCACCGGTTCCTTACAGTACTTACAAATGCGGCGAACAAGACGCTGAGCCAGCACGCCCTTAATGGCAGTAGACACAAGGAAGGGTTCCAGTCCCATTTCCAAAAGACGGGGGAATGCACCAGCAGCATCGTTGGTATGGAGCGTACTAAAGACCAAGTGACCCGTCAATGCGGCTTCGATAGCCATTGAAGAGGTTTCCTGGTCACGCATTTCACCGATCATGATCACGTCAGGGTCCTGACGGAGCAAGGCACGAATGCCCGCGGCAAACGTAAACCCGGCCGCATTGTTGATCTGCCCCTGGTTGACGCCGTCGATATTCAATTCCACAGGGTCTTCCATGGTAGAAATGTTAATAGTACTATCAAGAATTTCACCAATAGATGCGTAAAGCGTAGTAGACTTACCGGAACCGGTAGGACCGGTCACCAGCACAATGCCGTTAGGAGCGTTGATGGCGTCCATGAACTGCTTAAGAACACGAGGATCGAAGCCCATATCCTTCAGGGGGAACTGACCGGAGTTGGGGTTCAAGATACGCATAACGATCTTTTCGCAAACACCGCGCTTACGGAGAGAAATGGGGAAAGAAGACACACGAAGGTCAACTTCGTTACCCTTGTAGCGAACCGTAAAACGACCATCCAAGGGCTTACGCTTTTCAGCAATATCCATCTTGGACAAAAGCTTAATACGAGACAAGATCTGCGGCATCAAGCGAGCCGGGATAGGAGCCATGACCTGAAGGTCACCGTCAATACGGTAACGGAGCTTCAGGAAGGTTTCCTGAGGTTCCAAGTGAATATCGGAAGCCTTGCGGGCAATAGCTTCGTGAATCAAGGTGGTCACAATCTTAACAACCTGACGGCCTTCTTCGTCACTCAGTTCAGGTTCGTCACTGCTGCCAACACCGCGTTCCACGGTTTCAAGTTCGTCGCTATCCTTGGATTCGCTAATAAGTTCTGCCAAGGTTTCTTCGGCGCCGCCATGACCAGCAAAAACTCGTTCAATAGCCTTAAGGACATCGACTTCGGAAGCCATGACGATGTCCACTTCCATCTTCACCTTGAACTTGATGATGCTGATGGTTCGCATATTGGTGGGGTCCGTCATAGCCACAGTCAAAGTGGGGCGGCCCTGCATGCGTTCGTCGTCGGACTTCTGCAAGAACAAGGGAACAACCTTGTACTGCTTACAAAGGTCTTCGGGCAAGTAGGAATAGGCGTCGTTATCAATAGCGAAAGTATCCAACTTAACGTAGGGAACTTCGAACTGCCTGGAAAGAATTTCAATCAGGCGTTCTTCGGGCATAAAGCCCAAGTCGACCAAGGTACGGCCAAGGCGCTTGCCTGTGGTTTTCTGGGTTTCCAGAGCCTTGTTCAACTGTTCTTCGTTAATATAGCCCTGAGCCAGGAGCATTTCACCAATACGCATCTTGGTGGTGGACTGCATCTGCACACCAAGGATACTGGTCAAAGTATCTTCGCTCACCATGCCCAAGCGGACAAGAATCTTACTCAACATAAGCCCAGTGCGCTTATGTTCCGCCATGGCGTGTTCCAGCTGGTCTTCGTCCAGGACACCCTGGCGGAGCAGCAACTGGCCCAAATTCATCTTCATATTGTTAATCATAAATGTGACCATGCCCGCGGTTTAACGGGTCTTTCTTCTCCATCTTTGCAAAGCATGCGTACCTGGGCTTGGTCGGCACGACCTACGGCAGATCCAATCCTGTACACCTTGCCTATGCAGCAATTCTCGTTTTGAAATATAGAACTGGACAAAGAATTGGTAAACAGGAGTTGGTACTCTTCGCCCCCATTTAGGGCGAATTCCATGGGGGAAACACCATAATGGGCACACATTCGTGCAACTTCTGGGTCAATGGGCAATAAATTCTCGTCAATTTTCAAATCAACGCCAGAAGCCAACGCCAGGTGATTCAGTTCAGAGGACAAGCCATCGCTAATGTCCATGCAGGCGCCACAGGCACCCAGGCGGGCAAGTTCTGCGCCGGCCCCCTCGGCAATCTTCGGGTTCAAATGGTATTCCACCAAGGAGGGGAACTTGTCCTTATCTTCGGGATGATTCATCAACAGCCAAAGGCCTGCACCCGACTTACCCAAGGTTCCGTTTACATACAAAGTATCGCCCGGTTGGACCGCGAAACGAACCAGGGGTTTCTCCCCAGCCAAAGTCCCAAGCAACGTGGTAGAAAACACGCCTTCGGTACCGGTAACCGTATCGCCGCCAATCAAGGTAATTCCACGCTTGGCAAAGCCTTCGGACAAGGCGACGCGGACACGGTCTCGAGTTTCTAAAGACCAGTTCTTATTCAGGCAAAGGCCCAGCAACGCGATCTTGGGAACAGCGCCCATAGACGAAATGTCAGACACGTTGGAGACAATATGCTTTTCTACAGCCTGCTCCGGAGTGGACCAGTCCAAGCGAAAATGACTGTTCTCCACAGAAAGGTCCTTGGTAGCCACCCAGCCATCGAAAATGGCGGCATCATCCCCTACCCCAAGCCATGTCCTGGTAGCAGGAGACTCCGCCTTAAGGGGAGCCCCATTCTGCAGCAGGGCATCTACAAATCGGAATTCGCCAAGATCAGGAAAGTGCATAACTTGTGGATAACTAGAGGACTACTTTAGCCGAGATATTTCGGCCTACTTTTTCACCCTTAAAACTAGTTTTTTTGCCAATTTTCAGCATTACAGAACCTAGGGGAAAGCCCTAGAACTTTCTATAATTAGAGGTATGGGACACATATTCTTCATCGCCCCCTCTTCTCCAGGTAGCCTGGACAAGCTTAGCCAATGGACCTTCCGTTGGCTTTTGGAGCATGGAGACCAGGCCGAAGACGCCACCATGTACACCTGCAATTCCATCGAAGACGCCGTTAGCCTTCTGGACTCTGCACTGATTGTTGGCCAGTCCCCGGCATTGATTATTCTGGACCACGCCGACTCCCCCACCGACAAGAACCTGAAATTCAGCAAGATGCTCCACGACAGCATCCCCGAATCCTGGATTGTGGAACTGGTGCCCGACACCATGCCCGTTCCCGAGAACGACGAAGGCAACCTGTTCTGGGTTCGCCGCCCCGTGAACGAGGACGAATGGTTCAACACCTTGGAACAGGTGCTCCTGAGAAACGGCTCCCCCCAGTGGGCCCAGAACGATTTTAATTAGTCGACTTAACCCAAGTCCATCCCCGGATTTTTTATGGAAACTGTAAAGATTAAAGGCGTAAGCTACTTTGGCGTACGTTCCCCCAAGCACGTTCTTACCGACATGAAAGACATCCAGGCTGCCGGTTTTAACGCCGTGCTCCACACCTGGAGCGAAGAGGACCAGCAGTACTATTACGGCACCATGAAAGAAATCGTGGACAGTTCCGCGGACCTGGGTCTGAACGTTTACGTAAACCCCTGGGGCATTGGACGCGTGTTCGGTGGCGAAGCTTATTCTGAGCTGACTGCCCGCAATCACGATCTTTGCCAGGTGGCTTTGGACGGCAAACCTAAGGTTGCGGCCTGCCCCAACCATCCAGAATTCAGGGCATACATGCACCGCTGGATTGAGTCCGTGTGCAACACCAAGGTCAGCACGATCTTTTGGGACGAGCCCCACTTTTACTTCGAAAAGGGCGGTCTCAGCAACTGGAGTTGCCGCTGCCCTATCTGCCAGGCCAAGTTCCGCGAACGCTTTGGATACGACATGCCCGCCGCCGCTTTTGACGCCATGCCGCAGTCACAGGCCCGCGATGTGCTCCAGTTCCGCGAAGACAGCCTTATCGACTTTTTGAAAGAAATGACCGAAGACGTTCACGCCCACGGCAAGCGCAACTGCGTATGCATGCTGCCCCCTTGGTTCCCCGCAGGTCTGGACGACTGGGGCAAGGTTGCTAAACTGGAATCCGTAGACGAAGTGGCCAGCGACCCCTACTGGGAAAAAGGCGCCTCCGAGGAATGGGTCCGGGAGAAGTACGCCGAAACAGCAAAGAAACTGACCGACGTAGCCAAGCAGTACGGCAAGGCCGTGCAGATGTGGATCAAGGCCTACCAGATTGAAGCTGGCCGCGAAAACGATTTGGCAATCGCCGTAGCAGAAAGCCGCAAGGCAGGCATCAGCAACATCTTTGCATGGAGCTACCGCGGCACCGAGACCTTGAGCTGGCTCAAAAGCGAAAACCCGGACGAAGTCGCCCGGGCCTATCGCACAGCAATGGGATTGCTTTAATAATTACGGATTAGCAGGAGCAGCTGCGGGCTGTTCTGCCGGTTGAGTTGCTGCGGGCTGAGCCTCTGCAGCGACAGGTTCCGCCGGAGCGGGAGCGGGTTCAGCGGCCGGAGCAGGTTCAGCGGCCGGAGCCACCGGGACTTCGTTCTTTACCTTGCCGTTCCATACAGTGTACAGGAACATGCAGGCATCGTCTTCATCCTTGTTCATGGTAGCGTTCGCAAAGGCAACAGCCTTGGAATCCGTCATACCCATGTAATAGCAGCCCTTCTTGTCCCCCTGGAAAAATTCCACATAACCAGCCACCTGATCCTTTTCGTAAGATGGCTTGGTAACCACCTTAAAGGAACGGTCGGCCTTCTTGGCAGCCTTCACTTTCTGGTCCAAAGCGGACATGATGATTGCCTCATTGGTCTTCGTGGTATCCAGCTTCAGGCCCTCATCTGCGGCGAAGCCCATTACGGAACCTACGTTAAAGAACATATCAATGTCTTCCTTCTGCATCTTGAAGGTGTACATCTTATTCAATGCCTTGGAAGAATCGTAGTCTGCAGCCCACTTTCCCTTAAAGAAGAAAGAAGTGTTGTCAAAACCGGGAACGCTGATTTCAACGTTCTTCACATAACTGACAAAGCCAAGACCGGCAGAGTGAACAGTTATAGAGGGGCGATCCTGCGCAAAGGCAGAAGCGCAAAGACTAAGCGCAGCGACGGTAAAAATCAAAAATTTGCGAGACATTCTATTTTCTCCCATACTACATACAAATTTAGGTATCTCTCCCAATAAAAAAAAGGCTCGTCCTTTAAAGACGAGACCTTTTTTAGCAATTTCTATAAATTACTTAGCGTAATCCATCTAGTACGCACTGTTCACCCGCACAAGAGCCAAGTGAAAAAGCCTGGCATAAAACCAGGCTCTTCCAAATTCAACCAGAGAGTACGCACTCCAGTCCTGCACTAGCGCAAAGTGACGGTCGGTTCCCAACAAAAAAAGCCCCCAGATTTACTGAGGGCTTTTCTAATTCGTTAGCTAGTACGCGCTTTGCGATTTCCCGAAAGTACGCACTGTGCATTCTCTTTCAAGTACGCACTCCTCACCTGACAAAGTGCCAAGTGACCGGAGGTTACTTTCCAGACGAATTACTTGGCACGTTCAAGATAAGAGCCGTCGCGGGTATCCACGCGGATCTTGGTGTTGTTTTCGATGAACAGCGGAATCATGACCTTAGCGCCAGTTTCAACGGTGCATTCACGGAGAACGTTACCGCTGGTGTTGCCCTGGACAGCCGGAGGAGCGTCGATGATCATGAGGTCAACGAAGGTCGGCGGAATAACTTCGACGGGGATGGTAGCCAGAGACTTCGGGTCCTTCCACCAGGTCACTTCAACGGTAGCACCGTCGAGGAGCCAAATTTCGCAGCCGCCCATGCTTTCCTTATGGATTTCCATGGTTTCCTGAGTGTCGTTGTCCAGGAAGAACCAGGTTTCGCCATCATTGTAGAGATAAGTCATTTCGGTGAAGGTCACATCTGCTTCTTCAACAGTGTCACCGCTCTTCCAGGTACGTTCGAGAGTACGGCCGTTAACCAGGTTCTTGATACGAACGCGGTTGAAAGCCTGGCCCTTACCCGGCTTCACGAACTGGTTTTCAATGATTTCATACGGCTGACCATCAACCATGATCTTGAGCTTCTTACGGAATTCGTTGGTGCTTACAGTACCCATATTATCCTCTTTTTGATATTTATGTTGCTAAATTTAGTAATATAATGGAACAAGCACCTATCGTATTTGCGCAAATATCTGATTTTTTAGAGTATTTAGGCCCTGATTTTGCAACTTTAATTGCAAACACGCCCTTTTTGGCAAACACGGACCTGAACCCCTCGTTCCCTTTCTGCTGTTCCAGGCATTATGCCGACCTGATTAAAAACGCAAAAGAACCTGCCGCGCTTTTACGCGAAGTTCTCCCTACAAAAGAAGAATATCAAGACGTGCCGGGTTTCGTCGACGACCCCGTGGGCGATCTACCTGCAGGCAAGAGCGAATGCGTTATCCAGAAATACGACAAGCGCGCCCTGATTGTAACGACCGCCACCTGTGGTGTGCGCTGCAGATTCTGCTTTAGGCGCAACTACCCCTTCCAGAGTGTGCCCAATGTGGACGTTCACGTGGGCAGCTGGCTGGACACCCATTCCGACGTTTGGGAAGTGATTTTGTCCGGAGGCGACCCGCTGACCTTGTCCCCCGCCAAATTCCAGAGCCTTGTGGAAGCCATCAGCGACCACCCCTCGGTAACGACCTTGCGCATTCACAGCCGCCTGCCGGTGATGCGCCCCGACCTAGTGCAGGAACATTTTGAATTTTTGAGAGACTTGCCCGCCCGCTTCGACTGCGTGCTGGTAAGCCACGTGGACCATCCCGACGAACTGGACGAGGAAAGTCTGAATATCTTCGGGCTGCTCCGCTACAGCGGTTGGACCTTGTTGAACCAGAGCGTTCTTCTGAAGGACGTAAACGACAACGCCGAAACCTTGACCAAGCTTTCCCGCAAGCTCTTCGAGCAGGGCGTTCTCCCCTACTACTTACACCAGCTGGACCACGCCAAGGGTGTGGCTCACTACGAAGTCAGCGACACTCGCGCCCTGGAATTGATGGACGAAATCCGCACCAAGCTTCCTGGTTATCAAGTACCCAAGCTGGTCCGCGAAATCGCCGGCGAAAAAAGCAAGACACCGGTGCTGTAGCCGAGGGAAAGACCAACGGCCACCTCGAAGCTCTTTTCCTGAATTCGGAGAAAGAACTCCTAGAATACGTTATTCTTGTGTATGCAATAGAGCGAGAGACGTGGTGTTGGATTCGACCGAGTCCGGAACGGGTGACCGAAGCGAAGCGAGGGAGCCGAGGAAGAAGCCAACGACCACCTCGAAGCTCTTTTCCTGAATTCGGAGAAAGAACTCCTAGAATACGTTATT
>JAKSID010000020.1 GCA_024399035.1 Fibrobacter sp. | reverse complement strand
CGTCTGCAAGTACAACCGCCTCCTCCGCATCGAAGAAGAACTTGGCAAGGCTGCTAAGTACGCTGGCGATCCTCGCAAGGCTGTCAAGGCTGCAAAGCCGGCTGCTAAGAAGGCTCCCTGCAAGAAGGCTTGCAAGAAGTAATCGCAAGATTCTTCAAATAGCTTAAAAAGCTTAAAGGAAGTCCCGATGAAAGTCGGGGCTTTCTTTTTTTTGTCTTAAAAATTGCAGATAAATTAATCGCTAAAAGACGGCGATTTCACATCGATTTCAATCATCATCGTAACTTATTGATTAAAAGGGAGTTATGTGCATTAATGGTGGATATCCTTGGTATGTAAACTTTTGTAAACTGCAGCCGTGATGGCAGGGCGGTTTTGCTTACAAAAAGACGGTTTTTTGTGCCCGTCTGTAAACGTAATTTTCGCAAATAAAAACACATTCTTTTTTTTAAAATCTATATTACGGAGTGAATTTTTTCACATAAAAGCTTGAATTAGCTATAAACGAGGACACAAATGATTGGATTGAAATCAATTGCCAGAACGGCTATTGCGCTTTCCGCTGCAGGTGCTCTTCTGTCCGGTTGCGGTGACGCATCTTCGGATGGTAGCCTTGCTGGTGGTGCTCTGCCCCGTCAGGAAACGCTTTACTTGTCTGGCCAGCAGAACTCTGCACCGGGTTCCTTCAACCCCCTGGCTGAAAGCTGGGCTGCTTCTTGGCCGGTAGGTGGTCGCTTCAACTTGATGTACGAACCGCTCATCACCTATAACTCCCTCAACGGTCAGATCGAAGACCTTCTGGGTCACCTGGTGGAAGAACTCTCCAACAACGACAGCATCGTTGTGGACCTGAACCCCGCAGCAAAGTGGAGCGATGGCAAGCCGGTTACTTCTACCGACGTTACCTTCATGTTCCTCCGCGGTTCTTTGAACACTGCTGAACAGATTTCCGCAATCCACGTCGACACTTTGAAGAACGGACCGGAAGGTCAGGTTGCCGAACGTCTTTCCTTTATCGTGAACAAGCAGGCTCGTAACAACCCGCTTACCGTTCGTGACTTGCTCCAGGCAACCCGTATCGCTCCTTCTCACGTCTTTGAACCTTTGATCAAGGAAAAGGGTCTGGACGAAGTGAAGAAGATGCCCATGGACCAGAATCCGGTCGTTTCCGGCCCCTATGGTCTGCGCACCACCAACGAAACCAAGATTGTGCTCGAACGTCGTGACGACTACTGGGGCAATGCTGCTCTCCACAATGGTCAGCTCCCTGCTCCTAAGTACGTTGTTCACCCGATTTACAAGAACAACGAACATAACACCATCGCAATGCGCGAAGGTAACTTGGACGCATCTCAGAGCTTCATTCCCCGTATCGAACGCAAGGCCGGCGCAGGCGTCCACACTTGGTGGAACGAACCGCCTTACTTCCGTCCGGGTGCAATGCCCATGCTTGTGATCAACACCACTAAGGAACCTTTGAACGATAAGCGTTTCCGTCGCGCTCTTGCTACCGCAATCGACTACAACGCTCTGCGTCAGTTCGCAGTCTCCAACTACACTTCCACCCTGAAGGCTGGCCTCATCATGCCCACCGACCTGGAAGGCAAGTACATTGTTGACGAAGACCTCCCGAAGTACGGTGCAAACCTTTCCATCAACGACGACGCAGAACGTCTTGCAACCGTTAAGCAGATGCTTTCCGAAGCAGGCTACAAGTCTGTGTTCAACTCCGATGGCTCTCTGGACCACATGGAAAACGCCAAGGGTGAAAAGCTCCCCACTCTCTCCATTACTTCTCCTGCCGGTTGGACCGACTGGGAAGCTATGGTTACCATCGCTGTCGACGGTATGCGTAAGGCCGGTATCGACATTCGCGAAGGCTTCGTAGATGGCGGTGCTTACTGGCCTGCAATGGGTCTCGGCAACTTCGACCTCGTGATGCACAAGCCGGTTGCTGACGTTACCCCGTCTCTCCCGTGGAGCCGTTTCAACGAAATCATGTCCTCTCGTGACTGGACTCCGCTTGGCGGTTGGGCTGGTGTGAACATCGGCCGTTACAACAAGCCGGGTTCCGAAGAATACCGTCCCGAAGTTGACAAACTGTTGTCTGCAATTCCTCTGATGACTGACTCCACCGAAATCGCAAAGGCTTACCGCGAACTGAACAAGATCTTCATGGAAGATCAGCCGTCCATTCCGCTGGTATACCTCCCGGAACAGTTCTACGAATTCAGCGACCGCGTATGGACCAACTGGCCCACCGCTGAAAATCCGTATGCTCCGGCTCAGCTCCCTTGGGTTGCATCCGGCACCAAGATTCTTTGGAACTTGAAGCTCGCAAAATAAAGGTTAAAAGGAATACAAATGCTTAAACAATATCCTATGCTACGCTATGTCCTGCAGAAGGGGTTCTGGTATCTCCTGACCTTCGTCTTTGCAGTGGCATTGAACTTCGCTTTGCCCCGCGTGGGCGGTAGCGACCCGGTCGACATCATCATGGGTCAGGCCGGTAAGGGTCTTTCTCCGACTGAAGCTCAGAAGAAGAAGGCCGAACTCCTGGTTTCTTTCGGCATGGCCGAACTGGACGAACAGGGCAATCCTGTTTACGAACCGGAAGTTGACGAAAACGGCCAGATGGTCACCAAGAAGGTTGCCAAGCTGGACGAAAACGGTGCTGAAGTTACCGTTACCGTCAAGGACGTAAATGAAGACGGCACTCCGAAGATGGCTGAACGTCAGAAGGTTGACGCTGAAGGTAAGCCCGTATTCGAAGAAAAGCCGGTCCTGGATGCCAAGGGCAAGCAGGTCATGATCAAGGACAAGAAGACCAAGAAGAAGGTAGCCCAGGTCGAAAAGGTTGCTGTCATGGAACAGTACCAGACCGAACATCAGGAAACCGTCATGGTTGACGAAGTCGTGATGAAGACCGAACCCAAGCGTTCCTCCGCTGTTTCTCAGTTCTTCGCTTACATTGGCAACGTGTTCAAGGGTGACCTTGGCAAGTCCTATGCCAACAACACTGAAGTGACCACCATCATCAAGAACGCTCTTCCGTGGACCCTCTTGATCCAGGCTCCCACCATCCTCTTGGGTTGGATCATCGGTAACCTTCTCGGTGCTTTCGCTGCTTACAAGCGCGGCATCTTCGACAAGGTGTTCTTCCCGGTTGCTATGTTCCTGAACGGTGTTCCGTACTTCGTGTTCGGTATGCTTCTCGTGGCTCTCTTCTCTATCACTCTCGGCTGGTTCCCGGCTGTGGGTAACATGAGCCCGGATATTCAGGAATTCACCTTCTCCTGGGCTTGCCTCAAGAGCGTCGGTTGGTACTACATCCTGCCGTTCTTCTCTTGCTTCCCCATCCTTCTTTCCGGTCAGGCTACCGGTATGCGTTCCATGTCCATCTATGAACTTGGTACCGACTACATGAAGTATGCTAAGTGGCTGGGCCTCAAGGAAGGCAAGATTATTTCCTATGTGTTCCGTAATGCAATGCTCCCGCAGCTCACCGGTCTTGCCCAGTCCCTCGGTGCAATGGTGGGCGGTGCTCTCATTACCGAAATGATCTTCTCTTACCCGGGCCTCGGCATGGCTATGCTCGACGCCATTAACAAGCAGGACTACGCTACCATCCAGGGTTGCACCTTGATGATCTCTACCTGCGTTCTCGTTGCAAACTTCGCTGTTGACGTCCTGATCGCAGTCTTCGACCCGCGTGTTAAGGCCGGTCTCCAGATGGGAGGTAAGTAATCATGGGAAAGCTCTTTAGAAACCTTCTCAAGTCCCCGATGTTCGTCGTCGGTTTGTCCATCTTCGTGCTCACTTTGCTGATCGCCGTCTTTGGACCCATCTTCTACAACGTAGACACTCATGCCCGTGACATTCTCGCTGGCCCCTATGCAGGCTCTAGCACCTCTCACTTGCTGGGTACCGACCACCTTGGCCGTGACTACGTCTCCCTGTTGATCGAAGGCCTTGGCAACTCCCTCTATGTGGGTTTCCTTGCCGGTATCATCGCTACTACTATCGGTGTTCTTATCGGCCTGTTCGGCGGTTTCCGCGGCGGCTGGATTGACGAAGTCCTGAACATGTTCACCAACCTGTTCATCGTTATCCCGCAGTTCGTGATTCTCGTGCTCATCAGCTCTGCCTTTAAGGATGGCCGTTCTCTGACTCTTATCGGCGTGGTGATTGGCCTTACCGCTTGGAGCTGGTCTGCTCGTGCCGTTCGTGCACAGGCTTCCTCTCTCCGTAGCCGTGACCATATCTCCCTGGCCCGTATCAACGGTGCTAGCACCCTGACCATCGTGATCAAGCATGTGCTCCCGTACCTGCTTTCCTACGTGTTCATGGTGTTCATCATGCAGGTGGGTTCCGGTATTCTTTCCGAAGCTTCCATTTCTATGATCGGCCTTGGCCCTGTGGATACCACTTCTCTGGGTATCATCCTGAACCAGGCTAAGGATAACGGCGCTCTTGCTGACTCCATCTGGATCGCATTCCTGCCGGCAACTCTGGTCGTTACCTTGACCGTGTTCGCACTTTACCTGATCAATACTTCTATGGAAGGCGTCTTCAACCCGCGTCTCCGCAAGTAAGAGGTAACAATGTCTGAAAATGTATTTGAAGTAGAAAACCTCGGCCTCTATTACTTGGGTCGTTTTGGCGACAAGACCCACGCTGTTACCGACGTGTCCTTCTCCATGAAGAAGGGGGAAATCCTCGGTATCGCTGGTGAATCTGGTTGCGGTAAGTCCACTCTCGTGTCTGGCCTTATGGGCATGTGCATTCCGCCGCTGTACCCCGAAAAGGGTGACGTCCGCGTGAAGCACGGCGACAAGATGGAATCCCTCATGAACCGTTCTCTCGAAGACGTGCGCGCCAACGTTTTGGCTCAGCAGGTCTCCATGATTCCTCAGGGTGCATTCAACGCCCTGAACCCGGTTCGTAAGATCAAGGACATCGCTGCCGACGTGATCGCTGCTCACCAGCAGCCCGGCAAGAAGCTGGACCAGAAGGAAATCTACGCTCGTCTCCGTGAACGTTTCGACCTGTTCGGCATGGACACTGACCGCGTTCTGAATTCTTACCCCATCCAGCTGACCGCAGGCGAACGCCAGCGCTCCGTGATCGGTATTTCTACCCTTCTGAACCCCCAGATGGTGATTGCTGACGAACCTACTTCCGCTCTGGACGTTTCTACCCAGAAGGAAGTGATCTCCATGATCTTCGACCTTCTCGATAAGGGTATCTTCAGCACCATGATCTTCATTACCCACGAACTTCCGCTGCTCTACCATGTGGCCGACAATATCGCCATTATGTATGCCGGCGAAATCGTGGAATACGGTACTGCCGAACAGATCGTTAAGGATCCTCGTCACCCGTATACCCAGGCTTTGATGGGCGCTATGCTCTCTACCGAAGCTTCTCAGCGTACCCGCCATCCTGAAGCTATCGAAGGTGCTCCTCCTAGCCTCAAGAACAAGATTGTGGGTTGCCGCTTTGCTCCCCGCTGCAAGAAGGCCTGCCCGGATTGCAAGAAGAACACTCAAGAAATCCGCATTGTCGGCGATCGTCAAGTGAGGTGCGATTATGCTAAGTGATAAGCCCGTTGTATTTTCTGCCAAGCGTATTAGCAAGGACTTCGGTGCCGGTAAGAACCTGAAGACTGCCGTGAAGGATGTTTCCTTCGACATTTATGACGAAGAATTCATCTCTATCGTGGGCGGTTCCGGTTGCGGTAAGTCCGTTCTCGCCAAGATCATGCTTGGTCTGTACGAACCCACTCGCGGTCAGTTCCTCTATCGCGACAAGCCCATCAAGAACCTGAAGGACCACTGGAACGAAGTCCAGTCCGTGTTCCAGGATCCGTTCGGCTGCTTCAACCAGTTCTTCACCATCCGCTCTCAGCTGGAAGACGCTCTCAACATCCTGAAGGACAAGCCCTCCAAGGAAGAAGTCCGTCGCCGCGTTGACGAAGGCCTCATGGCTGTGAACGTTAAGCCGTCTGATATCGAAGGTAAGTATCCGTTCGAACTTTCCGGTGGTCAGATGCAGCGTATGCTTCTCGCTCGTATCTTCGCACTCCGTCCGAAGGTTTTGATCGCTGACGAAGCTACCTCCATGGTGGACGCTTGCGTTCGTGCAAACATCCTCGATTACCTCCGTAAGTTGAAAGACGAACTGAAGATGACCGTGGTGTTCGTTACCCACGATATCGGTCTCGCTAACTACGTTTCCGACCGTATCTTCATTATGCACGATGGTAAGATCGTTAACCAGGGTACTCCGGCTGAAGTGTTGGACAACACCACTGAACCGCATACCTTGAAGCTGCTCGACGATATTCCGGAAGTCCACAAGACTGAATGGATCAAGAACAGCCGTCGTTCTAAAAAGTAGACAGGAAATTTTTCTAAGTCTGCTGACGAATTCTCTTGGTTGTCATCCCGGCCCCTGAGCCGGCTGCAACACACTTAGGAACTTGTTCCTTAGTGTGGCTGGTCCCCGTAGGGGGAGGATCTCCAAAGCGAAAGTCCCCGGTTCCAAGAAATTGGCGCCGGGGATTTTTTTTAACCGATGTCG
Organism: Fibrobacter sp.; assembly: GCA_024399035.1. Taxonomy (GTDB): domain Bacteria; phylum Fibrobacterota; class Fibrobacteria; order Fibrobacterales; family Fibrobacteraceae; genus Fibrobacter. The sequence goes on along the minus strand of JAKSID010000020.1, from coordinate 42,641 downwards.
GGGCATGTTTTAAACCTTGTTTTAAACTGCGCAGAAACATTTGTTACACTTGGTTCTTTTTGAAAACATAAAAATGGGTTCGTTGCGCTCCAACTTTTGGTTTTATAAGTATATTCAGGTTATGAGAAAGATGAATTCTGTTTTTATGTCTGTTCTGGGTGCTGGCGCCCTTGCTAGCGCATTTGCTGCCCCTCTTCTGGTAAATCAGCTTGGCTTTGCCCCTAATTCCGAAAAGCTCGCTGTGATTCCGGGTAGCGATGCTAACCCTGCCGAAATTCGCGACTTGAACGGCAAGACCGTTTTGACCATGGAAGCCCCGTTGGTTTACGACTGGGACTTTAGCGGCGAAGAAGTCCAGACATACGATTTTTCTGCAGTGAAGACTCCGGGTACCTACCGCTTCTATCGCGACGGCTACCTGGGCAATCCCATTGTGATTGGCGACCGCGTTTACGAAGAGGTGACCAAGGGCGCTATCAAGTGGTTCTACTACCAGCGCGCCAGCATGCCTATTGAAGCTCAGTACGGCGACAAGTGGGTTCGTGCCGCAGGCCATCCCGACGACAAGGTGATCGTTTACGGTACCGACGCACGTACCGCCGCCGGCTACGAGAAGTCCGTGGGCAAGAAGCACCCCAAGGCTGGCCAAAATGTCATCATCAACTCCTCCAAGGGTTGGTACGATGCTGGCGACTACGGCAAGTACATTGTGAATTCCGGTATTACCGTGTTCACCTTGCTGCAGCTTTACGAAAATTTCCCCGCCTACATGGACACCCTCACCTGGAACATTCCTCGTGAATACAAGAACATGCCGCTGATCCTTGAAGAAGTCAAGTACAATCTTGACTGGATGCTCACCATGCAGGATGCAGATGGCGGTGTTTACCACAAGGTGACTACCTTGATGTTCGGCGGTTCCGTGATGCCGGAATTCGATGGCGCACCCCGCTACGCCATTATCAAGAACGTGACCGCATCTCTGGACTTTGCCGCAGTCATGGCTCAGGCAAGTGTTGTGTACAAGAAGTTTGACGCAGCCTATGCAGACCAGATGCTGAAGGCTGCAGAAAAGGCTTACGCCTGGGCAAAGAAGTACCCCAAGGCATTCTACAAGCAGCCCGAAGACGTTCAGACCGGTAGTTACGCTCCTGGCGACGAAAACGGCAAGGATGAATTCCGCTGGGCCGCTACCGAACTTTACCGTGCCAAGGTTGTGGCCGGCCAGAAGGACAAGGCCGCCAACGGTTACCTAGCCGACCTGAAGGCTAACAAGTTCACCCCGGATGGCGCCTGGTGGGGCAACGTGAACATGCTTGCCGCCTTCCGTGTGGCCCTGGATGGTGCAACCTACGGCGCAGATCTGAACAAGGCTGCAAAGAAGGTGGTGATGGACGAAGCCAACAACCTCCGCGCCGTGGGCGATACCAGCGGCTACCATCTGCCTGCTTTCCCCTGGAGCTGGAACTGGGGCTCCAACAGTGCAATGGCAAACAACGCCATGGTGCTGCTCCACGCCTACTACCTGACCGGTGACAAGAGCTATGTGGATGGCGCCCAGCAGGTTCTGGACTATCTTTTGGGCAAGAACCCCATGGAAATCTCCTACGTCACTGGCTTTGGCTACCGCGCCGCACGTAACCCGCACCATCGCCCCAGTGAAGGCGACTGGGTAGACGATCCGGTGCCCGGCATGCTGGTGGGCGGCCCCCACCTTGGCAAGCAGGACATTAACCTGGATGGCAAGGAAGCTTGGAAGTGCCCGAACTACGCTGCTGCCGACAAGCCGGCTCTGGCTTACATCGACAACCGCTGCAGCTATGCAACCAACGAAGTGGCCATCAACTGGAACTCTCCCTTGGCTTATGTGGCTGGCGCCCTGCAGGCAATTTACTTGGGCGTTGCCAACACCCCGGCTAAGTAATCGGCCCACCCCTTTTGAGAAAAGACCTCGCGAAAGCGGGGTCTTTTTGTTTGTCATCCCAGCCGCGTTAAAATGTCATCCCGGCCACCGAGCCGGGATCTCTTTTTTTTTAAGTTTAGTGCCACGGAAAACTTTCTATTAAAAAGTGGCAGGCCTTGGTTATGGAATATTTGTATTTGACATGCCTTCTGGTTTCGATGGGTATGTTGGTATGGCTAAAGTTGTTTGACGTTAGAAAAAGCGTCTCCCAATATTTGAACTTGGTCATTGTAATTATTTCAAGCTTCGGGTATTATTTCTTGTCGATTTCAAGGACCCTCGAGGAGGCCCTTTACTCTCAAATCATTGGATACGTCGGTGGTGTTTTTCTACCGGTATTCTTCTTCTTTTTAGTCCTGGAAATTTGCCACCTGGATTTATCCAGGTTCGTGAAAGTCGTTCTTGTATTAGGCCAATGCTGTATCTATGGCTTTGTATGTACAATCGGAAGAAACGAGCTGTTTTATAAAAGCGTAGGAATGCACCTGGACAATGGGATGGTGGTACTGGATAAAGTTTATGGGCCGCTTCATATGCTGGCAATCGGCTCCATGTACTTGTATCTGTTTTTGGCCTTCGCTGTCGTGATCTACGCCCTTGTCAAGAAGAAGTCCGTAGATGTCAAAAATACCATAACCATGTTGGTGCTGATGGCCATTGCCACGGATGTGTATGTCATGGAAAAAGTACTTGGCTTGGAACATACCATTATTCCGCTTGCCTTCGACGTGCTTATGTTCGGTGCCTTGTTCCCGATCTATGACTCCAATATTTTTACGGTCTACGAAAACAAGAACATTGTAGACGAGCAGCTTGGCAATGTTGGATTTTTGACATTCGATAAGAACAAGGCCTATAAAGGCTGTAATGGCTACATGGAAAAAATATTCCCGGAACTGTCGAAGTATAGGCTTGGCCAGATTATCGAAAATAGCAGCCAGGAATTGCAGTGCATTATCGACAAGATTGAAAGTATAGAAGAACCGTATAAAGGTAGTTCGGCCAGGGAACATATACATGTTTCAATAGAATCGTTTTTGTTGAACGACCGGTACTACGACGGCAAGATTCATGTACTGACAAATTCATTCGGAAAGCTTAAGGGATATACAGTAGAACTTCGCGACAATACGGAGCACTACAAGACCTTGGCGCTTCAGGAACGATACAACGACGAGCTGTCCGAAGAAGTTGATAAAAAGACAAGGCGCATAAAGAGCATCCAGGAAAAGACGATCCTTGGAATGGCCCAGATGGTGGAATCGAGAGACCTAAGCACTGGCGGGCACATTAAAAGGACAAGCGATGTTGTAAGAATCTTTGCGCGAAAACTGATTGATGCAGGCCTTGGTCTGGATTCTGAATTCTTGCAGCTGGTTATACGAAGCGCACCTATGCATGACCTGGGAAAGATTGGTGTTGACGATGCTGTGCTGCGAAAGCAGGGCAGGTTTACGGATGAAGAGTATAACAAGATGAAGGGACACTCGGAAATCGGGTACCGCATGGTAAGCGAGATACTGTCTGGTGTCGAGGAACCGGACTTTGTCCGTGTGGCAGAAAACGTTGCCCACTATCATCACGAGAAAGTCAACGGAACCGGATACCCCAAAGGATTGAAGGGTGAGGAAATTCCCATCGAGGCAAGAATCATGGCCCTTGCAGATGTGTTTGACGCCCTGGTTTCAAAGAGATGCTACAAGGATGCGTTCTCTTACGAAAGAGCCTACGAAATAATCGAAAAGGACTCAGGAACGCATTTCGACAAGCAGCTGGCCACAGTCTTCTTGTCTTGCAAGGAAGAACTCGAAAGGTATTACAACGCCGGCTAAGTGTGAAAAAGACCTCGCGAAAGCGGGGTCTTTTTGTTTTGTCGTTCCGGCCGCGTTAAAATGTCATCCACTTCGTGGACAAGTCTTTCTAAGCGCTAAAGCGCTAAGAAATGCTTCATCCCGGCCATTGAGCCGGCTGCAACACACTTAGGAACTTGTTCCTTAGTGTGGCTGGTCCCCGTAGGGGGAGGATCTCTCTTTTGTGAATTTCTCAAAAGTGTTTGTTTTAGGGGTGGTAAAAGTGTCACCTCGTGGAGGTAATTTTAAATCAGGAAATTACGGGCGGGTTGGGTGTTTCGCCTGTGCAACAAAAGGAATGAGAATGTTTGGAGTTGGTTTCCGTGGGCTTTTCTCTGGAAAGTCCTGTGTTTCGGGCAAGTTCCGTGCCGTGGCTTTGTCCTTGGGGATTGCGGCAAGTGCAGGTTTTGCTCAAGATCAGTTGTATCCTGAAATGTTTCCGCTGTCTGCGGTGAAGCTTTTGGCTGGCCCCCTGCAGGAACGCCAGGACTTGAACGGCGAAACTTTGCTGGCTTATGATACGGACAGGCTGATTGCGCCTTTCTACGAAGAGGCGGGCATGCGCCCCAAGGCAACCAAGTTCAGCAACTGGGCGGGCCTCGACGGCCACGTGCTGGGGCACTACTTGAGTGCCTTGGCCATGCATTATGCTGCAACGGGTGACGCCCAGATCAAGGCCCGCATGGAATACGTGGTGGACGAGCTGGAAATCATCCAGAAGCAGAATTCCAAGGATGCAAATTTTGTGGGCTACATCAGCGGCGTGCCCAATGGCAAGGCCATGTGGCTCAAGTTCAAGAACGGCGATGCCGGCGCACAGAACGGCTATTGGGTTCCCTGGTACAATATTCACAAGACTTACGCTGGCCTGCGTGACGCCTGGATGTACGGCGGAATTTCCAAGGCCAAGACCATGTTCCTTGCCCTTTGCGACTGGGGCATTACCATTACCAACGGCCTTAACGATTCCAAGATGGAATCCATGATGGGTACGGAATACGGCGGCATGAACGAAGTGTACGCCGACGCTTACGAAATCACAAAGAACTCCAAGTACCTGGATGCGGCAAAGAAGTGGAGCCACAAATGGCTCTTGAACGCCATGGCTTCTAACAACGACGTGCTTTCCAATAGGCATGCCAATACCCAGGTGCCGAAAGTTGTGGGCTTTGCTCGCGTGGCGGAACTGAGCGGCGACAAGACTTACAAGGCCGGTGCTGAAACCTTCTGGGACATTGTGGTGAACAAGCGTAGTATTGCCATCGGTGGCAACAGCATTTCGGAACACTTCCCGGATTACGACAAGTACAACAAGTACATCGAGGAACGTGAAGGACCTGAATCCTGCAATACATACAACATGCTGAAGCTGACGGAACGCTTGTTCCACATGACTCCTAGCGCCAAGTATGCGGATTTCTATGAACGTGCCTTGTTCAACCATATTTTGTCTACAATTCACCCGAAGCACGGCGGCTACTGCTACTTTACTCCGGCTCGCCCCCGTCATTACCGCGTGTATTCCAAGGTAAATGCGGGCATGTGGTGCTGTGTAGGCTCCGGCATGGAAAATCCGGGTAAGTACGCTCAGTTCATTTACACCAAGGAAAACGACGCTCTGTACGTGAACCTTTACGCCGCCACCGAATTGGACTGGAAGGAAAAGGGCGTTAAGATCAAGCAGGAAACTGCGTTCCCCAAGGGGGAGGTGTCGAAATTTACTGTTAGCGGCGCCGGCAGTTTCAAGATGATGTTGCGTCACCCCTACTGGGTGAAGGCCGACGAATTCAAGGTGATTGTAAACGGCGATACGGTTGTGTCGAAGTCTGATGTGTCCAGCTATGTTTCTGCAGGTACCGTCAAGGGCGGCGACGTGGTGGAAGTTGTTTACCCCATGTACACTCATACCGAGGATTTGCGCGGTGTGAACAATTACGTGGCTTTGCTTCACGGCCCCATTGTGCTGAGTGCAAAGACAGGTACCGAAAGCCTCAGCGGCCTTGTGGCTGATGATGGTCGCTGGAGCCATATTGCAGGTGGCGCCTTGCAGTCTTTGGATGGTGCCCCTATGCTGGCAAGCGAAAAGAAGGACATTCCTTCCAAGGTAACGCCGGTGAAGGGCGAACCGCTCCACTTCAAGGCTCCCTACTTGTTCGCCGCCCAGAAGGATGCGAACCTGTTGCTGGAACCCTTCTACGAAGTGCACGACGCCCGCTACATGATGTACTGGATGGTGCTGACGGATCCTGCAATTCTTGAAAAGCTGAAGAAGGAACAGGAAGAAGCCTTGGCTCTGGATGACAAGACTGTGGACAAGGTGGCCCCTGGTGAACAGCAGCCCGAAGCAGATCATCGTATGCAGAAGGAAAATTCCTCTACCGGAAATCATCAGGGTGAATTCTATCGCGATGCAGGCCAGTGCTCTGGCGGCGATGGCGGATTCATTAGCTACGAGCTGGAAACCAACAGCGAAGATTCTTTGGACCTGATGGTGCGTTACTGGGGTAACGAAGGTTGCAACCGCGCCTTTGACATCATGATCGACGACAAGAAACTTGCCAGCGAAAATATTTCCAACAAGTGGAAGAAGGATGAATTCGTTAATGTGAAGTATCCCATTCCCGACGAAATGGTGAAGGGCAAGAAGGTGATTACCGTAAAGTTCCAGGCAAGCACCGGCATGGTGGGCGGTATCTTCGGAGTGCGCCTGTTGCGTAACAAGCCGAAGCCGGAACCTGTTGTAGAAGATACGACCAAGACGGATTCTACCTTGGCTGTTCGCCCCGCTGCTGGTGTCGCTGCCGCTGTAGCCAAGTTCCGTGCCCGCGCCAGCCAGAACATCTTGCAACTTGAAGCAGGCGCCCCCCTGCAGGGCAATGTTTCGCTGAAGATTTACTCTATGGATGGCCGCGTGGTGCAGGCTCATGTGCTGAAATCCGGCGAGTCTGAATTCGCAATAGATATTTCCGCCATGAAGAACGGGAACTATATCTTGCGCCTAATGCAAAATGGTGCGGTCTATGCCAATTCCATTTTCACGAAGCACGGCGAAATGTAACTGAGTTTTGGAGGAAACATAAGGCACCTGGCGATTCGCTGGGTGCCTTTTTTGTTTTTGGGAGATTATATTTAAATCCAGATAAAGGTTTGGATTATGCTTAAGAGAATTTTAGGGCTTGCACTTGTTTTAATTACGGGCGGAGTGTTCGCGCAGGACACTCAGGCCGGTTCTGCTTTGGTTCTCCAGGATTTGGACTACACGGACCATTTGCAGACATTGCCCAATTACGATCGTGGTTTTTATTATTCCCAGGCCCTACACGTTAAGGTGGAAGGCTCCAAGCCTATTGAAAAGCCATACGGCAAGCTGGTTCACCTTCGTGCAGATCTTGCGGAATTCAGCAGCCGCGCCTGGCTGAAGATTGATACTACCGGGGGCCGGCGCGATACCACATGGGGCAAGTCCCAGGATTTGACGGAAGATGCTCTGAACGTTTTGCAGACCACCTTCGATAACATCCGCAAGAACGGCAGCAAAGTCATTGTGCGATTCTGTTATGACCCGTGGTTTGATGGGCACTCCAACACTACCGCGGAACACGAGTGGGTGTTGCGCCACATTGAACAGCTGGCCCCGCTTCTGACAAAGAACGTAGACATCATCGTGGCTCTTGAAATGGGCATGCATGGTGCCTTCGGTGAAATGCATTCCGATACGGCGATTACCTACCCGCGAGTTGCGGAGGCCGTGAACAAGATGCTGCGCTTGACTCCGCCGGAACTTAAGATTCTCACCCGCACGGGGAATTACTCTGCCGCAGTTCTTGGCTTTGAAAACTGGGGTGTTGATTTCAACATTGACAGCGATGTATTCAAGAAGATCGCCGAGGCCAAGGGCGACACCATGTACCGCGTGGGAATGTTCAACGATGGCTACCTGGGAACGCAATACGATTACGGCACCTGGGGCAGTAATTGTGCTACTTCTATTTGTCGCGAGGAAGGCGTTGCCTGGCTGGAAAAGTACAGCATCAATACGCCCTACGGTGGCGAGGCTGTAGAAACCGCCAGCGGTTACCAGGTCATCAACACTCCGGAATTTTTGGCCCACGAAGGTTTCCGCACTCACACCAGCTACCTGAATCTTCACTGGAACGATAAAGTCATTGCTCGCTGGAAGGCCGCCCACTTTGCAGGCAAGGATTACGAATATGACGGCTCCAAGATTGATACGCTGACCGGCTTCAAGTACATTGAAGATCATCTAGGTTATCGATTTGTGCTGCGGGAATCCTGGTTGCCGGATACTGTTGGAACCAGCAAGACTTTGCGTGCAAAATTGAAAATCCAGAACGTTGGCTTTGGAAACTTGACCCATGAAATGAAAACTTCTCTGGTGCTGAAGTGGGAAGCTCCTGAATGGCATTGTCCTTATACGGATCCCCGAATTGCCTGTACGCAGCCCGAATTTTATGGCCAAACTTTGTATCAAGAGATTCCGTTGGATTCTGTAATTGATTTCCGGAATGTGCATAGCCGAACGATTACAGTGAATGGCGGTGATACAATTACCTCTTTTGATGGAACGAATGATTTGCGCATTGTTGCGACGTTGAAAAATGTGTCCGAAATGCCCAACGGAGAGTGGAAAGCCTTTTTGAAAATTGTGAATTCTGGGGATAGCGTAAATCAAAGTATTCACTTTGCCAATGATCCTAAATATTTTGAATCGTCGAGTGCGGGCAATTACATCGGTAGCTTTGTGTACGATAGTCGAAAAACCGAGAGCATTGACGTCAAGTTCAGAACTCGCGGCGAAGCGAAGTTGCAAACCCGCGTGGAACGTGCCGACCAGAAAATCCAGGTCCGCGACGGCCGTAGCAATCGTGCGGGCGAGCCTCGCGTGTTCCGAGTGAATGGCGCGACGGTTCCCTAAAAAGGTGCAAAAAAACTCCAGCTTTGAGACTGGAGTTTTTCATTTTCTTGAAAGTCGCGGATTTTTTTTGCGGAACTTGTAAAGCTTTTTATTAGCCGTTTACCAGCTTTACAAATTCGCGGCAGACTTCTTCGGGATTGGGCTTGCCGAAGATAGCGGAACCCACCACGAAGACGTTGGCACCGGCTTCCTTGCAGGCGAGGATGTTGTCCAGCTTGACGCCGCCATCGATCTGGATGTCAAGTTCCGGCTTCATTTGGCGAAGTTCGCGGATCTTGTCCAGGCAATAGGGAATCAGGCTCTGGCCGCCGAAACCCGGATTCACACTCATCACAAGGACCATGTCCACGATGTCCAGCACATGCTTGATGCTTGTAAGCGGAGTTGCGGGGTTGATGGCCACGGCGGGCTTTACGCCCAGTTCTGCGATCTGGTGCAGCAAACGATCCAGATGGTTAGTGGTTTCGGCGTGCACACTAATGAGGTGAGCGCCGGCCTTAGCAAATTCAGCCACATAGTTTTCGGGATTGGCAATCATCAGATGGCAATCCAGCGGAAGGCTTGTGCCCTTCTTGACGCAGGCGGAAATGCCCGGCCCAAAGCTGATGTTGGGAACGAAGTGACCGTCCATAATATCCAGGTGAACAAGGCCTGCGCCGCCGTTTTCGATAGCCTTGAGGCCGTTACCCAGTTCCAAGAAATTTGCGTTCAATACGCTAGGTGCGATAATTTGCTTCATGAACTGCAAGTTAGAAATTTTGCCAACTGCTCGCAAGTCTGAAAATCCTCTTGGCACGGACTTTGCAAATTTCTAGATAAACATAGACAGATAAATTTTTATTTACTATCTTTGCGCCCAAATTTACAATAGGAGAAAATTATGTCTAAAGGAACAAAGACTGTAGTTGCAAAGCCGGCCGCTAAGAAGGCTGCCGCTAAGCCCGCTGCAAAGGCTACCGCTGCAAAGGCTGCAAAGCCGGCCGCAGAAAAGAAGACTGCTGCCAAGAAGGCTGCAGCTCCCAAGGCTGAAAAGGCTGTAAAGCCTGTCGCTAAGAAGGCTGCACCCAAGGCTGCCGCAGTTAAGGCTGCAAAGCCCGCTGCTGAAAAGAAGCCGGCCGCTAAGAAGGCTGCCGCTCCCAAGGCTGCAAAGAAGATCGCCGTGGTTCTCACCACTCCGACCGCTTACGAACTCGCTTCCAAGGTGACCGTTGCAGGTTCCTTCAATGAATGGAACCAGGCTACCGCTATCGTTTGCAAGAAGGACAAGAAGACTGGCCTCTGGTCTGCAAAGCTTTCCCTCGTTGCGGGCACTTACCAGTACAAGTTCATTTGCGATGACCAGTACTGGGACGAAGGCGACAACAAGGTTGTTGAAGTCAAGTAATTATTCTCATTTTGTAGAATAGCGTTTTCAAAAGCGTATATAAGAAAAACCCAAGGCACAGAGCCTTGGGTTTCTCTTTGTTCAAGTCATCCCGAAGAAACTTGCTGTTGGGCACGATACCTCGGGATTCCTTCCCCTAAATGTTTTTGCCTTTTGGCTGATTACTTGACGTTCACGCGAGCGCTTGCTGCGCCGCTCTTTACCATGTAAACGCCTGCGTTCTGGAACTTGTTTTTCAGAGCTTTGTTCAGGGATTCGCCGGCTTCAGCCTTGACGGTGCCAAGAGCATTGCCGTTGAGATCGAATACCTGGTAGGTCTTGCCTGCGGTCCACTGGAACTTAGCGCCGATGAATGCGGGGCCTTCTTCGGTAGAGCTTTCTGCTGCACCGGGCTTGCTGAACTTCACGTAGTCAACGTTGGTGCTTGCGGTGTTGATGGTGATACGTACTGTCTGCTTGCCGGCAGCGAGAGTAAGTTTGCCAGTTGCATCTTCATAGGTGTCCCAGTCAGCAGTCTTATTGAAGCTAAGGTCAGCCTTAGCGGAACCTACCTTAACGGTGACTGTACCCTTGTTGTTGCCGTTAGAAACAGATGCGACTACATCGTATTCGCCAGCTTCCTTAACATCAACAGTGTATTCCAGCCATTCGTCTGCTTCGGTGTAACCGATGGCACGGCCAGTTCCGTTCTTGACGATATCAACGGAGGTGTAGTCTTCACCACGATAGCTGTGGTCGCCATCATCACCGGAAGCTCCTGCGACACCAGAATAGGTCACGCCGTAGTTACCGTTATCGAAGTCTTCTGCTTCGATGGTGCCCGGAATGGTCATGGACTTGAAGGCGGAACGTTCAATTTGCTTGGGAGGTTCAGAAGGCTTGCCGTTGTCGCTCATGTCAAAGTAGGTGTAGTTCACAGAACCGGTTGCGCCACCACCAGCTTCGTTCATCAACATCACTTCGGTAACCTTACCGAACTTAAGGGTAGTGCTGCCACCGCCCTTGGAACCGCTGAGCTGAGCAGTCTGACCGGTAAACATTTCATCCCACTTGTTGAAGTGAGCGGAAATATCGATATGGCCGCATTGACGAGGAGTCTGGCGAACGCTGAAAATCTGCAAGAAGGTGGAAGTACCGGTCTTGGAAGGTTCCTGCTGACGAAGGTAAGCATGGATGGTATAGGTTGCGCCGTCAACAGTGATGGTACCGCGAGACTTGCCGATGTACTGTTCGTTGGGTTTGCTGTACCAGTCATCAACAATGTAGTATTCCACCTGGGGGTTAACAGTCCAACCGTAAACACCGATGTAGCCATACTGAGCGGTACCCTGCTTGGTGTACTTATAGTCTACAGTGTAATGCTTGGTCTTATGATCCACACCCGGGCCGTTGTCGCCATAGCGGTAACCCACGCGAGCCAGGTAGTCGTTGTTATTGGACCAGGTTGCTTCGAAAGTACCGTTGTCATAGTACTTCATGCTGTTGGAACCACCGCCAGACCACTGTTCAAAACCCCACGGGGTACCGGAAATAGAACCAGTCTGGTTGCCATTCACATTGTGTGCATTGCCACGAGGCTTAGTCATTTCGTCATGGCAGGCGTCTACTGCAAAAGCGGAGGTTGCCGCAAGACCGAGGACCAAGGCAACGCTAGCTTTGAACATGTTAGAACTCATTTGTTATCTCCTTTATTTTTCAGCCTTAATTTATTCTCGGTTGGAGTACTTTGGACCATGCGAAAATACAAAAGAGTTGTAAAATGTTGTAATTTTGAACTAAAAATGGCGTTTCTGAATGAATTTCGGCACTTTGGAAATGTAATGAATTAAATTTTCTATGGTTTAGTTTTTAAAGCAAACGTGTTTCCGGCGACGGCGTCATGGAAGCTACTCGTACCATTGATCCTGTGGATGGCTTGACAATTACTGCGAACTTTAAGTAAACGTTGTTTGTATTATATTTTGTACAAAATAAGGAATTTTGTATGATGAATTTTTGGGGAAAGAAGGGCGTTGTTCTGTTAGCGCTGTTGATGGTGCCTGCCTGCTTTGCAGGTACTTTGAAAGACAAACGTGACGGTAAAACTTATAAGACTGTAAAGATCGGCAATCAGGAATGGATGGCCGAGAATTTGAACTTTGATTACAATCATGGTTCTGCAAAAAGTTTTTGCTATAAAAATAAATCAAAGAATTGCGAAAAATATGGCCGCCTGTATACATGGTCTGCCGCTATGGATAGCGCTGCCATCTACAGCAAGGATGGAGTCAACTGCGGTAATGATTATGGATGTGATGCTGTTGGAAAAGTGCGTGGTGTGTGTTCTGAAGGCTGGCATTTGCCTAGCAAGGAAGAGTTCGAAGAACTGTTAAAAGTTGCCGGTGGTCACCAAGATGAAAAAATTGAGTGGCTTTGGGCCGATATTGGTGTGGCGTTGAAGTCCAAGACTGGCTGGGGTGATGGAACGGATGCTCTTGGGTTTGCTGCTCTGCCTGCTGGTTACTACGTGTTTGCTAAAAGACCCTTCGGTCTGTCACCTTCCGAACACTTCGATATGGAAGGTGTAATTACTGATTTTTGGTCTTCTACGAAGGAAAAATATACTTCTACCCACGCGTACACCCTGAATTTGATTAGCGGCAGAAAGAGAGCCGCCCTGGAGGGAGTTCCCATTGAAAACTCTACCAGTCACTCTGTCCGCTGTGTGAAGGACTAAACCGTTTCAAGAAATTACAAACCTTTAACAAAGTAACCCTTGCCAATTTTCATATAAAAGCTATTGTTCATCCCGAGCGTTACGAAAAGTCTCCTGAACACCTGATGAAAAAATCAGGTGTTTTTGTTTTGCAGAAAATTAAAGGAGATGCTATGCCCAGAAAAAATCCCAATAATTTGACTCAAGGTTATTCCTCCTGGGTTTGCGAACTCAAGAAGCGTTATGCTCAGTCGCAAATCAAGGCATCCATTGCCGTTAACGGAGAACTGATTGATTTTTACTACGGCTTGGGGCGCGACATTCGACAGAAGGATTTCCAGAATACTTATGGCAGTGGGTTTTATAAGAAACTCAGTGATGATTTACGTCGTGAAATTCCAAATGCAAAGGGATTTTCGCCAACGACTTTGAAATACGCTGTGTATTTCTACGATTTGTACAAGGATTTTGTAGATGGACAATATCGTCAACAACTTGCTGACGATTTGAACGGTCGAATTCGTCCACAACTTGTGGACGATTTGAAGAAAATCCCTTGGGGACATCATCGCTTTATTATTGATTCCTGTAAAAATTCCCCTAAAAAGGCTGTTTTCTTCGTAAAAAAGACCATTGAAAACAACTGGTCCCGTTCCATGTTGCTCACGTTTCTTGATACAGACTTGTATGAGCGCGAAGGTCGCGCTGTCACTAATTTCACCACGACTTTGCCCAAGGAGCAGGGGGACTTGGCCCGTGAATTGACTCGGGACCCGTATTGCTTTGATTTTGTGGAGGTCCGTAGTGATTTTGAGGAGCGGGAACTGAAAGATGCGTTGCTCAAGAATATTGAAATGTTCTTGATGGAGCTTGGTCGCGGTTTTGCCTACATGGGGCGAGAATATCGTTTGCAGGTCGGCGAAACGGAACAATTTCTGGATATGCTTTTTTACAACACCAAGCTGCATTGCTATGTAGTCGTAGAAGTGAAAACAGGAAAGTTTGAACCTGCGTATATTGGGCAGCTTAGCACCTATGTGGTGGCAGTGAATCACCTGTTGAAAACTTCGGAAGACAGGCCCACGCTTGGTATTTTGGTATGCAAGGACAAGGATGAAATTCTCGCACAATATTCTTTGGAGGGAACGGTCAATCCCATTGCTATTTCGGAATTTGAATTGTCTAAGATTTACCCGAAGGATTTCAGGAGTTGCCTGCCCTCTATCAAGGAACTGGAAGATCAGTTAAATGGATGAAAGAATCAAATTCGGCAATCGTAATTGCCGAATTGGCGAATTTGGGTGGATCTAACTGTTTGATATATTGGCAAATAAGCAATACAATAATATTTTAGGTATGAATTGTGTGGATGGAGTTCTTTGGACAATAATTGTTGAAGCAGACATGTACACAATCGTTACAGTCAGAAGGTCGCATGGAGGTGAAAATGACGAAGGATGAATTGAAGAAGGCTGCAGAACTTGGAATGCCATATCAGGCAGTTGCCAGAAAAGTTTTGCAAGCAGCATTCTCCTAATATACTGGGAGCTAATTTTATGAAGAACGTTTTTGCGAAATTTATTTCCTTGGCGGTGCTGCTTGCAGCGGGGTTTGCCTTTGCTGCGGGTGAGACCGGCGTACTTAGGGACAGCCGTGATGGCAAGATCTATAAGACAGTAAAGATCGGCAATCAGGAATGGATGGCGGAAAATCTGAACTATGATTATAATCAGGGCTCCGCTAAAAGTGTGTGTTACAATAATGATCCAGAAAATTGCAAAATATATGGACGTCTTTACAACTGGGCTGCAGCCGTGGATTCCGCCGCAAAGTTTTCTTCATCATGTGAAGGCTGTGGTTTTGGCTATGGATACCAGTCCGAAGAGACTATACGAGGCGTTTGTCCGGAAGGATGGCATTTGCCTAGTAAAATGGAATTTGAGACATTAGTGAAGAAAGTTGGTGGCCGTAAAGAATCAAAATACGAAGGTGTATGGGCTCGTGCCGGCAAGGCCTTGAAGTCTAGCCATAGCTGGCGATTTATTGAATTCTGGGAAGATGGTGGAAGCAAACCTGTTTTGGGATCCGATGCTTTTGGTTTCAGGGCGATGCCTGGTGGTGAATATTTCAGCGGTGACGAAAAATTTAAGCATGGGGGAGAGAAAGCGTATTTCTGGTCATCTACTGAGGATAGTGAGTACGGTGCATACCGCTTGGATTTGTACTACCATAATGATTATACTCAAGTATATCACAATAGCAAACTTTATGGTTTTTCCGTCCGTTGTGTAAAGAACTCTAATAAGAAGAAAAAGTCAGAATCAGCTCGCCTTAGCGTAACAAAGGCACAAACCCTAGAAAAAACGGGTACTTTAACAGACTATCGAGATGGCAAAAAGTACAAGATCTTTAAAGTCGGTGGCATGACCTGGATGGGGGAAAATCTGAACTTTAAAACTTGGAAAAGCATGTGCTATACAAGCAAATCTGAAAATTGCGAAAAGTATGGCCGCCTATATGTTTGGCGTGATGCGTTGTCCGCATGTCCTAGGGGTTGGCATTTACCTAACTCAGATGAATTTCTCAGATTGCAAACTTTGGCTGTACAGGCCGGTGGCTTTCAAGATGATGATGATGCGTATCCTAAAAACAAAAAAAACGAAGGTGGACTTGCTTTAAAGTCCCGGCAGGGTTGGGAAATGAATGGTACAGACGCTATCGGCTTCAACGCGTTGCCTGCAGGAGTGCGCACTGATGCATCAAATTTTAAGTATGGACGTATTATTGACGGTTACTTTGAAAATGGAGCGGCAACAGGCTTTTGGGCGTCTAATTTGTACTTGGGAGCCGCTTGCCGTCTGGATGTGGATGGGGAATACGACGGCTCCGTGGTTGCTTGTGGAAGCTCGAAGAACGCGTACTCAGTTCGCTGTGTGAAGAATGAATCGACACCATCTCTTTTTGAATATATCAAACAGAAATTTGTAGAATGATAAGGAATTTTATGAAGAACGTTTTTGCGAAATTCGTTTCATTGGCGGTGCTGCTTGCTGCGGGGCTTGCTTTTGCTGCGGATGGGACTGGCGTGCTTAAGGATTCCCGCGATGGCAAAACCTACAAGACCGTAAAGATTGGTGATCAGGTCTGGATGGCGGAAAATCTGAATTACCAGACTGGCGATAGCAAGTGTTACGAGAATAAGCCTGAGAATTGTGAAAAGTATGGCCGTCTGTATACATGGAATGATGCGCTGACCGCTTGCCCAGATGGCTGGCATCTGCCTAGCAAGGAGGAATTTGAAGAACTTCGAGAAGTGATTGGTGGGTTAATTGGAGGCGGGAAGAAGCTGAAATCGCGCCGAGGCTGGTCGAGTTTTGATGAAGGCGAAAGTGGCAATGGTTCTGATGCTTTTGGTTTTGCGGCGTTGCCTGCGGGCATGTATTGCAGTGGTTGTGATGATTCTGGCAATGGACGTGGCGAATATGATTATGAAGGAAGGGGCGCCAGTTTTTGGTCTTCGACAGAGCATGAGAAGTATAAGGATCATGCGCACATCCTGAATTTGAATCATTACTATGAAGGCGTCTTCATAGCTGATGGTAGTAAGGACGTCGGTTTCTCCGTTCGTTGCGTGAAGGACTAGCTCCCTTGCTTTTTTAGAATTCGTTTTTTATATTTGGTTTCAGACAGGGTGACAGAGCCGCCACCTGAGATAAAAAAGAAAGCTCAAAATGATGACAGGGTGGTAGAGCGACCACCTGAGAAAAAAAGAAAGCTCATTAGATGAACCGTTTCTTATATCAAGTATAAGGAACGGTTTTTTGTTTTTCTAAAAATTCAGGTGGTTAGATGAAAGAAAAAATTAAGCCGGTGATGGCGTTGCTCTCGCAACAATTTTATGAACGTAATGAACGCAATACGGAGATTCTTTCTAAACAAAACAGGCCGTATCTAGTTCTTCTTGTTGAATATCGTGGATTGAAATTTGCAATTCCGTTTCGCTCAAATATTCAGCATTCGCATGCATACAAATTTCAGGGGACTGAGTCTCAAAGAAAATCATCGGGATTGGATTTCAGCAAAAGTGTGTTGGTTATGAATGATGATGAAATTGGTGCTCCTGCGCATTTGATTCCTGCTGAACGAAAAGAATTGTTGAAACGGTTTAGGTTTATTGTGGAAAAGTTTCATACATACATTGATGACTTTATAGAGGGGTTGGATAAGGAGCCCCTTCAGCCAAAGTACAAGATGTCCTCGCTGACCTACTATCGAGATATTTTACTGAAGTCGGAAAAGAAAGATTAGGTTTGATGTTTGCTTTTCTGTTAGGGACCGAAGTGGCGCAGCCATTCGAACGGGTTTACGTTTTTTGTAAGGTCTCCGCCTTGGCGGGGTGACGTTTCGTAAACCCGGTTGAACGAAAAACGCCAGGGGCGTTTATAGCGCAAGGGCCCGGCCGGCCCATGCCGGCAACAGCCAAGAAATAGAATTTCTTCTACTAGATCCTTCGTTTCGCTCAGGATGACACTGGGCGAAGTTTTACTAAATTTTCCCCGTAATTTAACGGGGCAACTTTTTGAAGTTTCGCCCCAAAAGGGAATAAAAATGAAGAATACTAACATCCCCGAAGAACAGTTTGTGAAGGCTGCCGCTGAGTTCGGCACCCCGCTTTGGATTTACGACCGCGCAACTATCGAACAGCGTTGCAAGGAAGTGAAGGTTTTTGATAACGTGCGTTTTGCCCAGAAGGCTTGCCCGAACCTGAGCGTGATCTCCTTGGTCCGCAAGCAGGGTTGCGTGGTGGACGCTGTGAGCGCTGGTGAAATTGTCCGCGCTCTCAAGGCCGGCTACAAGGGTGGCTGCGAAAAGGGCAAGGTTCCTGAAATCGTTTACACCGCCGACATCTTCGACAAGGATGCTCTGGAACTGGTGAAGGAACACAACATCGCTGTGAACGTTGGTTCTCCGGACATGATCCAGCAGCTTGCCGATGCAGGCGTGAAGTCCGAACTGACCATCCGCGTGAACCCGGGTTTCGGTCATGGTCATTCCCGCAAGACCAACACCGGTGGCGATCTTTCCAAGCACGGTATCTGGCACGAACAGATCAAGGACTGCGTGAAGCTTGCTCAGGCAAATGGCATGTGGATTACTGGTCTGCACATGCACATCGGTTCCGGTTCTGACTTTGAACATTTGGCTTCTGTTGCTGAAGCTATGTGCGACGCTAGCCGTCGTCTCGGTTCTCACCTCCGCACCATCAGCGCCGGCGGTGGTCTTCCTATCGAATACCACGAAGAGAACAAGGGCCCGCATATCGACATGGCTGCCTACTATGGCATTTGGGATGGTGCCCGCAAGAAGATCCAGCAGAGCATCGGTCACGACGTTCATCTGGAAGTGGAACCGGGTCGCTACCTGGTTGCAGAAAGCGGCTACCTCATGGCTGAAATCCGCGCTGTCAAGAAGCAGGGCGACAATCTGTTCTACATCGTTGACGCTGGCTTTACCGACCTGGTTCGCCCCAGCTTCTACGGTTCCTACCATCAGATCTCTGTCATCGCCCGCGATGGCCGCGAACTGAACGAAACTGTCGACGCCGTCGTTGGCGGCCCGCTCTGCGAATCCGGTGACGTGTTCACCCAGGAAGAAGGTGGCTTCGTCGTGACCCGTAAGCTCCCGAAGGCTAAGGTGGGTGACCTGTTGGTTCTCCACGACGCAGGCGCTTACGGTGCTGCAATGTCCAGCAACTACAACAGCCGTCGTTACGCAGCCGAAGTGATGTACACTAACGGTGAAATGAAGGTTGTCCGCGAACGCCAGACGTGGGATCAGTTACTGCAGAATGATAAAATCATAGAGTTCTGATCCTAGTTTCTTCGCCTCGGATATAAAATCAAGTGAACTTGATTTTGCATCGCTCGGCTTCGGAAACTTTTGAACAGATGCTGCAGAACGATCGTATTATCGAGTTCTAATTAAAGAACTGAACGAGGCAAGTGCTTCGATTGCTTCGCCCTTCGGGCTCGCAATGACAAGCAAGTGCCCATGACATTAAAAAGGCCGGCGATTTACTCGTCGGCTTTTTTCGTGCAATCTGTTTTCAAATTTTTAAGGGTGCTTGTTAGGGTCGTAGTTCTCGTCGTATTTTGGTCTGGGGTCTGGACCTGTGGTGAGCCAATCGATGGTTCCTACGATAGCGCCTATGGCAGTGCCGATCAGAGCTCCGCCAGCCATAGCGGCAAGGGAACCGAGAAAAAGGCCGTTCTCGATTTTTCGCTCTCTTTCAGACTTGTCATAATAGTCTTCGTCATCATCTTCTGAAATGGCAGCGAACCCTAGGAACATGACTACTCCCGGGGCTACGCCTATGCTTGCTCCGCATGCCATATTACCTGTGATGGGGTGCATTCCCGTACTGCAGGTGGAGCACCCGGTGGTGCCCAGCAAAACGGCGGAGCACAAAAGAATTGAAATAATCTTTGAAATCCTAACCATAAATTCAAAACTATAAAAAAAGGAGATCCTCCCCATACGGGGACCATGCGCACTAAGGAACAAGTTCCTAAGTGCTGTCCGCCGGGAACAGGTCCGGGATGACAATCCGGCATAAAAAAATCCGTAGGGATTACTCCCTACGGATTTCGTTTTGGTTGTTGGAGAGATTCGTGCGCGGTTTATTTTTGGGGCCCGCGCGGATCTTGTACTGAGCGGAACCAGTCCGCGGTCTTTTATTTCAAGTTCACCTTGCGGACCATCAGCACTGCGCCGTGGCTGGAAACCACCTTGGCGAAGTAGGTGCCTGCGCTCAGGCTTTCCAGGGAGATGGTGACGCTGCCGTTAACAGCGTGCATCTGCTTGATGCGTCCCTTGGAATCCATCAGCATCACGCGGGAGCCTGTGGGAGCGGCCACGAAGAGGTTGCGGCCTGCAAGCTGCATCTTGGCGGAAATGTTGTTCGGCAGGCGTACTGTCTTGACGCCCTGCACCACGGTGCCTTCGGGAGCGCCCACGATGGTGCCGCGGCCCACGGTACTCATGTACACGACGCCGTAGGTATTCATGTCGCCTACAACGAACTTGCCGTTGCCCGGGCCACCGAACTGGTGCATGTCATCGTTGATGCGTTCCCAGGTCTTGCACTTGTCGGTACTGCGGTAGATGCCGATGGTGGAGTACTTGTATTCCGTACCGCCCCACTGCTTTTCGCCAATGGAGTCCTTGGTGCCGCCCCAGATGTAGATGGTTTCGTAGTCGGCGCCTTCCTTGGCCTTGCCGATACCTACTGCAACTGCGGTACCGACGATGTCGCAATCAGTCCAGGTCTTGCCGCCGTCTTCGGTGTAGCTGAGACCGTTGTGAGTGTAACCATCGGTCTGCCAAATCTGGTTCTGGTCGCGAGCCACCCAGATGTGACCTTCTCTGCCGGGAACGGTGCGGATGGGGTTGCCGTCGCCAGCCCAGTTTTCGTTGGTCTTGAGGTTGGAAACCTGTTTGAATGTTTCGCCTGCGTCGTTGGAAACGAAGAACTCGCCATTGTCGCCGGCCAAGTAGAATACATCAGGATTTACCGGGTCTGGAGTCATGCGTCCGTTGCCTGCGCGAAGATCCACTGCAGCCCATGTCTTGCCGTTATCTGCGGAGCGATAGTAGGAAGATCCGTTTTCCGGCTTGTGCATAATGACCTTGCCGTCTGCAGAAAGAGCCACGATGCCCTTGGAACCCTTGATAATGCCGTCAACTTCGAGATCGGTCCAAGTTTCGCCCATGTCGTCGGAGCGGTACATCATATTGTGGTTCTTGCTTTCGTACTGCAGGTATTCCGTTGTCACGCCTGTGCGGACCAGCGTACCTGTCAGAGGAGCGTAACCCATGCTTTCGGTGGAGCCCACAATCGGAGTGTGGCGCTTTACAGGAGCGTTAATGTCTGTATAGACGCCGCCGTCGTAGTCACCGATGGCAGTAACCAGCGGACCGTTCGGAATGCTTACGATGTCCAGGGGAACAGTTTCTTCGATACCCTTGCTCTGGAACTTCCACAGGGGAACCTTCTGAGTAATATCGTCGGTCTGGAAAATGCCGTTACCGCTGGTAACCCAAACCTTCTTGTTGTCGAAGGGGTCGAATTCCAGGGAACCTGCCCAGTGGATGGCGTTACCCGGAATCCAGTCGGTGCCGTTGGCGTCGATGTTCGGGATGTCGCCGTAGTGCTGACCATGAATCCAGTTCTTGCCGCCGTCGGTAGTCACATAGATACGGTCGCCGTAGTTGTCGCGTTCGTCCTTGGTCACGTGACGGCCGGTGTACTTACCCAAAGTGGAAACTACGATATGGTTCTTGTCCTTGGGGTCGATGGCGATGCCGCCGTAGGAACTTTCGTTCTTCTTGTGCTGCACGACCTTGTTTTCGTCTTCTTCGTCATCGTAGGGAGTAATGTCGGTCCATTCGCCGGTCTTGAGATTCAACTTCATCACAGCGCCGCTGCTAATGGTGTGGGGACCTGGGCCATCGGCATAGGTGATGAACATTTCGCCGTCCACGATCTTGGCGCGGTGGGGCATGTACTTGGCGGGACCACCTTCGATAACCTTCCAGGTCTTGCCGCCGTCCTTACTTACCTGCAGGTTGTCGGTGGTTTCGGAAAGGCCGATGTAGATGGTGGCGGTGCTGCCGTCGGCCAGCTTGCCCTGGGATTCGTCGAACATTACGAAGGATACGCCGTTCACGTTGGTCAAGCTGTTTCCGGAGGCGCTGGAGATGGCCACCTTGTAGAGGCTGCTCCAAGTTTTACCGTAGTCGGTGCTCTTGTAGACACCGGCGGTGCGGCTGCCGCAAAGGATGATGTTCGGCATGTTGGGGTCCACAGCTAGCTTTTCACCGGTCTGACGGCCCATGCCGTTACCGTGTGCCAGAATGCCTGTGCCGTCCTTGAAGCCTACGTAGGTGGTGTCCCAGGTGTTGCCGTAGTCTTCGGAGCGGAGCACTGCGGTGCGGCCCCAGCTAAAGTAGCCGGTACCTGCCAAAACGTAAACGCGCTTGGGGTCGGTGGGGTCCAGGGCGAAGGATTCGGTGCCATAGAGGCCCTTGTCGGCTTCGTTGAACTGGTCCATAAGGGGGAGCCAAATGCCATTGGTGGCGTCCCAGCGGTAAATGCCGCCCACGTCGGTGCGGGCGTATAAAAGATTCTTTTCGGTAGGATGGGGGAGAACGGCGCTAACGAAGCCACCGCCGTCGAAACGGACGTTGCCCCAGTCGTATTTTTCGGCCATGGAAGCTGTTGCCAGCAAGGAAAGGCCCAAAACGATAAACTTTTTCATATATCCCAACATTCCTATAGGTGAAAAATCCCTATTCCAAAACTCATTCAAGGTATAATTTATATCGTTGCCCCATAAAAAGATAGACCGCTATGGTCCAGGGTGTAATAATCGTTGAGAGGTTTTCTACAAGGTGACGGTACCTCCTCAACGAGCCCTGTGAGAATCAAAAAACATTGAAAAAAGGCCCTTATCTAACTATATTTTTGCCCACAAACAACTCAAAACCTTAAAACAAGGCAATCTTATGTCAGATCGTTTTATCGTGACCGGTAACTTCACCGATGATCCGTTTGCCATCGACATGGCTCAGTACATCGGTCTCCGCGAAGACATTTCCGACGTGGTGTCCCTCAAGACCTTCGCCAACTCCGAATTCTGCCCCCGCTACATGCTGGATGCTGATGACCTGGAACATATCGGCCACCGTCTGGAAGGCAAGATTGTTTTGATTTGCTCTGTTTCTAACCACGAACGTAGCCGTAACGACTATGCAATGCGCAACATGATCCTGGCTCGCGCCGCTAAGGACAACGGCGCAGAACGCGTGGTTCTGGTTGAACCGGACCTGTTCTACTCTGCACAGGACCGCGGCCCGCACCGCGTTGGCGAACTTGAAAAGGATCGCCCGGATATCGACCTCAAGAAGTTTGACGGTCAGGCATTCACCAGCATGCTCTATGCTGAACTCCTCAAGAAGTCCGGTGTTGACGCTGTGGTCACCTGCCACAACCACTCTATCAAGGTTCAGAACCTTTTCAACGACATTTTCGAAGGTCACTTCCACAACCTGATCCCCACCGACGTTTACGCTCACTACATCAAGAACAGCAACTTTGTGCAGTGCGGTAAGGACGGCAACAACCTGGTGATCGTTTCCCCGGATAAGGGCGCACGCCCCTTCATGAACGCTGTATACGATGCCCTCCAGCTCCCCGAATGTAAGCGCGTGGTGATGGACAAGGTCCGTACCGGCGAACGTGAAATCTCCATGACCTTCAACCCGGAACTTTCCGACATTAGCATCGACGAAATCGAAGGCAAGGACGTGATCGTATTCGATGACATGGTCCGTACCGGTACCACCATCGTGCAGTGCTGCGAACACATCAAGAAGGGTAACCCCAACCGCGTGTGCTTCGGCGTCACCCACTTCCACACCAGTGCAGAAGCTCGTGAAAAGCTGAACAGCCCCGCTATCGACGAAATCCTCACCACCTCCACCCTCCCGGATATCATGAACCGTGACTGCCAGGGCCGCCTGCGCAAGAAGCTCACTATCCTCAAGCTGGGTAAGTGGATGGCTCGCCACATCATGCAGATGTACGGTCTGGACGACGGCCGCTTCGAACGCGACTTCTACAAGATCGACATGAGCTCCAAGAATCCTCGTTGGCCGCCCCAGCAGTATTAGTTAAAGACTGTTCTAATCTGCTGCAGTGTCTTACGGCGCTTTTGAATAGCCACTCCGGCATTACTTTGAATTGTCACCCCGGCATTACTTTGAATTGTCACCCCGGCCTCCGAGCCGGGGTCTTTTTTTCTAAATTCGATTTCATGGGCGAAAAGTTGAAAACAGGAATCCTCTCCATCGAAGATCCCTACTATCTCGAGAGGAACATTGTCCCGATGAACGACAGGGGCATTTTTCGTGCCATGCCCTTGACTGATGGCGACGCCCCCTTTCTAAAGCCCGTGGTGAAAAAGGAACGCTTTTCCAACTACATTTCGTTCCTGTTTGACTACCAGGACATTAGCGGCAGAATCGTCTATACGCCCAAGGATTACAGCCACCTGTTTTCCGCATTCACGGTAAGCTTCTTCCCCCGGGAAGATGATTACGACGAGGAACATCTCCAGGATGTGTGCCGACTGCTCTCCCAGAAATTGCAGGCTAATATCCAGCTGAAGGTTTCCACGAAAAAACTGCACAGCTTTGTGAAGGGCGTGCAGCTAAAGTCCAAGACCCTCAAAAAGCAGGACTTCACTTTCCACAAGCTTTTCGAGCACGCCGCCTTTGCTGGCGAGGCCCCCCTGCAAAAGTACATGGAGCAGCGTTTTGACTTTTGGTTTGCCTGTGGCGAGAACGAAGCCGCCGAACAGCAGGCCGTGTTTGGCGCTGGGGAAACCATGTTCGGGGATAATTCCGAAAATTAGGGCTGATTTACGGGAAAAACAATCAAATTCGGTCTGGTTTTCCCGTAATTTGTTACTTTGTTCAAAACAACGCGGCCCCAAAACCGCTGGCAAAGCCTCATTTCGTAAAAAAATTAGGCCTAAAATAAGTGTCATAACCCCAAAACATACACAAAAGGGGGCTATGGTCGCGGATTTTCCCTTTCTATCTCACTATTTTCGATAGTTTGTCTGTAATTTTACGGGAAAAATGTCTCTAATCATTGCCCTTTTCCCGTAATTTGCCCCGTTTTTTCAAAAAGATCCCTTTATTTGTCATCCACTTCGTGGACAAGTCTTTCTAAGCGCTAAAGCGCTAAGAAATGCTTCATCCCGGGCTTGACCTGGAACCATCATTTTCTTGACAACTCCCGCATAAAAAGCGATAATAGTGTAGGAATAAACAAGGAGATGGCATGATCGCTATTATTGGTATTATGTGTGCCCTGATGGGCGTGGCTCTTGGTGTTCTTTATGCCAAGTTGAAAATGTCTAAGCAGGTGGAGGCCGACAAGGCCGCCTCCCGCGCTGCAAATGACGCCTTGAAGGAACAGGTTGCTAGCCTGCAGGCTGATTTGCTTGTTGCAGAAAAGAATGCGGCACTTGTCCAGCAGCACGCTGTGGATTCAAAAAAACAGCGCGAAGAAGATTTCGCCCGCCAGCTCGAAGCCATGCAGGCGCAGTTCCAGGCGGTTTCCGAAAAACTCCTTAAGGATCGCTCCGATGAACTCAAGGGCGCAAACAAGGAACAGATGGAGTCCTTCACGCAGCCCCTGCTCCAGGAATTGGACAACATGCGCAAACAGCTGGGCGAAACCAAAGCCGGCGGCGACAAGAACATCGCAGAACTTGGTGGCGTCATCAAGCGAATGATGGAACAGTCCGCAAAGCTGGGCCAAGACGCCGAAAACCTCGCCGATGCGCTCAAGAACCGCGGCAAAGTTCAGGGCGACTGGGGCGAGCAAGTCCTCACCAACATCCTGCAAGATAGCGGCCTCCGCGAAGGCGTTGAATTCTTTACGCAAAAAAACTTCAAGGATAAAGAGGGCGATGATTTCCGCCCCGACGTTATTGTAAAGGCCGCCGACGGCACCCAGATTATTGTGGACTCCAAGGTCTCCCTGACAGCATACTCCAACTACGTTTCCGCCGCCGATGACGTGGCCCGCGAACTTGCCGCCAAGGAAAACTTGAAGAGCGTGTGGGACCATGTGGAGGAACTTGCCGGCAAGCATTATCCTAGCGTCGTGCCCGAGGCCTTGCCTTACGTGCTCATGTTCGTACCCAACGAAGGCAGCTACATTCTGGCCATGAATCAGGACCCGCAAATCGGCATCAAGGCTTACAAGAAAGGCGTGCTGATTATCAATCCTACTAATCTGATGATGGCCCTGAGCCTTATTCTCTTTACGTGGAAGAACACCCGCCAAGAAGAAAACTGCTTAAAGATTCTGAAATCCGCCGAGGACCTTTACGAAAAGTTCTGCGGCTTCAGCGAAACCTTTGCGGATTTGGACCGCCAGCTGAACACGGTCAACAAGACCTTCAGTACCGCCAAGGGCCAGCTTAAAGATGGCCGCGGCAGCATCGTCTCCCGTTTCGAGGGCATCCAAAAGCTTGGCCTCACCACCACCAAGACCATCAGCGAAAAATTGTTGAACTAGGGGGCGTGTCACCCCGGCCCCGCGCTACTGTCACCCCGGACTTGATCCGGGGTCGTATTGCAGCTGCTTCGCGCCACATTGCTGTCACCCCGGCCACTATTGAATGTTGTCACCCCGGCCACCGAGCCGGGGTCTCCTTTTTTTTACATACCATATACTGTATAAATGGCTATTTTTTCAGCCATGAAACTCGCATTCCCTTTAATCCTTTGCCTTGTTTCCTGGGTGCTCGCAGGCGGTCCGCCTTACGATTTCCTGGGGCAATTCGTAAAGGAGCGCAAGAGAATTCCCAACAGGTGCGTTTCCAAGGGCGAAACCTTCAAATGCGTGGGTTACGAAGACCTGGACGGAGTCATTGTCAACGTAAATACCAACCGCATCTACACCTTCGGGCAGGAACGCGACGTAGAAATTTATAGCGAAGATAATTGCCAGGAATTCTACGTGCAAGATGACGACGACAACGAAATCATCAAGTGCACAGAAGGCGAGTCCGTGTTTGAGGCCCGCTGCAATAGCCGCCGCCAGACCGTCGAAGTCATGGAATACGACGAAATGGGAATCCTTAAGGACAAGAAAACCTACAAGGATGCGGACCCGGCGTACTGCCGCAACGC
Source organism: Fibrobacter sp. (assembly GCA_024399035.1). GTDB lineage: Bacteria > Fibrobacterota > Fibrobacteria > Fibrobacterales > Fibrobacteraceae > Fibrobacter. Next base: position 16,037 of record JAKSID010000020.1, on the reverse strand, counting down.
ATTCCATTTCCAGTATGGCAACCACGGCGAATCGCGCTACTCACACATCTACGCCCCAAAACCGCCCGAGCCTGAACGCCCCATTGGTCTCGTGGTGGAAAAAGGCACCCGCGATTCCGCAAGTATCATGAAAGTCGTGCACAAGCACACTCCGGAACTTCAGCGCATTTACAAGAAGTATCTAAAGCGCAAACCCAAGTTTGGTGGCGAAGTCGTAATCCGAATGACCATTGCGCCCAACGGCGAAGTCATCAAGCTTTCCATGGTTTCGTCTACAACCGGCAGCGACATGTTCGATGACGACGTAAAAATCGCCGTGTACCGCTGGCTCTTCGGCCGCGCCCGCGTCACCAACACCACCGTGACATTGCCCATTACGTTTGGGGAATAGTTACCCTTTACTTTTTCCACAGGTGCTCGCCGTTCTTGCCGCGGAAAGCGTCAAGAATCATCCAGGCGTTGGGATTACCGGCGTTGTGGGCATTCCTGTATGCAGAGCCGATAGCGTTGAAGGTGCCGTGTGCTCAATTTATCAAGAAAGGTAAATATGTATGTGGCGAGAGAAAAAGGGACAAGACTTGTTTCTACCGTTTTACGGAACCTGAAAGCGGTTATCCTTCGCAAATAGAGTTGCTCTCTAGAAGTCCCGACCCGTTGGCAATCCCTGCGGGGATAAGAAAAGTTCATATAGATGACGATGTATCAAGTTTATCTGCAATTATCCTTGATGAAAAGTATTACGGGTTGTTGGAAAATGGCTGTGAGATTAAGGATGGAATTAGAGTTCTTAAAGCTGAATAAAATTATTCCGCCGGATTTGAAGCTAGACTTGCCAGATGAAATTCGCAATGATGTAGGGCAATTCCTTGAACACGTAAGCGAGGAACTTCCCAATTTGAAGGCTATGGGCATTGACATGGATGTGAAAGAGGCCATGCAAATGTTAAGAGATGTGTATTTGGGCTAAAATAAATAATGCCCGCGCATTCTTGCACGGGCTGTTTTTATGCGTGAGTGTGAAGAATATTTTTATATTGAAGCCTATGATTAATAATTTGTCTTTAAAAGCTGTTTTTTACAGCGCGATTGTTCTGGGCGCTGGTATGCTTGCGTCCTGTAGCGAAGATAATTCCACATCAACACCCCCTTCTATTTCGTGCTCTACAGAAAGTCTCCCCGATAGTACGGGGCTTGTGATTCTGTGCAACGGAGATTCCATAGGCGTCATCTACAACGGCAAGGATGGTTCCGATGGCAAGGACGGCTCCAATGGAAAAGATGGATCCGATGGCAAAGATGGAACAGATGGCACTGATGGCAAGGACGGTTCTGACGGAAAGGATGGCACTGACGGCAAAGATGGTTCCGACGGCACCAACTGCAAGGTACTGGATAGCACCCCGGAAGTTATTACCGTTTTGTGTGGCGAAGATACATCAACTATTCGCCTGACTGTTGATCAATCTCCTACGTACATTTATTGGGCTGTAGGGACTAGGGTAATTGCCAGTGAAGTGGCTAACGCCACATTAAAAGGAACTGGGAATTTTTATAAAGGAGTATTTGATCAATATCTTTTCGACTTGGCTATAATAAGATTAGCCTCTCAATATGTTCTCCTTGATGCACAAGGATATTACGTTCGCTTTATGACAGGCCAGTTTTTTGAAACTCCTATTGCACTTCGTGCCATATGCGATAAGGGTAGATCTTACTGGGTAAATATCAACTATTTGACAGAAATGGAATATGAACGCGTTTTTTACATAGTAAACAATTTGAAAAATAGTGTCACCGGCCTCAACGTTAGGCCATTGCATGCGAAAAAAATGGCCGAATCAGAAATTTTCAGAAACTTCCATATTGACGATTCGCAGTTCCAAGAGCGGTTGAGAGACGATTACTACTATGTAGAAGATATGCAGGCCGATATAGGGGGGGGAGACGCCGATGGGGCTTACCTGGCGATATCAATCCTTATGGAGGGTGATTTGTCTCCGGGAGAATTAACTGAACGGCTAACGCGTTTTGGTTATGATATACAAAGGGATGGAAGTTATGATGATGTTCGTACGCGAGCCCGGATGGCGGAATGGGCCTTAGATGCCGAATCAAAGGGACGGTTTACGCAAGTTCGTCAGTGGATGAAGAAACGCAATATTTGGAGTGGCCCTCCTGATTTTGAAAAGTATATTCACAAATACTGGACAAATGAGCTGGGCCTAGGCGATTGCTACGAAAAAACTGAAGGTGCGCTAAAGCATGTTTCCAATAGCTGGTCTATCTACTATGCAAAGGATTTTGATGACTACAGCAATTCGAGTGTAAGATTTGTCTGCCATGAGGGACACTGGGCAGTTGCAACGGAAAGCGACATGGCTACAGGTGCGTACAATCCAACTGAATATCTGTCTTGCGGGTCGAAATATTACGACTCCGAAAAGTCCTTCTGCAATAATTCCGTAATTTACGAGCTCTGTGGCGGCGCAACCTACGATCCGTCGGCAGAAGTTTGCATTGACGGCGCAGTCAAACCCCTGTGCGGTGACGAACCCTATGATGTTGGCACTGAGTTCTGTGTTTCAAAAGTAATTTACGAACTCTGTGGTGGCGCAACTTACGACCCGGCAACAGAAATCTGCAATGGCACAGAAGTTGTAGCAAAAGAAACGACAGAAGAGATTGAGCCATAAGCACCGGTCCCTTTACATGTCATCCACTTCGTGGACAAGTCTTTCTAAGCGCTAAAGCGCTAAGAAATGCTTCATCCCGGGCACCGACCCGGCTGCAGCACACTTAGAAACTTGTTTCTTAGTGTGGCTGGTCCCCGTAGGGGGAGGATCTCCCTTCAGCAACACAATCCCGCTATCCACGCATTCCATGGGCAATATTGTCTAGAGTTGACTATGTTGCGGAATTTAGCGAAAGGAAAAGGCAATGGCTCTCAACATGAAACCTGTGGTAATCCGTCGGTCTCAGGTAGACGAGTTCCTGAAATATCTTTCTGAAGGCAAAAAGACCCAGGAAGACGTGAACCGTTCTGCAAAGCCTGCGTCCAAATAAATTCATGGATATAGAATCTATCGTGATGCTTCCCTGTGAAGGGGAAGATTTTTTGCGCATCTCACAAAAAGTAAAAATTTCATTGTTTACATTTTGCGCGATGTTTTATATATTTGTAAACAACAATGGAGTTTGCGAATATGTCCGAAGTTTCCACTTTTGCTTTGCGATTGAAGAGCGCCCGCCTTATGAAGGGGTTCTCCATGGACGACCTTTGTGAAAGAATGGAACCGAAGGTCTCCAAAATGGCAATTTCCAAGTACGAATCTGGGAAAATGGACCCTGACAGCGAAGTTCTGATTTCCTTGGCAGACGCGTTGGATCAAACCCCCGATTATTTTTTCCGCCCGTTCACTTTTAAACTGGAATCCATGCGCTTTAGAAAAAAGCAGAACCTAGGGGCCAAGCAAATTGAAAGCGTGAAAATGAACATTGCGGATTTCGTGGAGCGCTATGTCAATATCGAAGAAATCTGCAATGACGTAAACATCGACGTTGATTTTTCCTCCGTTCCTGTTGCCTCTGCAGAACAGGTCAAGGCTGCCGCAGTCAAGCTTCGTGAACGTTGGTGCCTGGGCAAAGACGGCATTGTCAATGTGATAGAAATGCTTGAAGAGCACGGCGTAAAAGTTGTGGAGATTGATGCTCCCGACGGATTTGATGGCGTGAGTACCAAGGTCAACGATGTTATCCCGGTGATTGTCCTTGGTAAAAACTTTTTGTACGAACGAAAGCGTTTTACCGCGTTGCACGAACTTGGTCATTTGCTGCTGAATTTTGAAGACCGTTTTTCTGACAAGGAACAGGAATCCCTTTGTAACCTGTTTGCAAACGAAATGCTGCTTCCTGAAACTGAACTTAGGCGTATCCTTGGCAATTGCAGGAAGAAGGTCTCCGTTAAGGAACTTCGACCGATTCAGATGCGATTCGGTATTTCCTGCGATGCCATTATGTACAAGGCCAAGGAATGTGGAATTGTATCTGCAGCACTTCATAGGGGCTATTGCATAAGGAAAAATCAAAGTCCAGAATACAAGTCGTTCGTTGAAAGATCCGATTCTCCTGCAGAAACCTCACATCGTTTTGAGTCCCTGGTATATAAGGCTCTTGAAAACGAACTGATTACCATGTCCAAAGCGGCGAGCCTGCTTCGCACTGATGTCATGACTATCCGTAAGGAAATGCTGATAATCTAGAAGCCTTGATGGACGAAAATCCGAGATTGCCAAGGCAGATCTGTGAACAGAAGATTAGTGCGTGGAGATCTGCTTAAATCTTTGAATTTCGCTGAAATGCAAAAGTAAAAACGTAAGGACCCCTGCGGGTCCTTTTTTTGCAAATGTCGACGCTTCCTCACCATAGAAGCGGTATGGCGCCTGGGGCGATTTCGCCCATTAGGCTGCTCGTGTTTTTCGTCCCCTTGGAGCGTTTACAAATTGAGGAACCATTTTCTGATTTTTAACCTGTTGCAAGAACATGTTGATTAGCCCCTGATACGGAACCCCGACTTTTTCGGCAAGTTCCTTGAAATAATCAATGACATCCTCGTCAAGCTTGATGCAGATGGTCTTCTTCAATTTTTTCGCATAAGGATTCTGAACTGCATTGGAAAAATCATAATTTGACTTCATCATTTTCTCCTTGCCCAATACTGAGCTGATTCCCGTTTATTGGCCTTTCGAGAAGATATAATCCTGATGACGTTATCTTCTTCGCCTCGTTCGCAATAGCACACAACAAGTAAATTTGCCCGAGCTGACGTTCCAAGCATAATGAAACGATCTTCAACATCAGAATGTTCGACATCATGAATCATTAACGCATACTCATCGTAAAATACAGTTTGCGCTTCGTCGAAGGAGACCTGGTGTTTTTTGAGATTTATTTCAGCTTTTGTGCTATCCCATTCAAATATATATAATGTATATATTGATTCTTCTTTAGTCAAGGGATTTTTTTCATCCATTCTTCCTCCAGTCGCTACATGCCTAAAAAGCGACGGCTTGATTCATCTAATAAATACGCGGCACTCACCGCAAAAAGAACAAAGGCGTACTCGCTCGCGATTTTCTTATACTAATGCCCTTCTGTTCACTACTAAATTTATGCAAAAGTTTGCGCAGCGTCAAGGCTCTGCGAGAAAATTTTTTGCTTTGCAAATGGAGGCGCATCCTCACCACAGAAGCGGTATGGCGCCTGGGACGTTCTCCCCGTAGGCGTAGCGCATCACCATTCCCAGGACATCGAAAGAATCTTCCTTCAGCAAAATCATCCCGCTGTCCACGCATTCCATGGGCAAGTCCCCGTCGATATCCAGACACTCCGGCGCGAGCCTGTTCCAGATGACATAACCCGTGTAGCCGTCGGCAATATCGTCCCGCGTCAAGTTGTCACCCGTGCCCGGCTGAATCTTGAGGAATTCCCCGCCACATGTCATTCCGGGCTTTGACCCGGAATCCCCCTTTCTCAGGATAAAGTCGGGAGGTCGTTCTTTAGATCGTCAAGGGTTTAATTTTGGGCGTTCCCCGGCTCCTTGGAACCGCGCCAAAGAACCGCCGCCGGGTCGGGCTGTACTCGCTTCGCTCCCCGAGCCTTGCTGCACAAGTCTCGGCCCTTCCGGGTGACCATCCCTAACGCAGTCCACAGTATTCAAGCGTCTTTTCTTAAAGTGTTTTCCCTCACTTTTGCGACTCCCTTTTGGTTACATCTTCCCGTAGGCACAAATAAAAGATTATTTTCTCATTGAAAGGAGAATTTATATGCGATATTCCCCGTTTTTTGCTTTGAGTTTGCTTGCAGGCCTCCTTTTGGGCGCCTGTTCCTCTACTGTTACTCCTCCTGAGTCCGATGACGATGCCAAATCGTCTAGCAGCAAGGCCAAAAGCTCCAGCAGCGCAAAGGGTGGCACATCCAGCGAAGACAAGTGCGTTGGGGATTCTGGCGAGCCCTGGGACGGAACCACCGCAAAGGAATTTGCCTGCGGCACAGGGACCAAGCTGAATCCCTATGTCATTTTGACTGCCGAGCAGTTGGCGCACCTCTCCTTTGTCATTGGCGCGAAGGATGCTGATTATCTGGAAAAGTACTACAAGCTTGGCGCAGACATTGTCTTGAACGAAGGCGACGTCATTGATGAAAATGGCGCCTTGGTGGCCGATTCCACCAAGTTGCACAAGTGGACCCCCATCGGTAATTCCAATGTCGCCTTTACCGGAAACTTCGATGGAGATGGTCATTCCGTGAGTGGAATGTTCATTAACACCACCAGTACCCATAACGGATTGTTTGGAAATTCCAGTGGGACTATCCAGAATGTTACGGTAGAAAATGGGTGGGTGAAGGGAGGTAACTCCACCGCGGGCGTGATAGGCTCTATTGCCTCGGAAGGCGTTGTAAGGAATGCGCATAACAAAATCAGCGTGACGGGGACAGGCGAAGGCTCAGGTGGAATTGCTGGTACGAAAATTTATAATGCTTATCAGAAAGTTGCAAAACTGGAAAATTGCTCTAATAGAGGCGTTGTCAAAGGAAAGAAATTGGTGGCCGGTATTGTTGGTTCTGTTAGTAACAATCTCAATATAGTCGATGTTCAAAATGAAGGAGTCATTGAAGGGGATTATGGCGTTGCCGGCATTGTTGGACATTTAGGCACAAATACATTGGTGGAGCAATCTGTTAATAAGGGGAATATTTATGGAAAGGAATATACTGCAGGCTTGGTAAGTTTCGCAGGGTATTTACAAGGGTCGGCCTCAAATAAGTATGGTACTTTGGATAGAGTGGTCAACTACGGTGTTGTGGAGGGTACAAAATATACTGCAGGTGTTGTGGGCGAGGCCGCGTGCTATAATGTTCTTTCTGTGGCGAATTTGGGCACTGTTGTAGGCGGAGATTACGTTGGTGGTGTTGCGGGACACAGCAAATATGCTAAAATAGATGGCGTATATAACCGAGGTGATATTTCTGCCAAAACTCGTGTTGGAGGCATAACTGGCTACAATCAAGAAGGTGTCACCAGTTCCGCATACTCTACCGGTAAGGTTGATGGAGATTCCCTGGTGGGCCTGATGATCGGCTACAACTACAACACCACCATGGCCGACTACTATTACCTTGAGCAAGGTGACCGGGAACCCTTTGGCCTTAACAATGGCGGTGGTGTTGCAACACCAAAGAGCGAAAAAGAAATGAAGTCCCAGGAATTTGCAGAACTCCTGGGAGACGATTTCGTTTATGACGAAGACTTGAATGACGGATATCCCGTGCTTGGGTGGGAATAAGCATAAAAAATCAATAAGAGGAAACGATGAAAAAAATAACAGCTTTAATCATAATGACTTTTGTTGCAATAATCCTTTCTGCTTGTAGTGGAACCAACTATATCCCAGAGAAGGACTATGCCTATACCGAAGGAAACGATCGTTCATTGGAATTCTGTTTCATAAAAGATGAACTTCCTCAGGGAAATGTGGAGTATTCCATGCTGAAAAATGTCAAAGTGGGTTCAAATTTTTATGGTTCCACCGGAAAAGTTGTCGCGAAACTTATGAAAGAATCCATTGCTAAGGGAGGCAATGCTGTGGTTAATTTTTATGCTGGACAAAGATTTGGATTTTGGCCGTGGAGACTAGTTCGTCCTGTGGCTAGGGGTTGCGTGATAAAGATTACCAACGCAAATGGGCTAACTTGTGAAGAAATTGGTGGCAAGACAATCCAACAGGTTCTGGAAATAGAATAGGATTGAAATCAGCAAGGTGCTTCAGTTCCTGAAGCGACAGATGTCATCCCAAAAGTAAGGATGCTTTAATGGTGCTATCCCCATATGCCTGCTCCAGAATATCTTTTAATGTCATCCCGGCCTCCACTTCGAATGTCATCCCGGGTTCCACTTTTGTTGTCATCCCGGGCTCCACTTTTGTTGTCATCCCGGGCACCGACCCGGGATCTCCCTTCAGCAACACAATCCCGCTATCCAGGCATTCCATGGGCAACTCCCCGTCGATATCCAGACTCTCCGGCGCGAGCCTGTTCCAGATGACATAACCCGTGTAGCCGTCGGCAATATCGTCCCGCGTCAAGTTGTCACCCGTGCCCGGCTGAATCTTGAGGAATTCCCCGCCACATGTCATTCCGGGCTTTGACCCGGAATCCCCCTTTCTCGGGATAAAGTAAAGCATTGCATGATCTAACATGCGCTGCAATGTAGAGATCGTTTTTCAGATCGTCAAGGGGGAAAATGTGGGCGTTCCCCGGCTCCCCGGAACCGCGCTAAAGAATTGCCGCCGGGGCGGGCCCTTGCGTTATCGGCTCGCTTCGCTCCCCGTCCGTTCAGCCTCGCGCTCCCATCCTTCTTGTCATCCCGGCCTCTGTTTTATATGTCATCCCGGGCTCCGACCCGGCTGCAACACACTTAGGAACTTGTTCCTTAGTGTGGCTGGTCCCCGTAGGGGGAGGATCTCCGTGCCGCGCGAGTCCGACCCGCTTCGCGGCTTCACTCCCTAACGCACCGCGGACAGGAACATCCCTTAAAACGTTATTTAAAAACGCCCCTAAATACAAATAAAAACATTCTTTTATTCTTGATGGAATTATATTTCTATTTAGGAGTATGATATGCAAGAAGGAAGATTTCGTGACTGGCTTGTTAACGTGAAGGGTCTTACGGCGGGGCCTGTGAGTGACGCTCTTTCGCGCTGCCGTCGATTGGAAAGAGACTTGAACATTGATTTTGATCGAAAGTTTAGTGAAAATTGCTTTCAAGATGTCTTAGACATGTTGACTTATTCAGCTGCGGATGCTGCCGCAGGTGTTGGATCGCCTGGAAATATTCAAATTAATGGGAATGTTCAGCGAGGAATGGCATCGTTAAAAAATGCTGCAAAATTGTATTATGATTTTTGCAGAAATAGAAGATAAAGCCTTTTTTCAATAAAAGAGGCGTTCTTTAGATCGTCAAGGGGAAAATATGGGCGTTCCCCGGCTTTGCCGGGGGCGGGTCTTTGCGTTATCGGTTCGCGCAGCTCGTCGTCCGTTCAGCCTCGCGCTCCCGGCAACAGCACGATGCAAGCGCCGCGCGAGTCCGCCCCGCTTCGCGGCTTCACTCCTTAACACATCGCAGGTTGGGGAACGTTTAAGATCCGAAAAAAATCGCATATTTTTCAAGATATGACACTAAAGTGTCAAAATTCAAAACTATTTTAATAGGTATGAAGTACTGTATTCTTGCATTATTTGGCTTGGCGACCCTGTCGATGGCGGCAGAGCCGGTTTTCTATGAACTGAATGACTTTCTGCAGGGCGCAAAGCGAAACCCGAACAAGTGCGTAAATAAGGGCAAAACCTTCAAGTGCGTTGGCTACGAAGAAATTGAGGGTGCGATTTTTAACACGAATACAAACCACTACTATGCATATGTTAGAAACTCTTATTCTGAAAGCTATGTGGAGTTTACTTGTGACGGGTTTTACGTTGAAGACACAGATGGTGTAGAAAAAATTGTTTGTGGCGAAGTTACTACCGTTAAAGATGTAGAATGCAATTCTTTGAGAAGTAATATTAAAATTTCTGATTATGACGAGCTTGGGATTTTAGTAGACGAAAAATCTGTTAGGAATGGAGATGCGTCTCTTTGCCGTGACGCGTTTCATTTTCAGTATGGTAATGACGAAGGCAAAGATTACGCTGGACTGAATGTCAAGAATAAAGAAAATTCAGCTTATAGTGGCCGTCGTGGCAAGATTGACGGTGGCTTTAACGAAGGCTACGCTGAAGTTGGTTCCGGTGGTGTTGGAGATGGCTTTGCTGGCCTCCTGGGCGGTGGCGGTGGAGGAATCGCCACGAAAGCTAAGGGATCCATCAAGACTCCATCTGAACGAGATATCAACATGAGTGGAGGATCCCGTTCCGCCGCAGACATCATGAAGGTGGTGCGCCAGCGTACTCCTGGGCTTCGCCATATCTATAACAAATTTTTAAAACACAGGCCAGGATTCGCGGGAAAGGTTACCTTAAAGTTTACGATTGCACCGGGTGGTGAAATTATCAGCATTAGTGTAGCCTCTTCTACAACAGGCTACAAGGATTTCGATGACGAAATCAAGCTTGCCGTTAGCCATTGGAAATTCAACCGGGTTGAAAATGGAAACACCACGGTGACAATACCGTTTACATTTAGTGAATAGTAAAAAGGCTCGCAAAGGCGAGCCTCTTTTGTTTTAGAGAATCTTTATTCGATTTTGGTTTTGCTTAATGGTGAAGGTGTATTTACCTCTCAGTTGTTCTGCAGAAAGATTTAAGAGCTCTGCGGCTTTCTTTATGGTTATGCTGCTAAAAAGGGTTTTGCAAGCTAATTCCATGCTAACATTGCATTCTTGACACATTTTCGCAAATTCGTCAAAACTTGTGCATTTTTCATATTTCAGGCCGGGAGAAAATGCGAAGGAATCTGAAACAAGGTCGGCGCAGTCACAAAGGATTTTTGTTAATTCTGGCTTGACGTCTTTTACGAAACTTTCGCAATCCTTTATGAACTGGAGAAGAATTGCTAGTTCCTTTTGATTCTTCTGAATTATTTCTGTTTCCCCGGTTTCCTTGAAATCCAAAAGTGCGGTAATTGCTTGACGAGAACCATTGTCCGGTACGAATTCTTGCCAGCTAGCAAGCTGTGCGATTGAATCTTCTAAGGATAAAATAGGTCCTTCAATGGTGTAACCGAGTTCTTCTAGTGTTTTTCCTGCGTATTCAACGGATCGATTTCTTTCAATCTCAAGTTCCCTGCTATCTAATTCGCGAATGGTGCCGCTAGGCGTCGTTAAACGGTATATTTTTTTCATATACTACCTTTTTTTGTGATGCATGAAAAAGTATAGAATTTTGTGAAAATCCATAATGAAGGTCTTTATAAACTTTCAACACATCTTGTATCAGGATTTATCCTAAATGTTTTCGGCGGTTCCAATCCAATAATAAGCAGTGAAGTTGGAAGCTGGTTGTACATAGGCTTGAAATGCTGAATGAATTTTTCGTAGGATCCTACGGCGCTGTCGAAGTTCCCGGCCTTTTTCATTTAGTGCAACCTTTGCGCCCATTGGCGATATCATCCCGACCCTGAGACGGGATAAAGCAAAGCAACGCACGTTCTAATGTGCGCTGCAATGTAGAGATCGTTCTTTAGATCGTCAAGGGGGAAGTGTTTAGTTCTTTTCCAAAGCTTCAACAACAGCAATATCCGCAGGTAGCCAGTCTACTGAGCGGATATTTTCTTTTTCCAGCCACTTGGCTGCTTCGTGTTCGAGGAGTTTCAATTCACCGCCGATAACGGTGCAGTAGAAACAATGCATTGTCAGATGGAAGTTGGGGTAGTCGTATTCCACAGTGCAGATGAAATCTTCTACAGAAACGTCTACGGTCAATTCTTCCTTCAGTTCGCGAGCGAGAGCTTGCTGCGGAGTTTCGCCGGGTTCCATTTTGCCGCCGGGGAATTCCCAGCCACCTTTAAAATCCCCGTAACCACGTTGGGTTGCGAAAATCTTATTGCCGTCTTTAATAACTCCTGCAACAACTTCAATCGTTTTCATAGAACTAGCCTACCAAATAGTCGTAAATATCTTCGCGAACAGGTGTTTCCAATTTGTAAGTGATTTCCACTGCCGAGAATTCGGTTCCGGGCATGATAAAATCCTGGGTTTCGCCTGTTGCATGTAACCGGCCTAAATAATAGAATTCTTTTGAGGTCTGATCGTCCTTGTTTTTTCGGACGAACAGTTCCATTTGAACGTTTAGACGGTCTGCGTTGACTGCTGTTTGGACGTCGTCAGAAGTAGATGTTCTTTTAGACTTAGAAATGGCAACGAGAGTATCCTGGTCCAGGAATCTGTCATTGTAATTTGTTGAAGCGCTGATACTTTCATCCTTTTCGTAATTGATGAAAACAGGATAGGTTTTGGTATTCTTATCGAACTTATAACCACCGATATTCAGAGCGACTTCGCCCTTTTCCCAATCCAACAATCTACATACGTCTTCGTAGGTGTATTTTGCGTAAAGATTGAAAGAAGAATTCTTGTATCTGTTTCCGAAGTACTTTTTGTTGCGCATCATTGCGAAGTCTACGACTTCTTTGATTTGCTTAGCAAAGTCGTTGTTGTTCAAAAGATCTCGGAATTGCTTTGCGATCTTATAATCGCTTTCGCCTGGTTCAATAAAGACCACGTCCTTATAGGCGTCTTTTGCTGCGCCGGTTGCAAAGGATCCTGTAAGCAGGTTGATTACGTTCTTGTCTGTTTTTTCGTTAGTTAAAATTGCGTACGACGAAAATAGAACGTTCTTCATGGACGAAATTAAGTTGCTTGATGATTCGTTTTGCAAGAGACGGTCCAAAATTAGAAGTTCGTGCAAACGCTTTCCGTTGGCGAATTTCGTGGAAACATATTCCAGATACTTTTCTTCTAAGGCGCTGAACTTAACAGTGTATTCGTCTTTTTCGACCTTCGTTAAGAATTTATGGTAGGAACCGAGATTGGCATTTTCGAAGATGCGCATTACGTCCATTTCACCATATTCTTCGTAATCCATCAAAGACGGAATTCTACCGAGCTTGTATTTCAAGTTTTTGTAGCATTCCTTGATCAATTTCATTTCGCTGAAATTAGCAGAGTCAATGGATTCGTAAATTCGCTTGCGTGAAATCTCATCAAAGTGGATGGTGGAAGCGCCTTCTAATGCCTTAACTCCCTGGCGAACATAACGACGGATGTTGTCCTTGTTATAGGTTCTGTCGCCAGAAAGAGCAATAGGAATCATGTAGTTGTTGGAATAGTTTCCAATGAAGTCAAGGATCATGACGAATTCCTTGTCTTCGGCTTTACGCAAGCCACGGCCCAACTGCTGTACGAAAATAATGGGGGATTCCGTAGGACGCAACATCAGAATCTGGTTCACCTGAGGAATATCGATACCTTCGTTAAAGATATCCACAGTGAAGATATAATCTAATCCTGAATCTCCGTATTCTTGTTCCAAAAGCTTTACAGCCTTTTCACGTTCCTCCTGAGAGTCTGCACCAGAAAGGGCTATGGTTCTGTAACCACGCTCGTTGAATTTTTTGGAAAGTTCTACGGCTTCGTCCAAACGGCTGCAGAATGCAAGCCCCTTAACTCTGGAACCCGTGTGGCCGAAATACTCTGCCTTTTCGATGATGTAGTTGACTCGGTCGTCACAAATGAGTTTTGCGAAATCTCGCTTTTCTTTTTCTTCGCCGTCTACAAAAATATCTGTAATTCCGTAGTAGTGGAAGGGACAAAGAAGATTAAGCCTCATGGCTTCTTGCAGTCGGATTTCGTGAGCGATGTTATGGTCGAATGCCGCATATACATCGAATTTGTCTGTTCTGTCCGGAGATGCTGTCATACCAATCCACAAGTCGGGATTGAAATATTTCATCATCTTTTGGTAACTTTCTGCACCTGTGCGATGTGCTTCGTCTACAACAATGACCTGAAATTCATCTTTGACAAAGTCTTCGAAATGAGTCGCCATAGTCTGCATGGTGGCAAATACAAAGTCTTTATCAATTTCGTGGGATGTTCCAGAGTAGAGGCCGAATGATTTTGTTTCTCCAAAGACGTTTTTGAAAGATTCAATAGCCTTGCGAAGAATCTGCTCGCGATGAACGATGAAAAGCGCTCGCTTTGGATTGATTTCTCTCAAAGCAAATGCTGCTGCGTAGGTTTTACCTGTACCAGTAGCAGAAATGAGCAACGCTCTGTGTTCTCCCATGGCTCGAATTTCGTTCAGTTTTTGTACGAAATCCAACTGCATGGAATTGGGCTGCAATAGAATCTGTTCGGTTGAAACGATCTTCGAATCGCTGATTGCAGCTGCTTTCTGCAGCTCGAGTCTTTTCTGGAGAATCTCTTTGTTAACGCGCTTTTGTTCGTTATAGACTAAGGCGTATTCATCAAGGATTTGCTCGTTGACGGTGAAAGCGTTGGGACTATTCCAAAGTTGATTGAAATCCTCAATAACGTTGCTTAACAGTTCTGCGCTTTCTTCGACGGTAAAACAGGTGTTCCATTCTTTGTTGATCGCCAGAGCGTTTCCGGTAAGATTAGAACTGCCGATGGTGATATTGACGATTTTGTTGTCACCTTTGCCAGTTTTGTAAAATAGGTAACCCTTGGTGTGGAACCCCTTGATATTCTTATCGCATCTAAAAATCTTCAGTTCAACATTCTTGTATTTGGAAAGTGCTTTCAGAGCAGACGGTTCGGTAAACGTCAAATAGTCTGTAGTGAGGATCTTTCCCGGAATGCCACGCTTTTCAAGTTCCAATAAAGTCTGCTTTAACGGAGCGAGCCCGCTTCGAGAAATAAATGCCACACTGATAATGAAGCTTTCGCACTTTGCAAGCTCATTGTCCAGGAAAGCTTGCATTGTGTTGCCGGGGGCATTGGAGATGAAATGCGGGGCTAAAGAATGGTCACTCATTTAATAAAAAATCCATTTGCAGCGGATTATTTATCCTTGACGAGTCGCAAAGAACAAGCTGCCACGTGATCGCCGTCGGTTGATTTGACTTCGTCGCTTTCGAAGCTCATCTTTTGAACCATCGGGGCGTCACCTTCTTGTTCAGGTGCTGTCCAGAAGCAGGCTTCTTTACCGAGGGGTAACCAGCCAATGATTTGCTTCATATCCATATTCATGGGCAGAGCGTTGAAATTGAATTCGTCTGTTCCGATGCCGGATTTGACATTTCTCATCCAGCAGCCCTTAGATTTCAAGGCGACGGCGAGCGGACTTTGAGTGTTGGACTTAACGTAGCTATAAAGAGCCTCAAATTCCTGCTGAGTTGGGATGTGCCAGCCCTGCGGAACTGCGTTCTTTGCATCATTCCATGTGTACATACGTCCATATATGGCGGCGTATGCTTCATTGTTGTAATAAACCAAAGACTTCTCTGTGGCGAAGTTTAGATTCTCTGCAAGCCATTCTTGGTCGCCAATCTTTGCTGTCTTGTATGTCTGGCCATCACGAGAATCCGTGAAATTGCTTGTGGCATTTGCGATCAGCAAATCGACATCAGAAGATTCATCTCTAACTGCATGACCTTCCTGTGTTGCTCCGACGAACTTTGATCCCCTGGAACGCCCCTTGCTGGATTCCTGGACGCAAAATTCGTTGTGGCCTGCATCATGGATATTGCTGTCCTTAATAAGAATGTCAGACTTTTGCTGTGCGCAGACATTGTAGCCAACATTCTTATACACTTCGCAGTCGTCAAGCTGAATGACACTGGAGTTGTTTGCCCAAACACCTACATCAGGACTTTCATGAATCTTGGATCGCTTCAAGAAAGCGTTGGACTTTTCTTCTGCACAGACATTCGGACCGTTGGAACCAAAAATGTCGCAGTCTACAATCTGGGCCAAACCGATATTCTTTATCCAAATGCCGGCAGTACCGCCCTTGTGAATTTTACACTTGTTGAGCAAAGCTTTGCTGCCTTTTTCGATCATTACGTTGGTGTTCTTGCAGTTGCTAACATCACAGTGGGAAATTGTGACCTGGACGTTGGCGCCTTCGACAGCGATACCGTAGTTGGGGCAATCCTTGATGGTGATATTTTCCAGTTTCGTCGGTGCGGCAAGATGGAAACAGGCATAAATGCCATCATCGGTAGTAAAGACAGGGCCGTTGCCATCAACGATTTTACCGATAATTTCAACAGACTTTTCGACAAGGACATATTCCTTGTAGGAACCGGGGTTGATGACGATCTGATCACCGGGGTCGGCGAGCTTGATAGCGTTGGTTACGTTTTTTACGTCGCCGTTACCAGATAAATCTACAGTAATAGTTTTCTTTTTTTTCGGAGTTAATCCCATTTCGAGAACTTCAGATTCAGTCATTATGGCCTCATTAGATAACGTATATTGTCTTTCGCAAATTCCTCTAAGGGGGTAAAAAAAATAGGA
>JAKSID010000002.1 GCA_024399035.1 Fibrobacter sp. | reverse complement strand
GGATTTTTTTTGTTTTCAGCCTAGATCGGATTTACTTGACGATGAGAATCCGCGAGAGAAAAAACGGGGATATTTTTTACAAACAAATTATCTTTTTACGTACTAATCGCACTTTTTATTGAATTTAGTACGTAAAGCCCCCTTTTCCCTTTTCCAAAACACTAGACATTGTCGGTTCAACGCAATCCATCTTTTTTATATTTCCCCACATGAAAGCGATTACATTGAAAGCCGGGCGCGAAAAGTCCGCCCTCCGTTACCACCCTTGGATTTTTAGCGGCGCAGTCGATGAAGTGACTGGCGACCCGCAGCTGGGTGACGTTGTTGAAGTTTACAGCTACCATAGCGATTTTTTGGGCCTTGCCGCCTACTCCCCCAAGTCCCAGATTCGTGGACGTTTCTGGACCTTTGGCGAAAAGCAGATCATTGACCGTGAATTTTTCAGCGACATTCTTGATCGCGCCATCGCCGCACGCAAGAGCCGCGGCTTTGACATTGCCGACAAGGAATGCGCCTTCCGTTTGATCAATGCCGAAAACGACGGCATCCCCGGCTGCATTATCGACAAGTACGCCGACATCTACTCCGTAGAAATTCTTGCTGCAGGTGCCGAAGTGAACCGCAAGGTGATTTATGAACTGCTGGCCGAAAAGACCGGCTGCCGCGGCATCTACGAACGTTGCGATTCCGAAGTCCGCCGCAAGGAAGGTCTGGAATTGCGCACTGGCGTTGTGTTCGGCGAAGTTCCCGACGAACCTGTGATCATTAACGAAAACGGAATTCTCTTCCCCATCGATGTGAAGAACGGCCACAAGACCGGTTACTACCTGGACCAGCGTGACGCACGCCGTCGTGTTGGCGAACTGGCCAAGGGCAAGAAGATGCTGAACTGTTTCTGCTACACTGGCGGATTCGGCCTGTACGCCCTGCGCGGTGGTTGCGAAAAAGTTTTCCAGGTGGATGTTTCCAAGGACGCCCTGAAGCTTGCCAAGGAAGGCATTATGCGCAACAAACTTTCCACCGCCCACGCCACCCATGTGGAAGCAGACGTTTTCCAGTACCTGCGCAAGTGCCGCGACAAGGCAGAAACTTTTGACTTTATCGTACTGGATCCGCCCAAGTTCGTGGAATCCAAGGACAACCTGAACAAGGGCGCCCGCGGCTACAAGGACATCAACCTTCTGGCATTGAAGTTGTTGAACGAAGGCGGCATGCTGGCAACCTTCAGCTGCTCCGGCCTCATGGAAATGGACTTGTTCCAGAAGATTATCGCAGACGCTGCCGCCGACGCCCACAAGCGCGTTCAGATTATCGAACGTTTCGGCCAGCCGGCAGACCACCCCGTGAATACCGCATTCCCCGAGGGCCAGTACCTGAAGGGCCTGCTGGTCCAGGTGATTTAATCATCTGACTCTATAGAGGGTTTGAACATGAAGAGTACGCATTCAAGATCCCGCATTCTTGGGACGTACTCTTTTTTTACGTTCTTCCTTATACCTGCGATTCTTATTTCCGCACTTTCAAGTGGTTGCGATAGCGACAAGTCCAGTTCATCAAACGACGAACCCTATTCCGAAGAAACGGGTTTTTACCAAGTGGGCGATTTCACAAAAATCGTGGAATTAGGGACCAGCGAAAAATCCGCCAAGGCCGACGAAAAGCCTTCCATGAAAGTGAAGTTGGACTACGATTTTCTCATAGGAAAACACGAGGTCACCTGCGCTGAATTTCGTGAGCTTATTGACGCCGATTTCGTGAAGGATTGCAAGGGGGACGACTACCCCATTACGGACGTTACCTTCTACGACGCGGTCCTTTTCGCCAACGCAAAAACCAAGTCGGAAATGGGAAACTACAACGATCGCGTAGACTCCGCCGCCTACACCTACACCGCCGCAGAATACGATACCAAGGGCCATTGCATCTATCTGGAAAATTTCAACTTCAGGCCCGAGGCAATCGCCTACCGACTGCCCACCGAAGCGGAATGGATGTTCGTTGCAGACAAATTCTTTAACGCGAAAAATTCCTGGAATGCAGACAATTCCGATTACGAACTTCACGAAGTCTGCACCGCCGCCACCCAGGAAGTTTGCGACATGGCTGGCAACGCCATGGAATGGGTCAATGACTGGTTCGTCCGATTCAAGGCGGATTCGCTTTTGAATTTCGCAGGCGGCGCCTCCAGCAATGGATTGGGACAGCGGGTCCTAAAAGGCGGAAGCTACCGCAGCGCGCCCGAAGCCATGCACGCCTACAGCCGAGGCGACGTGTACACCGTCACCAGTTCCACCATGGCAGATTACGTAGGATTTCGACTGGCGTTCGGCCCAATCGCCTCCCCCACCTGGCTGGATAAGGACGGCAATGAAATTTTTGAAATTCCTGCGGACACCACCTCCGTGGATACCTTGGAAAAAGACAGCGCAAGTTTCTTGAACGTGGACAGCGCGGGCGTCTACTACAAATCCGGCGGTAGCGAAAACGCATCGATGCTGCGTTACAAACTGGAGCTCCTTTGGCAATACCGAAACCAAAGCAAGCTCGTCATTCTCGGATCCTCCCGATCCATGTACGGAATCAAGCCGCTGTTAATGGATTCTAGCCTTACAGCTATCAACATGTCCCAAATTCCCAATTCTCTTTTCGTCTCAGACTTCCTTCTGAAAAACTATGTGGTGAACCACGTGAAGAATCTAAAGTACCTTGTGCTTTCCGTAGATTTTGACATGTGGTGGCGCGACGAAAACGATTCCTACGACAACTTCTTCCTAAGTGAATACAAGATTTATCCCGGCTACGTCTACGACGAGAATCACAACTTCTGGAAAGACGGTTACCCGGAAGGATTGCTGGAGAAAACCCACGAAGCCCCCGGCCTCGACGTATTCAAGGAAAGCTTTATGCCTAGCCGCGGTTTCATGGCCGAGCCCGGAAATTCCTGGGGAGAGAACCCCACCGTGGATTACGACAGCACCTGGGTTGAAAAGAATCCTGAACTCTACGCAGCCAATTTGAACAAACTAAAAGAAATGATTGCTTTGGCAAACGAGCACAAGATCAAGGTCATCGGAATCATTTTCCCACAGCATCCTGGCTACGTAAGCACCGGTTCCTACTCCAGGTACGGTCCCCGTCGCAGCCAAGCAGATTCCTTGATTCAAGAAATCGCAGACATATCCAAGGATTACTCCAACTTTATCTTGTGGGACGAGCACAAGGCCGGTTACCACGATTACGCCGACAGCCTAGCCTCAAGCAAGGATCATCTAAACGAAAAAGGAGCCCAGGTGCTTACCAGCAGACTAGACTCCTTGATTAAAACCTTGAAATAAATTCTATTTGAAAATTCTACGGCCATTTAGGTTGTAGAGTTTCTTTTCTACAGGCATCTTATCGTAAGCGTCATTGCCGAATTCCACATAAAGCATATGGTTCTTGCGGAACACTCGGCTGCGGTACATGTTGCTCGTAGTTTCGCTGCCTACGCCGCGACGTTCCACCAAGCCGATGGATAGCGTAGAATCCTGCGCGGTTGTATCCTTGACCGTCGTATCCTTCGCCGTGGTATCTGTCCCAGCCGGCACATATTCGCTACGTTTCATAATACGCCACTTCTGATTCCATTCCCAAGAATCATTCCAGTCCTGCACCACTCGGGTGCCGTCGGATGTGGAGCGAAGGTAATGACCGCTATGCTTCATCTTTAGGCGATACTGGTTGCTGAACTGATTTTCAAAAACAACCTTCTGGTGTTCCTTTCCGTTCCAAGAATAAACCCCAGCCGTAACTCCAGCGTCCGTGGTTTCGTTAGGCATTTCCACGGTCATATCCCCAAAGTCAATGCGGTAAACATTGGTACTCAGTGGCGTAATAATGGCAACGGATTTTTCGTCGGCGCAATCACCAAGGACAAGTTTCTTTTCGTCGCTAGGTTGCATGCAAGTCTTGAAAGCCTCGTTGTAGAAAATCACCGTATCAGGCTTTGCGGGCTTGGCCTGCCAAACGCGAATCCAGTCACATTCAAAGTAAGCCGGATTATCTGCAGTCACTTCAATGTCATCACCGGCCCAGCCGCCAATGGCCAAGTTCACAATAATGTACTGGGCCGTGAGCTGCTTGATTTCTGTGGGGCGGTTGTAGCTGGCAAACTTCTTGTCGTCAAAGTAGAAGTTCAAATTATTCTGGTCCCATTCCACAGCATAAGTGTGGAAGTCCGCAGAACGATCCACGTCATCGTCCTTATGGCCACCGAAGGATTCCTCGTGATCCCAGGCGGAACCGTGTTCATTGTACCAGCTGTTGTTGGTATAATGCAAGTAGTAATGATGTTGCTTGCGGGAAGAAGGAATTTCCAGAATGTCAATTTCCGGAGGCCAGCCATCTTGCAGCGTCCAGAATGCAGGCCAAGTGCCCTTGTGCTTGGGAGCCTTGAAGCGACCTTCGATGTAGCCGTACTTTACTTCGAAATGACCGCGGGTATCGATTGCTGCGGAGGTGTAGTCCACAGGTATTTCCTTGCCGTTAAACTTCGCCTTTTTGTCACCGGCATCAGGATGCTTTTTAGCTTCACCCTTCAGCATCAGTTTGCCATCTTTCACAATGACATTTTCTTTGGCGCAGTAGGCGCGATGATTGTGAGTATTGCCCCAGTTGTAAGTAGGATTCCACTTTTCTAAATCAAGGGCGTCGCCGTCGAAGTTATCTTCGAAAACCAGTTCCCAACCACTGAAATTTGCCGGAGGATCTGCAATGGCGAACGCCGCCAACGAGCAGACAGAAATCAAAAAAGCCTTAGGATTAAAAGCTTTCACTCCAAAAAAAATCATAATCACCCTCGCCTGCGACACCCATTACACCAACCCACAGGCGTACTAAATATAATTGCGACATCAAAGTTGCAAAAGCTAAAAGTTCTAAACAAACAAAAAAAAGCCCCCGTTTTCGGGGACCTTTTTAAACTTTGCGCAATTCTAAGTCTCGCGTTACTTTTAAATCTCGCGATTAGTGCTTTCTCTTGGGCAATTCCTTTGCGTGCTTTTCAAGCCACACGGCGTCTTCCAAGGCGCGTTCTGCTTCAGTTGCCCAATCGGAATCGGAGAACTGCTGCACCACTTCGCGGTAACGAGTTACAGCGCTGTGGAAGTCACGCATTTCGCGGTAGATGTTACCCATCTGGAGCATAGAGTAGTAACGTTCATCCGGGTTCAAATCCTGATCCAGCAGAGTCTTGAACATCTGGAGAGCTGCTTCGTAGCTCTTGGCGGTCAGCAACATATTTGCGTTGGCAATGCTGGGCTCAACAACAATTTCTGCAGCGGCAGGCTGTTCAGTAGCGGCGGGCTGGGCAGCGTCTGCGACGGTTGCTGCCTTAGTTTCTGCGGCCTTCGCGGTCTTTGCATCTGCAGCCTTAGGAGCCTCGGCGATCTTTGCAGGTTCTGCCTTAGATTCAGCAGACTTTGCAGCCTTTTCTTCTGCAGCGGCGGCCTTGGCTTCGGCGGCAGCCTTATCGGCTTCGGCCTTTGCAGCCTTGATTGCAGCTAAACGTTCTTCGGCATTCTTGCGGTTCTTAGCAGCAGGACCAGCCTTCTTCAAGTATGCAGCCAGGAATCTTTGTTCCTGTTCAACCTTGGAATTCTTCTGATAAATGAGAGCCAAGTAGTAGTTAGCTTCGTTGCCTTCTTCCTTGTATTCCAATCCCTTCTTCAAGTTGAATTCAGCCTTGTCCATTTCACCCATTTCGTAACGGGTCAAACCAGCGTAGTAGTAAGCACCAGCATGGCCAGGAGTTTTCTTCAAGACTTCGCGCCAAGCCTTGGCAGCTTCGGGATAATTCTTTTCTGCAAAGAGAACCTTACCCTTTTCGAAAGGATCGATGGGGAGAGCCTTAGGTTCGTCGGCAGGAGCGGCCTTAGGTTCGGCCTTAGGTGCTGCGGCGATCTTAGGTTCGGGCTTGGTTTCCGGCTTAGGAGCTTCGGCGACCTTAGCGGGTTCCGGCTTAGCAGGTTCGGCCACGGGGGCCGGTTCAGCCTTTTTCTCAGCCTTAGGAGCGGGCTTTTCTTCTGCCTTCGGGGCTTCTGCAACCTTGGCAGGTTCTGCCTTGGGCTCTGCAGGGGTAGAAACGGCGGAAGCAGCTTCAGGAGCGGCGGCAGCGGCAATTGCTGCAGCATCTTCTACAGGTTCCGGATGGTTCTTAGGATCCTTGGCGCGTTCATCGGCAGCCTTAGCCTTTTGGCCCAGGAGTTCATAAACCTTGGCAGCGCCTTCGTAGGCGGCACTCATCTTGGGACTAAACTTGTATGCCAGGCGATAGTTTGCCAGAGCACCACTGTAGTCCTTCATCTTTACGCGGACTTCGGCGGCAGCAAAATAGGCCTCGGAGTTCTTAGGATCTTCGGCAAGCATGGCGCGGTATTCGCCCAAGGCCATTTCGTAGTTTCCCTTGGCTTCAAAGATTGCCCCCTGTTCCATACGGGGGTCAGCGGCAAAGGAGGAACCGATCAAAAGAGACAAAGCAATTGCAGAAATTCGAATATTCATACCCCAAATCTAACATATTTTAGAACACGTAAGTCATTGATATTCAACGAGTTACGTGATTTTGAGCCCTGTTTTTCGCATTTTTACCCTTTTTTACACCCACACCACGATTTTCATTCTAATTTTATCTTGTAAATACAGAATAAACGGAGATTTTCGTGACTAAGCTTCTTGAATACCTGTTGCCCGGAATTGCCCTGGCCGCCATTTTTTTTGGAATTGACTTGACTCTTCTTTCTCAGCAGGTCCGCGTGAACGCCTTTGTCGATGTTCTGCTCACAGTTCTCCCCCTGCTCTGCATCATCGTGCCCTGCATCATCTACTTTATCAAGATGCCCCCTGGCCGCGACACCCGCCCGTAAGGCTCCGCAACATTTAAAACAAAAAAGCCTCACAATCATCTGATTGCGAGGTTTTTCTTTTTTTGAAAAACAGAAGTCGCGACTTCGCAGCAGTTACTTAGCTTTGCAAGAACAAGACTTTTTACGCTTGGCAAGCACCACTGCAGCAGCACCGCCACCCACCAACAGGATCAGTGCAACGATGCTGACCTTGACGCTGGCGTGGAACGGAGTACTGCGATATTCCATGCGGACTTCGGACTTGCCTGCAGGAATTTCAACAGCACGAAGAGTACCGAAAGCCTTGTAGACCTTAGCTTCGGAGCCGTTCACGTAAGCCTTCCAGTAGGGATGATAGTTGCCAGCAACCACCATAAAGCCCGGGCGACTAGCTTCCACAGCAAATACCTGAGTGTCCATCTTGGGGCTTGCAATCACCTTGGCGGAACCCTGAATGGCGCCGTTGGATTCTACGCTACCCTTGTAGTCTGCAGCAGGCTTTTCAGACAAAATAACTTTTTCACGATAGGCAAATCCATTCTTCAAGGAATTGACTGCAGCCTCGTCATCCATCACCACGGCTTCGCCAAAGATGTAGGCTTCGCCCATGGCAGTGGGTATGGGCATATAGGTCGTGCCCTGACGACCATCGAAAATAATAGCTCCGATGTTCATCAAATCCAGGAAAGGATGAGGAGCAGCGGGATCGTTGATATTCATCAAGTAGTTTGCATCCTGCTGGCCACCGCGGAACAGGCGGTAACTTGCCAGTTCGTTATCGTGGATACCTTCGGCGTTACGCAGATGATACTGGGGGAAAATGTTTCCGCTCAAGGCCTTGCTACGGGACAAGGAAAGCACGCGAGGCGTATTCAGGGAATCAGCCTTGAAGGGCGCCTTGACTGCAGCCACAATGGGATTGGTGGGCTGGAGGTATTCAGCAGCAGGAACATTCTGGATAAAGGCGCCATTGATGAAGAACAGTTCCACGCCAGCAACAACTGCGAGAATTGCAGCCTTGGCAGCCACAGAGCCCTTCCACTTAACAACAATCCAAGTAGTGCCAATCACCACAAGAACCAGGATAAAGCCAGGAATCACCTTGCCTGCAGTAGCGTTCATGACGATTTCGTTCAGAGGCTTAAAGTAGGGAGCGGTAATAGGATCCTGCAGCAGTTTCTGACCGCTACTGAGCATCACGCCCAAGAAAGCAAAGCCCATGAACACCGCAGCCTGGATGCCGCGATGAGTGCCCGGCAGGCCAGACTTATAGGAATCCACCAGATTTGCCACAGAGAACTTTTTGCCCTGGTCATCCATGCTCATAACACCCAGGCAGAGCACAGCGTAGGCAATCATCACAACCAAACCAACAGGGCCAATAAAGGTGGTCCAAGCAAAGCGGGCAATCAAAGCCAGCACCAGCAGAAGCACATACATGGCGGTACCGTGCATCAAACCGCGACGGTCCTTTTCCAAGGCGAGAGCTTCTTCAGGATTTTCAGAAGTTGCGGTCAAGGCCTTAAGCACAGGGCCAGCCATCATGACCAGCAGCAAGGGCAACCAGAACAGAGCCATGCCCGGAGCACGGAAGTTCTTGACGCCCGGCAGCACATTGTACCAAAGCTTGAACAAGGGAGAATGGTCACCCATACCATAGCTAAGAGCAACTACCGCACCCATACCCCAGAAAGCAGCATAACGGCGCTTACCCGGCAGGAACAAGCAGAGGAATCCAAGGAAAGTCAAAAGAGCGCCCGCATTATTGTGATCCAGTTTGAAGGGATTGTGACCCCAGTAGAAAGGAGAGCCACCGCTAGAAGCCATACTGCGGTATTCATCCATGGTCACGTTCACAAAGGAACTGCCTTCCAGGTCGCCGGTCTTTGCATTCTGTTCGTAGACATCCACGCCTACGAAACCCGGCAGAAGGATCTGGGCCATTTCTTCTTGATGCAGGGACCAGCTTACAGCGTGACCGTAATTGGTATGACTGTCGTCACCGCGGACAGACTGGGTGGTGGTGTAAAGATAAGGCGGAAGAATCTGGAAGCAAGAAAGAGCCAAACCGAAAGCCAGACCGATGGCTGCAAGGCCAATACGCTTGCCGCGGGTCTTTAAGCCGTCGCAATGGAAAGCCACTTCGTAAAGGGTGTAAAGGCCTGCGCCCCACAAGAACAAGTAAGTCAACTGCAAGTGAGAGCCAAGGATCATCCAGGCCACGCTCAATGCCAAAAGAATCATGTAGGGAATGCTACCGCCGCGAACCACCTTGCGGATAGAAAGCAAAGCCAAGGGAGCGATGGCGAAAACCATCATCTTGCCGTCGTGGCCGCCATAGAGGTAGGTAAAGAATTCAGGAGAGAAGGCGTAGAGCATGCCCAAAAGGCCTGCCCACCACCTGTTGCCGGTCAAGTTCCAGGCCAAGGCCATGGCACTCATAAAGGCAACCCACAAAGTCAGGATAAACTTGAAACCCACGGCACGGGCCGGGTCCATCAGGAACTGCACCCAAACCAGCGGGTGGTAAGCATCGGCGAAGAGAGCATCGATGGTGGGTACACCGCCCAGGCGGCTGTCGTCCCATTCCGTAAGGATCACGTCGAAGGTACGGAGGATGCGGCTACCGATACCGTTCAACTGGTCGCTGTTCAGCATAAGCTGGTTGGAGTCAAAGGCGAATCCGCGGAACACCACCATAAGGATGGCGAAGAAAATGGCGGATGCGGCAATAAAAAACGCGGGTTTCTTTTCAAAAATCTTCATGGCAAACAAGATAGAAAAGAGAAAAAGAAGATCCCGGCTCGGGGGCCGGGATGACACCATAAAAAAAGCCCGACTGTGAAGCCGGGATTTGTCTTTGTTATTAGACCCGAAGCAACATTAGATCAGTGCAGCTTCGATTGCTTCGTCGCTACGCGACTCGCAATGACATATTAATCAACGGTGTTTTCGTCGGTAACGGTGGTCTTCATCAGGCAATACACACCAAATGCAGAAATAACACAAGCGGCGAGGATTGCAACATACTTAATGATTCTTCCCATAATGAGCTCCTTAGGATTATTTTCTTTTTCCATAAGATATTTGTTTTTTATAGAAAAAGCAAGTCGGGTTAGATAAAAATCACACTTTTTAGGTGTTTTTGGTTAAAATCATGCAAATGACGGGCAGTTTCTTGTCCACTTCATTTTCGCTGGGAATGATTTCGCTTTCAAGAACGGTGCAGTTCAGTTCCTGGACGAAAAACTCCAGCTGGGAACGGTCAAAACCAAGCCAAATGTGACCATGGGTGGTGCGGAAGGATTCTTCCTTGTGCTGGGCAAGGTCCAGCAGGGCAAGCATTCCACCCGGCTTCAAAATGCGAACCGCCTCCTTCAGGGCCAGTCGGGGGTCCATGGCATGGTGCAGCACCTGGCTCATAAGGACCAAGTCCGCAAAGTCGTCGGGCAGGCCAGTCTTTACCATGTCAGCAACCTTGGGCGACACGTTCTGGATGCCCTTCTGCTTAAGGATCTTCTGGAAACCGCTAATGACCTTAGGGTCGCAGTCCAGCGAAGTCACGTGCTTGCAGCGGTTGCAGAGCATCAGGGACAGGTCGCCGCCTTCGCCGCAGCCAACGTCCACAGCGTTCTCGAAGGGCTGCATCAACTTGCTGAACAGGCTGATCTGGGCCTTGAGGCTACCGCCGGCCTGGTTCAACTTGTGAATCTGGTTCTTGGTATTGTCGGTACGTTCTTCCAATGCCTGGGCGGCGCGGCACTTGAGGATTTCCTTGTCGGGAAGCTCTTCGTAGGCTTCGCGGATCATGGAAATCATGCGGTTGCTCAGGTAAAGGTCCTCGCTTAAACGGTAGTAGGCCTTGATGCCGTCGCGACGGTCCTTCAGCAAGTTGCAGGAGGAGAGCTTGGCCAGGTGGCGGCTGGCGTTACTCTGGTGGATATCCAGGATATCCTTGATTTCGTTAACGGTAAATTCTGCCTGATCCAAAAGCAACAGGATCTTAAGGCGCATTTCATCAGAAATAGCACCGAACAGGTCCATGCTAGGAACGATAGGTTCGCGAGTATAATTCGTATTTGCCACAAAAACTCCGACGGAAGTTATGGCCCTAATATAATTTTTTTAGTTTAGGCGTATGGTGAGATGCCCCGTAATATTCCGCACTCTGGCCCTTTGTGCCGCAGTCTGCCTTTGTCTGGGCAGCCACAAGGCCTTTGCCCGCGACGAATACCCGCTTTCACTTCCCCTGGACATTACACTTTCTGTTGTTGGCCTAGCGACCACCGGTCTGGGAACTTACCTCTACGACCAAATGGAAGTGAAGGACCCAGCCGACCTGAGAGCCCGTGAGGATTTTCTCCCCTGGGACCGTTGGGCCCTGGGCAGATACAGCAAAACCGCCCAGACCATGAGCGATATCGGGGCTGCCGTGGCGGTGGCTCCCCTGGTCATCGGAGGCGTCTCTTGGTACAAAGGATACACAAACGGCGCTGAATTCGGCACATTTACTCTAATGTTCGTCCAAGCTATATTATTCCAAAATGGAATAAATCTTGCAACCAGATCTTTACAAATCTGGCCCCGGCCCTATATCTACTCCACAAGCAAGGAGGGGCTAGAGGCGGCCCAGAATGCAAAAGGCGAAGCCTACGGCTCCCTTTTCTCGGGGCATGCGTCTGCGGCATTTACCGTGGCAGTCTTTGCCTCCGAATGGTATGACTACGCCTTCCCCAACGCAACGAATACGTGGCTTGTACGCACAATCGCCTTCTCTTTGGCAGGTATCGAAAGCGCCCTGAGAGTGGCCGCCGGTAAGCATTATCCTACAGATATTCTGGTGGGTGCGCTGGTTGGAACCGGCATAAGTTACGGAATTCTTACTTTACACAAAAAGCGGAACGAAAAGTTCTCTATGTGGGTGGGCCCTGGTGTTGCAGGCGTCACACTTCGCTATTGAAAACATTTTATAACAATCACTTACGTGAACTGCGATATATATTCTTGAAAAAACAAATGACGCGGAATCATCTTCAGTTGATTCGAAATGTGCGTCAAAAGGATATTAGGTTCGTATGTTCACTCTGTCTTCAAAGCACTTCATCGCCGCATTAGTGGTGTCTGCAGTTTTCGCAGGCGCTAGCTTTGGCGCACCCATGAAAAAGATGGGTGGTCACAAGATGGTTAAGACAAACAAGTCCAAGACCCAGTTGGTTCACCAGAAGAAAGAAGCTTTGGAACAACCTGCAGAAAACCTGAGCGAAGAAGAACTCTTCCAGTTGGCTTTGCAGAGCAAGAACATTTCTAACGATGGCAAGTTCCTAACCGACAAGCGCGACGGCAAGAAGTACTCCATCGAAATCCGTGGCGACAAGGCCTGGATGAAAAAGAACCTGGCATTCAGCATTTCTACTCCCCGCCAGTGCCTGATGGAAGATGAAACCAACTGCAAGAAGTATGGCCGATTCTACACCCATCAAGAAGCCAACAAGGCTTGCCCCAACGGCTGGCACCTGCCCAACGACGGTGAATGGCGCGACTACCAGAAGGATCGCGAAAAGCTTGACTGGAAGGACCTGGGTCAGGGCGGCTGCAAGAGCTGGGACGGCTACTGCGAAAGCTCTTCTACCGGTCACTACTGGTCTGCATCCTCTGTAGAAAAGAACACCGGACGCTCCTGGGAATTCCGTAGCGCAGCAAAGAGCATCAACCGCACCGACGAAAGCACCAGCAAGGGTCTTTACGTTCGCTGCGTAGCAGACCTGCGATAAACAGTCCTCGACAAGTGCGTCGACTTTTAGATTTTTTTCATTTCTCCTCCTAACAAAAAACATCCGGCCAGTGGCTGGATGTTTTTTTCTTTAAACGTTAGGACAAACTAATGATGTTCGTGGCCATGCTCGTGATGGTGTTCATGATGATGTTCACAGCAACCCCCGTGTGTGTGATCATGGCTGCCCAACACGCGGTGAGGAATACCGTGAGCGATCAGGTCGACTTCGCAACCATAGGCATCGGTAATCATTTCGCGGGTAAGGCTGGAGCCCTCATGGTAATGTACATTTTTATTGACGCAGACAATACTTTTGACTCGGTTGGAAAGAGCCATTAGATCGTGGGTCACCACCACAATGGTCATACTGTTGCTGAATTCTGCAAGCATGTTGTAAAGGTTTTCCTGGCCGGCGGCGTCAATGTTGTTGCTGGGTTCATCCAGGAACAGAATGCGGGGATTGCACACCAGGGAACGGGCAATGAGAACGCGCTGGCGTTCGCCGCCGCTAAGCTCTCCCAGACGGCGGTGCAGGTAGCCTTCCATATGGACCTTGGCCAGGGCGGCGGAAACTTCTTCTGACTTAGGAGAAAGACCAATCTTACCTAAGGCAACGCATTCACCCACAGTAATAGGGAATTCAATATTGCGGTTGGTGTTCTGGGGAACGTAACCCACAGCCACCTTGTTGGTAGGCACCTTCTCGCCGAAAAGGCGGACTTCACCGGACTGGGGCTTCAACAGGCCCACAATCAGGCGCATCAAGGTAGACTTGCCTCCCCCATTGGGGCCAATGATTGCCACAAAATCATTTTCCTCGATTTCCAGGTTCACATCAGATAGAACCGGGGTCTTACCGTAGGCGAAAGAAAGATTCTTGATTTCAATGGCGTTCATGTTTTTCCTGCGGAGGGTTATTTCTTGATGTTTTCCTGAATGGCGTTCAACAATGTACGAATATTCTTCTCGTAATCAAAGGCCAGGGGGTCCGTATCCAGGATAACGGCGTCCAGTTCCTTGGCAATGGTGGCGGCAGCGCGCTTGCTGAACTGGGGCTGCACAAACACAATGTGCACATTATTTTCTTTTCCGGTCTTGGCCAGATTGAAAAGATCGCGGGGCTTGGGTTCCTTACCGTTCACTTCCACCGTAAGCTGGGTCATGCCGTAGTCACGGGCAAAGTAGCCATAGGACGGATGGAAAACAATAAAGGTTCTTGCCTGCTTAGGAAGTTTTTCCACGGAAACACGCAGTTCGGAATCCAAATTGGAAAGACGCTGAATCAATTTTGTAGAACGCGTACGATACTGGTCGGCGTTATGTACATCCAGAGTCGCCAAAGCTTCGCAAACGTTAAGTGCAATCGTCTTCAACTGTAAGGGAGAAGTCCACAGATGAGGATCCAATTCATCGTCGTCATCCTCGGCATCATGGTGATGGTGTTCCTCAGCTTCGTGGTGATGATGTACGTCTTCTTCCATCCAATCAATTCCATTGGAAAGAGAAACCACCTGGATATCCTTGTTAACGCCCTTAAAACGCGGGAGCCATGCTGCGTCCATACCGGAGCCATCACTAAAGTATGCAGTGGCCTTGGTAAATTCCTTAAGGCTTGCCGGCTTAGGTTCAAAAGTATGGGGGTCGGCACCCGGAGGGAGCAAAGTAACTACGTCCACATCGTCGCCACCGATTTCCTTGACCACATTGGCGTAGGGCTGCAGCGAAACGGCAACGGTCAACTTGGCAGCAAAGGTGGGAATGGCCAAGAGAAGGGCAAAAAACAATTTGCGCATTAAAGACGGCCCTCGAAAAAGCCCTCAAAGTCAATGTCGCTAACCATTTCTACAACGTACTCAGGCTTGACATCCAGTTTTTCCAGGTCTTCGCGCTTGGTTTCGCCACAGAGGGGCAGTACAAAACGGCATCCGGAACGTTTGGCCAGTTCAAAGTCGGTATAAAGGCGGTCGCCTACAAAAAGGATTTCTGACCGTTCGTACTTCTTAAGCAGATCGGAAAGCATGGCGGGATTGGGCTTACCAAAGCTCCTTTCCGGTTCCACACCGTAGGCAGTCTTGAGAAGGGCCATAAAGCTGCCGATATCGGGCACAGGGCCGTTGGCATCGGGGCAGACAAAGTCCGTGTGAGTCACCCAGAAGGGAATCTTGCGCTGAACGCGGAAAGAGAGTTCGCAAAGTTCGCGGTAGTCAAAGGAATTATGGTAGGCGATCAGCACCAGTTCCGTATCAGCCACGCTGGGTCGCAAGTTCAAGGTAGGATCCTGGGCAGCGAACCATTCCGTTACTTCGGGATTGGCAAAGAAAAAGACGTTCTTGATACCTTCTTCGTGGATTGCTTCCAGGGAAAGGTACAATGCCGAAATAATAGCCTCGTCAGTCAGGGGCAGGCCCATTACCTTTAGGCGGTTCTCGTAGAACACCGGGGATTTGCTGGTATTATTGCTCAGATAGTAGACGGGGACCTGGCTTGCCACTCGGTTTACCGTTTTGACGGCCTTGGGATAAGGGCGACCACTCAGATACAAAGTACCATCTAAATCAAATACAACAGCTTTTACCGGCTTGTGAGTCATGATGCAAATTTACAAAAAATTGCTACTTTTAGTAGCATGAAAACACCTGACAGCCGTTTCTATTGTCCCCTTATCACCTCTGGAATCCTGGAATTGGACGAAAACGAGAGCACCCACGCCGTTCGCGTGTGCCGCGCCACCGTAGGTGACGTTTTGCAGCTATCCGATGGTCAAGGCCATTACGCCGACGGCACTATCATTTGGGCCGACGCCAAGGCTTGCAGAGTCCGGGTAGATAAGGTGGAGAATGGATCATCCCATAGGCCCAAGGTTAGCCTCGCTATCGCCTGCCTTAAG
Organism: Fibrobacter sp.; assembly: GCA_024399035.1. Classification (GTDB taxonomy): domain Bacteria; phylum Fibrobacterota; class Fibrobacteria; order Fibrobacterales; family Fibrobacteraceae; genus Fibrobacter. The sequence continues at coordinate 106,190 of JAKSID010000002.1, read as the reverse complement.
GACGATGCCTTGGAAGAGGTGGTTTTCCATGCAGCGCAGACAGAAATTGACAAAATTATTTTTCTGCGTACAGACTTCTCCCAGGAGCCCAAGAACTCCGACCTAAAGAAGACTGTCCGCCGTGCAGAATTGAAGTCTCTTGTTAGTTTGAAGCAATCCAAGAAGCCCTGGCTCACTCAGGTAGAAGGCCCCATCGAATTCTCGGAATGGCTGAAAAGCTACGCTGGCGACCTTATCCTTTGCGACATGGACGGCGGCCCGGCCCCCAGCGCCCAGGAACTGACCACCAATACGACTTTGCTGGTCGGCCCCGAAGGCGGATTCTCCCCCGCAGAAATCGAAGCGGTGAAGAACTTCAAAAACGGGAAGGTTTGTCTCATGAAGTTGGGCAACACTCGCCTCAGGGCTAGAACAGCCGCCATTATCGCCTTGGGCAAAATAGTTTGCTAACTGCGCCCGGCCAATTTTATCTATTATTTTATTTGGTTATGTAATGGTTTTCTCACGAGGTTAAGGAGTTTTTCGTGATTTACTATCAGCTGGCAGCACTAATTATTTCGTTTGCCAATATTTGTTTATTGATGGTCGTTAACTCAAAGAGAACGACATCGTATTTTACGTCGATGTTCTACGTTATGACCATTCAGCTTGCAGGCCATCTTTTTCTTTCTCTGTCCAGCAACATAGAAGAAGCACTTTTGGCAAACAAGATTGCCTACGTGGGTGCAGTTTTTGTTCCGGCACTGTTTTTCTTGGGCGAACTTACCATTTGCAACATCAAGGTGACCAAGCCCCTGCGCATTGCTATTTTCTCTTTTAGCTCCGTAATCCTGGGGTTCGCATTTACCGCAGGCTATAGCGACATTTTCTACAAGAGCGTTACCCTTGTGCAGCACAACGGCGTTACGGACTTTATCCCCGTATTTGGCCCGACCCATATTTTGTTCAACATCATGTTGTTCATCTACCTGATTTCTGGTGTGTGCGTTCTGGTGTACTCCCTGCTTAAGAAAAAGAACTTCTCCTACCGTAATTTGCAGGCCCTGGCCGCCATCGGTTTCTTGAGCATCGGTTCATTCTTTATCTTTAGAGAACTTGGCTGTGACATGATGGCCATGCCCGCAATCTACATCGCTGTGGAATTCATTATGCTCTGCATCATCCACCGCATCGGCATGTACGATATCGAAGGCACCATCCGCGACACCCTGGAATACCAGAACGAAAACGCATACCTGTCTGTTTCAAAGAACCGCAGCTACATCGGTTGCAACGACATCGCCAGCCATTACTTCCCAGTTCTCAAGACCTTCCGCGTGGATTCCAAGGTTCGTGAAGCCGATGAATTCGGAAGCATCCTTATTCGACTGATCGAAAAGTTCAATCCCCAGGACCTTTGCCAGGTGGATTACTTCCAGTACGGCAACAAACACTACAAGAGCGTGCTGCGCCACCTGTACCACGGTTCCAAGGTCTGCGGCTACCTGTTCCGCATCGAAGACGACACCAAGGTCCAGCGTTACATCAAGTTGCTTGACAAGTACAACAACGACTTGGCTACCGATGTGCAGAACAAGGATTCACACATTCAGGCAATCCAGGAACAAATGATTGTCGGTATGTCCAACATGGTGGAAAACCGCGACAGCAATACCGGCGGACACATCAAGCGTACTAGCCAGGTGGTAAAGATTCTCATTAACGAGATGAAGAAGGACGAAGCCTTCCGCAACATGAACAAGTTCTTTAATGCGGTGATCAAGGTGGCCCCCATGCACGACCTGGGTAAGATTGCTGTGGACGACACCATTCTGCGCAAGCCCGGCAAGTATACTGCTGACGAGTTCAACGTCATGAAGACTCACTCCGAAAAGGGTGCGGCCATCGTCGAGAACCTCTTGAAGGATGTGGAATCCCAGGAACTGGTCGCTATTGCAAAGAACGTTACCAACTTCCATCACGAACGTTATGACGGTAGCGGTTATCCGCGCGGCCTCAAGGGCGACGAGATTCCGCTGGAAGCACGCATTATGGCAGTCGCCGATGTGTACGATGCGTTGGTCAGCCGCCGCTGCTACAAGGAACGCATGAGCTATGCTGAGGCCTACGACATTATCGTAAGCTCCATGGGCACGCACTTCGACCCGACTTTGAAGAAGTTCTTTATCAACTGCCATAAGGAACTCGAAAGCTTCTACGACAGCTGTAATGACTAGATGACGCAAGGGGCTCTGCCCCTTGATGGCATATGCAGTAAAGACCCGCGGAATTTCGCGGGTCTTTTGCTTTTGCTATGGCAATAGAATCTGGGAGAGGGTTGGAGGATAATGAACACTTAGGGCCTCATCCACTCTGTGGACGCGCAGAGCCCCTTGCGTCTTATAAACTAACCTTCACCTTTTCGCGCATTTCCATGACGGTCTTGAGAGCTTCATCGACGGTGTCGCGGCGAGCCAGGAGAACGCCCAGACGGCGATGACCCTTCAGTTCCGGCTTACCGAACAGACGGAGACCGGTGTCGGGTTCAGCAAGGACTTCTTCCAAACCGCCGAACTTAACGTGGTCGGAGTTACCATCCACAACGATTGCCTTGGAAGCGCTTGCCCCGTGGAAAGCGATGTTAGGAATGGGCAGGCCGAGAATTGCGCGAGCGTGAAGAGCGAATTCAGAAAGGTCCTGAGAAATGAGAGTCACCATGCCGGTGTCATGAGGTCTGGGGCTTACTTCGCTGAACAGAACTTCGTCCTTGCAGACGAACAGTTCCACACCGAAGATGCCGCGGCCACCAAGAGCGTCGGTAACCTTCTTAGCAATTTCCTTGGCCTGTTCCAGAAGTTCGGGCTTCATGGGCTGGGGCTGCCAAGATTCCTGATAGTCACCGCCAACCTGATGGTGACCGATGGGAGCGAGGAAGCTGGTGCCAGCAACGTGACGGACGGTGAGCAAGGTGATTTCGTAGTCGAAGGGAACAAAGCCTTCGATAATCACGCGGCTTGCCTTACCGGTGCGGCCTTCGTTCTGGGAAATGTTCCAGGAATTTTCGATGTCGGCTTCGGACTTGATAACGCTCTGGCCATGGCCGGAAGAGCTCATCACCGGCTTGATCACGCAAGGAATACCAATTTCCTTGACGCCAGCCTTGAAGTCTTCGAAATTGTCGGCAAACTTATACGGGCTAGTCTTGATGCCCAGTTCTTCGGCGGCCAGACGGCGAATGCCTTCGCGGTTCATGGTCAGCTTAGTTGCCTTTGCAGTGGGAATAACAGTGTAGCCCTCAGATTCCATCTGGACCAAGGTATCGGTAGCGATTGCTTCCACTTCGGGGACGATGTAGTCGGGCTTTTCAAGTTCGATTACGCGGCGGAGTTCAGCACCATCCAGCATGTTGATCACATGGGAACGGTGAGCCACCTGCATACCAGGAGCATTGGGATAACGGTCTACGGCAACCACTTCCACACCAAGGCGCATCATTTCGATAATGACTTCCTTGCCCAGTTCACCTGCACCGCAGAAGAGAACCTTAGTTGCACTAGAGCTTAGGGGGGTACCAATTTCAGCCATACATAACTCCTGTTAAAGGCCCTATAAAGATAGATAATAATGATGGATGGGCCAAGTACGAATTACGAATTATTAAGTACGAGAGCTAAAATCGCGGCTTCGCCGCCTTACTTATTCTCATAATTCATACTTCATAATTCATAATTAGAATCTGTAGTCCACGGGGTTGAAGATGAACTTCACTCCGGCACGGACCCAGCCATCGGCGCCGTCGTTACCGTTAATGTGGTCCAAATTCTCGTAAATTCGGAAACCGCCGCCGGCATAGTATTCAAACCAACTGCGAACCTTTTCACGATACAGAACATCAAACACGTACTGTGCTTCTTCCACTCCGGAAGTGGAGCCGTTCGTATTCAGGGATTCCTTGTAGTCGGAATAGAGTTCCTTGTCGCCTTGGCGGAGCCAGGCAAGGCTCAAATCCACAGAACGATTCTTGTATTTCCAGTTCACGTCAAGCCACATGTCCGAGGCATCGGGACCGCGGCGGTAGCCTACAGGATAATCCACGAAGTAGGCATCGGCGTAATCTATATCGTTTTGCTGGCGGTAGTTGCTGCGGTACAGTTTGCGACCGGTGTACTTGAGCAAGGGAAGCTTACCGTTGTTTGCTGCAGGATCCGTAAGAATCACATCGAAACGGGTAGTGAAAGTCCCGTACTTTTCCGTAGGAATCACCTGGGAGTAGCCCACCATGTAGTTGATGATGGAACGGCTGGTGCCCTTGTCGTCATCCTCCCCCACGGGACTGTTCAGGTCTTCCATATTAATCTGACCGTAGAACTTGGCGCCCTTAATGGGCTTGTAGCCCACTTCGAAGGAAGTGGCAGCGGAAGTATAGCCGGAACCGTAATTATCGTGCCAGAACATAAAAGGACTAAAGGAACGGAATTCCAGTTCCTTGCCGCCCACCATGCTGGTTTCGATGACGTATGCCCATAACTTGGAGGTTTCAAGGCCGAAGCGGTGATACACCAGGTTCTTAACATTCTCGTCGTAGACTCGATTACGCTGGTTGTCCATCTGCTGGCTGGGTTCCGTACACTTCTGGGCATAGGCTTCGGTGCCGTAGGCCGGACAGCCGGTAGTGCGGTCAATGACATCACCGTAAAGCCAGGCGTTCAAGGAACTGAGCATAAAGTCATAGCGGAAGATTCCCGGATTAAAGGCCCAGTGAATGCCATCGTGATACGGGATTCCGCCAAAGGTCACATCGTTGGGCGTGGTCTGCCAATCTGCCTTGAAGCGGCCAAACTGCACGTTGCCCACGGGATTGTTCCAACGGGCATAGGCGTTGGTGGGCACGTTAATGTCCAATTCGCTGGGCTTGTAAGTCAGGTTGGTCTTGGTGGTACTGCTGTACCAGGCCTCAATGTCCTTGCGGAGAGGGGCGTCCAACACAACGTGGAAATTCTTGTAGCCGGCACGGAAACTCAAGGTGAAGAAAGGCTCAATGCGGTCTTCGTAGTTGCGGGCTGTTTCCAGAGGGATTTGCAGGCCGCGCCAGTTGACGCCGTAACGGTCCACGGTGTCGGCGGCAAAGTAGGAGGCGGTGGGGCCGCCGCCAAACCCGAAGTTAAAATCGGTACCGATCTGGACGTAACCCTTGAACTTGGAGGAATCCTGCCAGAGAGAGCTGCGCCACTGTTCTACGGAAACAGAACTGTCCACAGAAACAGCCGGAGGAACAACATCCGCAGCAAAGGACGCTGCAGAAAGCAACGTCGCGGCAACACCCAAAAGCATCTTCTTTGCGGAACAGAACTTCATATAACGAATTTAGTAAAAGGAATAAGCCGCGCAGGCTAAGGTGCATCCTGCAAAGCGGTAATACGTGAGGAGCAAGCGGCTGATCTTAATCAGCCGTGGCGACGAGAGCGAGCGAACGATAATGTGAGCAACAAGCCCTTGATATTAATCAAGGGCGGTTGCGAGAGTGAGCGAACGGTATAAGTGAGGAGCAAGCGGCTGATCTTAATCAGCCGTGGCGACGAGAGCGAGAGCTTAACACACGTACTTATCTTAATTCTAGCTCGAGCGGTATAAAAAGAACTGCCCAGGCAGGGAGACCCAGGCAGTTCCTTGTGTTGTGTTGAATGCGCACTCGCGCATTCTGTGTGTGTGTGTTCCTTTTAAGACGCATCCGGCATTACCTGCTGAAAAATTTTCAGCAAGTAAAGGGAACTAAGCCAAATGGTCTTGATATTTTTGGATTAGAAGTTATCCTTTCCACCGAACATGCGCATGAATGCGGGCATGCTGTAGTCAACATCAGACTGCTTGATGGAATCTTCTGCTTCCTGACGGCCTGCAGCAGTGGCAACAGGCTGACGAACAGCAATAGTTTCAGAAACAGCATTCTGACGCTGGTAAGCCGGAACTTCCAAGCCGCCGCGGCCGTCGTTAAAACGGTCTTCGTCAGCAACAGCAGAGAATTCAGAAGTTTCAGAGCTGCGGAAGGTGGATTCTTCTGCCGGAGCCTTTGCGTCAAAGCTCGGGCTGGAGAACATTGCTGCGTCAACAGCGCGCATCACCTGAGAATCGGTGAGGGACGGCAATTCCTGAACAGGAGCCTGAGTCACGGGAGCGGCAGGCTGAGCCATGGTCTGTGCAGCAGGCATCTGCTGAGTTGCCAGAGCAACAAAGTTCATAGAAGTGGGACGCGGAGTAGCCTGCTGAACTGCGGGAGCAGCGGGTGCTACGGGAGCGGCAGGAGCGGTTGCAACAGAAGGCATTGCAACGGTCGGAGCTGCAGCGGGCATTGCGGTAGAGCCGAAGCCAGAGAGCTGCATGGTCTGAGCAGCGCTGAACATAGGAGCGGCCGGAGCCTGTTCCTTAGAGGTGCCACCGCAACCAGTTGCGATAATAGTGATGCAAACCTTGTCGCCCATTTCCGGGATGGTGATGTCGCCGATGATGATGTTCGGATCGCCTTCTTCACCAACCTTTTCGTAAATGTGTTCCATAGCTTCGCTATGTTCGATCAAAGAATAGTTTTCGCCGTGAGCAACGTTGATGAGCACGCCAGATGCGCCCTTAACGTCGATGTCTTCCAGGAGCGGAGAAGCGAGAGCCATGTCTGCAGCCATAATGCCGCGGCTTTCGCCCTGAGCAAAACCGGTACCCATGAGAGCGCTACCGCCCTTGAGCATGACCTTACGGATATCAGCAAAGTCAACATGGACCAAACCGTGGTGGAACATGATGTTGCAAATGCTCTGGACTGCGTTGCCCAGGATTTCGTCAGCCATCTTGAAGGCTTCCTGCATAGTAGCCTTGGCGTTGGTGCCCTGGAGGAGAGTCAAGAGCTTCTTGTTTTCAACAACGATGATGGTGTCCACTGCAGCGCGGAGGTTCTTGATACCTTCCTGTGCAATCTTGGAACGAGCGTTACCTTCGAAACGGAACGGCTTGGTCACAACACCAACAGTCAGAATGCCAAGTTCGCGAGCTACGCTTGCAACGATAGGAGCAGCACCAGTACCGGTACCACCACCCATACCTGCGGTAACGAACACCATGTCAGCGCCCTTCATGGCTTCCTTAAGTTCTTCAATATTTTCTTCGACAGCCTTGGAAGCCTTTTCCGGTTCCATGCCAGCGCCCAGACCCTTGGTGGTCTTTTCGCCGATAGCGATCTTGTGATCAGCAAGGCTCATGTCCAAAGCCATGATATCGGTATTGACAGCGTAGTATTCAACGCCTTCGATATTCATCTGCTTCATACGGTTAACAGTGTTGCCACCGGCACCGCCTACGCCAAAGACCTTGACCTTAGCGTTTCTGAAGGAATTGTCGTCACCGACGATACGAGACTTTGCCTCAAAATTGATGTTTTCGAATTCACTCATGTTTTAATCTCCCTGATTGTTTGAGTGTTGATGTTGTTATAGATAAGCTTTGATGACTTCGATGACACGCTGGAAGCCCTTCTTGACAGAAACGGCAATCTGAGTACCAGTTTCGTTTCTCTTCTTTTCACGGGCCTGCTTGTTAGCGTAGTAGAGAAGTCCAATACCTGTTGCGTAAGACGGATTCTGGTATGCTTCCTGAATACCGCTCATGCCCTTGGGGCGGCCAATGCGAACGGGCTTGCCAAATGCCTTGTAAGCCACGTTTTCAATACCGTCCAAGCCGCAGCAGCCACCAGTCAGGACAATGCCACCATTGATGATGGAATCCATCTGATGTTTCTTGAGATCCTTTGCCAGCAACTGGAAGATTTCAGTAACGCGTGCAGTAATGACCTGGGCGAGAAGCTTGCGAGAGCAAGGAACGTCGCCGCGTTCACCTACAGCGGGAACCGGGAAGGTTTCGTCTTCGATCAAGTTGCTGATAACGCAGGTGCCATACTTTTTCTTAATGTCCTCTGCCTTAGAGAGGGCGATAGGAACGGTAAGGCACTTGCTGATGTCGCTGGTAATCACATTACCAGCCAAGTCCAACGATGCTGTATAGCGAACAGAATCATTGACAAAGACAGCGATGTCGGCAGAACCCGCACCGATGTCCACCAGAGCGACGCCCAATTCGCGTTCGTCATCGGTAAGGACGGCGCTTGCAGCTGCCAACGGTTCCAACACGAATCCAGCGACGTTGAGGCCAGCCTTCTGAACGCACTTCTGCAAGTTCTGCAGAGAGTTCTGGCGGGAGGTGACCACCTGAACGTTTGCCTTCAAACGACGACCGGAACGGCCCTTGGGATTACGGATGGGACCATCGTCGTCCACCGTATATTCACCGGGGAAAATATGAATGATATCACCGGCAGAAGGAGGAAGCGTACTTGCCTGCTTCTGGACGTTTTCAATATCTTCTTCACGAACTTCATTAGTGGCCAAGGTAATGATACCGTCGCAGCTGTAAGACTGAACATTCTTACCAGCAATGCCCACATATACGTCGCGTACATCCACGCCAGCGGAAAGTTCCAGCTGGGATGCAGCCTTCTGCAGAGTTTCGACAATCAGGTCGAACTCTTCCGCATTTGCCAACGGGAAGTCGCCGCATTCAACAACGCGGACAGAACTTCCTTCGGAAATACCTACAAACAGATTCACCTTGGAAGCCCCGATGTCAAGGCCAAAGATGTAATCTTCTTTCCTTATGGGTTGCTTGTTATCATCCATTGACGCACCTCTTATCAAAATTCCTTACATAGGCAAAGCCATGAAATCTCATGTCCACCTCGCCTGCACAATGCAAGTCCTTGGCAAAGCCTTCACCCAACGATTCGTAAAGGGCAAAGTCTTCTTTCTGCCATCCAGAAGCAGGATAAAGGACACGGTATCCTGCATCTCGAAAAAACACTTCTACTGCCTTGTTTTGTTCGTCCCAACCCACCTGGGAAACATCTTCATACAAGGCGTTGTTCATTTTTCTCATGGTATCCAAGAAGGTCGCAATCACTTCGACCTGTTCAATGGAACCATTTTCCAGCACCGGCAAGCGCATGGCCGTTGCCATGGAAAGCGGCATGGAGATACCCTTTTCAGAGTAGACCTTTGCCTTTCCCTGGTCCAAAACGGAAAGCACCGGAGTGGATTCCTGCAGCTTGATGGTCAAGGAAGACGGGAAGCTCTTTTCAACTTCCACGGAACTGATCAGCGGAATCTGCATCAGGTTTGCTGCTACAGAATCTGCATCCAGTTCAGACATGAGCATGCCGGTTTCCACCTGGGCATTTTGCATCACGTCTTCCCAAGAAAGCATACGGTTGCCTTCGATTTCCACAAACTGCAAATGACGAAGTTCCAGAGGATTGAATCTCTGCAGATAGAAACGTTCATGCCACAAGACAGCAGCACCTGCAACGATGAGCAGGAGCAAAATCCAGCCACCACGCTTAAACCAGCGAGCGATTCGAGCTGTGTCAGACTTTACTTTCTGAACACGAGCTTCCTTGCGTTTGCGCTCGTTGTAACCAATTCTGCGGCCGAACAATGTGGTTTCTTGCTGCTTCAAGTGTTACGTTCCTATTTTGCCTAGATGCATTCCTCGAGAATTGTTTCACCAAGCTTGTAGATGCTGCCTGCGCCCATCAGAACAACCACATCGCCTTCGCGAAGTTCCTTCTTCAAAATGGGGAGCAAGTTCATCTGGTCGCCAATGAAACGGGCATCGCGGTGGCCGCGGGCAGTGGCGCTGTTGGCAACCAAAGCTCCGGTAACGCCTTCGATGGGCTTTTCACGGGCAGGGTAAATGTCGGTTGCAAGCAGAACGTCGCAGTTGGCAAATGCACTACCAAAAGCTTCGTGCTGGTCGCGGGTACGGGTAAAGAGGTGGGGCTGGAAAGCAACGATGATACGCTTGTCCGGGAAAGCATCGCGGAAGCCCAGGAGGGTTGCGGTAGCTTCGGTGGGGTGATGAGCGTAGTCGTCGAAAACCATAACGCCATTCTTTTCGCCGATAAATTCAAAGCGGCGCTTAACGCCTTCGAAGGCAGCCACAGCCTTGCGGGCAATGTCAGCGGAAATGCCTTCTTCAACAGCCAAGGCAACAGCGGCAGTGGCGTTCAGCACATTGTGACGGCCAGGAATCTGAAGGCGGAATTCGCCCAGGCTCTTGCCATCGTTCAAAATTTCAAATACGGGGAAACCCTTTTCAAAACGGAGGTTGTCCACACGGTACTTAGCCTGGCGGGAGAAACCGTAGGTAATCACGGGCTTCTTCAGGCGGGCAAGAATCTGCTGCACATTAGGATCGTCCAGGCACAGGATAATCTGGCCGTAGAACGGAATCTTGTTTGCAAACTGGACGAAAGCGTCCTTAATGTCTTCGATGTTTTCGTAGGTATCCAGATGGTCTGCGTCAATATTGGTAATGATGGCAGAAGACGGCATCATGGAAAGGAAGCTACGGTCGAATTCGTCGGATTCAGCGATAAGGTAATTGCCCTTACCCACCTTGGCGCCACTGCCGTGACCCTTCACCACACCGCCTACGATGATGGTGGGATCGAGGCCAGCTTCTTCCCAGATTTCGCCAACGATAGAAGTAGTGGTGGTCTTGCCATGAGTACCGGCAATAGACAAGGTGTACTTCATACGCATCAATTCGCCCAGCATTTCAGCACGCTTGATCACGGGAATACGGCGGTTACGAGCTTCAACCAGTTCCGGATTGTCATGGGGAACTGCAGAGGAATAGACAACCAGGTCGGCGTCTTCAACATTCTTGGCATCATGCTTGGGGTCCACGCGGATACCCAAGTTTCTCAGATAATCAACAACTGCGCTTTCGCTCATATCGGAGCCGCTGACCACGAAGCCATTGGCATGGAGCACTTCAGCGATACCGGACATACCGGCGCCACCGATGCCCACGAAATGTAAGCGACGAACACGTTTGCAATCATTCAGCTGCATTAGCCATTCTCCTTATCCAGGATAATTTGAGCAATCTGGTCGGCAGCATCGGGCATACCCAAAGTCTTTGCTGCGGCGGCCATCTCGGCCAGGCGCTTTTCGTCGGCCAAAAGGGTTTCCACCTTTTCCCACAAATGATTTGCCTCACCATCCAATTCAACCAGAGCGGCACCAGCCTTTTCTACCACGCGAGCGTTGTGTTCCTGGTGGTTTGCGGTAGCATGCGGGAACGGGAGCAAGATAGAGGGCTTACCGAAGGCAAGAATTTCTGCAAGGGCAGAAGCACCGGCGCGGCTGATGATCAAGTCGGCGTGCTTCATATAGGAGTAGATGCCGTCCAGGAAGCCGCGCACAGCAACGTTGGGCAATTCGCCAACGCGAGCGTTGATAGCGTCAACGTTCTTGACACCAACCTGCCACACAACAGAAACGTCGTCGCGGGCGGTAATGGCCTTGATGCTTTCTTCGATCTTTACGTTGATGCCAGCAGCACCCTGAGAACCGCCAACGATAAACACAGCCTTCTTGCCTTCTGCAAATTCAGCAGGGCGCGGCAGAGAGTCTTCCTTAGGCAATTCACGAACAGGATTGCCCAGGATGCGGATCTTTTCAATGGGGAAAAACTTGCCAGCTTCTTCGGAGGTTACAAACACGGTCTTTGCATAGCGGGAGCCAACCTTGTTGGCAATGCCAGCAACAGCATTCTGTTCCTGCAGATACACAGGAATACCCATGGAGCCTGCAGCCAAAACGATAGGAAGAGAAACGTAGCCGCCAGTAGCTACCACAACGTCCGGGTTCACCTTCTTGATAACGCTCTTGGCGCGAACCAGGGACTTGGTCAGTTTAAAGGGCAAAGCCAAGTTCTTAAGGAACGGACCGCGATGCAGAGGTTCTGCAGAAATATATTCGTAGGGCCAGTTCTTGGCAACCAAGCGTTCTTCCATAGAACCCTTACGGCCAGCAAAAGTAATTTCGGTAACGCCCATCTTCTTAAGGCTATCAGCAATAGCTACAGCCGGGAAAATGTGACCACCGGTACCACCGCATACGAAAAGAAACTTCTTCATACGCCACTCCTTGTAAGTTCGACATTTCTAAACACGCTGGTTTCAAGCGAGGATCTTCCGGCGAAAGGTTCCTTAATCAAACGGCCAGAATTCGGGCGAGAAATATTCAGCAAAATTCCAACAGCCACAGACGAATAGATCAGATTGGTGCCGCCAAAGCTAATGAAAGGCAGCGGCTGACCAGTCGTCGGGCCAAGATCCACACTCACGCAAATATGGATTGCAAAATTCATGAAAATGGAAAGGGTCATTGCCAAAGCGAGATACTTGCCAAAGCGGGTCGAGGCATGCTGGGCAATCTTGAAGCCCTGCGCGAACAACAAGGTAAACAGCACCAGCACAGCAAATGTTCCAAAAAAGCCAAGTTCTTCGCCGATAACAGCGTAAACCACATCCTTGTGGGCTTCGGGCAGATAACCCCACTTCGAAACGCCCTGGCCAAAACCGGTACCGAACAAGCCGCCGTTACCCAGAGCCTGCAAGGAATGTTCCACCTGCCAATGAGTATTCTCCATCTGACCTTCACCAGAAAAGAATCCCAGAATTCGATTGCGGGAATGGTGGGAAAGCATCAAAACCGCAAAAAGAATCGGGCAAGCCCCAGCAACAGCACCAGCCAAATACTTCAGGTTCACGCCAGCAGTAATCATTACACAGCCCACGATAAGCAGGATGATAATCATCATGGAGTAGTTAGGCTGCAAAATCAGCAGGAATGCCGTTATACCCACAGGAACCGCAGGCTGAATCAAGGAGCACTTCAAAGTCTTGATGTTGTTGCCTGCCAAAGAGAGCTTTTCGCACAAAAGAACGAACATGCCAAGCTTCATGATTTCAGAAGGCTGAATACCAAGAATCCAGCGGTTTGCACCCTTAACACCGTGGCCAGAGACCAGTGCAGCAATGGTCAGAACAACACCCACGCCAAAAGCAACTCTACCAAGCCAACGCCAATGCTTGTAATCCACAAAACTGAACAGGAAAATAAAGACCAGGCCCAAGGCAACCTTTTGCAGGTGCTTGATCATGTAAAATTCTGGGGAAAGTCCCTTGGCAACAGCTAAGGGAGCGGAGGCTGTATACACCTCTGCTACACCAAAGCAGATCAGCAACAAAGTCACTATCAAGAGCAACTTGTTCATGCCGCCATTTTGAACAGAATTTTCCATTACTACTTAAGTCCTTAAGCCTTTACAGAAGTGAGACGGAGCATTGCATCGACAACCTGTTCCATATGCATTCCGCGGCTGCCCTTGATTAGGAGCACGTCGCCTTCAGCAACAACTTCAGTCAAGCTGTCGATCAGAGCCTGAACAGAGTCAAAATGATAAGCCTTCTTCATACCCTTGGACTTTGCACCCTTCACGTAGAGCTTTGCCTTTTCGCCTACGGTAAAGAGCATGTCAAAGTTCATTTCGGGAACCATCTCACCCATTTCCTGGTGGAGCTGGTCGGTGAGCTTGCCAAGTTCCAGCATATCGCCCAGAATAGCGATGCGGCGGGAAACCTGCATGTTGCCGATAGTCTGCAGAGCCATCTTAGTAGAAGAGGGATTTGCGTTATAGCAATCAGAAACAATCTGGAAGCCGTTAGCCTTCTTCAGTTCCATACGCATGTTGGTGGAACGGAAACCAGCCAGAGCCTTTGCGATTTCGGTCTTGGAAATCTTGTAAGCCTCGCCCACTGCAATTGCTGCAAGGGCGTTATAAACGTTATGGATACCGGGAACGTTCAAGGTGAACTTGGTACGGCCCAGGTAGAAAGTAGCGCAATTTTCTTCGTTATAGGTCAGGCGTTCGGGCTTGTAGATGCCACGCTTGATACCGAAGGTCACCACCTTGTAGCTGGTGTTGGTGCGGCACTTGCAAAGACGAGGATCGTCGGCATTCACGAAAAGAATGCCACCCTTCTTGAGGCCTGCAGTAATAGTCTTCTTTTCAGCGAAAACACCGTCCAGGTCGCCAAGGCGTTCCAGGTGGCTTGCGCCAATGTTGGTGATTACGGCGAAATCAGGTTCGGTAGCCATGGAAAGGGGACGAATTTCATCGGGGCCGCTGGTACCCATTTCGACCACGGCAGCTTCGTGAGAATGCTTCAGCTGGAACAAGGTCATGGGCACGCCAATATGGTTGTTGTAGTTACCAGCAGTAGCGTGAGTGTTGTACTTTGCAGAAAGAACGGTCTTGACCATCTCCTTGGTGGTGGTCTTGCCGTTGCTACCGGTGATGGCAACTTTCTTCACCTTGAACTTGCGCTGATAACCCTTGGCAAGCTTCAACAGGGCCGTGGTAGTATCATCCACCGGTGCATACATCTTGAAAGTTTCAATGCCTGCGGCATCCTGGTTCACAACGCTCATCAGCGCTCCATCCTTTTCCATCTGGGGTACAAACTGGTGGGCGTCAAAACGTGCGCCCTTAATCGGCCAGAACACAACGCCCTTGGCCGGCTCTCTAGAATCCATGCAAAGATTCATCTTGCGGTTCAAGGTGCGCTTGTTAACGCCCACCGCAGATGTCTCCAGGATTTCCAGAGCTTCGTTAATTGTCAAATCAAGCTTAAACATTTGCCATTGCCTTCACCACTTCTTCGTGGTCGTCAAAATGATGCTTTGTCTTGCCGATGATCTGGTAGTCTTCATGACCCTTACCGGCAACAACCAGCCAGTCGCCATCTTTCAGTTCTGCGCAAGCGCGAGCGATAGCTTCGGCACGGTTTTCAACAACTTCAAACTTTTCAGTCTTCATACCTGCACGGACATCGTTGATGATTTCCGTGGGATTTTCGGTACGGGGATTGTCGGAGGTGAGCCAAGCCTTGTCCGCCATCTTTTCGGCGATGGCACCCATGATGGGGCGCTTGGTCTTATCGCGGTCACCACCGCAGCCAAACACAGTAGAGAGTTTGCCGCGGCAAAGGGAGCGGGCAGTTGCCAGAACGCGTTCCAAAGCGTCGGGAGTGTGGGCGTAGTCTACAACTACGTGAACACCATTCTTGTTCCATACCTTTTCAAAACGGCCAGGCACGCGAACTTCTGCCAGAGCCTTATCCATGGCGGCCTTGGAAAGTCCAATAGCCTTTGCCCAGGAAAGAACCAGCATCACGTTGTCCACGTTGAAGTCGCCGCAAAGAGCAGTTTCGAAATGAGATTCGGAAGCTGCGCCGAAACCAGCCAAGTCGAACTTCAAGCCATCTTCAGTATTTTCCACAGTGCCGTTGGGCTTAACGTCGGCAGCAGCAGAACCCAGGCGAGAAACACCAACCACCTTGCGGCCAGCCTTCTTCAGTTCTTCGCAAAGGAGGGCGCCATGTTCGTCGTCCACGTTAATCACAGAAACGCCATCGGCAGCCTGGTACTTGGTGAACAAAAGCTTCTTTGCTTCGAAGTAGGCATCCATGGTCTTGTGATAGTCCAAGTGATCCTGAGTCAGGTTGCTGAACAAGCCACTCTTGTAGCTGATGCCAGCCACGCGACCCTGATGAAGAGCGTGGGAAGATGCTTCCATGACCAAGTCAGTGCAACCCGCTTCTACAGCCTTTGCTGCAAAAGCAAACAAATCCAAAAGACCCGGGGTAGTCAAGTTGGCGGGAACAGAAACATCGCCCACCTTATTCTTGATGGTGCCCAGCAAGGCAACCTTGTGGCCAGCGGCGGTCAGCATAGCGTCCATAAGGAAAGCGCTAGTGGTCTTGCCGTTCGTACCGGTAATTGCGTGGCAAGCAAGCTTAGAGAACGGATCCTTGTAGAAAATCTTTGCGGCTTCCAGGCGAGCGGTGCGAACATCGGAAACCTGAATCCACTTGGAGGTCAAGCCCTCGGGAGCGGTGGTTTCGGCGACGACAGCAACAGCACCAGCAGCGATAGCGTTGCGGGCAAATTCATCTGCGCCTACAGCAGGAATAGAGAAGAACAAATCATTGGCCTTCACGCGGCGAGAGTCGTCGCACAAACCTTGAACATTCAAGTTCTTCATCAAAGTTTCAGACAGCATTAGCCTTTCTCCTTCAACGTCAGTTTGCAAATCTGCCCTTTACGTAATTCTTCATTGGCTTTCGGGGATTGGGCAACAACGCGACCCTTGCCTGTATATTCAACATTCATGCGGATGTTTCCGGCGATTTCCAGAGCATCCTTCAAAGAAAGACCCTTGAGGTTGGGCATCTTGCCTGCAACCATTTCGCCAAGCATCAAGGTGATGCCCAGGCTATCGCTTCTGTCCTTACGTTCAGAAATCACGCGATTGCCCTCGCCTTCGAACTGGACCTTGCAATTTCTGGAGTCAGCCAGAGCCTTTGCTGCGTCAGCCTTCATACCTACGAAATCTGCTTCGCAGTTACCCTTGGGATTTACGATTGCCAAGTTATAGGATGCAGGAGAAAGTTCCGGATGGTAGTAGATGTCTTCCATAATGCGACGGAAGATGGGGCCTGCAGTGTTACCGCCGTGCTTCTGGGCAGTCTGAGGATCATCCACCAGAACCATGCAAACGTAGCGGGCATTTTCTACCGGAGCAAGACCGATGAAAGAAGCCACCTGATGAGTGCGGTCGTACTTGTGAGTTTCCTGGTTAAACTTTTCAGCTGTACCAGTCTTGCCACCAAAAATCACATCAGGAATTTTCTTGCTCCTAACCTTCTTAGCAGTACCGTTGCTATCGTTCACAACGTGACTAAGCATTCCACGGATTTCAGCAGCAGTCTTTTCAGAAATCACGCGACGGATTTCAACCGATTCATTCTTTTCAACCAGATTGCCCTTGGAATCACGCCATTCCTTAACAATCTTAGGTTCCATCAGCTTACCACCATTGGCTACAGCGGAATAGGCCATAGTCATCTGAATGGGAGTCACAGAAACGGAATGTCCAAAGCCCATAGTCTTCAAGGTACGATCGTCACGGGTCAATTCGTAAGGCTGGAAAAGCTTACCCGTTTCTTCGCCATAGAAAGAGTTAGATGTCTTCATACCAAAGCCAAAGTTGCGAGCCATCAGATAAAGCTTTTCAGCACCGATCTTGTCGGCAATCTTACCGTACACGACATTAGAAGACTGAACCATGGCTTCGGTCATATTCATATCGCCATAGATATGGGTGTCGCAAATCTTTTCAGACTTTTCGCTCCACTTCCAGCATTTGCCTTCGTTGGCAAAAACAGAGTCCGGAGAAACAACACCGTTTTCCAACGCAGCGGAGGCGGTAATCACCTTGAAGGTAGAACCCGGTTCGAAAGACATACCCACGATGTCATTCTTTCCAAAGGCCGGATAGCTTGCCATGGCAAGGATTTCGCCAGAATAGGGGTCCACCACCACGGCACTTGCGCTCTTTGCCTTAAATTCAGCAACACCAGCCTTCAATTCCTTTTCAACAATTTCCTGCATGTTGCGATCGATGGTCAGCACAAGGTTCTTACCCGGTTCTGCATCCGCAACCTTTTTGGAATGGCCATAAATTTCGCGACCACCAAACTTAATCACATCGGCATAGGAGCCAACGCGGAAGCCTTCACTACCACGAAGGCGTTCATCAAAGATCAATTCCAGACCTTCGCTGCCCTTGCCATCCTTACCAACGACACCTATAAGCTTGGAAGCAATCTTACCCTGAACAAACAGGCGGGAATAGTCCTCGACCTTAACAGAATCACGAAGGTTATCCGCAAAGACAACACCGTTACGGTCCATAATCTGGCCACGTTCTGCATAGATATTCTTGGTGCGGGTCACGGTAGTCTTGGTCTTGGCCTGGTACACTTCACGATTAAGTACTTGAACCAAGAAAGTCTGCAACGCCATCACACCGATCATGCAGTAAACCACGATCTTGATGATGAACAAGGGGTTTGTGAAATTAAACCATTTCATTTTACACCCCCAGACAAGCGCACCTTGGTGGGTACTGCATTCCAGCCATAGCCGGATTCTTCAGCGAAATCAACGAGGTTATCCAAGGAGGACAGCTTGCTGATTTCCACATCCTGCAGAAGAATCTGACGTTCCAAATCACCAATCTGGACAGACATTTTATGAGACTTCTGGTACAGGCGATCCAAACGGTTCTGCATATACAAAGGCAGCATGGCGTCGAAACCCACCATCAGCAGAACAACAACGAAACCCCGCACAATGGTGCGGTTGGAGTAGAAGACGCGAGCGGTGTTTGTAGATTCACTCATACTCTTTCGTACACCCTAAGTTTCGCAGAGCGTGCCCTGCTGTTGATTGCAATTTCTTGTTCGGTAGGGAGAATCGGCTTGCGATTCACCTTCTTGAGGCGCTGGTGATTGCCGCCGCACATGCACACGGGCAGATGTTCGGGGCAGATGCAGGCCTTTTCAAATTCTGCGCAAACATCCTTGACGCAGCGGTCTTCTACAGAGTGGTAGCTCATGACCACCAAGCGACCGCCCACCTTGAGGCAGTCTACTGCAGAACGGATGCTCACTTCGATCTGGCGGAGTTCGCCATTCACTTCCATACGAACAGCCTGGAACACGCGGGCCATAAGGCTGTTGGCATCGCGGCGCTTATCCGGGAACACGGCTTCGACAGCGTCCTTGATGTCGCTAGGAAGAATCTCGCGGCCTTCCTTGGCGGTGGCTGCGGCAATTTCAACAATGCGGGTTGCAAGCTTGAATGCACGATCCATATCGGCATTCTTGCGGAGTGCAGCGGCAAGGTCGTCGGCACTTACGGTGCGGAGCCATTCCTGTGCAGAAACGTCTTCGCGACGGTCCATGCGGAGATCCAGGGGATTATTACCTACAAAGGTAAAGCCGCGGGCGGAGTCATCCACCTGATGGCTGCTGATGCCCAGATCATAAAGCACGCCGTCCAAAGTGTCGGCTGAAATTTCGTTACCCAGTTCTGCAAAGGGAACCGGATGTACAACAAACTTGGGAGCCACATTAGCAAGGCGCTTGGTGGCAAACTTTACAGCGTCATCATCGCGATCAAAAGCGTGCAAAGTGCCAGCTGCAGAAAGGCGAGTTGCAATGGCATAGGAGTGACCGCCACCGCCCAGGGTGCAGTCAGCAAAAGTACCGTCAGCGAGAATTTCACCGGACTTGTTCAGTTCGGAATCGCTTTCAAGACGGAGGCCCTGCAGGCAGCCGTGCAGCATAACGGGATCGTGATAGAACACGCCATTTTCCACGCCAGCAGTAGCGTTTTCAGTGCAGGAGCGAACAACGCCACCGGCGCTATTCAAAATTTCGTTTGTCTGCAGAGAAGTTAGACGAGACTCACTTGTCATTATGACCCTCCGTCAAACTTTCGCCATAGAATGCAGCATCGAATGCTTCGAACGATTCTTCGGTATTGAATCCGAACTTTTCGTTGTATCGATCTGGATTCCAAAGTTCCAGAGTCTTGCCGTTTGCAGGAACATAAAGGATGTCACCCTTAAGTTCGGCGTATTCCAACAAAGTCTTGGGGAATAACAAACGGTTCTGAACGTCCAGCGTAACGAATGTTGCGCACAGACCTCTCCGGAGAGCTTCAGTTTGACGGCGGATCTTGGCTGCTTCCTCAGGCGTAGAAGCCTTGGAAGGTCTAGCATCAAGCTCGGCCAAGAACTTTTCATACTCCGCAAGGACGAACAACCGGAGGGTGCGGTCCGGGCCACGAGTGACCACGAAACCCTCTTCTTCGGCGGCCGCAAGCTGACGACGGAATTCCCTAGGGAAGGCACTTCTTCCCTTTCCATCGATAGCCGTTTGGGCTTGTCCTATGAAATAAGTAAAGTTCATTTCGGTTTATTTTTCCACACGATTCAACACAACGTGAATAAATTTACCCACTTTTCACCACTTTTGCAAGATTGCCTTTGTTTAAAAGGTGTAAAATCTCACAAAAAACATACCGCCACTGCCAGTCCGTCCAAATTATTAGTGCACAAAAAAGCAAGTTTGTGTCATTTTTTCGCACTTGATAATTTCTATATTGCCCCTCGACAATGGATTTTGGATATTCCGGAAATACTTGGTGGAGCAAAAAATGGTTGGAAACTCTGCTGCAGAATGTGCAGAGCGATACCCTCACTACGGCCCTTCGATATTTCGGCCGCGGTCAGCTCACCTCCCTGGAGATTACTGACAACCGTATCGTTTCCCATGTAAAGGGCCCCAACGGTGGTTCCCACGATAACTACATCGTGTTTCCCAAGGTCCCCAAAGAGAAATCGGATGTTCTGGTCAGTCTGCTTAAGCAGCAACCTACCGAACTACGGGCTCTGTCCAACGACACCTTGAACCAGTCCCTGGAACTTTTGCTGGCCAAGTGCGGCATCACCCTCTTTGACTCTATCGAAGATGTAAAGATGGGTTGCGACTGTAAGGATCCGGCGCCCTGCAAGTACGTTGTCACCACATTCCTGGGCATCGCCAAGGAGATGGTAGACAATCCCTTTGTGCTTTTCAAGATTCACGGCATGGACATCGAGTTCCTGAAGGATTATAAGCAGGAACAGACCGAAGCCATGGAAGCACCCTACGAAAGCGCCCTGGTTCACGGAATCAAGGTGCCCACCGACAAGGTTTCCGACGAAGGCAACTCCGGTCGCATTCCCGACATCAATTTCGCGGAATGGCACGACTACTCCAGAATTCTGCCGGCCATGCTGCAAAACTTCCCGGATTTCTGCCCCGCAGGCAATTTCCGCAAGAGCTTTGCCGACGAAATGGAATTCTGCCGCAAGTACTATTCCGAATTCGACAGTTTCTACGATTTCGCGGAACAGTTCAGACTCTATCACAACAAGACCTTTATGATGGAAGGCGAATCCCTCCAGGTGATTCATTCCAACGGATGGAAATGGCATTTCATTCAGGCCAAGGACGGTCAGGTCATCAGTTCCGACCTTTCTGTGGAAACCGCCATGGGCGCCCTCTGCGCCTTGAGCCAGGGCAACTTCTTTATGCATCATGTAACGGTGCGCTTTTTGCACCGCGCCCTGATGGCCGCCTTCTATCTTGTAAAGACAGGCGCCATCTATCCCCAGGTTTTCTGGATCGGCAAGGATGTGGCCCAGATGCGCTGGCTACCTGCCGAGATGCTGCCCGACGTTCTTTCCTTCGTTGCGGAGTTTGAAAAGTTCGCGCCTGCGAACATCGCCCTGATGGATAACGACGAAGACCGTTTGCTGCTGGCCTCCCCTGCCGAGCACATTCTCTCGCTGTTCATTAGCCAACTGCTGCGATTCGCACGCAAGTTCAAGCCCCAAGGTCAAAAGAGCAAGCACGAAAACTTGCTGGTCTTTTTCTTCAACTGCATTTCTGGCAAGCTGGCAAACAATGCCCACGCAATTCCCGGAAAAATCCAGCAGTGGTTCTCCGTCTACAGCGCCCTGGATTTCCGTGCACAAATTCTTTTCGTATGTTCCGAACTGGGCAAGGATATTGCGCTGGATGTATTTGTACTGGATGGCGAAGGCCCCGACGCCCGACGCATTCCGTTGGCGCAGCTTTTCGAAAGCAATGATTCCCGCCTGCTCTCTATTCTCAGCATTCTGAACGGCATTGCAGAAACCTTCAAGCCCATGGAAAAGTACCTGGAGCGCAAGGCCGGCAGTTCCATTGTAATGCACGGCGCAGAGCTCTTGGACTTTTTGCAGAACTCTCTTAAAAAGTTGGAAGTTCTGGATATCAAGGCGGAACTGCCCAAGTCCCTTTTGAATGTAGGCCGCCCCAAAACACAAATGCGTGTGCAGGGCACCATGAGCTACGGCGCATTCAAGGCCCAGGACCTTTTGGATTTCGATTGGGAAGTTGCTATTGGCGACGAAGAAATTTCCGCCGAGGAATTTTTGAAGTTGGCACAGGATGCCGAAGGACTTCTGAAATACAAGTCCCAGTATATCCGCATTACCGACGAAGATCTTAAGACCCTGCAGGAACGGGTTGCGAAAAAGGAATCCGGCGAGCCGGACCAAGAAATTACCCAGGCAAAACTGGTGCAGGCTTGCCTTACTGGACAATGCGAAAATGTGGGCGTTACGCTTACCAACCAGATGAAAAGCCAGATGGAAGCTTGGCGCGGCGAAAACGAAGTGGAATTACCTGCCAACTTGAACGCCACCTTGCGCCCGTACCAGCTGCGCGGCTATTCCTGGATGTACAAGAATCTGGACATGGGCTTCGGCTGTATCCTTGCCGACGACATGGGTCTTGGTAAGACGTTGCAGGTCATTACCTTCTTGCTAAAGATGAAACAAGAAGGCAAGTTCAACGAGAACAAGGCCCTGGTGGTGTTGCCCGCAGGCCTCCTTTGCAACTGGCAGATGGAAATCAAGAAGTTCGCTCCCGAGCTCACTTTCTTCCCCTACCACGGCGGCACCAGAGACTTGCAGAAATTCGATAGCGATGTTCTGCTTACGACCTACGCCACCTTCCGCAAGGACGTTGATAAGCTTAAGGAAAGGCAGTGGCAAGCCATCATCATTGATGAAGCCCAGAACATCAAGAACGCAGACAGCGACCAGAGTCGTTTACTCCGTTCCATGCAGGCGCCTATGAAGATTGCCATGAGCGGCACTCCTGTAGAAAACCGCCTCATGGAATTCTGGACCATTATGGATTTCTGCAACCGCGGCATTTTGCCTAGTGCCTCCGATTTCCACGAACGTTTTGAAATTCCAATCCAGAAGAACGGCAGCCAGCCTGTGGCAGAACAGTTCCGCAAGATTACGGCACCCTTTATGCTGCGCCGCCTCAAGACCGACAAGTCCATCATCAGTGACTTGCCCGACAAGATTATTCAGGATGAATACGCCGAACTGACAAAGTCCCAGGCCGTACTCTACAAGACTACACTGGACAAGTTCCTTGCAGACTTGGAACTTGAAGAAATGATGCGTGAACAAGCCGCAGCCACCGCAGGCGTTAGCGGATCCACCGGCGGCGCGGGCAATTCCAGTTTCAAGCGCAAGGGCATCATTTTACAGATGATTCTCGCCCTCAAGCAGATTTGCAATCACCCCGCTACATACTTAAAGCTGGGTCGCAACCCCTCTGCCGAAACCGCAGAAGAAGGCTCCGAAGGCAAAAGTTCAACACCCTTGGAATCCGGCAAGTTGCAGATGCTTATTGACTTGCTCAAATCTATCCTGGCGCAAGAAGAAAAGACTATCATCTTCACCCAGTTTACCGAAATGGGCAAGCTGCTGCAAAGCGCCATCGAAAAGGAACTGGGTTTCTGCCCCGACTTCTATCACGGTGGCTGCACACAGACACAGCGCAACCGCATGGTCAAGGACTTCCAGGAGAATCCGGAATCCAAGGTTCTTATTCTTTCATTGAAGGCCGCTGGCACAGGCCTCAACCTGACCGCTGCAAGCCAGGTCATTCATTACGATCTCTGGTGGAACCCCGCCATCGAAGCACAGGCCACCGACCGCGCGTTCCGTATCGGCCAGACCCGAAACGTCCAGGTGCACCGCTTTATTACCAAGGGCACCTTCGAAGAAAAAATCAATGCCCTCCTGGAATCCAAGAAGGCAATTGCAGAACTTACGGTGAATGCCGGCGAAACCTGGATTGCAGACCTTAGCGACGCAGACCTTGGTGAAGTTTTCGGATTAGATAACAGCGCGATTTAATCGCGACTTTCATCGCGATGTCCATTATTCAGCCCAGTGGCTACCGTTATAATTACGGGCCCTGTCCGCATCCATACCAATCTGGCGCACCAGATCTTCGATGCTTGCGAACTTCTGTTCCGGACGCAGATAAGCCATCAAGTCCAAAGTCAGGCGCTGACCGTAAATATCTTCGTCAAAGTCCAGTAGGTAGGCTTCAATTGCCATAAAGTGGGTGCCCGGCGTAGAAGGCTGGGTGCCGATATTCAAGACAGAACGGAAAATGCGACCGTCAGCCAAGCGGGCATTGGCCACATACACGCCGCCCTTGGGCAGGAACTTGAATTCTTCTACCTGCAGGTTCGCCGTGGGATAACCCAAGGTACGGCCAAGCTGTTTGCCCACTACCACGTTACCCGTCAATCGGTACGGGCGGCCCAAATAAGTCTGGGCGCGTTCCACATCCCCATTGACCAGGGCGGTGCGCACCGCAGAGGAACTTACACGTTCGCCCTTGTGAAGCACTATGGAAAGCATCTGGGTAGAGAGTTCAGGGAAAGCTGCCGTAATGGTTTCGTAGTTGCCCTTGCCGCCGGCGCCAAAATTATGGTCGTGGCCAAAGAACATAGAACACACATTCAGCTTTTCAATCAGTTCATTACGAATAAATTCATCAAAGGGCAGGCGGGCCAACTCCTTGGTAAAAGGCAGCACCACAAAATCAAGGCCAAGGCTTTCTACAAATTCACGTTTTTCTTCGGTGGTGGTCAGCAGCAAAGGATCGCCAGGGCCGCGAAGCACATAATTAGAATGAGGTTCGAAACTGATTACCGTAGGGCGCAGGCCGTTGGCTTCTGCAACAGCCTTCAGGGAACGGAAAAGTGCTTGGTGGCCCAAGTGGCAACCATCAAAGTTTCCCATGGTAACAGCGCGTTTAATGCTCATATTCCCTACTCGTCTTCGCCTAAATAGAACTTGGGCTTAATGCGGCCCGGCTCGTAGTGGCACAGGCTCAAAACTTCGCCCTGTTGGTTTGCCACAAAAACATTGCCCTCAGAATCCACCCCTTCAATCGGAGTCTTCCAAGGCAGGTAATTGCCCTGACGGATGACAGCCACCTGGGTGTCGTCCAAACGCACCACCGGGAAATCAAGGACCTTGTCCACCGGCAGCAAGTGCTCACGAGTCAAGTCCTCACCGCGGACAGCCTTGTCCAAGGTAACGTTACCGATGCGGTGGCGGCGAATGTTAGAAACACAGCCTACGGTTCCAAGAGCGCGGGCGATGTCACGGCCCAGGGCGCGAATGTAGGTACCCTTAGAGCATTCACAAATCAAGTCGAATGTAGCGAAAGCCTTTCCGGAACAGCCTTCCGTGGCCTCGTTAGCAACCACATCAGTCACCTTCAGCGATGCAATATGAATCTTGCGGGGCTTCAGCTCAATATCTCGGCCACGTTCCATCAGGTCGCTGGCGCGAACGCCGTTGATCTTGACGGCGCAATACTTAGGCGGAATCTGTTCGATGTCGCCAGTGAACTGGGGCAATACGGCCTCCAGGGCGGCGCGGTCAACCGTCGCGGCAGAACCAGCAGCCGACGCAGAACCAACAGCGCGACTATCCTGTTCCACCACTTCCCCATCCCATTCCAGGGTATCGGTCTGGTAGCCAAGATGGAGCCTAAAGCTATAGCACTTGTCCTTCGCTTCTACGAAGGGCAGCAAACGGGTGCAGCGGCCAGTAGCAGCAATAATCAAACCCGAGGCGCGCAAATCCAGCGTGCCTGCGTGGCCAACTCTCTTTGTAGAAAAGACCCTTTTCAGAGGGAAAAGGGCCTTAAAAGAAGTTTCACCAGCAATCTTGTCTAGAAGGACAAAGCCAGAGTTGGACAATTAAAGATCCCCTTTCTGCTTCAGTTCTGCAAGAATGCTTTCGATATGCATGGCGTGTTCCAAGTTCTCGTCCAGCACAAAATTCAATTCCGGAATCTTACGGATCTTCAGGGCCTTGCCCAAGAAGGTGCGAATGTAACCGGCAGAATTCTTGAGGCCGATGAGAGAATCACGCTTTTCCTTGTCGGAACCCATGACAGAAACCATGATCTTTGCATAGCTCAGGTCATCGGTAATTTCCACTCGGGTAATGCTGGACAAAGTGCTCACACGAGGATCCTTCAAGCCCTTCTGCAAGAGCTTGGAGATTTCTTCGCGGAACTGTTCGTCCAATCTATCGGTTCTACGACTCATTAAGCGTTTTCCCCTTCAGCGGACTGCTTCTTAGCCTTTTCTTCGGCTTCTTCACGGGCAACGTCCTTCAAGGTACGAGCAACAGTGACTTCCTTGAAGAAGATCAAGCTATCGCCTTCCTTAATATCGTCGTAACCCTTAAGACCGATACCGCATTCAAAGCCACGAGCAACAGACTTGACGTCGTCCTTCATGCGCTTCAAGGACTGGACCACAGTGGTACCCAGTTCCACGCCATTGCGGTATACGCGTACATGGCTGGTGCGGTCCACTTCGCCGTCGGTAACCATACAGCCGGCGATAAGGCCAACCTTGGGAACCTTGAACACCTGACGAATTTCTGCTTCGCCGCTGAGTTCTTCGCGGAGAGTGGGCTTGAGGAGGCCTTCCACAGCGTTAGTAATATCTTCGATGCAGTCGTAAATCACGCGGTAGTTGCGGATTTCGATGCCTTCCTTCTGGGCCATTTCGCGGACAGCGAGAGACGGCATCAAGTGGAAGGAAACGATGATAGCCTGAGCGGTAGTAGCAAGCAAGATATCGGATTCCGTGATAGTACCAACACCCTTACGGATGATGTTCACGCGGACTTCCTTATTGGTAAGCTTTTCGAGGGATGCGGCAAGAGCTTCGGCAGAACCACCCACGTCAGCCTTGACGATGAGGTTGAGTTCAGAGAGCTTACCATCCTTCTTTTCGTTAAACGTATTTTCAAGAGAAACGGTCTTACGGGCGCGGAGGTCGCGTTCACGGGCGGCCATACGACGCTTGGAAGCAATTTCTCGTGCGGCCTTTTCGTCTTCCACAACGATAAGGTCATCACCAGCCTGAGGGGTACCGTCAAAGCCAAGCACCTGGCAAGGTGCAGAAGGCGGAACTTCCTTAAGCTGTTCGCCACGTTCGTTGAACATAGCACGGACACGACCAGCGTAGATACCGCAGACAAACGGGTCACCCACATGGAGAGTACCGTTCTGCACGAGGATCGTAGCCATGGAACCCTTACCCACGTCAAGCTTGGATTCAACCACAGCACCGCGAGCGTGAGCATCCGGGTTAGCCTTAAGTTCAAGAACTTCGGCTTCAAGAGCCAGAGTTTCGAGGAGCTGATCCATACCCTGACCGGTACGGGCAGAGACTTCGATACAGCTGGTAGAACCGCCCCACTGTTCCACTTCTACGCCGCGTTCGGCGAGCTGAGCACGGATCTTGTCCGGGTTTGCAGTGGGAAGGTCGATCTTGGTAATTGCAACCACCATCGGAACCTTTTCGCGCTTGGCAAGTTCGATGGATTCAACAGTCTGGGGCATGACCATAGAGTCTGCAGCCACAACCAGAACGATAACGTCGGTAACCTGAGAACCACGAGCACGCATTGCGGAGAATGCTTCGTGACCCGGAGTATCCAGGAAGGTAACCTTACCCTGGCTGGTAGAAACTTCGTATGCACCGATGTGCTGAGTAATGCCGCCGGATTCGCCAGACACAACGTGAGTCTTACGGATCCAGTCAAGGAGAGAAGTCTTACCATGGTCAACGTGACCCATCACGGTAACCACCGGGTGACGAGGCTGCAGGTTTTCTTCCTGTTCCTCTTCAACACCCAGAGCTTCTTCTTCGTATTCTTCCATCAGCTGAGCTTCAAAGCCGAATTCGTCGGCCAAAAGCTGGATGGTTTCAAAGTCAAGGCGAGCATTGATAGTCACCATCATGCCCATTTCCATGCACTTTGCGATAACGCGTGCAGGCATCTGTTCCATCAAGCCGGCGAGTTCGCCAACAGTGATGAAGTCAGAAGTCTTCAAAATCTTCTTTTCGTCGGAGGAATCACCTTCGGCCTTTTCCTTACGGTAAACCTTCTTGACGGGCTTCTTGGAAAGGTCGGCCATCACGCGGGAAACGTTCTGACGAACTGCTTCCTGCTGCTGTTCCTTCTGCTGGTCGCGATCCTTACCGTTGTTGTTACGACGGTTCTTGTCGTTCTGACCATGACGACCATTCTGCTGGCCACCCTTGCCGTTGCCCTTGCCGTTCTGACCACCGCCAAAACCGCCCTGGCCACCAAAGCCCTGGTTGTTGTTGCTAGCATTGAAGGCGTCCTGCATAGAGGAGCCAGTAAAGCCACTGGTGCGACCAGTAAAGGTACGGCCGCCATTATTATTGTTGTTGCGGTCACCACCCTGGCCCGGGCGACGGTTGCCGCCATTGCGGTTGTCCTGGCCGTTTCCATTGTTCAGGCGGCCAAAAGTACCGGTATAGCCCTGCTGGTTGCCACCGTTACCACCACGGTTGCCACCAGGACCACGATGTCCGCCGCGGCTCTGCTGAGCCTGCTGCTGGGACTTCTGGATACGGGCGAGAATTGCTGCATCGGGTTTGAAAACCTGAGCCTTCATGGGAGGCTGCTTCAATTCCACGTTAGAAGCGCTGGATGCGGAATCTGCCTTAGGTGCTGCGGCAGGTGCAACAGGCTTTGCGACCGCAGGCTTGGGAGCAGGTTCAGAACTGGGAGCGACAGGCTTAGGATCAGCCTTAGGTGCTGCGGGCTTAGCTTCAACCGGCTTGGGATCAACCTTGGGAGCTGCGGGAGCAGCAGGTGCTGCGGCCGGAGTCTCGACCTTCGGTTCCACCGGCTTTTCAGCAACGGGAGCAACCTTTTCTACGGCAACCTTTTCGGCAGCCGGCTTTGCAGCGGGCTTGGGGTCAACCTTGGGAGCTGCGGGAGCAGCAGGTGCTTCAGCCTTAGGTGCTGCAGGAGCAGCGGCCTTTGCGGCGGCACCCTTCTTAACGGTAACAGTCGCACCCTTGATAAGGGTAGCCTTCAAGGTACGGCCACCAGCAGCAGGAGCTGCCTTAGCCTTACTTGCTGTTGCACTAGGAGCATCAGAAGAAGTATTCTTCTTCAGATTCTTGTTGCGGGACTCTGCCTTCTGCCTTTCGGCATCTGCAGCTGCTTCAATCTTCTCATAGTCCTTCGCATCCACCTTGGACATATGAGTACGGACGGTCACGCCCGCTTCGCGAAGCAATTTCATCACAACGTCTACCTTGACGCCGTGAGATTCTGCCCAATCTGTAGGTTTAATTTGATTTTCACTTACCATGAATTGCCTGTTCCAATGTTCCTTTTTTCAAACCTTTCGAGACCCACACCCCTTGTGTGGGCCTAGTATAGCCTCTGGTTAGCGGCTTGCCCTGCGACCATTTGCGTGGTTCAAATCTGCGCTGGACGGAGTAGTAATCTTTGCCTTGGTTTCGTCGTCCTTTTCAGACCATTCCTTTTCACCGAAGACATCGAGATTACGCTGAACGAGTTCAGCAGCCAACTTAACGTTCTGACCGTTCTTACCGATAGCAAGAGCGAGGTTTTCATCGCTGATAATCACAACGGTACGACGGGTTTCGGGAACGTGAATCAGCTTGATCACGTTTGCCGGAGCCAGAGCGCGCTGGATGAAGATATCCAGATCCGGGTTCCACTGAACGATATCGATACGTTCGTTGCCCAGTTCGCGGACGATAGTCTGAACACGAGCACCCTTCATGCCAACGCATGCGCCAACGGGGTCGATCTTTTCGTCGCGGGAGTAAACTGCAATCTTAGCGCGGAAGCCCGGTTCACGAGCGACGCCCTTGATTTCAACAGTGTTTTCGTAGATTTCGGGAACTTCCTGACGGAAGAGTTCCTTGAGGAAATCGCCGTTAGAACGAGACAGGATAACCTGTGCACCGTTCTTGGAAGATTCTTCGACGCGTGCAATGACAGCCTTGATGGAGTTGCCCTGAGCCCAGCGTTCGCGCTTGATCTGTTCGCGGTACGGGATCATGGCTTCGGTCTGCTTGCCAAGACGGACGATGATGTTACTTTGTTCCAAACGAATGACTTCGCCGCTCACCATGGTGCCGATACGGCTACGGTAGGTGTCCATGATCTTCTGACGTTCTGCGTCGCGGATCTGCTGGTTCAGGAGCTGCTTAGCGGTCTGGATTGCCTGACGGCCAAACGCTGCAATAGGAATTTCCATTTCGAGGAAGTCACCCGGCTGAGCGTCTTCGTTGAAATCGCGAGCTTCTTCAACCAGCATGTAGCCCTTGTCCAGTTCTTCCACTTCGTCAGCGGTCATGTTCGGGTCGTAGTCCGGATAATCATCCACAACGGCCACACGGAGATAGACGTGAACTTCGTTTGCTTCTTCGTCGAAATCCACTTCGATCTTCTTCTCGATGTGCAGGTACTTGCGAGCTGCAGTAATCAAGGCTTCCTTCAGTGCATTGAGCACCAGGGAGTCTTCCATATCCTTAGCTTCGACAACCTTCTTAAGCACGTCAAGCAAGTTTTCTTTCGGTTCGTTCTTCATAACATGACCTTCCTATTAGATTTGTACATCTACCTTAGCCACCAGTACTTCGTCGCGGGGAATAATCTCTTCCGCTTTGCTTCCCTTAAGTACCAGGGTTAAATTCTTTTCGTCCACATCGATCAGCTGACCCACCACAGGCTTACCTGCAGGTCTGGTCACACGGATAAAGCGGCCTTTGTTTCTGATAAAGTCAGCGTCCGACTTCAAGGGGCGGTCCAAGCCCGGGGAAGAAACTTCCAGGGTGTAGGCGCCTTCAATAATTTCGGGATCGAGGTCCAGTGCGTCAGACAAGAAATGGCTCACATTGGTGCAGTCATCAATAGACACACCTTCGGGCTTGTCGATATAAAGACGCAGTGTCTTACGCTTGCCAGCGCGGAACATATCCTGCTCTACCAGCGTCACGCCAGCAGCAGTACATGCTTCAGCAATAAGCGAATCCAGTTTTTGGTTAGCCAAATAAGCCTCTTATATTAAAATAGCCGTCCGCTAACGGCCACCGCTTCACCTGAAAACTCGTTCAAGGTAGAGGCAATGACCACGGACAGTCTTAAACCGAGACCAAATAGAGAAAAAAAACGGGCGCAGGGCAACAGTCATTTAAGGGTTTGTACCCATTTACAGGTCCTTTTCTCGTTTTTGCCAATGAAATAAACTATTTTATGCCCATCATGACATACGTACTACTTATTCTCGCTTCTCTTATCGGCCTTGCAGGCTGTGCTTATTTCTGCAGAAAGAACGTTCTCGTTATTCGCGAAAAGAACAAGAACGAGCCTAAGAAATACAAGAGAGTTTTGAATTACGCCCTTACGGCGCTGTGGTACGGTTACCTGACCCTATTTTTCCTGGGTCTCACCATCAACACACTTGTCTTCTAATTAGCGATTTTGGGCGACCCCTTAAAGGGTTCTGCCCTGAGCCTTGAGCCAACGCTCGTACATGAACAAAGCCACAAGATTCTTGCCGTCCACAAATTTGCGGGCGGCTTCTTCGTAGGACAGCACCTCGGTCTTGATCCACTCGATTTCCTCGGTGTACTGCTGGTCCTTGCCATCCATGGCCTTCAATTCTTCCGCCGTCACATCACGTTCGATTGCATACAAACGAATACGTTCATCCAGCAAGCCGCAGCTGCCGGCAAAACCCACAGAAGAACCCTGATACCAGAAATCTGTCAGGTCAATCAGTTCGGAATCCTCCGCCTTAATCTGGGCCTCTTCTTCTAATTCAGCAAGAGCCACCTTACGGTAGTCGCCGGTCCAGTCCAGAATGCCTGCGGGAATCTCGAGGGAAGCCTGTTCAGAAATAGCAAAGCGGGGCTGACGCACCAATAGCAAGTAAGGCTTGCCTTCGCAGCGCAACACCACCAGCACGCCCACAGCGTTACCACGGACAAGAACAATGCCGTGCACCGGGCGACCATCAGGCAATGTTGCCGTAGCCTCAAGCTTAATGAACAAAGGCTGACGTCCCTTCAGCAAAAAATCTGCAGATGCAAAATGCACTTTCTTGACGATGAACTTTTCCTCGCTCTTTTCCAGCCATTCCTTGTAGATCCTGGAGTTCAAAAGAATGGATTTGTCAGCTTCGGCAATCTCAGCAGCAAAGGAATATTCAATCATCTTGCTAATCCTCGGTAATCAAGGTATCGGGAGCCACCTCGGCCTTTTTCCATGCCTTGAGCAAATCATCCACCACCTTCACGGAGTCGTTATCCATCACCATTCCGCCAGGCAGTTTAAAAATCATCATTGTTTCTGTAGTTGACGGTCCACAGAACGTTTCATCTTCATCAGGAACAAACATCCTGCGAATAAACCTTGCGGTATAGCCAACAGCCACGTTAACGTAATTAAAGCCGTCAAAGGTAGCGCACTCCGGAACTTCTTCCACGTAATAGGTACTGGAGTTCCAAATCGTATCCGGGCGTTCCTGCAACTTACCCAGGGCGGTAGAATCGTCCTTCCACTTACCATTAATGCAGTACGTCAAATTCGTATCGGCACAAGCATAATGCACCGGCACCAGGTTCGTATCCGAGATGCTCCAGCTGGTAGGATAAACCGTATCCGGCACAACTTCGTCGCACATGTCCACGCGATTCGTGCAGGCGGATTTCATGGTACGCCAATAGAACACACGGGGCGTCAGGGAATCCAGCACTTTCAGAATGGAACCCGTATGCTTTCCGTGTCTCTTCACCTTCGTTTTTAACGGGAGGCTTTTCGGGTCGGAGAAAGAGGAATCCACATAGACATTGAAGGTGTCCAGTTCAAAGGAGCCACGACGGAGAAGAATAGAATCCAGAGTGGAATCCTTGTCGTTCTTTACGTTAATTTGTCCGATTCCATCCAAAGCCTCGTCATCCAGCAATACCTTGAGTACGGTGTCGGGCCTGTAGATGGGAGCCGGGCAGTCTTCTTCGGTGGCGTGGTAAGCAATCGTCGGCGCAATCCAAAGGATTGAGTCTTCCTTCTGGTAATCAAGGTCAATGGACTTCAGGGCGCAATTGGAAAATGACCAGATCTTTTGCATACCCAAATAGAGCGTGTCAGAGGCCAGATGGATATTGCTTCCGGAATCCAGGTCGGCGCTCAAAAAATAGCCTTCCCCATCAGATTCATACTTGCTGCTAGAAGGCTTCAACGGACCATCGGAACTGTATTCGCAGCCGGCAAAAGAAAGGAGCACCAGCCAAAGGCTTGCGCACAACAAAAACGTTCTTTTTAGAAAGTTGCCGGACATATTGAAAAACCACAAATAATTAAAAGCCCAGGGACTTCTCGAATTCACCAATCTGATCCTGAGGAACCGGATGTGCAGCCGCATAGAAATCGCTCCAGCGAACGAACAAGCCGTTCTGGCGAACCGTCAGGTAAAAGGCGGAGCTATCCTGGGGAGACAAGCGACCGATGTTGGCGCCCGCCTTGATGGAATCGCCTACAGACAAGTTCTCCTTAGGGAAACCAATGCCGGAGGTCTTGCTTGTAACGTTGAAACCGTGGTCGATTTCTACAAAGTAGCCCAGGGAGTCCTTGCCCGAGGCAATGACGATGCCCGGAAGTACGGACTGGATGGGAGCTTCGCCGATACCGCTAAACGCGTCCATGGCAAGCAGGGATTCCTGGCCTTCGAAGTCAAAGCCGTCCGAAATAGGCAGTGCGGAAGATTCCATAGGCAACTGCGGACAAATTCCAGGGAAACGGCAACCCGTATTCTTGGAAATCCAGACGTAGCTGGAATCCTTTGTCATCATGTGCAAATACACGAAAGGATTGCCGTCTTCATGCAAAACGAACCTGGCGTTGGCGAAATCCTCGATAGGAGCCACCCAATGCAGCTTGGAAACTTCGGACTTACGCAGAGAGGCTACGTAACGCAAAAATGTATTGGGAAGATTCTGTACAAGGGAAGAATCGTTCAAAATCCAGGAGCACTGGGCCAAGCCGTTTTCCAAAGCAAAAGGAGTGCCGCTATAGGTTCTGCAACGGTTTTCCCAGTTGTCCACCACAACCACTTCTTCGTTACCCGGCAAGGGCAGGGCGTCCACGATGGTACGGAGCAGGCCAGACCAATAGACAGCAAAGGCAGCTGCAGCAACCAGAAGCAAGCGGATTAACGGAAACTTATGTCTTGTCTTGATATTTTTCCGTTTGCCCTTGTATTCCTGGAATTCAACGGACATTGGAAACTAAACAAAGAGGAATGCCAGAACGCCGCCAACTACAGCCAAAAGCAGCAGGATGACGATAATGACGGTATGAGCAGAAGAGGGTTCTTCCTCGAACGGCATGTCCAGGCCCTTCTTCTGGGATTTCTTTTCTTCTTCCTTGGCGATCGCATTGAAGCTCTTGGTAAAGCGACGATGGGAGCCAGTGTGGCGGTCTGCGGAAGCGGACTTGATTTCGGCGCTCATGTTCTGAGAAGCAACGGCACCGGATTCTGCTTCGACAGATTCGGAAGTTCCTTCGGCAGCAGCCGGAGAATGCAAAGAGAAAGCCATCAGATCTGCTTCGTAGGCGAAAACCTTGATCGTCTTGTCGAGACCGGCCTTTTTCAAGCCATCTACAATGATCTTGTTGTTGGTGAGAACGGCGAACATACCGCCACGGCTGGACATTTCTTGCTGGAACATGATGAATGCATTGTAGGCATCGCTGTACACGAAATCCAAGCCAGCCAGGTCCACAGCAATGAACTTTTCGTCCTGCTTTTCGGCTAGAAGGTCACGAACCTGCTTTTTGAACTGTTCAGCATCAAAGGCCCCAATAGGATTGAGGGGTGCAGAAAGCAAATCAAAATTTCCAACTTCGCGATAATTCTTCAACTGAGGCATGGTAAAAATATAGCCTATTTATTCAATATTAGTGAGGCTCGTCACGTAAAATGACCATTTTTAGGTCATTTTATTCCAAAATTTCGTCATCAGTCTCCACAATCGTGCCCTTGGCGGGGGCTGGATCAGCATTTTCCTGAGGTTGTACAGGCTGTTCGCTCGTGCTTTGTACAGGTTCGGCTGCAAGATTTGCGGCAGGTTCTGCGGCGGAATTTGCTGCGGGATTTTCGGTGGGGGTCGGATCAACCGGTTCTTCAACGATTTCGGGAATATGGTCCGCGGCTACTTCTTCCTCTTCCACTTCCTCCGTTAAGAGCGTGGGCTTGCGGACTGCTGCTGCAGCTTCCGGCGTACCCGGGCGAGGCTTCTTGGAGAACAAGTAGGGGCTAAAGCTTACACTGATGCGATGCACCGGCGACAAAACCGGATGGGACTCAAAGGCGTAGTCGATCTTAAGGAACTTGGCGATGACAATACCCGCACCTGCAGTCACGCTCTGGAAAGTGGTAAAGCTGCTCAAGCCCAAGCGGAGGGACAAGCCAAAGTCAAAAGCCATTTCCAGACCGCCACGACCACCGGAAAGCCAATCCAAGGGACTTTCCCAGATGCGGCCACCACGGTCATCGCTACCAAATCCCATTTCCCTGGATTCTTGATGGAACAGACCGGCGCTTTGCCAGTACATGCCCAGTTTTCCGTAGAGGTAAGGAACAGCAAGGCCGTAGCTTGCAGCCAAATAGACTTCGGGCGAGGTGTATTCAAACTCACCGGAACCCCAGGCTGTGGCAGAAGAAGTCCAGCCCTTCAGCAAGCCAGAAACATAAAGTTGGTCAATCACATGGTAGCGCACACCAATGTCGCTACGGAAACCAAAGCCAGACTGATCCAGGTCTCGATACAGACCATGGAAGGAGACACCCACTTCAAACCGATCGAAAAGCTTTCGACCATAGGACACGGAGAACATCCAGTCCGCAATGGAGAGCGTTTCGTAAAGGAAACCCTCCGGGAGCGGTTCACCGTCCTTGATATAGGGAATATCATTGGCACCAAAACGTGCAAAAGAGACACCGATACCCTGACCAGCGCCTAAAGGCACCACCGCAGATGCGTAATCAAACTGGGTATTCTCGTAGTACTCCGTATGGGAAAGAGAAGCCCAGGCGTAATTCACATTGGCCAACTGCTGAGGATTGGAGGTTAGTCCAAGGTAATCCCCGTCTACAGCCAAGGCTGCAGAACCTAAACCAGCAGAACGAGCTCCGGGGTTAATCTCAAGGGAAGAGTTCGCACCAACCACACGATCGGCAGCAAAGGCGGCATTGGATAACAGGAGAGCAACGAGGAAACTACGAAGTCCTCGCTTTTCAAATGTGAAAAATTTTCCTGCCAATGTCATAACTTGACTTTCAAGATAGATTATTTTTGGAGTACCAATATATTCAAGAATATACATAAATGGAACTTTCAGAACAAATCCAGCACTTTTTAACGTATGTCGAGGTACAGCGTCATTTTTCGCCCCGTACCGTGGACACCTATCGTAAGTCCCTCCATAAGTTCGTGGAGCACTTGGGTGCAGGAAACGTCGCCGGGAACGTCACTGGGAACGTCGCGGTCGCACTGGAGGCATTCACCGAGACAAACGTGAAAAGTTTTGTATGGAACTTGAAAATCAAACAGGGACTCGCCCCCACAAGCATCTGCGAACACTTGGCGGCTTTAAAAAGTTTTGGGAAGTACCTGGTCCGTTCCAAGATCCTTTCGACGAACCCTGCGGGGAACGTTCCCATGCCCAAGCGCCCCAAGCGTCTGGTGAATTTCATGAGCCAGAAGGATTTGTCCGAGGAAAAGTTCCCGGAGTTGGAGAATCCCACACTGCCTCAGTTGCGGGCTCGCTTGCTGCTTGAACTTATCTACGGGTCCGGCCTGCGAATCTCGGAATGCCAAGGACTCTGCTGGAATCAAATCCAGGAGAAGGAACACCTGGTTCGAGTCATCGGTAAGGGCAATAAGGAGCGAATCGTACCCGTCACCGAGGCATTGCTAGCTCGCATCGGCGAGTTCAAGCAAAAGCAGGCCGAAGCCGGCCGCGTGCCCTCCCCTACAGGCTACGTATTCTTGAGTGACGACGGCAAACCCTTTGGTCTAAGAACTCTGCGCAACGACATTCACGACCTGCTCCGTGACATCGGTTGGGAGGGCAAGGCTAGCCCCCACGTTTTGCGCCACAGCTTTGCAACGCACCTGCTGGAGAACGGCGCAGAAATCATGAGCGTCAAAGAAATGCTGGGCCATGAGAGCATCTCCACAACCCAAGTCTACACCCATGTCAGTGCAGAACGTTTAAGAGAGGCTTTTAAAAAGACTCATCCACGTGCGTAATAAGATGCAAGGGGCTTTGCCCCTTGGAACCCCCACTCAGGGGGCCCCAACCCCTAAATTCGTCCCGATTATTCGAAACAAAAAGAAGGCGTCCTAGCGGACGTATTCTTCTTAATTCCATCAAGGAGCGATTTTTCGAGGGCTTTGGGACTGGACTGGAGGGACTCCGCGTAGCGGGTGATGCCCGTAGGGCGAGCGTCCCGACAGGACAGCATCTCAAAGCCCGCTAAATCGCCCCGACTCTATAAATTAGAAGAAGCTTCCCTTGACGCCGACAGCAATCGTCCACTGCTGACCGATGTCACTCCAGTCCGGCGCATTCCATTCTCTCATGGGCTTCTCATCATATTCGTTATCCGGGTTAGCCGCATTCGCCTTATCATGAATAGGAATAGACAGAGCCAAGAAAATCGGGAAATCCGTATTGGAGAATTCAATACCATAGGCAATGGCTGCAGACCAAGCCTTGTGATCCGGGTCCGGACGAGGATCATAGGTACCGGTCTTTTCCGAAGAAATCCAGGCGACTCCAAGAGGTGCGGAGAAGTTCACACCGAGGGACTGCACAATACCTGCACGACCGCGGTAACCATAGGCAATGGAACCGCCCACAGTAGGCGGAGTGTAGGCACCCAAGTCGTTTTCGCCATAAGGTTTAAAGCGATAGTTGAAACGGTCGCCCTTACGGTCAAGATCCTTCCAGTAGGTATCGTTAAATTCGTTCTCACCAGAAATCAAGTGCATGGCAAAGGGATGAGTGTAAGTCAAGCCGTAAAGCCAAATGCCCTTGTCCGTATCGCGGCTGTAGTCCCAACCCAAAGTCAAGCTGTACAAGCCAGAACCTTTCTGGAAACTGCTGGGCAAAATCAACTGGGCAGCATCGGTACCACGCTTAATATCGTACTGGCCCGTGGGCAGAGAAAGGCTTGCAGAAAGAGAAGCTGCGCCACCGCTACCAATCGTCTTGCTAAAGTCAAAGGACACATCGCCCAAGCCGCCAGTAGAACGGTCCGCCGGAATCTGGTTAGTGCGGTACTGCACTTCGCCACGATGACTCATCCAAGGAATGCTCACGCCCAGCTTTGTGGACCAAGTAGGCTTCATGGACAAATGAGGAGTCAAGGTAACGCCAGAGAAATTCTGGCCTACGGTGTACTTGGTAAAGGCTTCCACTTCCAGGTAGCCACCGGACACGCCCTGGCCAATCCACTTGATACCGTCGCCGGCGCCACCGCCAGAACCACCTGCACCGCAACCACCGATGGATTCCCATGGGGTAGCCACTTCAACAGGAGCGTTAAAACCAGCAACAAGCGCCACAGTGCAAACTGCGGCAAAGGCAAACATTCCGCAAATTTTCTTCGAATTCATCTTCATTCTAAGCCTCACGGAAGTTTAATCAAGAAAGCCTTGCTATCGCCAGTCGCAATGTAACGACCATCCGAAGAGCGTCCGCCAATAGTGGGCATAGGAGAAATCTGACGAACATCGCCAACCCAAGAAATTGCAAGGTCCGCAGGAGCATCTGCATCCAAGGAAATCTCGCGCATGGCAGTTCTGCCACCAGAGCCATCGTGCATAGATTCATCAAGCAAATCCTTCTGCTGGCCTGTCATAGTTTCGCCATTGGGGAATTCGGCCCAGGTCACAAACAAACGACTATCGTACTTGAACCAATGAGGCTGAGCCGGAGCAGAAATCATGCCGTCCAATTTTTCAATCAAGACCGGAGAAGAAGTTTCATCCACCTTCTGGATGTAGGCATTCCAGTTGGTCATGGCATCTTCAATAACGTTGTAAACCACAAACTTTCCATCCGGAGAGAAAAGCTGACTTTCGATGTAACCTTTCTTGGCATCATCGGGGCCAATCATCTTCTTGGGGTTAGCCAAAGCCTTTTCCAAATCCTTTTCGGACTTTACGTCTGCAAAATCCACAAACAGAATATTCTGCTTGTCTTCTGCCACATAGGTCAGGCGAACATTTCTTGTACCAAAGAAACCTTCAATGGTGGAATCATCAGCCGTAGTATCAACTTCCGCCGTGGGGTCAATCCACAGATGGGGCGTAGCTTCGCTGCTAATTTCCTTACTATAGAAAGTGAAACGTTTTTTATCACTCATGCGAATCGCAATAATGCCGAAGTCGCGATTTTCCATTTTACACTTTCCACCAGTCTTGTCATAGGCACGAAGAGTTACAATGAAATTTCCATGGGTACTCCATTCCGGATCCTGGAATTCGCAATCGCCCTTGGCCGTATCAATCTTGACAAACCAAAGTACCTTATTGGTAGAATCAGAAACAGTCAAGCGATCGTGTTCGCCAGCCTTCTTAACATTATAAGTAGAGTCTTCGGAGGTCACGCCCAAGGAACCACTAAAGTTCAACCACAACATGGCCCCTGGATATTTTTCTGTATCCTGGCTAATAGAGGGATTACAAATCTGGTAACCCTTGTTTACCGCATAAATCGTTCCCACGTCAAGAGACTGAGAATCACCGGATTCCTTTCCGGAATCATCGGCAATGTACTGTTCCGGTTCATAAACGCAGGCGGTCGCAGCAAAGCCGCAAAAAGCAGCCACGCCTAACAACAAAATTTTCTTTGCAAGATTTTTCATCACTAGAAAATATACAAAACTCCCTAGGATTCCTTGGCCCATTCAATCCTTGTTTTGCGTACAAATGCCATGTAAACGCAGACCAAAATGGTGCCTGCCGTAAGCCAGCTGATGGGATAACAAAGCATAAGGGCCTTGAAAGTTCCAAATTTGGGGAACATAAAGAACACCCAGGAAATTCGCACGCCACAGATTCCAAAGACACAAATCAAGGTAGGAAGCATGGACTTACCCATCCCGCGAAGGGCTCCGGAACATACATCAATAAGCACGTTGATAAATTCCAGGCCGATGACAATAAATACACGGTAAGCACCTGTCTCAATAACACTTTCGTCGTTGGTGAAAATCGAAAGAATGGGATGGTAGAAAATGCAAGTCAAGGCGCCCAGGGTAAAGGTGGACAATCCCGAAAGGAACAGAGTCCAACGGACAACCTTACGGCAGCGTTCCAAGTTACGGGCTCCGTAGTTCTGGCCCACGAAAGTAACGCAGGCATGACCAAAGGAAGCGAGCCAGAAATATACAATCAATTCGGGGTTCATGGCCACGGCGGAAGCTGCCACCGCCGTAGAGCCCAGGCTGTTAATCGCCGATTGGATACATACGTTACTGAAGGAGAAAAGCGCGCCCTGCACACCGGCAGGGAGGCCGATTTTTACGATGCGACTCAAGATAAAAGGAGTAACGCGGAGCTTCCAAAATTCGAACTTGAAGGGACCCACTTCGTGCATCAAGAAATAAAGGACAGCAAGGGAACTGAGTACGTTGGCAATGACGGTTGCGATGGCCACGCCGTCCACGTCCATATGGAAGCCCACAACGAAAATAATGTTCAGTACAAGATTGATGGCGCCGGAAACCAGTAAAACATAGAAGGGGCGCTTGGTATCGCCTTTGCTTCTGAGGATTGCGGCGCAGAAGTTGTACAACATAATAAAAGGCATGCCCACGAAATAGATGCGGAAATAGAGTACCGCATCGTCCAGAATATCGGGCGGCGTGGAAATTGCACTCAGGATGGATCTTGCAAAAACGATTCCCACCACAGAAAGCAAAATTCCGCACACAACAGAGACTGCAATCGCCGTGTGGACGCCTCGGGAAACAGCCCTGGCACTACGTTCGCCCAGCGCGTTAGCCACCACCACATTGGCCCCAATGGAAAGCCCTACGAATAGGTTCACCATCAGGTTGATAATGAAGGTATTCGCCCCCACAGCGGCCAGGGCCGCATCGCCAGCAAACTTACCAACCACAGCCACGTCAGCCGAGTTAAACAGCTGCTGGAAAATGGAACTTGCGGCCAAGGGTATGGCAAACTTTAGGATCTTATCCCAAATCGAGCCGTTCAGCAGGTCCATGTTCTTTGCGTTTGCCATAATCGGGCGGGTAAAATAGAATTTTAAGGGCCGCGCGGAAAGCCCTTTTTTACTAACTTTACAACGCAAAAAAATTACAAGCCGGAGAGTCCGGCGAATTAAACGGAGATTATCATGGGTTTTAAATGTGGTATCGTAGGCTTGCCCAACGTCGGTAAGAGCACCATCTTTAACGCAATCACCAACGCAGGCGCCGAAGCCGCTAACTATCCCTTCTGCACCATCGACCCCAACGTGGGTATGGTGAACGTTCCGGATGCTCGTCTGGACGAACTGGTCAAGGTTTACAACCCCAAGTCCATCGT
Organism: Fibrobacter sp.; assembly: GCA_024399035.1. Lineage (GTDB taxonomy): Bacteria > Fibrobacterota > Fibrobacteria > Fibrobacterales > Fibrobacteraceae > Fibrobacter. Next base: position 64,971 of record JAKSID010000002.1, on the reverse strand, counting down.
ACCCGCAGTTACCGAATTCGTTGACATCGCTGGCCTCGTTAAGGGTGCCGCCCAGGGCGAAGGCCTTGGCAACCAGTTCCTCACCCACATCCGCGAATGCCAGGCCATTATGGAAGTGGTCCGTTGCTTCGACGACGGCGACATCGTTCACGTACATGGTTCTGTAGACCCGGTCCGCGACGTAGATATCATCGAAACCGAACTTATCCTCAAGGACTTGGAATCCGTTGAAAAGCGTTTGGCCACCGAAGCAAAGAACGCCCGTATGGGTGGTGCCGAAGCTAAGGCACGTTTGGCTGCTTGCGAAAAGCTCCGCGACGCATTCCAGGAAGGCAAGGCTGCACGCGGCCTCATCGGTGAAAGCGAAGAAATGGACCAGGTCATCAAGGACCTCGCCCTCCTTACCGCAAAGCCCCTGTTCTACTGCGCCAACGTGAAGGAAGACGACATCCTCACCGGCAACGCCTACGTAGAAGCCCTTAAGGAATATGCAGCAAAGAACGGTCACGAAGTAATCATGATCAGCGGCAAGATCGAAGAAGAACTTTCCCAGATGGAACCGGCCGACAAGGTTGAATTCCTGAAGGACCTTGGCCTCAAGGAATCCGGCTTGGACGCAGTGGTCCGCAAGGGTTACGAAATCCTGGGCCTCCGCACCTTCCTCACCGCAGGCGAAAAGGAATGCCGTGCATGGACCTTCGAAGCTGGCTTCAAGGCTCCCCAGTGCGCAGGCGTTATCCACTCCGACTTCGAACGCGGCTTTATCCGCGCCGAAACTCTGGCTTTCGAAGACTTTATGAAGTACGGCAGCTGGAATGCCGCCAAGGAAGCCGGCGTGCTCCGTACCGAAGGTAAGGAATACGTGGTGCAGGACGGCGACATTATGCTGTTCCGCTTCAACGTGTAATAGGCCGCGAGGTTCCGCGAAGATTCGCGAAGTTCTAGGTTCCGCGAAGTTCCCGCACACAAAAATTAAAAGACGCTAGTGATGAACTAGCGCCTTTTTTTTCAATCTGCAAGAACCGCGGGAAGCCTTACTTTGCCTGAGCCTTTTTCTTTGCCCGGCGGGCCTTCAGTTCCACAACGATAGGCCTGATAATCGTAGCCAAGTTCATGGCCGTACCGATAAAGATCATAACGGTCGCCGCACTATAGCCCTGGCCCGGTTGCACCGACAACAAAGGGATTCCCAAACTGGCAAGAATCTCAACCAGTTTCGCATAAAACGCACCCATAGCAACCATGGTCAGCATGCCCATCGCAATAGAGCCCAAGGGAGAAATCCAGGCAAAGATTGCAGCAAGGAGAGCGCCCACAAAAAGCGCATAGAGAGCAGGCATAGGTTCCATCTTTGGGAAGTTGGGCATAGACACGCGGAACTTTTCGAGAGCGGCAGGATTGCCTGTTTCCATTTTCTTAAGTATTCCCAATGCAGGATCCTTCAGAGATTCTTCCAGGTCCAAGCCAGATGACAGTTCATACACATTGGGAGATGCGATAACTTGTTCATCATTGCAAGACACGTTTGCCAGGGGCATCAACAATGCCACAATGACCAGTAAATACGGGATTGCAGTTAATTTCTTAAACAGGCGAAAGAACTTGGAGTCCTTATTTTCTGCCATCACGTCACTCATTTTTTTGCCTCAAATACGCTTCGGGGGAAAGCGCAACGGAAACCAATGTGGTTAGACCAGTAGCGGGGATCTTCATCGTCGCGAGTGGTCAAGTTCAAATACTTTTCCTTATCCTTCCAGGAGCCGCCCTTGTACACCTTGTGGGAACCCATCCAGGCGCCAGTAGGATTAGATGATTCCACAATCAGGGAGAACATAAAGTACGCATCCTTGGTCCATTCGGCCACGTTACCGGACATATCGTAGAGGCCCCATGCGTTGGGCTTTTTGCTGGCCACAGCCTGGGGACCGTAAGCGGAAGAATCCTGCTTCAGCAGCTTGTAAGAATTTTCGCGGTAAACAGCATAGGCACCGGCATCGGGCTTTTCGTCCAGATTCCAGATAGCACCTTCGTTGTTGTCGGCGCGACCGGCAAATTCCCATTGAGCTTCGGTAGGAAGATCGCCGCCAATAGCCTGGCAGAATTCCTGAGCCTCGTACCAAGAAATATTATGGACAGGCTTCTGGGCATCAATAAAGGTAGAACGGTCAAGACGACGCTTATCATCCTCGATACGGCCCATTACGTCTTCGTAGAATTGCTGGGTCACTTCGGTGGTATGGATTGCAAAAGGAGACATGGAAACGACCTTACCCTTGTAACGGAAAGATCCGGAGTCGATCAAGGCCACGGTACCGCGGGCAGAATCCTTCAAAATATTGGGCAAAATCTTGGACTCAATGACAGATTCTTCATCTTCGTAAATTTCTTCCTCCTCAAGCTTAACGACAGGAGCGGGCTGTGCGGGGACCGAATCAACAACTGCGGGCTGTGCGGGAACGGAGTCTGCAACAACAGGTCCTGCAACCACAGAGTCAGTAGCAACAGTGTCTGTAGCAGCAGCAGGTTCTGCAACCACAGAGTCAGCAGCAGCAGTGTCTGTAGCGGCAGCGGGTTTTGCAACCACAGAGTCAGCAGCAGCAGTGTCCGAAACAACCGCGGGCTGTGCGGGGACAGAATCTACAGCAGCGACAGGTTCAGCCACAGGAACGGAGTCTGCAACAACGGAGTCCGTAGCAACAGGTTCAACCACCGCAACATTCTGCTTCACCCATTCCTGAACTTCGGGCTGTTCAGCAATGTAAGACGGCAGTTTAAACTCGCCCTTGCAAATGTAAGTCTGGTCATCAATAATCAAGTTCAGCTTCGTGTATCGATACTGATGACGGCTTACAACCTGACCATCCTTATAAATCCACACAGGCTTGTTGTTGGCCAAAGTCAAATGGGCGGCCACAGAGGCGGCGGCATCGAGAATCGCATACAGGGTATCGGGGACAATACCCTCGGCGTTACCGACCCAAGCCACATCAAAGCGGTCAAATTCCTTGCCGAATGTCAAGCGGATTGCAGAGATTCGCTTTTCTTCGGAACCCGGAACGGCTTCAAAAATCGGTTCAATCTTTTCGGGAACCATAGTGCCAGAAAGGGATTCCTGCTGGAATTCATCCAGTTTAGTACGAAGAACCTTGTCCAAAACGCCAACAACGCCCAATTTATTGGAACGCCACAAGTTCCTAGATTCGGAACGACGATTGTTGTAATGTTCCACATAGGCCACATATTCCGGCATGTCCGTAGCAACATTCAGTTCGGCAGCGGTCTTCAATTGCGGGTACTTCTTTTCAAAGGCGCTTGTATCCACCAAGGTAAGAACCGGCTTGATGTCGTTGGAGAACTTGTCGTACAGGACTTCCACATCTTCCAGACTTTCGGCACTATTGATTGCTTCCACAGTCAATTCCGTTTGGAAGGGAATGACAGAATCTGTGCCTAGAACCACCATATGGGGAACAATGGCTGCGATTTCAGACTTTTGAACATTCACCACATCCACATAAGGCAGGTAGCCGGGCGCCATAAAGTCAAAGGCGTACAGGCCCGGCTTTGTAGGATAAATCTTGCTTACCCTGCGCTTCAGGCGCTTGGTCAAGGAGGTAATCTGCAAATCGGCCACAGAAGTGTCGATGGAAATAATGCTGGGACGATCAGTTTGTTTCAAAAGTTCCCAACGGCCGTTCTTCATAAAGAACAGGGTTGCAATACGGGACGAATAGATGTATTCCTTATCGAAGTAGATATCCGCTTCGTCCTGGAAAGCCTTGAATTTCTTGGAGCCATAGAAACGCATGTAAATCACTTCTGCGGGTTCCAAGTGGTTTTCCTTAATGCTAAAGGCGTGGAGTTTGCCAAAATTTTCTTCGTTGACCTTGCCCACGTACCAGAAGAATTCCTTCGGGCCGCGCTTATGACGCATATAGAAGGTATGAGCGCGAAGAGGAAGTTCCGGCTTTACGGAGACCGAATTAAGGCCTTCGTGAACAATGGCAAAATTGTCGCTCTTTTCCAAAAGAGCGCCTTCCTTATACTGATCCGGAGCAATCTGAAACAGCTTGTCGTTTCCGGCCATCAAAAAAGTCGGAACAACCAGCAGCAAAAACAACAATCGTTTAAAGGACATCATCTCTCCTATAAGCACACAGTAAGTGCCCTTAAAGCACCCCTATTTCTTACAAAGATAATATTAAAACTAATTATTGCAGCCCATTTCCAACAAATGACCGCCATTTCCGCCTCCAACAGGGCCCAGTTCCACCTTCCAATCGGCCAAACGGATAATATCGGGGTGATGTTCAATGACAATCACTGTATTTCCACGGGCAGATAGTTTGCGTAACTGGTTCCAAAGGGTCTGAATGTCCTTCAGGTGCAATCCCGTGGTAGGTTCATCCAGGAGATAGACCATTTCGGGGGCATTCTTACGGGCAAGTTCTGCAGCCAGTTTCAAGCGCTGGTTTTCACCGCCGCTCAAGGTGGTTACCGGCTGGCCCAACTTTACGTAAGGCAAGCCCACATCGCGAAGAGCTTCCAGCTTGGGCAAAATCTTGGGCTGATCCTTGAAGAATTCGCAGGCCTCGGCCACACGCATGTCCAAGACGTCGGCAATGTTCTTGCCCTTGAAGGTTACAGACAAAGTCTCCTGGTTGTAGCGTTTGCCTCCGCAGGCGTCGCAAACCTCCCACACATCAGAAAGGAAGTGCATTTCTACGGAAACCGCACCGCGGCCTTCGCAGGCGGCACAGCGACCGCGGGCAAGGTTGTAGCTAAAGCGACCGTAGTCAAAGCCCTTGACCTTGGACTGTTCCAGCTTGGAAAATAGCTTGCGGATATCATCGAATACACCGGTAAAGCTGGCGGGAGTACTGCGGGGTGTTCCCGAAATGGGGCTCTGGTCCACCAGCAAGACTTCGCCGGACTGTTTCTTTTTACCGCGGGCCTGGAACTTGCGCTTTAATGCAGGATAAACTTCGTCCATGACCATGGAACTCTTGCCGGAACCGGATACACCGCAGACCACGCTGATGGCGCCCTTGGGGAACTTCACAGAAATATCCTTCAAGTTGTTCTTGGTAAGGTTCTTGAATTCGTAGAACTCCGTATCTTCGGTAATGGGCTTCGCCTCGATCTGGTTAGCAATGGGATTGCTGCGGGTCAAGTACTTCACCGTCTCGCTACGGGGGAACTGCTGGAGGGCATAGGGCTTTGCCAATGCCTTGGGGCTACCTTCCGCAACCACCTCGCCGCCGAATTCGCCAGCCGCAGGACCCATATCGATAATGTGGTCCGCCGCTTCCATCATCTTCATATCGTGTTCCACCACCACCAGGGTATTGCCCAAGTCGCGGAGGCGGTACAAGGTATCCAAAAGTTTTGCAGTGTCGCTTTCATGGAGGCCCACCGTAGGCTCGTCAAGAACATAGAGCACACCTTCAAGGCCACTGCCGATCTGGCTTGCCAAACGAATACGCTGGGACTCGCCACCGCTCAAGGTATCGCCGGAGCGGTCCAGGCCAATGTAGCCCAGGCCCACACTCTTCAAGAAGTCTAAGCGACCAATGATTTCGCGAAGGAGAGGTTCTGCAATCTTCGCCTTCCCTGCCCCGTTCTTTTCGCCGTCGAAATTTACAGCAGCAAACCAATCGCGGGCATTGTCGATGCTCATGTGATGAACATCCATAATGTTCATGCCGGCGCTAGAACCTGCGCCGCGATTGCCGCCGATGCGCACAGCCAGATATTCAGGCTTCAAGCGTTCACCATGGCAAGCGGGGCAGACCTTTCCGGTTTCGCGCTTGGAATCCTTAAGGACACCCAGGCCAAGGCAAGTTTCGCAGGCGCCCCAATGGGTATTGAAGCTGAAGAGCTTGGGATTCAAGGCGCTGTCCATGTACCAGCCGCAGGCAGCGCAGCCCGGCTTTTCGCTGGCAGACAAACGTTCCTGACCTTCGGCATCCATAAAGAGAATTCCGTTTCCGTCGCGGTAGGCTCTTTCAAAGGCCTCCACCAGACGGGCGCGGTTTTCTTCCTTCACCACCACTTGGTCTACAACAGCCAACACCTTTTTTTCGCGAGTTGGAACTTTAGGCAGCGGCAGGTCCGTAAGCTTATCGCCCATGTAGACCTTACGGTAGCCCTTCTCCGTCAGGATCTTGGAAAGCTTCAGAATATCCTTCACTTCGAAAGGAGCAAGGACCGTTACCATCTTACCGGCATCGCGGTCAAATGCAAGCTGCATCAAGTCGCAGGCAGCGTAGGAATCCACAGGCTTTCCGCACTTAAGGCAGTGAGGCGTACCCACCCGGGACCAGAAAATTCGGAAGTAGTCATAAATCTCCGTCAGGGTCGCCACCGTACTGCGGGGGCTCTTGCTGGCGGACTTCTGGTCAATGGCAATAGCCGGAGCCAAGCCTGTAATAGAATCAATGCTACCACGATCCGGACGACCCAAGAAGCGGCGAGCATAAGTGCTAAGAGTTTCAACAAATCTGCGTTGCCCTTCGCTAAACAAGGTGTGGAACGCCAGGCTGGATTTACCAGAGCCCGAAACGCCTGTAACCACAGTCAGCTTGTGGCGAGGAATGGTCACATCAATATTCTTCAGGTTGTGCTTGCGGGCACCCCGGACTTCAATATCCAGGGACGGGCCATCGCTATTCTTCTTCATGGCCGCAGCCATCTGCGCCGAAGTAGCGTCGTAGCGGGCCTTGTTCTCCGCAAGACTTCCTATCAAACTGGTAATAGGCTTGTAGCCGTTCTTCGCTCTTGCAAGTACGGGAGCCAGGTAGCGTCCGGTTTCGGACTTCTTGCACTTTGCAATCTGTTCCGGGGTGCCGGCAGCAATAACGCGACCGCCGTGTACACCCGCATCCGGACCCAAGTCTATAATCCAGTCGGCGCACTTGATTACATCCAGATTATGCTCAATGATAACGATACTGTTACCCAAGGAACGCAAACGATTCAGGCATTCCATCAACTTGCGGATATCTTCAAAATGCAAGCCCGTTGTAGGCTCGTCCAACAAGTACAAGGTCTTGCCCGTACCGGGCCTGCGCAATTCAGACGCAATCTTAATGCGCTGTGCCTCGCCACCGCTTAAAGTTGTAGAAGGCTGGCCTAAGGTCAAGTAGCCCAGGCCCACTTCGCAAAGCAAATTCAGCGGCTGGGCAATTTTCGAAATGTCCTTAAAGAACTCGGCGGCCTCGCTGATGCTCATGTCCAGAATTTCAGAAACATTCTTTCCCTTAAAGTAGACTTCGCGAGTAGCGTCATTAAAGCGCTTGCCATTGCAAACTTCGCAAGTGACTTGCACACTGGGCAAAATGTGCATGTCGATTTCCTTGACACCGGCGCCTTCACAGGCATCGCATCGGCCACCCTTCACATTAAAGCTAAAACGGCTCTTGGTGTAACCGCGAATCTTGCTTTCTTCCATTGCCGCAAACAAGTCGCGGATATCGTCCCAAATCTTGGTGTAAGTGGCGGGATTACTGCGGGGCGTGCGGCCAATAGGCGTCTGGTCAATTTCAATGACCTTGTCAATATTCTCAAGGCCTTCCAGATGGTCGAACTTGCCTACAGGTTCCTCGGAATTAAAGAACACTCGGGCCAATTCACGACGGAGAATCTGGTTCACCAGCGTACTCTTGCCAGAGCCAGAAACACCAGTTACCACCGTCAACGCGCCATCCAGCGGAATTTCCACATCAATATTCTTCAGGTTATTTTCGGCAGCGCCGCAAACCTTCAATTTCGGAGTTTCCGCCGTAATCTTCTTTCGCTGAACCGGAACTTCAATAGCCTTGCGACCACTCAGGTAGGCGCCAGTCAAGGAATCCTTATTCTTCTCCAGTTCCTCCACAGTGCCAGCGGCAATAATGCCACCGCCTTCCACGCCTGCGCCAGGGCCCACGTCAATCACATAATCCGCATGGCGCATGGTATCTTCGTCATGCTCCACCACAATCAGGCTGTTCCCTTGGGCACGCAAGTGATCCAGCATTCCCAACAGCTTATCGTTATCGCGGGGGTGCAATCCGATACTAGGTTCGTCCATCACATAAAGCACACCCTGAAGCCCTGCGCCCACGGCACTAGCCAAGCGAATACGCTGCGCCTCGCCACCGCTCAACGTAGAAGCCTTTCGGGAGATATTCAGGTAACCAAGCCCCACCGCATTCAAGAAACTGAGGCGGCCTCGGATTTCCTTCAAAATCTCGCGGCCAATGCGCTGTTCCTTTTCGCTCAAGTCCAGCTTATTGAAAAATTCCACCGACTTTTCTACGGACCATTCCGTCATCTCGGTCAAGTTGTGGCCATGGAATTCCACCGCGTTTGCAGTGCGATTAATGCGGGTTCCCTTACATTCCGGGCACACGCCGATCTGCATGAACTTGCGGAAATGGAAAATGTGCCACATGTCCCACAGTTCCTGGATAATGTCAATGACACCACGTTCGCTGCCGCTAGGTGTACCGTACAGAATGGCGTGCTGCTGGGCAGGCTTCAACTTGTTCCATGGCGTATCGAAGGTGAACTTCATTTCGTTGGCGATGGTGCGCAAGTTACGCCAGCCATAATCGCTGAAAAGCAAAGTTCCCGTATCCTTTTTCTGCACCGCCAAGGCGCCCTGCTTCAGGGACAAAGTCTTATCCGGAACAATCAGGTCAATATCAAACTCGCAGGATTCCCCCATGCCCTTACAGACGGGGCAGCGGCCCTTGGGATCATTAAAGCTAAAGAATCGCGGTTCCAGTTCCGGAATAGAAACACCGCACTTGGGGCAGGCAAGCAAAGTACCCTGCAGGCGATACTCCCCGGCAGCCGCAGCACCAGCGGCACCAGGAACTCCGGCAAACCAAAAGCTCACCAGTTTTCCATCCGTCAATTTCAGCGCGCCTTCCAAGGCTTCGCGCAGGCGGCTCATGTTCTTGCGTTCCAAAGTCAGGCGGTCAATCACCGCTTCGATGGTGTGCTTCTCGTAACGCACCAGCTGGGGAACTTCGTCAATTCGATAAATCTCCCCATCCACACGGACGCGGACAAAACCGTTTTCCTTAAGCTCAGCCAATTCCTTACGGTACTCGCCCTTACGGTCCTGAACGATGGGAGCCATCACCGTCACCTGACGGGGCACGCCATTCACTTCGCCGTCGCCGGCATAAAGGTTATCTACAATCTGGTCCACAGTCTGGGCCTGAATCACACGGCCACATTCCGGGCAGTGGGGCACGCCCAATCGGGCAAAAAGCAACCGATAATGGTCCAGGATTTCTACCACCGTACCCACCGTACTGCGGGGATTGCGGTTCACCGTCTTCTGGTCGATTGAAATTGTGGGAGAGATACCGCGGACGCTTTCCACCTCGGGATGCTTCATGCGGCCAATGAACTGGCGGGCATAAGCCGAAAGGGATTCCACGAAACGGCGCTGGCCTTCCTGGAAGACCGTATCGAAAGCCAAGCTGGACTTACCGGAACCTGAGACACCGGTAACAACCACAATGGAATCACGGGGAATATTCAGGCTAACATGGCGCAGGTTATGCTCGTGGGCGTCGCGAATATCAATGGACTTAGTCATACCACAAATATAGTGAACATTTGAATAGTTTTCAATACTCAGTTGCCAACCGAAATATCAAAAACTATATTCCAGCCACCTACGGGGGTATAGCTCAGTTGGTAGAGCGGCAGGTTCGCAATCTGTAGGTCAGGAGTTCGACTCTCCCTACCTCCATAAAAAAGGAACGGTTCATCCGTTCCTTTTTAAATTTCCCACTTGATACCGGCCTTAAGCTGGCTAAGCATACTACTCTTGGAATAGATATTCTTGTAATACTCAGGCAGAACGTAGTACCTGTAAATCTGCTCAAATCCGAGATACAACTGGCAGAACTTCGGTTTCCATGAAATCATGCCGCCCCAGGTCCCGGAGAATTTCTGGACCTTTTCGTAATCCTCGTCTGGGCCGTCCAGCACAAATCCGTAGGACAGATTAGCCTTTGCTTCCAAAGTAATGTTGGTCCTGAACTTATAGGAAACCTTTCCACGCAAGGCGGGGCCAAGCCACAGGGCATAATAATTGGTCGTTGCAACAGAAATAGTATCCGCCACTTCGTTTACCAGCTGATCCCAATACAAGGAGTCCAGATTCATTTCAAAGCACTGTCCAATGTTATCGACGTGCTCCTGAAAGCAAGCATCCATGTAAGCCATGCGGCCCGCATCATAAGCCTGTTCTACAGTACTGATGACGGCATTCTTATAGTCATCCACGTACTGCTTATAATTCATAACAGAATCCGCTTCAAAGCGAACACCCAAGTAGGCGTTACCGCTCCAGCCATAAGTTGCCGTACGGTTCCATGTGGCATACAATGCAGAAGACAAGGGGCCGGTGCTCTTGTAATAGGCCCAGAGGGCTACGCCAAAACGGTTCTTGCCGTTTCTATAGAATTCCTTCAGGCCAAATCCAAACGCAGAGAAAGAGGCTGCCTCCCGTTCCGCAAGATTCAAGTTGGCCCCCACATTCAACATCAAGGTGGGGCCAATCAAAGCATACTCCGCACCCAAGGACAAGTTCCAGTCGCTAGTATCGAGGGCCGGCATGTTGTCGTTCATCAGGAACCAGTCCCCCGACGCTTCCAGCCCAAAGGAATGCAGGTAATCGCCTGTAGCGTAATCCAAAAAAGGCGTCAAGGAAACATAAAGGTCGCCACCGTACTCATCCACGTCATCACGAGTTTTAGACTCGTTATACTTCAAGCCATTAAAACCAACATCACCAAGGAAACGGAACGAAAGCGGGCTCTTCTTTTCGCTTTCGCCCTTGATTCCCAGGGCCTCATAGTAGCCCTGCAAAATTTCCTGAAGTTCGGCAGTATAAGGGCCAGTCAATGCCACGGCCTCTTCAAAAGCCTTAACAGCGGCGGAAATATCACCCGACTCTTCCGCCTTCATGGCACGATAATAAGCCTCCTCCTGGGTTTCTGCCCAGAGGAGCGTAGACAGCAATAGCACTACAACTACTGCCAGCCGATACATTTAGTGGAAAGGACGATCCCCTTCAAAAGGACGAGGACCGAATTGATTATCTCGCGGAGGGAACTGAGGATTGGGCTGCTGTTGCTGCCATTCGAAATTCGGCTGGCGTTCGCGAGAATTATTGGGAATTTCCCCTTCGAAGCGCGGACGAGGCTTATTCTTCGTGACTTCCTGACGAATAGACTGTTTTTCAGCAGCAGAACTGGCACGCAGGTCGGACAAGATCTGTTCACGGGCCTGGCGACGTTCCTCACGGAGTTTCTTCCAATCTTCGCTTTCCTTTGCACCCAAGGTCGGAGCTTCCTGAGAAACTTCAGACTTTATGGCAGGGGTCGGGATAGAGGATTCCGGACGCAAGGAAGACTCACCGGCAAACGCAGTTGCCGTCATCATCAAGAAAATAGATATGAAACCAATCTTTTTCATGTTCGTCTTCATGCCTTTAATTTTGCAAATTCCGTGCCAACTATCCGTTTTGGCGATTCATTAGGTTTTTTTCGCCTAATTTCGGTTATTTTCATTTTCAATATAAAAAAACAACCTTGAACTGGGATAAATTTTTCGGGAACCTAGGTTCCAATGTGATAAAAATTCCCAAAAATCGCCTTTTCTTATTTTGATGCACGAACCTCGCTGTTAGCTGCCTTTTCCCTAGTTTTTAAAGTCTTCCTTCTTCATATCAAGGCGTTCCATGATTTCACGGAGAACCTTGCGGTCGATACCCAAAATCGTCGCAGCCAGAGTCAAGTTGGCATTACTGTCCTTCAGGGCGCGGCCAATCACTTCGCGTTCCACGGCCTCGCGGGCTTCCTTCAAAGTCCTGGGAGATTCCTTGGCCTGGCTCTGCAAATCGCCCAAGCCCAAGTCTTCTGGCTGGATCACGCCGTGAACCGCCTGGATCAAAGCCTTCTGAATTTTATTCTCAAGTTCGCGGACGTTGCCCGGCCAGTGGTAGCCAAGCAAAGCCTTTTCAGTATTGCGGCTCATGTGGCACTTGCCTCGACCATATTCCGCACCGTACCTGGTCAGGAATTCCTCAGCCAGGAGAATCACATCCTGACCGCGTTCCCTCAGGGGCGGCAACACCATGGGCATCACCTGGATTCGGAAATACAAATCTTCCCTGAAACGCTTTTCCTTCACCGCTTCTTCCAAGTCCACGTGGGTGGCGGAAATGACTCGGACATTCACCGGAATTTCGCGGTTGTCGCCAACGCGGGTAATGTGCTTTTCCTGGAGCACGCGCAAAAGCTTCACCTGCATGTTCATGGGCAGTTCACCAATCTCATCCAGGAAAATGGTACCGCCATCAGCTTCCTCAAAGAAGCCCTTGCGGTTTTCAATAGCGCCGGTAAAGGAACCCTTGGCATGGCCAAACAAAAGGGATTCCATCAGGTTTTCAGGAATGGCGCCGCAGTTCACGGCAATAAAAGGCTTGTCGGCACGGGGACTGTGCTTATGGATATACTTTGCAAGAACTTCCTTGCCAGTTCCTGTCTCACCGCGGATAATCACAGGCATAGGCAGCGGAGCCAACTTATCGGCAAGAGCCACCAAATCAGACATGACGGAGGAGGAATAAACCACGCCATCCTTACGGACAACGTTCTTCAATACATCCAGGGACTGCTTGTCGCGAAGGCGGTCAGACACAGCAATGGCGAACTTTTCGCACACAGCCACAAAGGAATCAAAAAGCTGGACATCTTCGGCAGTAAAGGGCTCTTCGCGGGCGGCACGCTGCAAATACAGGTAACCAGATTCAGAATCCGTTGTTCTGAAGGGCGAAACCATAATGCTGGTAAGCTGGTTCTGCACAATGGACTTGGAAAGGTCAACGGAATCATCGTCCACCTGGTTCCAAATCACAGCCCTATTTTCGGACTTGGCCTGCTTTACTGCAGAAATAGAAATGGCAACCTTTTCGGGATTGCTCAAGTGCAACGGGCTATCACCGGAAATATCCAGCACAGCGGCGTCGGCATGGAGAACACTCTTGGCAACTTCAAGAATCTTCGGAAACAAGGTTTCCGGCTGGTCTTCGTCCAGAAGAGTCTTTACCACGTCCAACATCTTTTCAGTAGCGATCATGGATTCAGTTTTCAAGAGCGGCCTCATTCATTACTTTGTTTGCCAGAAACCGGAACCGGGAGATCCTGAAGGATTTCATCCACCGGCACATCGCCTAAAGGCGCTTCGTGGGCAGAATCCTGTTCAAGGTTTCTAGATTGTTTCAATAACATGGCTCCCGTAGCGTCGATGTCGGAACCTTTAGTTCCAAGCAAAAGCCACTGGGCTACAAGCAATAATATAAGTCCAGAAACCGCAAAAACAAAGATTTTGCCCAATTTGTTTTGCTTCGATGGGGCCAAAATCTCATAAGGCAAATCACACTTTTCGGGAGTCGGGACTTTTGTTCCCACTTTTCCCAGTTCCAGTTCGCCAATAAAATTTTGCAGAGTCGTTGTAAGCGCGACCTGGCCCCCAGAAATCTTATCCAAGGCGATCTCTAAAATCTCGTCCAGTTCGTCGAAATCTTCTACACGATCTTCGGCAGCGGAACAGAGCAGGCCAGCCCAAATGGGCTCCAAGGCGCTCAACTCCTGGGCGGAAACGCCATTTACATACAACTTTTCGGAAACCTTGGTGCAGTCAATAGAGGCGCTGGTTGCGGCATATTCCTCGAAGTCCTTGGCAGTGATCAAGTTCTCGCCGGCAATCCAGCGGTATAGCAAAAGACCAAGGCTGAACAAATCGCTTTTTTCGGAGGGAGCTTGACCTTGGAATCGCTCGGGAGCGGCATAGGCTAAGGCGCCCGGCCCCACGATGCCAAAGTCAATGACCACCGGTTGCAAAGCTTTTGAATCCTTTGTTCCAGCCACGGCAAAGACAATATTGGAGGGCGACAAATCCCCGTGAGAAACATTGACCTTTCTCAAGTCAGAGAGCGTAGAAACCAAGCGGCGCAAGGCATAGAGCGCCACAGGGGCTGGCAACTTCTGGAATCCATCCGAAGAAATTCCATCGATAAAATCGTAAAGAAGATAGGGCGTCTTTTCACCAGATGCGCTCTTTCGAGTTCCGAATTCCCGCAGCTGAAAACGTCCTGGATTTTTGGATTTCGATACCGCGTCCAAAACCGCCGTATCAAAGGAACAGTTGGACTTGTACCACTTTAAGATGTAGTCCTTACCTGCAGCAGAAACCTTATAGATATCCGCTTCCCCGCCGGAGTGGAGCAAGCTGCAATCCTCGACCACGTCAAGGAGCGAAGAGGAATCTAGAGAACTGTGGCTCATAGGCCTTCCGCCAGAACTTTAGCCTTGAGAGAATCCTCGGCAACACCGGTCCAGTATTCCAGAGCCCTGTCCTTTGGCAGCGCCTCGTGACCCATAGACCAGATATCCCATGCAGATTCGATATCGCCTTCATCCCAGTAAATGTTGCCCAAGTTCAAGTAGGCAGAAGCGAACTTCGGTTCCTTGGTTACAACATAAACGAAAATGTTCTTGGCGTCGTCAGTACGACCCTGACCCGCAAGCAGCAAGGCCTTCAGGTTGTAGCTAAAGAAATTCAGGCTATCCAGTCGGATAGACTTGTCCAGCACCGGCAACACATCGCCATTGCCCATCTGCATAATGGAGCGGGCCAAGTAGAACAAGCAAGTGGAGTAGCTGGCGTCAATCCTTCCGCTGCTATCCACCTTGGACAAAATCTCGAATTCGCGAGCGGCACGTTCCCACATATCAAAGGAGGATACATTCAGCCGTTCTTCGCTTTCTGCAAGAGCATAATAAGAAAGGGCAAGGCCGTAACGGGCATCGCGGTGCGCAGGATCCTGGTCCAGCGCCTTATTGAAGTTCACGATGGCGCGATTGTAGTCACCGATCCTTAGAGCCTTGTTTCCGCGGGCAACGTCATCTTCCACACAAGCACAAAGACAGGCCATAGCAAGAACCGCTATCGCCATGAAGAACGTTCTCACGTTTTCTTTGACCTTGTTGCCCAAAACAATCTTCATACGTCCACAAAATACATAAAATTTTTCAACTTATGCACATAAAAAAGAAATCCCCGCCAAACGGCGAGGATTCCTTAAAACGATTTCAGCAAGTAAGAATTACTTGGCGATTTCGCGCTGAGCAACAACGTTGCCTTCCACGTCGAGAGCGCGGACAACGTTTTCATCACGCTGGAGGGTCAGGCTTGCCTTTTCGCCAGCAGCAGTGGTGATTTCAACGGACATAGAACCGTCAGCGTTCTTGACAGCTGCGATTTCGTTGCCCTGAGCGTCCTTTTCATAGTAGGAGTCGCCAGCAGCGAGCGGATTGGAACCGGTCCAGAATTCAACAGTGTTGAGAACGATATAGTCGATGAGGCCGAGGCAGAACGGATAAACACCGAACACGCTCAGACCGAAATGAACGATGGAGTTGAGCCACTTGTTACCAAGGGTGCCGTTCCACTTGTGGAGCTTGTTGAAGCAAGCGTTAGAACCGTAGCAACCGGTCAGAACGATCATGCCTGCGCAAGCGAGAGTGATGATAGCTTTTTTCATTTGTTATACTCCTTAAGGATTGAGTTGTCGCATTCGCGACGTCCCGAAATATAATTAAAAAAAAAGTTTGTCAACAAGCTTTGCCTACAAATTTTGTAAGGCGTTGATAGCGGTCACACAGGCTGGAGATTGGCGATAATGCGCTAATTCCTTAATTTTCAACCATTTACAACGATTATAAGTCCCTTCGGGTCGCACATTTCCACTAATTTCGGCGCTATACAAAAAAAATCTTACAAAAGGGGACGATTCCATAGAGACCGCCCCCAGGTTCGCCAACCCGAACACCTGCACGGAAAGGCAGTCAAAAAAGTTTCTTTCTAGAGAATCCTCAGCAGTTTCTCCATCCTCGATTTCAAAAGTTGGGAATTCCCAGGATCCCCCGTAGTAGGTGCCCCCACGACGGCGACACAAAAGAACGCGACCATTGTTCACTACAATTCCAGAAACGGCTAGCATTGCCCCCTCTCCTCCATTTTTTTTGATTTTTGGGCGTTTTTTTTTATTAAATTACAAAACTAGGGTGTATGGGACGTACTGTCCCCTCTGCTTATTTTTTCCAGGAGTGTTTTTTATGGTGGGTGCGATCAAAAAATCCATTTTAGCAACGGCCCTTGCCGTTACGGCCTCTCTGGCAGCAACAAAGCCATTGACCGTTTGGATCATGCCCAACGGAGCCTCCCCTCAGGAAAAACTGGAACAGCGTCTTGAACTTTTCACCAAGAAAACCGGCATTCCCACGCAGGTCCAGGTTTTGGACTGGGGTGAAGCGTGGAATAGAATTTCCCAGGCTCTGAACGGCTCCCAGGAGGCTCCGGACATCGTTCAGCTGGGCACCACGTGGGTTCCCTATTTTGCCGCACGCAACGAAATCAAATCCCTGAACCCCTGGCTCAAGGAAATTAAGCCTGATCGTTTTGTTCCCGTCAGTTGGAACACAACCCACCTTGACGGCGACACCGTCATCTATTCTGTTCCATGGTTCATCGATATCCGCCCCGTTCTTGGAAACAAGCGAATCCTTAAGGAATACGGCATCACCAAGGAAACCGTATCCACCTATCGTGGTTTTGTGGATGCCGTCAAGAAAATTGAGCACGCCGGCGAAACCTTGGAAGACGGCACAAAGATCCACGGCTACGCCTTCCCTGGCAAGAGCGACTGGAACATTCCCCACAACTTCGCCCCCTGGGTATGGAGCAATGGCGGTTCTTTCATCAAGAAGGATGACAACGGCAAGTGGCGCGCCAACATTCTTTCTGAAGAAACCATCATGGGCATTGCCAGCTATCTTCACTTTGTAATTGACACCCTGGTCCAACCTGAGGTTCTCCAGACCAACACCGCCGAAGTTGCCCAGCATTTCAACAACGGGGAATTGGCTTTTATTGTCAGCACCTCCGAAATCGTAATGCAGACCCGTTATGACGGAGCCATGGGAGGCTTGTCCAACGCAAAGATCGGCCTCGACAGCATCATGGTCATTCCCATCCCTCGCGGCGCAGCAGGTAGCGTTAGCTTCATCGGCGGCAGCAACCTTGCAATCCCCGCCAAGAACAACCGTCCCGAAGCTAGGGATTTGCTCCTCTTCCTGATGAACGACGAGAACCTGGACGCCTACACCAAGCAGATCGGTCTTCTTCCCACTTCCAAAAAAGTTCTTGAAGAATGGGCTAAAGATGAAGATTACAACGAACTGGTGAAGGCTCTTGAAACAGGCAGAACCTACCCTACCATTCCTGAATGGGGCTCCATGGAACAACTTCTGGTTTCCATGTTCAGCACTGTTTGGGAAATGATGGAGATCCAGTCTCTCTACTCTGAAGAAAAACTGTACGATATTTTCAAGCAATACACTTTGGAAATCAACAAGGCCCTGAACTATCCGTCCACAAACATCATGACATTCGCAGAATTCAATGCTTTGTGGCAAAAAATTTTCAATGAAAAGATCCATGTCCACGGAGTAAAGCCAACCATTGATTCAGCCTCCAGTGACAAGGACGCCGTCGTTAGAAGCAACCTTTCCAAGGCACCCTTCGTATTCGCCGTCATGGTGATCCTCGGGTTCCTGTTCAACTTCCGCAGAAAGCGGAAATAATAATTTTCATAGCCAATGAAAGACTCCGCAATTGTAAGAATCTCTCGAAGCATCATCGTCAAGTCCATTTTCATCTTGACGATTGCCATGACCTTTGTGGTCGCTGGCGGCATCTACATTTACACGCAAAAGCAAACCAAGCTGATGCTGGAATGGAACTTCAACAACAACGCCGCACAGCTTAGCCAGATTGCCGCCACAGCCAGCAACGAGATGAAACAGTTCGGAGATCGTCTGTCCCTTTTGGCAAAGACCTCTGAAATCCAGAGCATGGTTCAAAACACGGCTGCCAGCTACCTAAAGAGCTACAACATTTCCACGCTTTTCATTTCTGGCGAAACCGTTTCTATTTACGACAGACAAGGGCAGCTACTGTGCAACAACTCCATGGTTGGCATCGAAACAGAAGTTAAATACCCTATTGACTTTTCTCGAATCACTCCCCACCGTCCTTACATTACACCTTGGTTCAGAGGTGAAAACGATGCTGCTCCCGAACGAATGTTCGGCATAAACATTACCAACAGAGCTTCTGGCGACGGAAGCCTGGTAGCCTCCTTCTCCCTCCGCAGACTCTGGAAGTATTTTGCCGACTACAAGATAGGCAAGGAAGGATTTTTGGTGGCAGTAAACACCCAGGGAGAAATCCTCTACCACCCGGACCTCAAGCAGTGGCTCTCCGGAACCCATAAGATTTCCGAGCTGGGCCTGGCGGATGTAGATCCTCGTAATTTTGAAACGAAGACTCCTCGGTTCGTAAAACTCATTGACAAGAACTATTACCTCATCAATTATGTTTACGACTCCAACTACGACTTTGGTATTTTCACCTTCCAGCCCAAAAATGAAATTGACGTACTTGCAGCTTCCATCAAGCAAAGCAGTATCATTATCCTGATTGCGGCGATCCTGATTATTTTGGCCATTGCTGCCTGGATGTTCCTGAAGTTGGGTCTCCCCTTGAACCGCCTGACCAGCCACATCCGCCAGATCAGCGATGGAAACTTGGACGTTGAGCAAATCCATGTGGGTAGCCGCAAAGACGAAATCGGAACCTTGTCCAAGGCGTTCAACGTAATGCACACCACTATCCAGCGACAGTTGAAGGAACTCAAGGAACACCGCAACATGCTGGAACAGGAAGTCCGAGACCGCACCAAGGAATTGGAAGAAGCCAACAAAAAGTTGGACCTCATTTCCAGGACCGACGAACTTACCGGACTCCCCAATCGTCGCGACATGAACGAAACTATCGCCAACGAAATCGGACGTTGCCAGAGAACACAGAAGCCCTTCTGCTTCATCTTCATCGACATCGACCACTTCAAGGCAATCAACGATACCTACGGCCATGCCTGCGGCGACGTGGTTCTAAAGTCTGTTTCCCAGACCATCCGCGGCCTACTGCGTAAGTACGACGTATTCGCCCGCTACGGCGGTGAAGAATTCCTGACGCTTCTGCCGGAAACCGACCTGGAAGGCGCAACCATTGTTGCCGAACGTTTCCGTCGCAAGATCGAAATGATGACAGTCCATTATGCAGACTACGCCATCAATGTGACCATAACCTTGGGTGTGGCCCGCTTTGACCATCGCCTGGGCGCCGACCGCAGCATCCAGCTGGCAGACAAGGCATTGTACCAGGGTAAGGAAAACGGACGTAATCAGGTGGTCGTCTGGAAGCCGGAATGGGTTACCGAAGCCGACTACGAGGCCGCCGCCATCGAAATGGCCGAAGCCAAGAAAGTCAGCGACACCCAGGCCATGAAAGCCATCCAGAACAAAGATGAGAAGGCCGGCGACGACGTTTCCATCTCTTTCAAAGACGAAACCAAGTAAATCTTAAAACCACTAAATGTGCGGGGCCAAGCCCCGCTTTTTTTTAAGCATTTAAGTACCGCGTTTTGCGCATTTAGATGCTGCGTTTTGCGCATTTAGATGCTGCGCAAAAACTAAAAAGCCCGCAACGTGTGTTGCAGGCTTTTTAATCGGGATGACTGAATTCGAATCAGCGACCTCTTGAACCCCATTCAAGCGCTCTACCAGGCTGAGCTACATCCCGAGGTCTTTTTTCAAAGAGTAGACCAAAGGTAGTTATTTTTTCACTTTTTGCAAGGCAAGACCCTAAAAAAAGTCAAAATTTACACCCTTTTTATTTCCAATAGCCGATAACCAGCACTTCAGGAGTGGCCTTGGGGAACTTTTGGCTCTTGAAGGTAACGATCTTGCGGAGGCTCTTCTGCTTCAGTTCCCAGCCCTCGCGGCTCATTCCCTTGGTGGAAAGCGTCACCTTCAGGGCAGGAATCTTGCCGCCTTCGGTAATTTTGCCGTTTTCGTCCACCTTCACCTTCACGTTCTTGGTCTTGATGGAGAAATCCTTGGCGGATTCGTCGGAAAGAGCCAGGTCCGGACGGGCCTTCTTGTCGGTTTCCCATACGTAGAAGGACCATTCGCGAGATTCGCCGGCGGCATAATAGCCAGCGTCAAACATCTTTTCGCCGAAGAAAATCGGAGCCTTGACCGAGCCTTCCAAGGCTGCGGTGTAGGGTGTGCCGTCGGTACCCACCAGCACCACCGTGGGGCTGACCGGGCCTTCCATTCCGGAGAAGTCCATGTCGAATTCGATGACCACAGGGCCCTTGTTCGCAATAGAGGCGGGATACTTGAAGTTAGAGCAACCTGTGCCCTGGCACATAACCGTTTCAAGGCTGATGGCCTTGCCAGAAACGTTGGCGCCCTTCAAAACAAAATGCTTTACGTCGCCCTGGTTGACCTCGCCCATGGGGTAAACCGCAGGGGTAAAGATAATGGGGTCAACAGCGAAAGCTGCCGAAGCAAGGGCCGAAGCAAAAATGGATGCGCGAGTAATCAATTTTTTTTCCATGGAACTGAATATACAAAAATGGGAAAGAAATAGAGCTACAATTAATAAGCTATATTACCAAACATGAACAACTTTACCTTTTACAGCCCTACTGAATTCGTCTTTGGACGTTCCACCGAAAATCAAGTCGGAGACCTTTGCGTCAAGCACGGCGCCAAGCGCGTAATGATCGTTTACGGTGGCGGAAGCGTGGTGCGTTCCGGTCTCCTGGACCGAGTCAAGGCTGCTCTGACTTCAGTCGGTATTGAGTTCGTTGAGATGGGAGGCGTTCAGCCTAATCCCATCGACACAAAGGTTCGTGAAGGTTTAAAGTTGGCAAAGGATTTTGCTCCGGACTTTTTGCTGGCCGTTGGCGGCGGATCCGTTATCGACACAACAAAAGCCATGGCCGTGGGTTACTACTACGACGGCGATTTCTGGGATCTTTATGAAATGGTAAACTGCAAGAAAAAGGCAACGGCTTCGAAGGCGCTGCCCCTTGGCGTGGTGCTCACCATTCCCGCAGCAGGTTCTGAAGGCTCCGGCAACTCTGTCATCACCAACACAACAACTCATGTGAAGGTGGGCATCCGCTACCCCATGATTTTACGTCCGAAATTCGCGGTCATGAATCCTGAACTGACCATGACGTTGCCCGAATGGCAGACCGCCAGCGGCGTAAGCGACATGATGGCCCACATTCTGGAACGCTACCTCAGCAACACGCCCGATGTACAAATCGGCGACCGCCTTGCAGAAGGCATGCTCATGGCCATTATGGAATGCGCAGAAAAGGTGATCACCAATCCGCAGGATTACGAAGCCCGCGCAAACATTATGTGGAGCGCAACAGTAGCCCACAACGACACCTGTTCCATCGGACGCGTGGAAGACTGGAACAGCCATGCCATGGAACATGAAATTTCTGCAGAGTACGACGTCACCCATGGTGCGGGCCTTGCAGTAATCTTCCCCGCTTTCTTGCAGTATGCCGCAAAGCATAATCCCGGCAAAGTCGCCCAGCTGGCTCACCGCGTGTTAGGCATTGCTGACTCCGGCGACGCTTCCGCAGATGCCATGGCAGGGGCTCTTGCCTTGAAGAAATGGTTCAGTGAAAAATTGCACATGCCTGTAACTTTTGCCCAGCTTGGCATCGAGAATCCCAACTTGGAATTACTGAATACGCGACTCCATAATTTGAAGGGAGAAGTGCTCCACGGCTATATGGATCTGGACGCAGCCGCCACTATGGAAATCTACAAGCAGGCTCTATGAGAAGCACCCACGAAACAACTCCTCTCGCAGACATTAAAGCATTAATCGCCCAAAAGGAACTGTTCATTTTTGACTTGGATGGAACCATGTTCAACAGCCTGGGGGATTTGGCCCCGGCAGTGAATTTTGCGTTAAGGCATTTCGGCATTACTGAAATTTCAAAAGAGAATGTGCGCAGTTGCATCGGCAACGGATCCAGGAATTTGATTAAGAGATCCGTAGCATCAGGAATTATGTTCGGAGCAGGCAAGACCGCCGGCGAACCTATTGTTGGTAAGGATTGCGCGGAACATCTGGATGTCCGCGACAAGGAAGCCGTGGATTTTGTGTTGAACAGCGCAGGCTTCGACGAAGCAAAAATTGACGAAGTTCTGAAGGTTTATTCCGCGTACTACTGGGATCATTGCACCGAAGATACAGTTCCCTACGAAGGGGTACTGGAATTTATTGATTGGATTTGCGGCAGCGAAGGCCGCGGCGAAGGACAAAATGGCGGGAAACCCGCAGGTAAGAAAGTCGCCGCCATGCTCACCAACAAGCCCGTGGCTCCTGCAAAGAAAATCCTGGAAAAGTTTGGACTGATCGGTCACATGGGTTGCATGGACTCCTCGGGCGAACGCGGCGCGGACAAAATCGTCACGTACCTTTGCGGTGATACCACACCCGAACGCAAGCCCGGTCCCGGCGGCATTTACGCGATTTTGGAAAAGCAGGGTGTGGCCCCGGAAAAGGCGGTAATGATCGGCGATGACACTCCGGATGTGATGGCCGCCAAGAACGCAGGCATCGACAGCATCATCTGCCTGGAAGGCTTCGGCCGTCCCGAAAATTTGTTGCCCTTGGAACCCAAGTACACCATCGGGCATATCAAGGACTTGATGAAGTTGGTATAATAGGCCGCTCAGCCCTATTTATCCGACGATTCCGAAAATTCAAACGGAATGGTCACAGAGGTGATTCCGTCGGATTTTTCAAATTTCCAACGACTTACAGCCATCTTTATTTCTGCGTCAAAATCGTCATAACCAGTGGTTGATGATTTTACGACAGCATTGGTTATCGAGCCGTCAGGAGCAATGGTCAGCTGCAACACCAAGCGGCCTTCAAATCCAGGCTTCTTTTTTAAGAACTTATTGTAGATATGGCGAAGACCTTGTGTTCGTGGACATACAATTTTAGATAGATGCTCACCAGAAAGAGATCCCTCAAATTTAAGATCCCGTTCAGTCAATTTCTTCACTAGCCCTTTCGCTTTTGATTCGCCAATCGGTGTATGACAACCATAAAGACAATCCCCAACAACAGGCATCGTTCCGTAGAGAACAGTAGTTCCCTGGACAACAATACTTTCTTGTTTTGGAAGATACTTGGAATCCTTGATTTCTTTTTTCAGCAAGGAGCTAGAAGAAATGTCCCTTGCAGGCTCCTCCTTTACAGATTCTCTCTTCTCAGCATTGTCGCAACCTGCCCACAGGGCGGCTGCAGTCATAAGGGCAAAACGGCCTAAGCATTTGTAGAAGAAACGGGCCATGTCCATAATATAAGAAAGCTCGGACGACGAGAGCCGCGGTCTACCGCAAAAAGGTTTTTACAAGGGCTTCCACTTCCTTACGATCCAGCGGGATGCCATCGCATTCCATGGTCAGAATCAGATTCTTGCCAGGAATAAAATCGTTCTTGCTGTAGGTGCGCAATTTCATCACCGTTTTCATCGAGTAGTCCGAATCATCCATACGTCCTAAATGCTCCCACAAAAACTCCTGACGAGTCCGGAGATTCACGCAGGTGAAATCGGGATAGACCGGAATCAGCTTGCCGCCCGCGGCCTTCATTTGCTGAGGGAGCTCGTACTTGTAAGGAATGTTGTTTTTCGCCAGGATGTCTGCAATAATCATCTCAGACTTGGAGCGGACTCGTTCCCCGCGGCTGGTGAGAAATTCAGGCTCCCCTTCACGAAATGATTTGCACTTGTATGATTGGGCAAGCCAGCGGGCCGCATAATCCTCATCGGATAGCGTTACCGGAGAGATATAACCGCGACGCAATTCTCCGCGGGATCCGAATAATTCCCGCACCATAGAAGGATTATACTTCTTTATGAAATTATCTATCAGTTTTAGCTGGTATTGCAGTTCCGCTAAAACCGTCTGATCGTATTCCTTCTGAATAAGCGCCTTGATGAATTTTTGCTCCGAAACGGGAATGTACTTACCGGCAGGTTTTGCTGAACTTGTCACATGATAGCAGTGAATGTTCCCGCCACGACGAATCAGTTTGATTCGCCCCGCTGGCGCCTTACTTAAAGAGCGCATCTTTTCCTCTATAATAATGAGCAGTTCTTCTGCACGTTTCTGGACTGACGCCAGAATTGTATCTGGCGGTAAAAGTTCCAAAGTCTTCATAAATACCTTTGGTTATGGGCCATATACAAAATAGTGCGCACTCACGCACAGAACGAATTTACAAAAATCGCCTTGTAAAAACAGCTTTTTCACGGTTGCAAAATGAGTTTTCGATGATTTTTGGACTCCAAATAGTCAGTTAGTAGGCAAATGGAGCCCATAAAATTACTTTGTCTATAGTAGATTTTGTGTTATGGGTATTTATATAGACTCCAAATAAACAATATTGGTCATATTGGAGTCCAATGTCCGGCCTACAGTTTACTCAACCGCCCCATTTTCAACTAATTTATTCAAAATCATGGACTCCAAATCACCACTTTCCCTCCCAATGGAGCCCATTTTTCGGGAAAACACCTCATCCTCCGCAGAAAAGTCCCTCGCAAGCACCCCGCGCAGCAGCCCACACACTGAATTTTTCTATCTTACCCGCCGTTAAAACCATAAGCAGACTGCAATCCTCATGAAGAAATATTACTTGGCCACATACGGCTGCCAGATGAACGAATATGACTCGGCCCTCATTGCCCAGAAACTGGACATGGAAGGCTGTATGGAAACCGGCGACATTACCGAAGCCGATTTCATCATCGTCAACACCTGCTCCGTACGCGAAAAGGCAGAAGACACCGCATTCGCCAACATCAGCAAGTACCGCAAGCTGAAAAAAGCTAACCCGGACTTGAAGGTGGTTGTCTGCGGCTGCATGGCCAAGAACCGCGGCCCCGAAATTCTGAAGCGACTGAAGGTCGTGAATTACGTGGTGGGCCCGGACCAGTACAAGAATATTCCCGAGCTTTTGTTGGCTGGCCCCGATAGCCCGCTGCACAAGACTCACCACCGCATGTTCCTGGATGAAGATATCACACAGAACTATGTAGGCGATTACGCCAAGGTGAAGCACGACTTCAGCACCTTCGTTACCATCCAGCGTGGATGCAACAAGCGCTGCAGTTACTGCATCGTTCCCTACCTCCGCGGCCCCGAAAAGTACCGCGACATGAACGACGTGCTGACCGAAGTGCAGAAGGCCGCAGACAAGGGCATTACCGAAGTGATGCTCTTGGGCCAGACGGTGAACGCCTACAAGAACGGCGACAACAATTTTGCAGACCTTTTGACTCAAGTGTCCGAAATCGGCGGCATTGAACGTATTCGTTTTACTAGCCCCCATCCCAGGCACTATACCAACGAGCTCATCGACGTTCTGCTGAACAACCCCAAGGTTTGCCATTACGCCCACATTCCTATCCAGAGCGGCAGCGACGCCATGCTGAAGAAGATGCGTCGCCAGCACAACATGGAACAGTACATGAGCGTTATCGAGCAACTCCGCAGCAAGGACCCGCTGTACGGTATTTCCACCGACGTGATCTGCGGATTCGTGGGCGAAACCGACGAAGACTTCGAAGACACCATGAAAGCATTTGAAGCCTGCCAGTTCGACAGCGCCTACATGTTTATCTACAGCCCCCGCAAGGGAACAGAATCCTACAACGAACCGGAAACCTTGACCGCAGAAGAAAAGCTGGCTCGTCACACTCGCCTGGTCGCACTGCAGAACGACATTACTGCAAAGCGTAACCAGCTCATGATCGGCCGCACCGAAACCCTCCTTGTGGAAGGCAGTTCCAGCCGCGACGAAAATGAACTGATGGGCAAGACAGACAACTTCAAGAAGGTGATTTTCAAGCCTTCGGAAGGCCGCATCATCAAGCCTGGCGACTACGTGAAGGTGAAGATTGATGACATGCGCGGTTGGACCCTCCGCGGCACCCTGGTGAATGATTAAAGGCACTTTGCTGGACGATTAAACTTTTGGACGACTATCTGAAGATTGAGGAATTTTAAAGATGAAGACTAAAATTTCTGCTCTCGCAATTCTTTTGTCTGCAATGTACGTTGCAGCACAGGATCCCGCTACCGCACTGGCCGATGCCCAGAAGGCATACGTCGGCGGAAACTGGAAGGACGCAGCCGCAGCCTACGAAAAGGCTTGCCCTCTGCAGCCCAAGGAAAAGCAGGCCGAATGCCTGCTTTGGAATGTGCTGGCTCTTTCTCAGACTGGCGAAGCAGCCTCCTTCAAGAAGGCTGGCAAGCGCTTGGATAGCTTGGTCCAGAAGGTCAATCCCCAGGAAGATATTTACGCAGACTTGATGATGACCAGTGCACAGTTCCGTCTGTACCTGGGCAAGTACGACAAGGCCGCCGAAGACCTGATCCATGCCATCGAAACATCCAAGCCGCACCACAACGTGGTGCTCCAGAAGGTTTGCGGCGCGGTGAAGGCAAAGGTCCACAACGAAAACCTGGTGGAACGTTGCGAAAGTTTGAAGAACCCTCAGCCTGTGGAACAGACTCCGGCACAAGTAGCACCGGTACAGACTGCCGCTGCTCAAACGGCAGCACCAGCTCCTGAACAGCCCACAGCTAAGGTTGAAGAAAAGGCAGCTGTTCCGGCTTCCAGTTCCGCAGCAGCCCCCGTACAGTCCGAAGTAGCAGCACCGGTCCAATCCTCTAGTTCTGCAGTCTCCATCCAGCCGGCATCCCAGGCTCAGCCCGTAGCAAAGGCCGAAGAAAAAGCAGCACCCGCACCTAGCGCACCTGCCTCCAGCGCCGCAGCACAGCCCGCGGCAGTTTCCGCACCTCAGCCAGCAAACACCCAGCCGGCAGCTCCCGCGCAACCCGCGGCAAAAGCCGAAGAGAAAACAGCAGCCGCACCAGCACCCGCGGTCAAGGCCGAACCCGCAGCAGTTTCCGAACCGTACTGGGTACTCCAGTTGGGCGCTTTTGGCGTAAAGAACAACGCAGACCTGCTGGTTTCCAACTTAAAGAAGCGTAAAATTCAGGCAAACATCGTGGAACAGCCTCGCGGCGAAAAGGTTCTTTACCTTGTCCAGACCGGTCATTTTGCAACAAAGGATGCGGCAGTAGATTACGGAGCAAAGCAACTCGCCCCCCTAAAAGTTGAGTTTCAGCCCCTTTTTAGGAAATAATTTTACATAAAACCCGTATTTTTTCAGTTTTTTGCCTACAAAAAAAAGAAAAGTGTTCTATATTTGTAGCAACCCCAGCCGGGGTGGTGAAATTGGTAGACGCGCCGGACTCAAAATCCGGTAGAGGTGACTCTGTGAGGGTTCGATTCCCTCCCCCGGCATTAAAGGAAAAAGGAAATAAAAGATGTTGAATTGGCGTAAATCCATTGCGGCTGTACTCCTTTGCGGGTCTTTTGTTTTCGCACAGTACGATGATGAATCTGCTGAAGAGAGCTACTCCTACGGCTCTGAAACCACCGAAGAATCCGTTGCAGCAGAATCTGCTGACGAAGGATCTACCTCTGTTGGCGAAGCTACTGCTTCCGACGACGAATGGAAGGGTTTCAACTACGAAGAAATGGGTCTTACCCAGTGGGAATTCCAACAAGCAAAGCAAGAAGGCATCTCTCGCGACAAGTTGACTCGACTTGTTGAACTGGGCGTTCGTCCATCCGAATACATTCAGAAGCCCTGGGAAAAGATGGGTATTTCTGAAGACGAATGGCTTGGCAAGCGTTCCAAGGGTCTCGAAGACGCAGACATCGACCGTTCCTACCGTTATCGCAACGGCAACCAGAGCTACGCATACCTCTCCATCTTGGCTCCGTCTCTGTATCAGTGGAAGACTGAAAACAGCACCAAGGCAATCTGGATGGACGCTCTTTGGGTAGCAAGCGTAGGCGCAACCGTTTACCTGGCAGCCACTAAGGAAACCTACTGGTGGTACGGCCTTCTCGCCGTCGCTGGCGTACACATTTGGTCCTTCGCTGACGCATTCTTTGGCACTCAGTGGGACAGCAACCCGGACGCAAACCGCTTTAGCTACGGTGTCATTCCGACTCCCGCAAGCGACAACGCAAGCATGGGCGTCACTGGTTTCTTTAACGTCAAGTTCTAAGCTCGATCATGCAGCTGGAATTACTTAAAGCAAAAATTCATCGCGCAACTGTAACTGATGCAAACCTCAACTACGAGGGTTCCATTACTATCGCCCGCGATCTGATGGATGCCGCAGGCATTCTCCCCTACGAAAAAGTCGGCGTTCTTGACGTGAACAACGGTTCCCGCCTTGACACCTACGTTATCGAAGGCCCCGCAAAGTCCGGCGTTATCTGCCTTAACGGCGCAGCAGCCCGCTTGGTTCAGCCCGGCGACCTGGTGATTATCGTTGCATACGCCACCATGAGCGAAGAAGAAGCCAAGACCTGGCAGCCCAAGGTTATCCACGTTAACGGCAAGAACGAAATCGTCTAAAAGATTTTTCAAAAAAATGCGATTTTAAAGGCGTTTGGCATAGGCCAGCGCCTTTTTGCTATTCTAAAATCACTCAATAAATTCTATCTTTCGCCTGTGAAGATGCGACTACTCATTTGCCTTATTTTTTGCCTTGTCTTTTTAGGTTGTGAAGAGGAAAAAGTACAACCCAAGGTTCAAGAAATCAAACGCACCTACAAGGGTGACGTTGAGCTTTTGAATAGTTGCGGCATGGACGGCGCCGCCTCCAAAATGAAGGTTTATCTCAGAGAGAACGGTTTCGACGTTGTCAGCACAAAAAACGACATCGTCCAGAACTACGAACAGACCATTCTCGTCCTTAGAAACCCGGAATGGGAAGGCGCCCAGGCCTTGGCAAAGGCTCTCAAGACGAAAAACGTCATCACTGTAATGAGCAAGAGAGCCCTGGTCGATGCCTCCGTGTATATTGGAAAAGATTTAAAACAAATAGTCGAACCCGAACAGGGAGAATAAAATGACAACGAAACAACAAGATCTGCCCGAATCCATTCAGCTCGGTGCAAGTATTCTGTTCGAGCTCCGCGCTCAAGACGTTCAGCTCATCGACCTTCGCGGCATCAAGGACGTGACCGACTTTTTCCTGGTCGCTACTTGCGAAAGCGAAGCACAGATGCAGGCTATCCTGAACGAACTCCACAAGGAATTCAAGGCCAACAAGATTCCCACCGTCGGTGTGGAATACAAGGAAGGCGTTCGCTGGGCCGTATTCGATGCAGGCCTGGACCTGATGGTTCACCTGTTCGAAGAAGAAAAGCGTGCAGAAATTTCTCTTGACCGTCTGTATGCCGACGGCAAGATCGACGAACTTAACGAAGCGGACTTCGTGAAGAAGGCCGAAACCAAGAAGAGCGACGACAATGAACTCGTTTGAGCAAGAAATCGCAAGTGCACTGGAAGCTACCGGCAGCTTTACAGCCGAAGCAGCTCTCAAGCTTATCTCCGTGCCGCCTGATACCACTCACGGCAACTTTACCATTCCCTGTTTCTCCCTTGCAAAGACTCTCCGCAAGGCTCCGAAGATTATCGCCGAAGAATTGGCCGCACAGGTCAAGCTCCCGTCCGGACTTTCTAAGGTTGAAGCCGTCAATGGTTATCTGAACTTCTTTATCGACCGTGGCTTTTTGGCAAAGTCCACCTTGGAAGAAATCGACGCCAAGGGCCTCGCCTACGGCCACCAGGATTCCAACGGCAAGGTAGTTTGCATTGACTTCAGTTCCCCCAACATCGGTAAGGAACTGGCATTCCATCACCTCCGTTCTACCATGATCGGTAACAGCCTCAGCCGCATTTACAAGGCTGCAGGTTACAAGGTTGAACGCATCAACCACCTGGGTGACTGGGGTACCGCATTCGGCAAGCTCATCGTGATGTACCTTCGCGAAAAGCTGCCCACCGACCAGGCTACTCTGGATGCGCTCACCGTCAAGGAACTGAACATCCTTTACGCAGCCTTCTCCAAGGCTAGCAAGGAAGAGCCGGGTCTTGAAGATGAAGCACGCGCCGCATTTACCAAGCTCGAAAAGGGCGACGAATTCTACCGCACCCTTTGGACCGCATTCCGCGCCGCCACCTTGAAGGAACTGATGCGCATCTACGATATGATGGGCGTTGGCTTCGACCACTACACTGGCGAATCCTTCTTCGAAGACAAGATTCCCGCAATTCTCGACGAACTGCGCGAAAAGAATTTGATGATCAAGTCCAACGAACTGGACGTGGTGATGCTGGACGAATTCGACCTGAACCCTTGCCTCATCCGCAAGAGCGATGGATCTACCTTGTACGCAACCCGCGACTTGGCTGCAGCCGACTACCGCATGAAGGAATACAACTTCGACAAGTGCCTTTATGTTGTGGACCTGGGCCAGGCACTCCACTTTAAGCAGGTGTTCCACGTACTGAAGAAGATGGGCCGCGAATGGTACACCAACATGTACCACATTCCCTTTGGCGTGATCCTTCAGTTGGTAGATGGCAAGTGGGAAAAGGGCAAGACCCGTACCGGTACCGCAAGCCTTTTGCGCGACGTGATTGACGCTGCCCAGAAGAAGATTCTGGAATTCATCGATGCTAAGAATCCGGAACTGGAAAACAAGGAACTGATTGCCCGCCAGATCGGTATCAGCGCCCTCACCTTCAACGACTTGAAGAACAGCCGTGTGAAGGATGTACGCTTTGACTGGGATGCAGTGATGAGCTTCGAAGGCGACACTGGTCCGTATGTTCAGAACGCACATGTCCGTCTCTGCAGCATTATGCGCAAGGCCGGCTACACCGTTAAGTTGTCCGAAATTGACTACGCACAGCTTAGCGACGACGCAGCCTACAGCCTGATCAACCTTCTTTCCAAGAAGGGTGAAAAGATTCTCGGTGCAGTGGCAGGTGACGAACCCAGCGTTCTCGCCCAGTACGCATTGGAAATCGCAGAAGCAGCCCACAAGTTCATCCACGAAGACCGCGTTCTCGGTTCCGCCGAAGAAAAGTCCCGTCTGTTCCTGGTGCAGTCCACTCAGATTGTGCTTGAAAACGTGCTTGACCTCCTCGGCCTCTTCCCGATTAGACAGATGTAAGCAAGCCGAGAGCTGCGTGAACTAGCAAGCTTGTTCACATTGCCGAGGCGCAGCGAATGCACTGCGAAGCAGTGCCAATGTAAGGAGGCGAGAGTCGCAGAAACAAGCTTGCTTGTTTCTATGACCGAGCCGACGAACATCGCACGCGAAGCGTGCAAATGTAATATAGGGGCAGGGGCTTCTTGAGGAGCGAGTTTACTCGCCCCCATTCGGGGACCGGCCACACTAAGGAATAAATTCCTAAGTGTGTTTCCGCCCCTCAGACACGAAAAAAAGTCCGTTCGTCAGAGCGGACTTTTGTGAGTTCGGGGGTCCAGAGGGGCGGCAGCCCCTTTGCGTCTTATAAAACGCTGCGGTAAAAGAACGCTTCGATTGCTTCGCCCTGCAGGCTCGCAATGACTACAGGTTAAGGGGTAGGGGCCCCCTGAGCAGGGAGTTTACTCCTGCTCAGACACGAAAAAAAGTCCGGGCGTATGCACGGACTTTTGTGAGTTCGGGGGTCCAGAGGGGCGGCAGCCCCTTTGCGTCTTATAAAACGCTGCGGTAAAAGAACGCTTCGATTGCTTCGCCCTGCAGGCTCGCAATGACTACAGGTTAAGGGGCAGGGGCCCCCTGAGCAGGGAGTTTACTCCTCCCCATACGGGGACCAGCCACACTAAGGAACAAGTTCCTAAGTGTGTTGCAGCCGCTCAGACACGAAAAAAAGTCCGTTCGTCAGAGCGGACTTTTGTGAGTGGGGAGTCCAGAGGGGCGGCAGCCCCTTTGCGTCACTAATTCCCGTTAATACAACGTACGGAGTAAGCGTTGGTCTTGCTAGGCACCAGCTGGCGAACCATCTGATCGCTCATGCGGCCCATGGACCACAGCCAGATAGTTTCGTTGCGGCCATTCTGTGCAGACCAGAAACCAGCATACTCACCCATTTCTTCGTAACGCAC
Organism: Fibrobacter sp.; assembly: GCA_024399035.1. Classification (GTDB taxonomy): domain Bacteria; phylum Fibrobacterota; class Fibrobacteria; order Fibrobacterales; family Fibrobacteraceae; genus Fibrobacter. The sequence continues at coordinate 32,869 of JAKSID010000002.1, read as the reverse complement.
GGTGGACTTGCCAATCAGCTTACGATAGCCAGAAGAGAAAATGGAGAAACCGTATTCGTCGGTACCGCCACCGCCCTGCCAACCAGTGGTAGCCTTCATCTTGCTTGCGAACTTTTCGCACTTGTCCACGCCATCGTAGCAGTGAGTAAGACCAGTCAGCAAGTCGTGCCATTCGCGGTCACGGGGCAAGTGCCAGCCTTCGGGGCAAGCCTTGCGGGCGCCTTCCAAGTCGTAGAGGCGGCCACTGCGCATGCAGTAGGAATCCTTGTCTTCGTAGCACCAGGAATGACCATCTACATTGTAGTTCGCATTCTGTGCAAACCATTCGCGGCCTTCCACCTTAATGGTGCGGTACACCTGACCGTCGCGAGGATCCTTGAAGAAACTGGAAATTTCACGCAGAGCTGCGCGACGTTCCTGTTCGGCGCGGCGGAATTCCACCACCTGCTTACGCTGATACTTTTCGCGGCCTTCCAATTCGGCAGCCCATGCAGCCTGAGCCTGAGGGTCGGTAAACTTGATCTTGAGATCGCCAACGGCGTAAAGGTCGTCGCCGCAAGCCAGGTCCACACCAGCAATGTTGATGATGAACTGCTTTTCGGTTTTCTTCTTGCCCTTGCCAGAAGTAAATGTGCGGGGCTTTTCGAAATAAGAAATCCAGGCTTCCTTAGTATCGTTGCAATCGCCTTCGAAATTCCCCTTTTCGATTTTGTCGGCGGGAACAGTCATGTTACCAGCAACAGAGAAAGCAAACAATCCGTCGTTGACCTTGAAGGATACAGGCTGAACACTCTGGTAGTGAGTGTACTGACCGAGACGAATCTTGCCTTCGATTTTTGCAGAGGTGTAATCACCTTCGCCTTCGGCCTTATAGATTGCATCCCAAGTCTTGGGCGGAACAGCAAAGGCGCTGACCGCAGCCATACCCATAAGAGCAACAACAATTTTCTTAAAGTTCATTTTGACTCCTACCTTCATTTAAGACAAGCGAAAAATTAGCATAATTTACCCCTTTGTTAAAGTATTTTTTTGGTAACCTACCCATATTCCGTTGTAGTAGTCACAAGCCCAATAACAGCCTTAAAAAAGGGTTTTCTCTTTTTCTCAATGCTCATTTTTTGCTAGTTTTCCAAATATGGCTATTACACGTTACATTTTGCAGATTCATTGCCCTGACCAAAAGGGCCTTATTGCCGGTACCACTCAAGTCCTCGCCAAGGCTGGCGCAAACATTGTGGACTTGCAGCAGCATACCGCCAAGGATATCGAAACTTTCTTCCTCCGCGCCGTTTTCGAAGCTGATTCCGAAAACATCGAAGAAGTCCGCAAGCATTTGCAGACCCTGGAAGGTCACCTCCAGCTGAACTGGAAGCTTTTCGACACCACCAAGGTGGAACGTGTTGCAATTTTCGTTTCTAAGACGGACCACTGCCTTTATGACCTGCTCCTGAAGCACCGCGACGGCGACCTGCCCTGCGAATTCAGCTGCATCGTGGGTAACCATCCGGACCTGGGCCCCATCGGCGGAAACTTCGGCGTGCCTTTCTACTACGTGCCGTCCAACCCCGATAAGAACATTCCGGAAAATCGTTTCCGCGAAATTATCGAAGAAACCAAGACCGACACCGTGGTTCTGGCCCGCTACATGCAGATTCTTTCTGCCGCATTTACCGAAGAATTCAAGTATCGCGTTATCAACATCCACCACGGCTTCTTGCCCGCATTCAAGGGAGCAAAGCCCTACCATCAGGCATGGAACAAGGGTGTGAAGATCATCGGCGCTACAGCACACTTCGCAACCGAAGATTTGGACCAGGGCCCCATTATCGCCCAGGACATTCAGCGCGTGCCCGAAACCGCCAGCATCAACGAACTGGTGGAACTGGGCAAGGACATCGAAAAGCGCACCCTGTCCCAGGCTCTCAAGCTCTGGCTGGAACACCGCGTATTCGTTTACGGTGGCCGCACCTTTATTCTCTAAGGAGGATTTATGTCTGAAGAAAATCAGAACATCAATAACGAAGTTGAAGCACCCGTTACAGAACTGGACATTACCGCAGCTCCCCAGCCCGCAGCACCCGTGGCAGAACCTGCTGTAAAGCCGGAGCCTGAGGCCGCCAAGCCGGAACCCTCCGTCACACAGCCCCAGGTCATTATCCAGAAGGAAAAGGGCTTTGCCCACTATGTAGGCTTCGCCATTATCTTTGTCCTCTGCGTCTGCTTCTACTTTGCACCGGGCATCGCCCTGACCTACGCCCTCAACTTGGTTCCCGGCGTGACCTTGGTCGGTATGACTTCCTGGATTCTCAGCGCAATTTTCAGCGTCATTGTCTGGTTGATTTTCAAGTTGAAAATCAAGGGCTTTAAGAAGTCCTTCTACTTCTACATTGGCTGCTGCGTGTTTGTGGTAGCTCTCTTGATTGGTGCAGAAGTTTTGACTGAACAGACCAACGTGTTTGCAGACATTTTCGCAATGCTGGCCGGCGGTCTCATCTAACCTTTCCGGCGGTCTCATCCAATTTTTATTGAGGTTTTCAAATGAATAAGACTGATACCTTCGTACATTTTCTCGTTGAATCTGGCGCCCTGAAGTTCGGCGACTTCGTCACCAAGAGCGGCCGCAATACTCCGTACTTCATCAACACCGGAGAATTCCGCACTGGTGCATCTCTTTCCAAGCTGGCTGAATTCTACGCTGCAGCTTTTGTTGAACATTTCGACGGCAAGGCAGAAAACCTCTACGGTCCTGCATACAAGGGCATTCCCCTGTGCGCAGCTACTGCCATGAAGCTTTCCGACGTGTATGCCAAGAACTTGACCTTTACTTACAACCGTAAGGAAGTAAAGGACCACGGCGAAGGCGGCTCCCTGGTGGGCTACAAGTACGGTGAAAAGACCAACGTGGTCATCATCGAAGACGTGATCACCGCAGGTACTTCTGTGAACGAAACCTTGCAGATTCTCAAGAACATCGAAAACGCAAACGTGATCGGTCTCTTGATTTCTGTGGACCGCAAGGAAAAGCTGGAAAACGGCAAGTCCGCATTGCAGACCGTTCAGGACGAATACGGCATCGAAGCCCATTCCATCGTGAACATCAACGACATTATCGCCTTCCTTGAAAAGGAAGAAAACCGCAAGGCCATCAACGCTCCCGAAGGCATCCTGGAAAAGGTCTACGCCTACCGCGAACAGTGGGGCGCCAAGTAAGCACAATCCGTGCTTTACAGGGCGGAGGATTCCTTGGGAAGCTTCGTTAAATTTTTGACGATGCTAATTGTGTCGGCGCTGCTTGTAACGGGTTGCGCCGATTCTTACCAATGGAGCAAATCTCACCCGGATTACAAGCAAGCTCCCTATGTTGAGCTTGCCATTGCAGGCGTGCAGGACGCATTTGTTCTGACCCGTTCCGCATGGTTTGCCAAGCGCTTGCAGGTCAGCACCGACAGCATCCAGATTCTAGGAACGCAGTTCTGCGCACAGGCTATGCTCAAGGAGATGAAGGGCGCCTACAGTAAGTTGATGATCCTTCCCGAAAACGCCTTGGCCAACGCTCCCGAAGAAAGTCAGAAGCTTGATGAGCGCATCTTTATGAAGGGAAAGCTCCCGGAGCAAGGCGTGGTCGTCAAGGATAGCGCAGGCAACGTTCCGCCCCGCATCTTGTTGGTGCACGAGGTTATCGTGGGTACCGACTTGAATCGCGAAAGTTTCTTTGACTACTCGGTCATGCATAACGAAAGCCCGGAGCGCACCGCGGCAAAGAACATCAGCGCCATCGTCTCGTACACTCTTTGGGATAACGAAAAGCAGCGCCCGCTCTTTAGCGCCGTAGACGAAATCCAGCGTCCCGTAACCATCATGACCTGGGAAGAGCTAGACGCACTAGTCCGTCAAATCGTTTCTGAAATCCGCAAGAACCTTTACATGGGGGCAAAATGAAGTCCATCAAGTCCCTGATTTTGTTCTTGCTGATCGCCATCGCCTCAACCGCTTCCGCAGTTTCAGCCAGCGACGTTTACTTCGAATCCAAGTGGACACTCTGGAAGGACGCCGACATTCTTATCTGGACCATCGACAAGGATTTGCCCATCGACCCCAGAGAGTTCTGCCTTTCCCTCAAGCGCAACAACATGGCCATTGGCGAACCCAAGTGCCGCACCGTAGGTGAATGGGAACGCGATTCCATCGCAGTCCGTTACGCAGGCTGGCTGAGCAACAACATGGAACCGGGCCTTACGTCCAACTACCTCAAGGCGCGTCACCCATCCATGCGAGGCAAGATCCAGGAGTTGGAAGACCGAATCGTATTGTTTATTGCAGACAAAGGAAATTATCTGCAGGTTGCCATCTTTGACGAAACTTCTGCAGAACCTAGAACTGCAGGCACCGTTCAAAAGAAAGCCGACAAGATTGCACTTGGCGACGAAATCGCAAGCACATTTTTTGACCGCAAGACATCTCGCCGCTTAAGCAAGGAAGAACGCCAAAAGAAGTTGACCGAGCCCGACGAATACTACAAGGAAGTTCCAAACCTAAGAGCATGGGGCGGACTTTCCGCAGGCTACGCCCAGGCACACGTTCCCCTGACGCCGTACAACTGGGTTCACAGACATGTAGAAAGCGAAGTACGCAATTACCGCATTACCCGCGACTCCGTAAGCCTCTGGAATTTTATTGACGATTCTACCCCGCTGTTTACTTTGTACGCAGGCGCCATCTGGTACGGTTTTATTGGCGGCGAAATCTTCTACCGCTACAGCAATCACACAGTCAAGACCGACAACTCCGACACCGTCTACCAGGAACTGGACCATTGGGAATTCGGCCAGCACGAAATCGGCTTGAACCTTATGCTCACCAAGACCTACTCCCCCATCAAGCTGATGGACATTCATCTGTTTGGTTTCGTCGGATTCCAATACAGTTTCTATGCCGAAGACATCCAACTGAAAAAAGGCGTGGAACTGGGTTCAAAGGCATACAGGGCTCGCATCAAGTTTGAGGACGTGTACAAGGGCGCCCTTATCGGAGGCGGTAGCCAATTCGTTTTCAAGGACCACTACGGCGTAAGCCTTCGCACAGGTATTGCAAGCCGTGGCAAGAACGTCTATTCCGACCCAACGCCCGACGCGGCCGCGGAACCTACAACCATCGGCGCTATGACTGTTGACTGGTTCATCAGTCTGGGCCTGGAGTATCATTGGAACCCGTAATCTGCGGGCAACCAACAGTTCCTTAAAACTGGCTCTTCTTTATTTTTCTAGATTTCCGCCCATTATGAGTGAAAATCAAGAAGTTGTAAAAGAAGAAAACGCACAGAAACAAGAACCGGTTAATCCGTTTTTGACTCCCATCAATATTATCGAGCCCGCTAACAAGCTCCCCGATTATACTTTTGACATGCTGCCGGCCGAACAGAAGGCCATCCTTACAAAGCACGGCTGGACCGACCTGATGCCTGTCCAGCGCAAGACCATGCCCTACATGCTTGCTGCCCGCGATATGCTGGTGCAGTCCAAGACAGGTTCCGGCAAGACAGGCGCCTACGTGCTCCCCCTCTTGCAGGTCATCGTTCGCGACCACCTGTTCCCCCAGGCATTGATCCTTGTTCCTACCCGCGAATTGGCAATCCAGGTCCAGGACGAAGTGCAGAAACTTTCCGAAGGCACTGGCATTAAGTCCGTGGCAATCTTTGGAGGCGTTTCCTACGAGCCTCAGTTGAAGGCTCTCAAGGAAGGCGTTCACATTATCGTTGCAACCCCAGGTCGTTTGATGGACCACGTGCAGCGCGGTAACGTAGATTTCCTGGATGTTCGCGACTTGGTTCTGGACGAAGCCGACGAAATGCTGAGTATGGGTTTCTATCCCGATATGCAGAAGATCCGCAAGTATCTGCCCAAGCAGTTGGCTTGCACCATGTTCAGCGCCACCATTCCCCAGACCGTCAAGGCCCTGGCCCGTGAATTCCAGCGTCCCTCTGCAGAGTTCCTTTCCCTGTCCTACGACAAGGTTATTGCAAACAACCTGGAACACCGTTGGTACTCCTGCGACGTAATGGACAAGGACTCCATGACCATCAAGGTCTTGGAATACGAAAATCCCGAAAGCTGCATGATTTTCTGCAACAAGAAGTGCGACGTTAGCTACCTGGAACAGGTTCTCTCTGGCTACGGCTTTAACGTAGGCGCCCTCTCCGGCGATGTATCCCAGAACCTTCGCGAAAAGACCCTCAACGCCTTCCGCGACAAGAAGCTGCGCATTTTGATTTGTACCGACGTTGCCGCCCGCGGCATTGACGTGGACCACGTTACCCACGTAATCGTCTACGATCACCCGGACGACCACGAAGTCTACGTGCACCGTAGCGGGCGTACCGCCCGTGCAGGCCGCAGCGGCGTCTGCATTTCTCTCATCACTCCGGTGGAAGAAATCGAAATCAAGAAGACCGCTTCGGACTTCGGCATCAATTTCATCAAGCAGGAACCTCTTACCAACGAAGCCATTGCAAAGAAAGTTGCAGAACGAACCAAGGTCCAACTGCAAGAAGTCAGCAAGCACTTCGGCGGCCAGAAGGCCAAGGAACGCATTAGTCACTTCATCCCCCTTGCAAAGGAACTTGCAAACGGAAGCCAAGATGACCAGATGCTCCTCGCCTACTTGCTGGATAGGTACGTTTGGAAGAAGTAGAAGTGATTAGTAAACAGTGGTTAGTAAACAGTATTAAGCAAAAATTGAATGTCCTAACCACTAATCACTAACCACCAACCACTAACCACTAATCACTATTATGGCTAAAATTAAAGTTAAGAACGCAAGAGAAATCGAACTGATCCGTGACGCAGGTGCACTGGCTGCAGAAACCCTGCTCCGCGCAGGCGAAATGTGCAAGCCCGGTGTTTGCACCTTGGAAATCGACGAATTCATCGGCGACTATACCCGCCAGCACAAGGGCATTTCCGCTTGTAAGGGTTACCACGGCTATCCCCGCTACGCATGCATCAGCATCAACGAAGTCATCTGCCACGGCATTCCCGACGCCAAGACCATCCTTAAGGAAGGCGACATCGTAAACATCGATATCACCACCATCCTGCAGGGTTACCACGGCGACACCTCCGCCATGTTCGTTGTGGGCAAGACCAGCAAGATTGCCCAGGAACTGGTAGATACCGCCAAGTTCGCCATGGAAGAAGGCATCCGCGCCGCAGGTGAACAGGGCGCACGTTGGTACGATATCGGCAACACCATCCAGGACGTGGCCGACGAACACGGTTTTAGCGTTGTGCAGGACTACTGCGGTCATGGCATCGGCCGCGGTTTCCACGAAGACCCGCTGGTTTTCCACTTCCGCAACAACGAATATCCCTACTTCATCGAAGTGGGCAACGTTTTCACAGTGGAACCCATGTTGAACGTGGGTAAGCCCGGCACCAAGACTTTGTCCGACGGTTGGACCGCCGTGACCCGCGACGGCTCCCTGAGCGCCCAGTGGGAACACACCGTGGTAAAGACCAAGGACGGCATCGAAATCCTCACCCTGCCCCGCTAAGGGCGGCACCGCGCAACCCGCAAGTCATTATGTCCCTACTCAGCAACTTCCGCGACAAGGCCGTCGAAAAGTTTGTCCGTAACCACGAACTGGTAAAAAAGTTCGGGGACGTACTGACCATTACTATCGACGACCACAACGGCACCATCGATGCCACGATATTGCTCCATGGGGAAACAAGCAACATCAGGTTCAGGGCCTACTACTACCTGGACGATGTGGAAAAGGGCACAGACATTGTCATCCGCAAGATTACCTGCGAAAGGCAATGGATCGACACCGCCCTGGACTACTGGCTGGGAGACAAGACTCTCCGCTACAACATCCCAGGCCTGGCCGGCGGAATTGCCAAAATTCTTTTTTAGTATATTTCAAGCATACCTTCAGGGTATGCTTTTTTATTGGAGTTCCTATGGCAAAGAAAGATACAGCTACCGCAGACAAACTAAAGGATAAAGTCACAAGTATTCTTTTTGACTTGCTTACGGATATCCCCGAGTCTCTCCACGCCCAGAACCCGAACCCCGACGAAAAAGTCCAGCACCTGATCCGCCAGGCAGCCTTCAAGGCATCCACCGTCAGCGCCACCCTTTCCATTCCGGCTGGGGTCACCGGCGTCCTCACCTCCATTCCCGACATTGCCGCCGTCTGGCGCATCCAGGCACAGCTGGTTTCCGACATCGCAGCAACCTATGGCAAGGTAGCCTCGCTCAGTCGCGAAGCCATGGTGTGGTGTCTGTTCCGCCACAGTGCCGCCTCCCTCCTCCGCGATATTGCAGTCCGTACCGGTAGCCGCCTCGTCGTCCAGAAGGTTTCCGTCAGCGTCCTGCAGAAGATCCTCCGAAAGGTGGGGGTCAAGATCTCCCAGAAGCTCCTGGGCAAGATCGCCCTCCGAGCCATCCCCGCCATCGGGGCAATCGGCAACGGCGCCTACACCTACTACGACACCTTCGAGGTGGGTAAGACCGCGGCCACCTACTTCAAGGCACTGGACCAGCAAGTCCCCGACGTCGCCGACGCCGAAATCGTCACCCCCGATGATTCCAACTCCGCAGAAAAGTAGTCGGGCCACATTTCAAAAGCAGCCCTCCTTATGTATAGTAGAGGGTTTTCCAGTTTAATTTCGAATTCGCCACTTACAAAAATGGCGATTTTTTCATTTTTTGTTAACAAAAGTGCCCATTTGGCCGTTTTTACCCCCCTATCCACCCCTCGCCCTTGAACCTCCCATATTTTTTTCTATCTTTGGGCGCAACTCAAATAAACATCAACTCCATTTGTGGAATAACTATGAAAAACATTACTACCCACAGAAATATTGGTATTTCTGCTCACATCGACTCCGGTAAGACCACTCTTACCGAACGTATCCTTTACTACACCAAGCGTATTCACGCTATCCACGAAGTTCGTGGTAAGGACGGCGTCGGTGCCACGATGGACTCCATGGAACTCGAACGCGAACGCGGCATTACCATTCAGTCTGCTGCTACCTTCGCAAGCTGGACTCACACCAAGTCTGGCGAAGCTGACACCATCAACATCATCGATACCCCGGGGCACGTGGACTTCACTATCGAAGTTGAACGTTCTCTCCGTGTGCTTGACGGTGCTATCCTCGTTCTTACCGGCGTGGAAGGCGTTCAGTCTCAGTCTATTACCGTTGACCGCCAGATGCGCCGCTATCATGTGCCCCGCGTTGTGTTTGTCAACAAGTGCGACCGTTCCGGTGCAAATCCGCTCCGCGTTGCAGTTATGCTCAAGGAAAAGCTGAACCACAAGCCCTGCGTTATGCAGATTCCTATCGGTCTCGAAGACCAACTGAAGGGTGTGGTCGACCTGGTTGAAATGAAGGCCTACTACTTCGAAGGCGCCAACGGCGACGACATGATCGAAAAGGAAATTCCGGCTGAACTGGTTGACCAGGCTCAGGAATACCGTGAAAAGCTCGTTGACTGCTGCGCAGACTACAACGACGAAATCATGGAAAAGGCTATGGAAGGTATGTACGGTGTGGACCAGATCGACAAGGCCCTCATCAAGAAGACCATCCGCGAAGCTTGCATCAGCCTCGAAGTTACTCCGGTGTTCATGGGTTCCGCTCATAAGAACATTGGTATCCAGAAGCTCCTGGACGGTGTCGTTGACTACCTGCCCTGCCCGACCGACGTCGAAAACAAGGCTCTTGACCTGAACAACAACGAAGCAGAAGTTGTTCTGAAGTCCGAAGACGACGCTCCCATGGTGTCCTACGCATTTAAGCTGGTTAACGACCGCTATGGTCAGCTGACCTACATCCGCGTTTACCAGGGTGTTATCAAGAAGGGTGACATGATCACCAACATCTCCACTGGCAAGAAGGTTTCCGTTGGCCGTCTCGTTCGTATGCACGCTGACGAAATGGTGGATATCACCGAAGCTGGTGCAGGCGACATCGTTGCTCTGTTCGGTATTGACTGCGCATCCGGTACTACCTTTACCGATGGCAAGAACCACTACAACATGACCTCCATGCACGTTCCTAACCCGGTTATCGAACTGGTGATCGAAGCTAAGAACCGTGACGACCTGGACAACATGTCTAAGGCCCTGAACCGCTTCACCAAGGAAGACCCCACCTTCCAGGTTGAAGTTAACAAGGAATCTGGCGAAACCATCATCAAGGGTATGGGCGAACTTCATCTTGACGTTTACATCGAACGTATGCGTCGTGAATACAAGGTTGACGTCCAGACTGGTGCTCCGCAGGTTGCATACCGCGAAACCATCACTCGTTCTTCCAAGTTCGACTACACTCATAAGAAGCAGACCGGTGGTAGCGGTCAGTACGCTAAGGTTGTCGGCGAAATGCGTCCGATGGCTGTCGAAGGCGACTCCGAAAAGGTTTACAACTTCGTTAACTCCGTCGTTGGCGGCCGTATTCCTAAGGAATACATCCCGTCCTGCGATAAGGGTTTCCAGAGCTGCATGGAAGCAGGTTCCTTGATCGGCTTCCCGGTTGTGGGTATCGAAATGGACGTTCAGGATGGTGCATTCCACCCGGTTGACTCCTCTGATATGGCCTTCCAGGTTGCTGCTCGTATGGCTTTCCGCGAAGCTTTCGCTAAGGCCGGCGCTCAGATCCTCGAACCGATCATGAAGGTCGAAATCCAGACCCCGACCGAATTCCAGGGTTCCGTTGTTGGTAACGTTTCTCAGCGTCGTGGTACCATCGCTGGTACTAACGAAGAACTGGGCATGACCACCATCACCGCTGAAGTTCCGCTGTCCGAAATGTTCGGCTACGCAACTGACCTGCGTTCTATGACCCAGGGTAAGGCAGAATTCACCATGGAATTCTGCAAGTACTCTCCGGTTCCCAAGAACATCCAGGAAGAACTCATCAAGAAGTACGGCGACAAGGCTGGCGCTAGAGCTTAATCTTTGAGTTCAACTCAGAATTAAAAAAGTCCCGCGGTTTCCCGCGGGACTTTTTTTGCTTCGACGGACACAACACAAGGAGGCTTCGCCACACACCAAACAAAAGCGAAGGCCTCCCATAAAAAAGGATTCCGCGGGACAAGCTCGCGGAATCCAGTGGAATTAGAAGAGAACAAGTGTGCTTCCTACCTTTTCCTACCGCAACGGTTCGATCAGGCATCCCCTCTCAAGAACCAGGAATAGGTTGGAAGCACAATATGAATATACCCCGCAAAATTCTATTGCGGGGATTTTTCTTTCAGAACCCTGTTCCCAAAAAGAACGTTCCAACTTGTAATAGGACCCCGCGGTGCACTTGCAGCGGCACGCTACTGCGCAGCCTTTGTCTTGGACTTGGCTTCACGCCACAGTTCCTGAAGGCGTTCCGGAGTTTCCTCCTTCATCTCCTTGCCTTCGGCGCGGGCCAATTCCTCAACGATGCGGAAACGTTTCTCGAACTTGCTGTTGGCACGTTCCAAGGCTAAGGCTGCGTTGAACCCGCAATGGCGGGCCACATTTACCAGGCTAAACAGGATGTCGCCGAATTCATCTTCCATGCGGTCCACGTTCTTATTTTCTTCCGTGGCGGCTTGCATTTCGGCGCGAAATTCAGTAAATTCTTCTACGGCCTTGTTGAACACAGGTTCAGCCTCGATCCAGTCGAAACCAACCTTGGCGGCGCGGCGCTGAATTTCCTGGGCGCGGGCCAGAGTGGGCATGCTCTTGCTAACCTTATCCATAGCGGACTTGCCCGCCATTTGTAGATTATTCTTTTCCGCAGCCTTGATACGTTCCCAACGACGGGTAACCTCGGAGGCATCATCCACCTTGGCATCGCCAAACACATGCGGGTGACGACGGATCATTTTTTCGCAGATTCCCTGAACCACATCGTCGATGGAGAAATCATTATTCTCCTTGGCGACCTGAGAATGGAATACAACCTGGAAGAGCACATCTCCCAGTTCCTCGGCCATGTGAACCTTGTCGTTTGCCTGGGCGGCATCAATGTATTCGTGGGATTCTTCCACTAGATAGGGCAGCAAGGACTGGTGAGTCTGCTGTCTGTCCCAGGGGCAGCCTTCCGGAGAACGGAGGGTGGCCATAATTTTCACAAGATCTTCGAAGGAATATTTCATATGCGCAAAGATAGAAAAGGTGAGAGCGACGCAAGCCAAAATTTGATCCGGGAATTAAGGCCCGAAGAATTTCCCCTGGGCCTCAAGGAATCCATCCTGCGGCCTAAGCGACTGTTCTACCGCGGGACCCTCCCCCCGGTAGACGCCATAGGCATTGCCATGGTTGGCACCCGCCGCCCCAGCCGTTCCGCCAAGGAGCTGTGCCGACGGCTGGTCAATTCACTGCAAGGAACCAAGGCTGTGGTGGTTTCAGGACTTGCCCAGGGAATCGACAGCTACTGCCACGAGGCGGCCCTAGACGCCGGCATAAAGACCGTCGCAGTCATCGCCCAGGGGCTAGAGGCATACATCCCCGGGGAAAGGGCAGAATTGGCCCGTAGAATCGTTTGTGAGGGCGGGGCCGTGGTCACGGAGTACCAAGGGGACTTCCCCTCCTACAAGGGCACCTTCCCCGCTAGAAACCGAATTATCAGCGGCATGAGCCGAACGGTGGTTCTGGTGCAGAGCAAAGAGAAGGGCGGAGCCATGATTACCACGGACTACTGCCTACAAGAGGGCAAGCTTTTGCTAGCCGTTCCTGGGGAATTCGACAACGAGGCTGCCAGCGGACCGAACTTGCTTTTGGACCAGGGAAAGGCCAAGCCCATATTCAAACCGGAAAGCCTTAGGCTTGCTGCGGGGCTGCCGCTGGAAAAGGTAGAAGCGCCCAGTCTTCAGCAGTTGGCCAAGTTCGGTTGCAGCCTTTCACCGGAGGCGGAGGAACTTTTCCACCTGTTCAACGGATTCCGCAAGACTTTTTCGGAGATTCAAGAAGAATGTAACTTTAAGACTGGCAACATATTATCTATATTAACAGAGCTAGAGATTGCGGGTCTTGTGCAAACGCAAGACAACCTCCAGTTCTATTTCAACGGATCGGATTAACGTGAATAAGCGCCTTTTCTTCTTTGCTAGCCTTGTAATCATCGCCATCATCGCGATGACTTACCAGGTGTTCTTTGGAAAGAACAGCCTGAGCCAGCAAAGGCACGCCGCCCACGAAATTGCCGTCTACCAGGCTAAAATCGATTCACTGGAAAAGCAAATCGAAATGCGCAACCTGCAGATCGAGCGACTCAAGAGCGACTCGCTGTACAAGGCGGAGATTCTTCGCACCCGCTATGGCATGAGCCAGAAAGACGAAAAAGTCTTTCAAATGGTGAAATAAAAAAAAGCCGAAATGGATTGTTCCATTTCGGTTTAATTATTGGCTATGTTCTTTCAAAGTGTAGACCTAATATAACTATCTAAAAAAACACACCCTATTAGAAACTGAGATTTACCTACCTAAAAACTGTATCTTAGATACTTGGTCTAACCTAATCTTTGTTGGGTTAGACCATTTTTTCAGTAAATTCAACATAAAATGGCAGTCCTACACTCTAATAGAACATAGCCTAATTATTTAATGAAGATTGCCTATCGACGCATGGCAATGAAATTGACTCCCACGCTATAGCCGCTCATATCACGCAGCGAACCACGCAGGAAGGCATCCGTGTCATCCACAGGATAGGTATGGTAGTTCACATGGGCTTCTGCACCTAAACCGATATGGTCGGTAACAGACCAGACATGGCCCAGCTTAAGGCCCAAGTCAAGGCGTTTCTCGTCGTTCATATAGAAACGATCGGAAACTTCCACATCATACCAATCCAAGCCGAATTCAAGACCCACAAAGGCATTCTTCAAAGCAGAGGTTCCGCCAAAGGGAAATACCAGCGCACCTACGTGAACGTTGAAAGCGGAGTAGTCCGTATCTTCTTCGCCACGATCGCTGTCAACGTACGCATTGCCGCCACCAATGGCATAGTTCATACCAATGTAGGCATCAACACGGTCCTTGATATTTATACCCACGTTGGCACCAAAGGACGCCGCATTGCTTTCTGCATTGGCGTTCTTCTTGTACGCCGGAGACATATTGCCTTCGACGTAGTTATTCACATAGCCAACACCAGCCTGAAGAAACAGACTGTTATCTGACTGGGCAAAGATGGATTGAGAGAGTGCAGCAAAAGACACTGCAAAAATTGCAAATGATTTTTTCATGATTTTTTCTCCTAACTTATGGGGAAATATACAAAAAAACATTTGGTGAACTTATAAAACGCCAATTTTTCATTCTTTTGGGCGATTTTAGACCCTTTTCGGCATTTTTCAACAGCAAATAAATCAATCCGCGATCCGCTGATTAGGACTGCCGACGCCTTTCATGGCGAAGTGCATTTGATGAAATGAGGGGCGGATGATTTTCGGCAAGGGAGCGGGGCATTAATAAGGAGGGACTCCGCGAAGCGGGTGACCGAGACATTGTCGAGGGAGCGTCCCGACGACTAATGGCCCAGCCCGTAGCCAGAACCCAACGCCTTCAGCAAAAACTTACGCCATCTTGCTAGCGTCGGTATGTCCGGCCTTCTCCACCTTACCTGCGAAATAGCTATACGCCGCCGGCACAATAAACAGTGTCATAAACGTAGCGAACGTCAAACCGCCCGCAATGGCAATACCCATAGCCATGCGGCTAGGCGTGCCGGTCAAAATGAGCGGCACTGCGCCCAAAACCGTAGAAAGGCTAGTCATGAGGATTGGGCGGAAGCGGCGTTCCGCCGCTTGCCTAGCCGCCTCCAGCTTTGTACATCCGGTAGCGGCAGCAATCTGGTTTGCGAATTCCACAATCAAGATACCGTTCTTCGTCACCAAGGCAATCAAAAGGATCAAGGCGATTTCACTGAAGATGTTCAAAGTCTGACCCGTCAGGAACAGGCAAGTGAGAGCACCAGCCAAAGCCAGCGGCACCGTAAAGAAAATCACCAGCGGAGCGCGGAAGCTTTCAAACTGACCTGCAAGCACCAGGAAGATCAAAGCCAGCGCCAGCAGGAACACAATGTACAAGCCGGAGGAACTTTCCTCGAATTCCTTGGACGCACCACTCAAAGTAGTGCTTACATTGGGATATTCCTTCAAAAGACCGTGTGCAATGCGACGCATCTCTTCCACGCCGTCGCCGATAGTCTTTCCGGGAACCAAGCCCGCCTGAATCGTAGCAGCGCTAAAGCGGTTATAACGCGGAAGCGACGGCGATGCAGATCGTTCCACATAAGTCACAAAGTTATCGACACTGACTGCCTCGCCCTTGCGGTTCTTCACAGTGAGCAAGGAAAGGTTTTGTGGCGTTGCACGATACTGATAACCTACAGCGCCCACCACATCGTACTGGCGGCCTTCCTTGTAGTATTCGCCATAGCTCATGTCACTGATGCTCAGCTGAATGGCCTGGGCAATGTCATTCACAGACACGCCCTCTTCATTAGCCTTGTCGCGCAAAATCTCAATATGGAGTTCCGGCTTAGTAAACTTCAAGTTGGTATTCACCACGCTGAACACCGGACTCTTGCTAGCCTCTTCCATGAACTTGGGAACCAAGGTACGCAACACTTCGATAGAACCCGCCTGCAGCACAAACTGCACCGGCAAGCCACCGCGCTGAGTACTGATGCTCTGGGGTTCAAACACCATCACGCGCAAGTCAGGATATTCATTACCCAGAATCTGGATGGCGTGGGCAATTTCACTCTGGGGGCGACGAGCCGTCTTGTCGTCATTCAAGGACAAGCGAATTCTGGAGTTGCCTGCATTCCATGCACCAGCCTGAACTTCCTTGTATTCGCCGCTATCCAGAATAGTCATCACTTCATCCACGAAGGCATCGGCCATACGCTTGGTGCGAGTAAGGGTCACGCCTTCGGGCATGTTCACGTTCACCATCACAGAGCCGGAGTCTTCCGTAGGAGCCATTTCAGAACTCATGTTGTTGAAGCAGAAATAAGCAGCAACCAAAAGGCCTGCCACCACCGGGAACAACAGGAAACGTAACTTCAAGAAGCCGCCCAAAAGTACCGCATAAATTTTATTTAAGCCATTGAAGAAGGGTTCCGTAAAGTTATAGAAGCGGCCCTTCTTCTGCCTGCGCAGGAACTTGGAGCAAAGCATGGGAGAAAGAGTCAATGCGCACAAAGTGGAAAGGAACACCGTTCCAATCATCACCGCCACGAATTCGCGGAACAAGAGGCCCGTTGTACCGCCCAAGGCAAGCACCGGCACAAACACAGACATAAGCACCACGGAAGTCGCGATCACGGCAAAGAAGATTTCATTGGTACCCGCCACAGCAGCCTGCTTGGGAGTCATACCCTTTTCAATCTTGTCGTAAATGTTTTCCACAATCACAATGGCGTCATCCACCACAAGGCCGATGGCAAGCACCATTGCAAGCAAAGTCAAAACGTTAATACTGAATCCGCAAAGGTAAAGCACAAAGAAGCTTCCGATCACAGCTACCGGCACCACCACCATAGGGATAATGGTTGTACGGCCCTGACGGAGGAAGGCAAAGATAATTGCAATCACCAAAAGGAACGCAACGAAGATAGTCTCCACCACTTCCTTGATGGATGCGCGAATGTTGATACTCGTATCGCGGCCATAAAGCATTTCCACGCCTTCGGGGAGTTCGCGACGGATGTCTTCCACACGCTTGTAGAATTCATCGGCGATATTCACGTGGTTACTACCAGGCTGGGCAACCAGTGCGCAAGTAATGGTGTTCTTGCCGTTACGGCGGAAACCCTTACGTGTATCCATAGGTTCGTAATGGATGGTAGCCACGTCTGCCACGTGAATCACAGTGCCGTCGGCAGCAGTCTTCACTGCAATTCTACCAAAGGCTTCCGGATCAGGAATACGGCCCAAAGTACGGATGGAAAGTGTGGTTTCAGAACCTTCGATGGAGCCGGAAGGAAGTTCCAAGTTGCCTCTGCTGAGAGCGGCACTCATTTCGCTTCCGGTAACGCCCATGGCCTGCATACGGATGGGGTCGATCCACAAGCGAACCACCGGCTGCTTTTCACCCCAGATCATCACTTCGGAAACGCCATTGATGGTCTGCAAGCGTTCCTTCACGTGGTTACGGGCGATTTCAGAAACTTCCATAGGGTCCAGCTTATCGCTGACCAAGCTGATCATCAAAATGGGGTCGGAGTCAGAATCACTCTTGTTAACGGTAGGTTCGTCCACGTCATCGGGCAAACGGCGGCGCACGCGGCTCACTCGATCACGGATATCGTTGGCGGCCGCTTCAAGGTCCATACCCGTTTCGAATTCCGCACTGATGTAAGAGAAGCCATCGGAACTGGTGGATGTGAGAGCCTTAATACCCGGAGCGCTGTTGATGGAGGATTCCAGAACTTCGGTCACTTCCGCTTCCACCACGGCAGCGTTTGCGCCCGGGTAAGAAGTACGGACCTGAATCAAGGGATAGTCGACGTTGGGGTATTCGCGGATACCCAGGTTGCTCATGCCGAAGGCACCAAGCAACAAGATGACCAACGCCATCACAGTCATAAGGACTGGGCGACGAACTGAAAGGTTAGCGACACTCATCAGTTCACCTTAGTCCACTTCGTAATCGGTATTGTTGCGGATTTCGCGAATGCGGATAGAGCTCCCCTGACGGATGCTGATCAATCCAGAGGTAATGACAGTATCGCCTTCATTCAAGCCAGAAACCACATCCACGGCAATCGGAGTACGAAGCCCAGTTTCCACACGGACCATCTGGGCCTTGCCATCCTTGGCGATAAACACGTAGGCGCCATCCTTATCCAGGGTCAGAGCTTCTGCAGGAATAGGAATGGACTTGGCGCGACCCGAGGAAAGTTCCACGCTGACCTTGGCATAGCTACCAGCCAGCAATTCGCCGTTGGCGTTATCCACAGCCACCATAATCTGGCGGGTACGGCTGCTTTCAGAAATAGTTGCGTCCAGAGCCTTTACCTTTCCGGTTCTGTTAATGCCACGCTCTTCGTCACGAAGGTCGATTGCATCGCCCACCTTCAGGTTGGCAGCATAACGTTGAGGCAAGGCAAACTTAGCCTTCAACTGCTTTACTTCACTGAGAGTCGCAATGGAGGAACCTGTGGTCATCCAGGCGCCAACAGAAACATTCACAAAGCCAAGCTTACCGCTAAAGGGAGCGCGAACTTCGGTCTTTGCAATCTGGGCCTTGATCAATTCAATACTTGCATCGGCGGACTTCAAACTAGCTTCTGCAGCTTCCAGGTCTGCCTGGGTAGCGGCATTCTTTTCGACGAGACCGGCGGTACGATCCTTCTTCTGCTTGGCCAGCTGCTGGTTGGATTCAGCCTGCTTCAGCTGGGCCTTCAGTTCGGAATCATCGATCTTAGCCAGCAGAGCACCCTTGGAAACGTTGGCGCCATCCTTGGCCATCAGCTTGACCAGACGACCACTTGTAGCCGCAGTCAGCTCAACACTGTTCATAGCTTCCAAGGTAGCCATGGTCTGGAAACTCTTGCTAGCTTCATGGGACTGGGCGATATAGCCTTCAACAGCAAATGTCTTTGCGCCACCAAAGCCGCCAGGGCCTCCCTTACCGGGACCACCAGGGCCCTTGCCTGCACCGGGCGCACCCTGAGAGCCATCACCACCACAAGCGGCGAACATAGCGGAAAGTGCTATAACAAACAAACCAAAAGTCTTTTTCATATCCATCCGAGGATAAAATGTTGAAGTCAACCTTTTCTAAATCGAAGATTTAGATGTCCCAGATTCCGAAAAGGTTGCAAGGTATTTTCCAAACACTACCTAGAACTTCACGTTCATCAGAATGCCGCTGCCATCCTCAAGGAATTCCGGAACGAACTGAATTCGCTCGCTAAACGCCTTGGAAGAAGTAGCTCGGTAAATTCTAATGGAATTCAACACAGAAACCACGCGATTCAACACCAAGGCACCCATAGAGGCCTGGAAGATGATTCGACTAATGCGGAAATGCCTTAAACGGCTCTTGTACTCTTCGATATTCTCGGTGGTCTCGGGATTATCAGAGCTACCCCAGTCCCACTGGATATCCGCAGCCAACTCTGAGTCAATGGCCTTGCCCGAACGAATCATGGCCTGGTTGTAATCCTCGTCGTTATCCGGAGAAGAGTTCTGACCATCGACGCCACCGCGGCTACGATAAGAGCCCACCGTATTCAACAGCGAAAGTTTCTTGCTACTGGAGTTAAGGCCAGCATTGCGAACCGCATAGCTATGGGCTGACGACAAAAAGCGCTCGCCAATAAAGTAACTACCGATGGTGGTCATCCAAAGAGCGGCATCCGTCCATACGAAGGGGCGCACAAACTCCTTTTCGCCCAGGTAGAGTTCACCCATACCCGGGAGGAGTGCAGACGCACCAACAGCCTTCCACCAGTTCTTATCGGAATTCTTGGAAACGTTTTCATCCACCGAAACCACCACCTGTGAAAAGGCGGTGACAGCGGCAAACAAAAGCACCAAGAAAATTCTCATTAGAAACCCCAGCTAGCCTGAACGTTTACGCCAAGACCATCGACCCAGGAGAAACCGCCATCCAAGTGAATGTGGTCGTACCAGGAAAGGTCTTCTTGATAAAGGGTCTTGTTGTAGGCGTTGGCGGTAAGAGCTGCATCCACAGCGGAGAGCACGTGGTTCAAGATAAGGCCACCAAAGAACCAGGCCTGCATATCGGCGTAGCCGTTGGCCTTATTACGCAAGGAGCGATATTCCTTTTGAGCCTCGGAAGAGGCCAAGCTAACCGTAGAGGCGTTGGGATCCACAAGGTCCAGTTCCGAAGCCTTCTTGGTGTTGGAAACAACGTCCCAACCCAGCACATAGGCATCGCCGGCGATCAAGGAGTACACTTCGTTTGCATTGTCGAACTTGACATTTTTCATTTCGTTTTCCAAGGCGACAGGCTTGTTCACGAAGTCGTTCATGTAGCCAGCATCGTTGGTATAAAGGTTTGCGCTATAGCAGCCGCGGGCCTTGGCGTCGCCATAGATAGCTTCGCAGAAACTTTCGCGAGAACCCAGGTAACGGGAGCGGAACACTTCAGAATAGTTGGCACCGTCGGCATCGTACAAATCACGCATAGCGCGTTCGTAACGGCCAATGGAGTAATGTTCCTTTGCGTAATCCTTATACTTCTTGACCTGCTTGCCATACTTGTAAACAGAGTAGTAGTACCAACCGCCCCACAGGCCGGCTTCCAAAGCCAGATAGACAGCACCGCGGATTGTGGTAAACTTGGTACCACCAGTATAAAGCTGACCGGAGCCAGGAATCACCAAAGACATGAACAAAGCCTTGCGGGGATCCTTGTACTTGCCCTTGATTTCGTCCATGCCGTTGACCTTGGAAACCTTGACCGGGCCAAGCAAGTCGCGACGGCTCATGGAGCTGGAAGACGGAACTGCGGAAACTTCGACGGAGCTGCTGGAGGACTCGGCGGCCTCTTCAGAAGAGGAGGACGAGTACACCGGCATTGCGGCAGCCTGAGCATCCAGGAGATGATCCTGAATGTCCATAAGGGAATCCTGGGCACGCATGGCAGAATCCTGCGGGAGTTCCGCCTGGCGGATGGAATCCGCAATTCTGGCCTGTTCGGTAGCTTGACGGATAGCTTCCTGACGTTCAGCATTCATCTTGGCCATGGCTCGAGCATACTCCTCTTCGGGAGTAAGAGAGCTGGAGCTTTCCGTTACGGAGCTGGAGCTTACCACAGAAGAAGAGCTTGCAACGCTTGAGCTAGAAACGCTGGAACTGGAAACTGCTACGGAGCTAGAGGACACCGCCACGCTGGAGCTGGATGCAGTCACAGAACTGGAAGAGGCGACTACGCTGGAGCTAGAGGCCGCCACAGAGCTGGAGGATTCGGCAGCAGCGTTCTCTGCCTCGAATTCAGCAAAAAGGTCTCGGGGCTGAGCAGAGCCCTGAGCAACAAAAAATCCGGCCACACAGGCCACAACAGTCTTAAAAGCAAACTTGCGCATACAGCTACAAAATAGAAAATTAGAGGTTTCCACCCCCGTGAACAAAATACCAAATAAGGCGTAAAAAAGCAAAAAAGAACCGCCCCCGAATTGGGAGCGGTTCGAAAGCTTTGGTTTGCGAGAATTACTTTTGGTGCTTCGCACCATCCGTAACTGCGCCTCGGTTATAAAATCAAACTAGTTTGATTTTGCAACGCTCGGCTTGTTACTTCTCAGCAACGACCCAAACCTTAACCTGAGCTTCAACGTCACTGAAGACCTTGATGGTCACAGTGTAAACGCCGAGCTGCTTGATGGGTTCAGCGAGTTCAACCTGAGCGCGTGCGATCTTAACGCCCTGCTTAGTGATAGCATCGGCGATATCGGAAGCGGAGACGGAACCGTAAAGACGTTCGCCTTCCACAACGCGGCGTTCAAGGTTAACAGAAATCTGAGAAAGCTTTGCAGCAACGTCGCCAGCAGCAGCCAATTCCTTCTGGAATGCAGCTTCTACAGCAGCGCGGTTGTTCTTGATTTCTTCAACAGCTTCCTTAGTTGCACGAACAGCGAGCTTGCGCGGGAAGAGGTAGTTATTTGCATAACCGTTCTTAACCTTCACGACATCGAGCATCTTGCCGAGGTGGGGGACGTTGGCCTTAAGAATAATTTCCATAGTCTAGTTCCTCCAATTAGCGAATGCTGTCCGAAACGAACGGGAGAATAGCCATCTGACGAGCACGCTTGATAGCTTCGTTCAGCATACGCTGATACTTAGCAGAGGTGCCGGAGATGCGGCGAGGAATGATCTTACCACGTTCAGAGATGAAGCGACGGAGAGTCTTTTCATCCTTGTAGTCAATGAACTGAACGTTGTTTTCGGTGAACCAGCAAGTCTTCTTGCGACGAATACGGGTTGCCTGCTTCTTATCTTCAAAAGCCATTATTCAGCCTCCCCTTCTTCTGCGTCAACCGGAACGATTTCTTCGGTAGACTGAGCCATGTCTGCATTGTAAACGATTTCGGACATCGGATAATCAGCGAGGGTCATCCAACGGAGAACGTTTTCATTGAGCTTGAGAGCTGCTTCCATAGCGGCAACAGTTGCAACTTCTGCCTTGTAGTAGAAGATAACATAGAAGCCGTGCTGGCGCTTGTTGATAGAATAAGCGAGCTTGCGCTTGCCCCAATCGTCGCGACGAACAATTTCGCCGCCCTTAGTGATTGCAGCGGCGATGGTTTCGATTTCAGCCTTGATAGCGTCGTCGGAAATCATAGCGTCGATGATCACCATAGTTTCGTACTGTCTCATAATGAGATCCCTTTGGTCTTTCGCCCAGGTTACCACCATTGGCCCCGGGAGGGTTCCGAAATAAATCGGTGGTCCAAATATAGAAAAGGAAGAATATTTGTCAAACCTGGGGGGCCGGTTCCAGATTAAAAAGCCCCGAAAGGAGACTAAATTGTGAGCTGAATGCCCAAAACACCATGCAAGGACCAGTCTCCAACCCCGCGATTAAAGTACCTCTGGACACCGAATTCCCCAGAAATCCATATGGAACGGAGGTTATTTTTACCCCAGGGCCAGAATTCCTGCAAATTGATGGCCAGACCCGGGGTGATGGAAAGAAGGGCAGACTTTGAGAAGCTGTACTCGAACATGGCACTGCCGGTCAGGCCAAAATAGCGGACAGGCTTCCAACCGAAACCTCCGCCCACACCAACGGAAAATCCGTCCAAAGAGAACATCTTTTCGCATTCCGTCAGTTCCTTTTCGGAAACATCGGCTGAAGAGGACGTGTCGTCATCGACAATGCTCTCAAAGTCGTCTTTCACCTGGCTACGGAATTCGGAAATGCTGGTGGTCTCGAAGCCGAAGACCGGCTCCGCATAGATGTCAAAATTTGTCCAGGTCTTGTGGAAGCGCACATCCAGACGATAACGCTGGTACATGAGCATGGAGGACTTGTCCAGGTCGCCGCCAAAGAAACGCACATCGCCGCCACCGCTGATCCAGTCCGTGTAGAAGTATTCGATTTGTGCCTGCCAGATGCCCATGCAATCGCATTCCACCGTGGGATCGTAAACGCCTGCAGCAATACCTACGGAAAGGCCCTTGGCGGTATAGGAGGTCTGACGAGGGAGAGGAATGTTCTTCTGAGGTTCACGAGCCACTGGAAGTTCCGCCTCGGGCTGAAGCGTGTAGTCCTCGGGGATTGAGGAGTCGGGCTTATTCACGTAAGATCCCTTGCCATCATCCGAGGATGTTCCATTCGAATCAATCGCCGAACTATCCGTTTGCACAATCGAGCTATCCGTCTGCACGGCCATGCTGTCGGTTTGCACAACTGTACTGTCCGACTGCACCATAGTACTGTCGGTCTGCACAACAGAACTGTCCGACTGCACTATAGAACTGTCCATTAGCACCACAGAACTATCCGCCACTTCCGCAGCGAACGCACTCAAGGCAAACAGGATGACAAACAGGACAGACTTCATATCGTGTAATTATAATAAAAAGTCCTACGGGACAATGTTTTTTGTTTCAGCAGAATCCGTTTCGTCGGCAAGGGCGCTTGCGTTCGCTTCCTCAAAGCATTTTTTCAGTTCTTCTTCATGGGCTTTGGATGTATCGTAGGGAGGCAGGAACTTTTCTGCACGATCCACAATAGAGTATGCAATTGGCACCGACTTCCTATTCGCATTGCCAAGTTCAAGCTCCCGTTTATATCCCTTACGATAATCTTTTAAAGTCACATAAACTATTCTGCCATCAAAGATCATATAGTCTATGTATTCCGTTTTGTAGTTTTCAACGGACGCCTTCAACGAGTCCAGGTTTGAAAGAGCCTGCCTATCCAGGGCAACCCACTGACAAGAATCGTAGTCACTGGACGAAATGCCTCCACAGTTCGAACGCAAATGACACGAGAAAACAGAATCATTACGCACTTTGAGCAAAGCCAGACGAGCATCATTATACCATGCATCGGAGAAGAATACCTCTAATGCATAATCAATATTTTCTGTGGAATCCTGTTTTGAAAGGACCAGCGGCTTATCCTCAATTTTTCCAAAGTCCGTAATAAATGGAGGATACCCTTCCTTAATCCCCCAGGCCAAGTAACATAAAAGAATTGCAAGAACAAAAAGAATCCAATGCTTTATTCTGCGTGGATTAATATGTCGACCCGCCCAAACGCCGCCCCCATAGACAACAAGAATGAATACACCTTGTTTAGCCCTCTCCAAAGCCAGCCAGTCGGATGAGTACAGATAAAAATTTATGAGCTCAGTTATGGTTACAACAAGGGCATACACAGGAACAACCGCCAGTATAGCCCAATAAGTAATGGTCAAAGCCTTATTCTTGCAGGCGACTTTTTTCAAAAGAAGCGTAAACAAGAAAGCGACCAAGGCTGGAACAAAAAATTCAAGCGAATCCTTGAAAGTCAATGACCTAAACAGACAGGAAATCACTTGAGAAATAGAGATGGCGATGTATTGAGAAGTTTCCATAAACGACAGCCTTACTTTCCAGTTTCTTCCATGTACTTCATGATGTCTTCCACAAAGGGTGCGGAGGAATCCATGGTCTTCAGCAGTTCCAGTTCAAGATTTTCGATGGCAACGGCGGGAGCAATTCCATTGAATCTGGAATTTATGAAATCGAGGGTATAGCCCCGACCTTCACGAAAATCGCAAAGACTTGTCTGTGACGAAAAGCCGTCCCGCTGATAGAGGGTCCTATACTGCGTGGTAAACTCTTCAATGGACTGTTTCAACTTTTGAATCATTTCCTTTTGTTGCGCAGTCAAAGGCTGCCATTGGCAGACATTCTTTTCTTCTTCATTCCAATGTCCAAAGGAATTGCAGAAATTATCACCCTTCACTAGAAGGGAGTCACACACAGATTCGTTCTTAAGATCAAATTCCATCTTGATTTGAAAATCTGCATCATGCTTGTTATCCGAAGGTTCCAGAGAATAATGACTTACAACGCCCCATTGGTCAACGACACTTTCTCCAAAGTAAAGGGCGTTACCTACGAAGGAGACAAGGAACAAGGCGGGAACCGTAAGCCAATGAATCCAGTTCTTGGGTTGAAGATGCAACCCCCAAAAGGCACATCCAAGGAAAAGCCCCAACAGCAAAAGACCATAAAGGAGACAGGTGCTGGAAGCGCTTTCGGACCACAGGATTCTAAAACCTTCCTGAGCCAAGCCGCCCAGGAAGTAAATCAGTAGGGCTCCCCAAAGCACACCCCACAAAGGCTTAGGGAACACATTCCTGAACAGAACTCCAAGAACCAGCGAAAGCAGGCAAGGAACAAAAACATCCTTCAAAGATTCGGACAAAAACCAGCCCGGCTCCGAGAGCACGCTTTCAATGAGGGTGGACAAGTAATTGTGGAGATTAGATTGGATCATTTGGAGTTACTTGTGACTATTTTATTTGGTCAATCATTTTTTCAATTGCAATCGCATTGCGCACGTATGAAAGCTTCGCATCCCTAAAGAATAAAGTCCTGCTGCGACCATTCTTAAAATCATCCAACATAACGACTGTTTCCCAATAATTTCCAACCAGATGTATTGAAAATTCCTGTTCATAAATCTCGATGTGTTCTTTCAGTTTTTTAACGACAGAAGTTTTTTCGGAATCCAACAAAATCCATTGGCTAGAATCATTAGCCGCACGCATAAAGTCAGCTTTAAGCGCCCAAGCATCTTCATCACGATAAAACCATTTTTTTTGGCAATTCGTTTGATAGTAGGCAGAATCACCCTTCACCCGAATTTGCGAAAAGCGAGCAACATCCACCGGTAAATCTCGCTTCCTATATTCCATGAACGTCATTTCATAATCAAATCCGGAACCATCTTCCAAAGACTGTTTTGATATTTCGCTGTCAATATTTTTTCCAAACGGTCTCATTCCACCTTCCAAAGCATCTTCCCAAAAAATGGAAAATATACAGGAAGTATTTCCAACAAACATAAGGACCATTAGCAGCCAAATTTTCTTATTCTTTGGAGTAAATTTATGTCCCAACCAGGAAAAAAGAACAAAGCCAAGAAAATACGTCATCGCCCATACAAACCACCAATCCTTATCTCCAAATCCTGGAGATAAAGAACCATGACCATTGCCGAGCAACCAGAGAAATAGAACGAAGCCAGAAACAACCAAGACAACAAGAACCATTAAAAACCACAGAGACAACCAACTTGTCCCTGTTTTTTTTGCATAAAAAGATCTTGATAGAAATCCCAGCGCCCACGTAACTAAATTAATCAAACAGATTGGAAAAAATATCGTTCCGTCGCTGCTGCAAAAAACTTGCCACAAGAAATTAATCATCGGAAGCCACCTTGATAAAGTTTTTCCTCGCACTTTTCCCGCGCTTCCTCAGGAGACAATTTTGCGAGACTATCCCGAGGAGGAATAAACGTTCTTGCCAAAGTTTCAATGGCAAAAGCTTTGGGAACATCAAGAAATTCAGCATTGGAAATATCCAATGTTCGTCGGGTTCTTTTCTTATAATCAGTCAATTCTACCCGAAAAATATACCCATCAAAAACAAGTCCTTCTGTAAACTCGTAACTATAATCATTTACAAACGTCACTAATTTTTCAGCACCTTCTTTTGAATTTAACGACTCCCAAAAGCAAGAGTCCACTTCACTAAATTCGCTTTGGGCATCCAGTTGAACACATCTAAACCACCCCTCCTTTTTCTTTCTGAGCGCAACTCTGTAAGAATCGCAGCCCCAAGCGTCAGCCTTATATATTTTCAAATCATAAACCACATCGAGTTCATTTTGCACCAATTCCTTTGGCAAGGATTCATCCTTTATTTTTCCAAAATCATCCACCGTATTCTTTAGGCGATTTCCCACAAAGAACATCACCTCAGTGCACAAGGCAAGAATCAAAAGAATCCAACAGACTGGTTTTCGCGGATAAAATTTTCGACCTAGATAATTACAACAAGCGCATGGAAGGAGCAACAAAATTCCAAATAAAAAAGTAAGACTCAGGACACCATCGCCAGACATTCTATAATCCGCTTCAACATAACAAATATCACGTATAACAAAGCCTGCCAAAGCTAAGCACAGAATCCACCAAAGAACAAGTAGAGTTTTATTCCTTTTTGCTTTTGAAAAAAGTAACCCCAAAACAAACGCGACAAAGCAATACGTCAGAAAAGAAAACAAATCAAGGAGGTGGCCACTCTCCATGCTAAAGAAAAAATCGCGAAGATATATTGCGAAGGACTCATCTTTATTTATTCTAGAAATAATAAAGTATAATCTAGCCAAAAACATACGATACTCCAAACAACACTCAATATACACAAAAGCCCTCGACGACGTGCCGGGGGCGATTGTAAAATGTCTTCATCCTTATGCTAGATCCTTCGTCGCTTCGCTCCTCAGGATGACATGCAGAAGGGACGTTCAAGGAGATGACACGCGGGGGTTTCGTGAGCTACAAACGGCTCATCTTAATGAGCCGTGGTAGCGAGAGTGAGTGAAGAACCGTAGGTTCTTTGCCAGACGTACTGAACGAACGGTCTAGTAAGTTCCGAGAAGGCAGCGGACCTTATCCATCATTGCCTTGGACTTGACGCGGGCCTTTTCCTTACCGTAGGCGAGAATCTTGTCGATTTCTTCGGTGTGGGCCAGAAGGTCGAAGTACTTTTCGCGGGCGGCGCCCAGATGTTCTTCGAGGACGTTCTGCAGTTCCTGCTTGGCGTGGCCCCAGCCCATGCCGCCTGCGCGGTAGCGGGCAGCCAGAGCTTCGGTCTGCTCCGGAGTGGCGAACAGCTTGTACAGCTTGAACACGTTGCAGGTGTCCGGATCCTTGGGTTCTTCAATGCCCTGGGAGTTGGTAACGATCTTGCCCAGGCGCTTCTTCAAAGCCTTGGAATCCAGGAAGATGTCAATGTAGTTGTCGTAGGACTTGCTCATCTTGCGACCGTCGAGGCCCGGAATCACACCAGTGGATTCCTGGAAAACCGGTTCAGGAACGGTGAACACGTCTTCGCCAAAATGCTTGTTGAACTTGATGGCGATATCGCGGGCAAATTCCACATGCTGCTTCTGGTCCTTGCCAACGGGAACGATGTCGGCGTTGAACATGAGGATGTCGGCATCCATGAGGCAGGGGTAGCAGTAGAGGCCCATGTTCACGTTGGCGTCAACGTCTTCGCCGGCGGCTTCGTTCTTTGCCACCTTGTCCTTGTAGGCGTGAGCACGGTTCATGAAACCCTTGGGGGTAAAGCAGCTGAGAGCCCAGCTCAGTTCAAAGATTTCGGGAATGTCACTCTGCTTGTAGAACAGGGATTCTTCCGGATTCAGGCCAAGAGCCAGCCAAGTGGCAGCAACCTTGTAGATGTTTTCGCGCATTTCGGCACCATTCTGGACGGTGGTGAGAGCGTGATAGTCAGCAATGAAGTACACCGTGTCGTAAGTCTTGGTGAGTTCGAGGGCCGGGCGGATAGCGCCCACATAGTTGCCGAGGTGCGGAGTGCCAGTCGGCTTGATACCGGTAAGAGAAATCTTTTTCATGTGCGCAAATTTAAAAATATTTGCTAATCAGATTTCTAACCCGTTTCGGATTTAGGGGTTTCAACTCGGTTTCCGCAGAAACAATCATGTTTTCTCCAACGAAAAAGCCATTTCGTTCATAATTTTCAATTTTCTCGAGGGTGCCGTTTGCGTAGTCAGAATCGTCCATCATGCCGAAATGCTCCCAAATGAATTCCCTGCGGGTACGTCGATTCAAGCACGTAAAATCGGGATATACCGTGACTTTGCGGGACGCAGATTCATTTTTGCGGGACGCGCCGGACCTCCAAGTCATTTCGTAGGGGTACTCATACCTAAAGGGGACGCCTTGCTTTATTAGCTCCTCCATAATGATGAACTCCGATTTAGAGCGAACCCTAGTGCCGTTACTGGCGATAAAGGCGGGCGCGTCTGCGGCAAAAGGTTTCCCGCGGAACCCTACCGACATCCAAGCGGAGGCATACTCGTCGTCCGAGGCGGTTACAGGCTGGATATGTGGACGCCACACCTCCTTGAAACCTTCGAAAATTTCATTGATACGATTGGGGGTATAGTCCTGCAAAAAGCGGTCTAAAACCCCAAGCTGCCGCAGAAGTTCTTCCACCAGTCTAAGGTCGTACTTCTTTTGAGCCAGCGCGCGAATCAAACTCTTCTTCTGATTAGACAAATACGTCTTGGTCCCTCGACGCCCAAGCGTCTTGTACCACTGCCAGCTGGAATGGCACATAGAGCCCCCTAGGTTTCCCTCGGGAGCTCTCTTCAAGCGGGACTGTCCTGCAGAAAGAACCCGCAAAATTTCTTCAACACGCATCTGAACCACCGGGATAACATCATCCACCGCCAGGTAATCTTTCATCATACAACATCCTTTTTGCAACGAGCATATTTCAACCTCGGGGTTACGCTAACCTCGAGAAATCCCGTCCAAATAACAATTGAATTGGAAAACTTGATTTAAGAAATGATGTAAGGAATGATTCGAAATCGAATTCTTGGATGAATATAAAAAATCGGGTCTTCAAAAACCAGAAATAGCTCTTTTCGTCCATTTTTACGGAAACAAACCCACTAATATAAGCTTGAGTTCCGTAAATTATTAGTTTGTATGTATAAAATATAGTTCAATTCCACCTATTTTCAACTAAACTCACCCCTAATTACGGAAACATAGCCTCTAGTTTCACCGTGGTTCCCGTAATTTCCAGATTTAATCATTACTTTATCTGTGATTTTACAGAACCCGCCACATCAACATTCCCTTGGTTTCCGTAAATCCTTCCCAAAACCCCGTTTTCAGCCCTAATTTCCGCGAAATGGCAAAGTCCACACTGCAATATTGTTAAATTTCCCGCCAATGATGCAAGACGAAAAATACATTCTGGTCGATAGCGAAGAATCCTTGGCAGGGCTGCTTAAGGATCTGGAGCTGTATGACATGGCCGCAGTGGACACTGAAGCGGACTCCATGTATCATTACACAGCTCGTCTTTGCCTGATCCAGATTACCATCGGAGACCACCATTACATTGTGGACCCTCTGTGCGGTTTGGATCTTGCCCCGTTGTTCAAGGCCCGCGCCATGCAGACCCTGATTTTCCACGGAGCAGATTACGACCTAAGACTTTTATGGCAGACTTACGGTTTTGCACCTGCTCATATCTTTGATACCATGCTTGCAGCCAAGATCCTGGGCGAACCCCACCTTGGCCTTGCAGACCTGGTCCGCGAATATTTTGGCGACGAATTGAAGAAAGAGAACCAGCGTGCCGACTGGACTACCCGTCCCCTGCCCCTCGAAATGTGCGAATATGCCATCCACGACACCTTCTACCTCCACGAACTTTGCGCAATCCTTGCAGAAAAGCTCCAGGCAGCAGGCCGTATGGACTGGCTCACTGAACAGTGCAACGCCCTGATTGAACATGCCAAGAACCCGGCCCCGGCCAAGAAGGACCCTTGGCGAATCACCGGTTGCAACGTTTTCAGTCCCTGTTCCCTGAATATTCTGAAGTTCCTTTGGGAATGGCGCGAAAAGCAGGCCGAAGAAATGGACCGTCCGCCCTACAAGGTGATGCCCTCCGAGTTGATGCTCGCCATTGTCCGCCACGCACAGCAGACCTTCCCGGAAGTCGAGTTGGACAAGTTGCCCCGCCTCCCCCGCAATTTCAAGGAAGAACGTTTGGAATCCTTCGTGCAGATGCTCAAGGATGCCATGGCAGTCCCTGAAAGCGACTGGCCCGCTCGTTTGCCCAAGGCTCCCCCTCCGCCTATCGTGCCCAACTCCGACCTGTTGTCGGTGCTTAAGCAGTGGCGCGATGACAAGGCAGTAGCCCTGAAGATCGACGCAGCACTCCTGGCCAATAAGGCACAGCTGATCTGGCTTGCTGCCCCCGGCACCATGCCCTGGGAAACCCGCTACGAAGAAGCCAAGTTGCAGAACTGGCAGCGCAAGATTTGGAATGAGATTCTGCAGGAAAACCTGCCCACCGCAAAGCGCGTTGGAGACCCCGACTAACATCTGGCTAGCCGCCCGCAAAACCTTAACGCAGGCATATCATGGAATACATCTTACCCATCGTTCTTCTTTTTGTCGTTCTGGCCTCTAGGCCGTTCTACGACAAACTCTTCAAGAAATCTGAAGAGGGCGAACAGTTGATCAAGAACCCTTGGTTTGAAATCCATGCTATTCCGGGCTACACCGCATCTAGGCAGATCGCGGCATTCTACCCCATGAAGGGCGAGCCCAATATTATGCCGATCCTGGAACAGCTCTGCGAAGAAGGCCGTTTGCTCCTTCCCCGCTGTACCGGCGAAACCACCATGGAGTTCTTCCACATCAAGAACCTCCGCAAGGATCTGGTAAAAGGTCATTTTGGAATCATGGAACCCCGCGAAGGTTTGGAACCCTTCCAAGGCGACATTACGGTTTTCCTGGTCCCCGGCACCAAGTTCAACCTGGACGGAAAGCGCCAGGGACACGGCAAGGGTTACTACGACAGATTTTTGGCAAAGTATCCGGATGCCTACAAGGCAGGGATTGCCACTCCTAAGCAGATCGCGAAGGAACCCCTGGAACAGAAGCCCACCGACGTTCAGATGAACCAGGTGATTGTCTGCAGGGAAAGGTATTAAACAAAAGGAAGTGTAAAATGGCTTTCGATAATGACAATCGTTTTAATGGAAACCGCGATGGTGAACAGCGCGGCTTTGGAGACCGTCGTCGCAACTTTGGACGTGGACCGCAGCAGAAGTTCCGCGTGCGCGAAGACAATGAATTCAGACCGTCTCGCCCCGAAGGTGAACGCCCCCGCGGCGATTTTGGTGACCGCCGCGATGGTTTCAACGACCGCCGCGATGGTTTCCGCCCCAAGCCCCGCTTCGAGCAGCGCCCGCAGGACACTTCCCGCGCCATCCAGGACGGCGTGGTTCCCGCAGTAGGCGACGCAGACGCAGCACCCCAGGTAGCCGTAGGCGGCATCAAGGAAGTGACCGAACTTCTGACCAAGAGCCCCATGCAGGTTCACCGCGTGCTCTTTATGCACCAGTCCGGCAACCCCAAGCTCTACGAACTGCAGAAGCTGGCCAAGCGCGCCCACGTTCATGTGCAGCAGGTGGACTCCAAGATCTTGAACAGCTACGCCACTCCCAACCACGGCGTGGTCGCTTTGATGAACGAAAAGGAACTGCTGGTTTGGGAAGACATCCGTGAAGAATTCTTCCAGGCTGTAGACAAGGGCGAACGCAAGCTGATTGCCGTGGCCACCAACATCGAAGACCCCCGCAACCTGGGCGCATGCATCCGTAGCTCCCTGGCTCTGGGCGTAGACATTCTGTTGCTCCCCGCCAAGGGCATGTGCGGCATTACTCCCAGCGTGGCACGTACTTCCGCAGGCGCCCTGGAAAAGATGCGCATCTGCCGTCCCAACAATCTGGAAGCAGCCGTGGGCGAACTGAAGATGGCTGGCTACCAGATCCTGGGCCTGGACGCAGACACCGAAACCAACCTGGCAGACTTCAAGTTCAGCGACCAGGCTGTTATCGCAGTAGGCGGCGAAGACGTTGGCCTTCCGCCCTTCATCAAGAAGCAGTGCGACGCAGTGCTCCGCATCCCCATGATGCCGGAAGCACACTCCTACAACGCTTCCGTGGCACTTTCCCTGGGCCTGTACGAATACGCACGTCTGCGCATCAAATAAGAAAGATCCCGGCTCAAGGCCGGGATGACAACCTGGTTTGCCGGGATGACAA
>JAKSID010000019.1 GCA_024399035.1 Fibrobacter sp. | reverse complement strand
TTTTTTATACATGAAAACCCCGAAAGTTTTGTCCAACTTTCGGGGTTCACATCAAATGCCCGGACTTTTTCTCGTGTCTGAGTGGCTGCAACACACTTAGGAACTTGTTCCTTAGTGTGGCTGGTCCCCGTATGGGGAGGAGTAAACTCCCTACTCAGGGGGCCCCTGCCCCTTTATATCATTAAATTTTTTTCAGGATTGCACGCAGTTCGTCGGCGGCTTTTTCCACGTCATCATTAACGATGGTGTATTCGTACTTGCCCTGGGTCTTGGCGAATTCAACTTCTTTCTTGGCGTTATGCAGACGGAGCTGAATCACTTCTTCGGAATCGGTGCCACGGCCACGGAGGCGACGTTCCAGTTCCTCGTCGCTAGGCGGCAAAATCAGGATGCCGGTAGCTTCCGGGTAAACCTTGTCGAAGTTCACTTTGCCGAAAACGTCCAGGTCGAACAGCACGCGGTTGCCTTCTGCCAAAGTCTTTTCTACAAAGCTCTTGGGAGTGCCGTAATAATTGCCGTGGACTTCGTTCCATTCGATGAGACCGTTGTTCTTGATCAGTTCTTCAAACTCTTCGCGGGTCTTGAAGAAATAATGGACACCGTCCACTTCGCCTTCACGCGGCTTGCGGGTGGTGGCGGAAATAGAATACTTGATGTCGGGAAAATCGGGCAGGACCATCTTCTGCAAGGTGGACTTACCTGCGCCGCTGGCGGAACTCATCACAAACAATTTATTCTTCATGTTTTCAAGTGGTTAGTGGTTAGTGATTAGTGGTTAGTAGGAAGTAGGATGAAAACTGTCTACTGTCTACTAACCACTGTCTACTTCTTGTCCTCAATGTACAGCGGACGCTGCTTGACTTCGTCGTAGATTCTGCCGATGTATTCGCCCAGAATACCGATGGTCATAAGCTGCACGCCGGAGAAAAATACGATGGCGGTCATCAAGGATGCCCAGCCCGGAACGGTCGTTGTGGGAGACAGGAACTTTTCCAGAATGGACCATACGAAAATTCCGAAGCCCACCAAGGTGGCAAAAATGCCCATGTAGAAACTGATCTTTAACGGTGCGGAACTGAAACCGGTAATGCCGTCCAGAGCCAAGCGGATCATCTTCTTCAGCGGGTACTTGGAAGTGCCTGCGGTACGTTCGGCACGGTCGTACTTAACGCCAATCTTCTTGAAGCCAACCCAGCAAACCAGGCCACGAAGGAAACGGCTACGTTCCGGCAGGTTCTTCAGCTGATTGACAACGCAACGGTCCATCAGACGGTAGTCGCCGGTGTCAGGCGGAATGTCAATGCTGGTGAGCTTGCCGATAATGCGGTAGAATGCAAATGCGGTAAAGCGCTTGAAGATGGTTTCGCCGGCGCGCTTGTTGCGCTGGGCATAAACCACCTGGTAACCTTCGCGCCACTTTTCCAGCATTTCGTGAATGAGGCTAGGCGGGTCCTGAAGGTCGCCGTCGATAATCACCACGGCGTCGCCGGTGGCCTTGTCCAGACCAGCACTGAATGCTGCCTGGTGACCGAAGTTACGGCTGAAGTTTACAAGCTTGTTGTTGGGAGTGGTGGGCAACAATCCTTCGAGAATTTCGCGGGTCTTGTCCTTGGATCCATCGTTCACGAAAATCAATTCATGTTCCACGTCCTTCAATTCTTCTTCCAGAACCTTGAAGGTGGTGGCAACGATTTCTTCTTCGTTATAAAGAGGTACGATTACAGATAATAACATGATGACCTTACGGGATGAGAACGGGTTGGATCAGGTCCACGTGGCTGCAGTCGATGCTCTCCACGGGGATCGTTTTAATGGTAAGCTTTTGAACGTTAGAAACGTTTGCGGTAATGGTCTGGAACATTCCGTTCACGAATGCCTGGGTCTTGGCCAAGGTATTTCCGTCGCCCAAGATCTCGATATAAACTCCGTTACCGCAAAGGGATTCGTCGTCCAGACCGTAGCTGGTGCGGAAACTAGAGTACTTGCCTTCGATGTGATATACGGTCTCGGAGGAGGCGTGTACGCCAATGCCGTTTTCATAGGTGACGCTGTTGACGCTGAGCTTGTTGCCTTCGATGCTCTGGTTTCTACCCATCTTGCCCCAGTCCTGTCGATGGCTTTCGTACTTCAGTTCGCCCAGGTTGATTACACCGTCGGCTGCGTTGAAATAACTCTTGTTCACGTCGGCGACAGTCTTGCCGGTTACCCTGTTGGTGACCAGGAATCGAATGTTATTGTAGCCCGGCAACAAGGTGTCTGCGGGAATGGAGAAGTTGTTGCTGCCAAAGGCGTACTTGTCGAAATGAACGCTCTTGTTGTTCAGCACAATTCGCAGATCCCAATCGTTGGCGGCTTCACCGTTTTCCTTAAGGTCGTAGGAGTAGTTCAGGGAGTCTACCACGATCTTGTTGACGTCGGTATTCTCGTCGGTTTCGTGGTCCAATTTTTCGGGAGTGCCTGCGGCCTTGACCACCGGATTGTAAATCACGATAATGTTCTGCGGGTTGAAATTTTTGCGACCGTTGAACTTTGCAATCTGAACCCAGTAATTGTTGGTAATCAGGATGTTCTTGACTCCATCCATGTCCATTTCGCGTTCGAATACGTCACAGGTGGTGGGAATACGGTGCTCTACAGCCTTCTTGTGGTAAGTCTGGCTGTCCCAGCAATCCAGACCGCGAATGTAATAGACTTCGTTGTCGTATTCATCCAACAGTGTTTTCATCTTTTCGTCGCTCATTTGACGGGCCTTGTCATAGTGAATGGACGAGATGCCGTAACCCACAAAGTGCCAGGGTCTGCCGTAAATAAAGAGGCGCTTTTTCTGGGGCTGTTCCTTGAGCCAACTGAGAATTTCGTACTCTTCGGTGGTCAGGTGGTTCCTGTTATACATGATGTTCTTGTTGAAACAATCCTTGTAATGGGCGGTCCAGCCGGCAAAGCCCATTGCAACCACAATGCCCAGGATGAGGGTCCCCTTAGAAAGCAACTTCTGGGGAACGGAATACTTTACGGTGGCTTCAATCAAGTGGGCCACCGGCAGTGCAGCAAGGAAAGCCATGGTGGGCAACATTACCAAGCTGTAACGCTGGTTGATTTCGATGCCGAAGTCGCCAGAGACGTTTTCCAGAATCATGTAGGTCTGGATGTGGTACAGGATCACGAAAACCAAAACTTCCAGGTAGAAATAATTCTTCTTGGTAGCGTCGTAAATGGCCTTGATTATCAAGTAGATGCCGCCGGCGGCAAACAGGTAGTTAAAGTAGGTGAGGAATGGATTTACCAGCTCTCCGTTCTTATTGAGAGGCTTGGTCATAATCTCCCAGTTTCTGCCCAGGTCTTCGAGGAAGTGTCCGTGGGCTTCGTATTCGCCACCCTGGAAACCGAAACCCTGGTAGTAGCTGATGGTCAGCAAAACGGGGGCGGAGAAAATGGAAAGGGTTACAAAGAAGGTGGGAGCCTTTGCGCTCTTCTGGTCCAAAAGCTTGGGAAGTGCGATCAGGATGAAAGGTGCGAAACAGAAAACAGTTTCCTGACGAGTCTGGGCAAAGAATGCGAGAACCAGTGCGGTAAGGGCCCAGTGCTTGACAGTGTTGCGGTCGTATGCCCACTTAAGGGTCAGCAGGGAAAGTGCGGAAAGGAAAACGTACAAGGGTTCCACGGACATGGAGCGGAACTGGAAAAGTACGGTAGGCTGTAGCCCAGTCAAAAGTGCCGCAAAGAATGCCAGCAGAGGCTGCTTGGTCCAGGCGACGATAGCCAGGAACATCAAAAGAATTGCCAAGGGCAACATCAGGAATTCCATGGTAAAGACCCAGTGGAGATCCTTGCCCAATAGAGGCATGCCCAGCATGTACAAGAAAGAAAGACCCTTGGTCTTGAAACTGTGGGATTCCGAAACGCAATTCAGGCTCTTGCCGTCAAAGTAACCCTGGTTGCAAGTTTGAGAATCGTAGTTGTGGTACATGTTCTGCGCCACGGAAAGGAAAACGCTTTCGTCGCTCTGGACGCGATGGCGGGCTTCGATCTGGGTGCCTGCGAAAACGGCGATGGCTACGGCGAAGGTCACCATGAGAATGGAGTAGGACTTTTCGGGAAGAATGCCCTTGAGCCATTCCTGCAGATTCTTACGGAGCAATACGAGAAGGGTGATGCCTGCGATGAACTGGATAATGAACAGCGGCAGCGGCAAATAGTTGTCCAGGCTTTGAATGATGCCTTTCTGGCCTACGTTGGGGCCCAGGTAAATCAGGAAAGGAACGGCTACGGCAACTACAAGGCCGATGATTGTTCCCTTGTGAATAAGATTCTTGAGCAAACCTAAAATGTACGCTTTCATTGAAACTCTACCTAATTCGAAATTTCAACAAAATATAGTTTAAAGCTGAAAAAACGAATTCTTGACAAAGTCGTTTTACTGGATTCGTTTGGAAATTAGGACCTGTCGGCCGATTTTTACTACTAGCAGGGTAGCTTCGTTTCTTTGCGGGTTGGAAATATTGATGTTCTTGCTGTAGGACGTTTCGGAAAGAAGGATGTTTCCGTTCATGGAAATCAATGAAACGGTCTTTTGGCCTTCGGGCAGGTTGTAAACGGAAATGGCGTTGCCGGACTTGATGATTTGAGGAACGGCAAGTTCGGCGACGGAATTTATCTGCATTTCTTGAGAACTGCTAGACTCGGCGGAACTACTAGATTCAACGGAACTGCTGGAAATCGTTGCAGAACTACTAGATGCAACAGAACTGCTGGACTCGGCGATATTCATATCAACGTTGAATGTGATGTAGGTGTTGTCCTCTGCCTCGGCTATTCTAGAGAGACTGATGTTAAGATCGGTGCCGTCCCAGAGAATGAACTTATTAAACTCGGTGGTGGTTCTCCAACCTTGATTTGTGAACGAATCGAAGGAACGGGTGTCGCTGTCGTTAGTTCCGTCGGCTTCTACTAGGTCAACGTGTTGATGGTCCTTGTCATTGTTGACTCTGGCGGAATCCCAAATGTCTTTCTTATAGTCGATGTGCCAGATCAGCAGCCCACGACTAGGAAGGCCTGCGTCCCAGTTCTTGTTGACGCGGTATTCCAGCAAGAAAAATTCATCGGAGTTCGAGGGATTGGTGATGCGGAAGGCTTCGTTCTCGTTGACGGGGAGCAACTTGACGGAGCCCTTGGTGCTCAATTCTACTGGCTTGATCCAGCCGAAGCTCAAACGTTCAAAGGTCGAGTAATACGGCGGTTCTGTTCCAAGGGGGCCAAATGGATTTGCGGTGTTGTAAGCCCCCATGTCCATTACGTCCCACTCGCCCAGGGTGTAGTTACCCCCGTCTGTAGAGTACAAGTCCGGCAGCCCCAGAAGGTGACTGAACTCATGGATAAAATTGCCTACGCCGAATATTTTCGTTTTACCCATCTGTTTTGCATATCCGTCTAGCTCGCTGTTGCAGGAATATTCATTTACATACAGCGGTTTCATCCAGCTGCTTCCCAAGTTTGGAGGCTCGACAAAAAGCCATTTGTGGGGCCAAATGGCTCCTTCCTGGTCGGAATCGTGGGAGCCATAGCCTGCATATATCATGTGGACGTAGTCAATAACCTTGTCATTGTCGTTATCAAACTTTGTAAAGTCGAAACCTTGTTTTTTCAGGGTTTTCAAGGCCTCTTCTAGGGCGAGCTGGGCACCATATACCCCATATGTGGAGTGCTCGCCATAGTCCCTGTAGTTGTATCCGCTAACAGTCACGGGGCCCACCACGGTAAAGTTGGGCTTGAATACACCCATGGAATTTTCAATGAAGTAATCCCTGATGCTACCTATGTTGCCGTTCTCGGTGTAGCCTTCCTTGTTCAGGAGATTGTTGAATATTTCCTGGGGATTGGAAGTAGAAAACTTGGTGTCCTGGAATTGTACCAGAACCACCAGCACATTCCTTTCGCCGGCGGTCAGGTTGGAGCTGGCCTTGGGCAGTCTCAGGACTGGCGGAACATCGTTTGAAGACGTTGTCTCCAACTGCAGGGGCTTTGGGTTTGGATTAATCCGGACGCCTTCGGGCGGGCGGGGGCGTTCCTTGGCCGGTCGTAAAAATCCAGTTGAATCCTTGGTGAGGGGAGTGCCGTTTGCAGACTCTATGTAATGGAAGGACTCGTTACCACGATTACGGACTTCGATGGTGGAGCCATCGGGCTGTTTTTTGGTAAAAGTATGGTTTGCCGCGGGCATGGACCATACGATGGGTGCCAGGGCAAGTAACAAGCAAACAATCCTCAATAACCTCATGCCCTAAAATTATACAAGGTGGCCTAAAACAGGGGGTAAAAACTCAGGTTACACGATTAAATGTGTGTAAGAACCGGTAAAAAATGAACGAAAAAGGGCAAAAAGTTACGAAAAAAAGGGTGTGTAGATCTATTTGTAAACTTTTATAAACAAACAAAGCGGTTTTATACTAACTAATAATAAAGAAATAAGCCCTTAACTCTTTAGAGGTTTAGGGCTATTTACTAAATTTGTGGGCGAAATTTTAGGGCGGCTCATCGTTCTATATAATATCTAGAGAGAGGTATAAAAAGTGCAAGACGCGATCGTTACAAAAGCGGCCGACAACGTTCGAATTCTTTCCGCTGCCATGGTGCAGAAGGCAAAGTCCGGTCATCCGGGTGGAGCCATGGGTGCTGCTGATGCAATCACCCTGCTTTTCGCAGAATTCCTCCGTTTTGACCCTGAAAACCCCAACTGGGAAGCTCGCGACCGTTTCTTTATGGATCCGGGCCATATGTCTGCACTTCTTTACTCCGAACTTGCCATCCAGGGCAAGCTCAACATGGATGACCTGAAGAACTTCCGCCAGCTGAACAGCCGCACTCCGGGCCATCCGGAAGTGGACTTCGCACTGGGTATCGAAAACTCCAGTGGTCCTCTGGGCATCGGTCATGCTGTTGCTCTGGGTAACGCCATTGCAGAACGCTTTATGGTGGAACGTTTCGGCGACATCCTGAACCACAAGGTGGTGTGCCTGGTTTCTGACGGCGGCTTGGAAGAAGAAATCGCCTACGGCGTGGGCCGCGTTGCTGGTCACCTCAAACTCTCTAACTTGATTTTCTTCTACGATGCAAACCAGGTCCAGCTGTCCTGCCGTTGCGAAGACGTGATGAGCCACGACTTCAAGAAGCAGTACGAAGCATGGGGCTTCCGCGTTATCGACGTGGCTGACGGTGACCACATCGCATCTCTCCGTGAAGCCTTCAAGGCTGCATGGGCAGAAACTGAAAAGCCCACTATCGTGATCGGTCACACCACCATGGCTAAGGGCGCCATTGCCGAAGACGGCAAGTCCTTCGAAGGTGCTGTATCTACCCACGGCCAGCCGCTGAACGCCGCTGGTGCTTCTACCGACGCTAC
Organism: Fibrobacter sp.; assembly: GCA_024399035.1. Lineage (GTDB taxonomy): Bacteria > Fibrobacterota > Fibrobacteria > Fibrobacterales > Fibrobacteraceae > Fibrobacter. The sequence goes on along the minus strand of JAKSID010000019.1, from coordinate 41,973 downwards.
CGTCAAGAACCTGGGCGGCGATCCGGCTGATCCGTTCAAGATTTTCCCCGACGTTGCAGAAGCTTTCGAAGCCCGCAAGGCCGAACTCCGCAAGGAAGTTGAAGCCTGGAAGAAGGCAAAGGCTGCCTGGGACGCTGCAAATCCTGAAAAGGCAGCTACTCTCAAGGATTGGCTCTCTGGCAATGCTCCCAAGATCGACCTTTCTGGTCTGGAACTGAAGGAAGGCGTTGCAACTCGCGTGACCTCCGGTACCGTTCTCGGTCACCTGGCAGAAAACGTAAAGAACTGCATCTGCTCTTCTGCAGACCTTTCTAACTCTGATAACACTCAGGCCTTCTTGAACAAGACCGGAATCTTCCGCGCTAACGACTTCAAGGGCGGCTTCGTCCAGGTTGGCGTTGCAGAACTCACCATGGGTGCTATCTGCTGCGGTATCGCCCTCCACGGCGGTCTCTACCCGATTTGCGCCACCTTCTTCGTGTTCAGCGACTTTATGAAGCCGGTGCTCCGTATGGCTGCCCTCATGGGTCTGCCTGTCAAGTTTATGTACACCCACGACAGCTTCCGCGTTGGCGAAGACGGTCCTACCCACGAACCTATTGAACACGAAACTCAGATTCGTTTGTTGGAAGGCCTCAAGAAACCCCACGGTCCTAACAAGGGTAAGTCCGAAATGCTGGTGCTCCGCCCCGCAGACGCCTTTGAAACTGTAGTGGCATGGGAAATGGCTTTCGAAAATAACGACAGCCCCACCACTCTTATCCTGACCCGTCAGAATGTGAAGTCTCTCCCCGGCGATCGCAAGGCTGACGCAGCCAAGTGCCGCAAGGGTGCTTACATCGTTAGCGACAACTGCGACGGTGCTCGTCCGGACCTCACTTTCGTTTCCAATGGTTCCGACGTTCTCTTGACCCACGACGCTGCAGAAGTTCTCCGCGCCGAAGGTCTCAAGGTTCGCGTGGTCTCCATGATCAGCCCGGCCCTCTTCCAGAGCCAGAGCAAGGAATACCGCGATTCCATCATCACTCCTTGGACTCCGGTGTTTGCTAAGTCCAGTGGCCTTCCGCTCCTGTTCGCACAGGTCGTGGGTGGCTTCGGTAAGGTTTCCGGTCTGGAACGCTTCGGTGCTTCCGCTCCGGCTGGCGTGTTGGAAAAGGAATTCGGTTACACCCCGGAAGCCGTGGTTGCAGAAGCCAAGGCTTACCTGGCTGAATACAAGAAAAACGTAGAGGAATTCAAGAAGAATAACTAAAAGTGATTAGTAAACAGTGGTTAGGAATCTTTGATTCCGTAAACAGGAAATGCGAGAGATGAACGTTTTCTAAAGTTTCTAACCACCAACCACTAACCACCAACCACTAATCATGATCTGTCCGTTTTGCAAGAAAGATAACGATAAGGTCGTCGATAGCCGCGCTATCGGCACCTACATCCGTCGTCGCCGCGAATGCGTCGAATGCGGCCATCGTTTTTCTACCCGCGAATACGTGGAACTTCAGCCCCTGACCGTGATCAAGCGCAGTGGCGAACGCGAAGCGTTCCAGCGTGAAAAGCTGATGAAGGGCATTATGAACTCCTGCAAAAAGCGCCCGCTTTCTACTTCGGATATTGAACAGGTGGCAATCAATGTGGAAAACGCATTGACTGTTACCGAAAACTTCGAAGTGTCTTACGAGCAGATCGGTAACCTGGTCATGCAGGAACTTAAGAAACTTGATCCGGTGGCATACGTCCGTTTCGCTTCCATTTACCGTGAGTTCAAGGAAGTGGGCGAGTTCGTTGACCAGATCAAGAGCCTCGATAAGTAGTTCAGTTTACATCCGAAGAGGTTGCCAGTTCCCTTAGAACTGGAGTAAGGTGTCCGTCGCAATTCAAGCGGCGGATTCTTATTTTTGCCTGGTCCCGCAACTGCCTGACGCGTTCACGGGACAATCCCAGAAGGTGGCTTTCCTCCCGGATGCTGCGTTCGCAGTCCCGGCCGATTCCGTGGATGTCTTGCATAATCTGCCTTTCGCGGGCAGGCAGTTTGTTTAGGAGTGTGTGTGCAAATTTTCGGATGAAATCTTTTGCGACGTTTGTGTCGGGACTTTCGACGCGTTCGTCGGGAAGCAACTCCTCCAATTTAAAAGAGCAGAGTTCGTCGACGGGTGCACTCAAGGAAATGGTCTTTCCGCCGATGGCATCCAGCTTCTTTATGTCTGCGGGCAGGGGCTCGCTCTTGCAACTTGCCTTGGCCTTGTGCAGTTGTGTTTGCCTGTTCAGCGGCAAGCGGACCATACTGCCTTTTTCGCTGATGGCTCGGGTAATGCTTGCCTTGATCCACCAGACGGCGTAGGTAATGAAACGGACTCCGCGGGTTTCGTCAAAGTAGTCGATGCTGCGCCAAAGTCCGATGGCGCCTTCGCTTACCAGTTCCTCTTGGGTCAGGGTTTCGTTGCGGTAGTTGGCGGCCACCTGAATAACGAACTTCATGTTGGCGACCATCAGTTTTGCCTTGGCTGCCTTGTTGCCTTTTCTGACAAGGGCGAAGAGCGCGTCTTCTTCGTTTTTTGTCAGGGGTCGTTGGGCCTTGAACTTTTCCTTGATCCATTTTTCCATATTTATTTTCCTTCTTTATTAAGTGATGATCTTCTGTGGGTTCACCTTATGAATACGGACAATGTTGAATCTTCGCCACACATTTTTTATTTTTTGTTCATGGCCCAGAAAACCGCTGAATTCAAGAATCTTTTGCAGATTGCCAATGAAAAACGAAGTGCCCTGTTCAACGTGACAGATGCGTATCGTGTTGTGAATGGCGCTGCCGACGGTTTCCCGGGAATGACCTTGGACCGCTTTGGTGAACGTTACCAGATTCAATTCTTTGGGCCTGAAATGCTTTCCCAGAAGGCGGCCATTGCTGGCGCTGTAGGGGAGGCTTTTGCGCCTGTTTGCCTGGTGGCCAAGGAACGTCTTTCCCGCTCCGGAAAGTCCTTGGAAAACCCGCCCATGGAAGTTCTGATTGGCACTGCCGCAGATTCCCTAGGTACGGTACGCGAAGGCAAGGCCACGCTGAATGTAGACTTGCTGGATACGGTGAATCCGGGCTTGTTCCTGGATATGCGCCACGTGCGTTTGGACGTGGGCAACATGTGCGAAGGCCGCCGCTTTTTGAATTTGTTCAGCTACACCTGCACCTTTTCTGTGCACGCTCGACTGGGTGGCGCTACCATTGCTACCAACGCCGACATTAGCGGAAAGATTCTGGACAAGGGCCGCGAAAACTACGCCTTGAATGGCTTGGATTTGCGCCCCGGGGAATTCTTCCGCGGCAATGCGGTGGAGTACGTTCACTGGGCCCAAAAGAAGGGCTTGAAGTTTGACGGCATTGTGCTGGACCCGCCCAGCTTTGCACGCTTCAAAGGCGCGAACTTTAATGTACGTGAACACCTGATGCCTTTGGTTGCGGACTGCGCCACGCTCTTGAACCCCCGCGGATTCTTTATGGTCAGTTCCAACTACAGCGAGTTCAATCTGAACGCGTTCGGCAGGGATGTGCGTGACGCGGTTGCAAAAGTCCATGGCAATGCACGGACTGTGTGGAAGCGTTCTCAGGATATTGATTTTGCGGGGAGCGGAAGTACCAAGGACTCTTGCCTTGTGGCGACCCTTGTCGAAGTTTAGAAATCGCGACTATCTTGTCGCGAATCTTTGGCGAATTTAGTCTTCGCCGCCTTCCATTTCAATCTTTAAATCTTTAAGCTTGCGCCAAAGGGTGGCGCGGCTAATGCCCAGCTTTTTGCAAACTTCGGACTTGTTGTTGTTGCAAACGCTTAGGGCGTTAAGAATGTGTCGACGTTCCAGTTCATCCAACGTGAGGATTTCGTCGCTTGCGACGTTCGCAGTGGCTGCTCCGGCGGCAGAACCCATAGAACTTGCTGCACTCCCGGCGATACCTGCGACGGAACTTATAGAACCTGCGGCACTTATAGTACCCACGGCGGACTGTTCAATTGCTTCAATCATTGATTCGCAACCACATTCCCCGGCTCCGGCTGAAGCGGCATTCGGCTGGTGGGCAATCGCCATGGTCTTTTCCTTGGCACATTCCTGCACGTTCTCGGGCAGGTCTTCCAAACGAATCATGCCGTTCTCAGAAAGCACAATGGCGTGTTCCAGAATGTTTTCCAGTTCGCGGATGTTGCCAGGATACTGGTACTTTGTAAGGGCGTAAAGAGCGGCCGGTTCAATGTCCACGATTTCCTTGCCCTGGTCTTCCTTGTTCTTAAGGATAAAGTATTTGATCAGGTTGGGCAGTGCGGGCTTGCGATCGCGGAGCGGCGGCAACTGCAGGTGGAACGTGTTCAAACGGTAGTACAAGTCTTCACGGAAGTTTCCGCTAAGCATACGGTCCTGAAGGTTGCGGTTTGTTGCCGCAATAATGCGCACGTCCAAGTAGCGGGCTTCGGTTTCGCCTACGCGACGAATCTCGTGGCTCTGCAAGAAACGCAAAAGCTTGACCTGTGTTGCAGGAGAAAGTTCGCCCACTTCGTCCAGGAACAAGGTGCCCCCGTTGGCGGATTCGAACAAGCCCTTCTTATCGGTGGTGGAGCCTGTGTAGGCGCCTTTCTTGCTACCAAAGAGTTCGCTTTCCACCAGGTTCTCGGGAATGGCGCCGCAGTTTACAGCCACGAAAGGTTCCGCAGCGCGCTTGCTGTAGCGGTGAATCACGTTGGCCAGGAATTCCTTACCGGAACCGGATTCGCCTGTAATGAGAACGGTACTGTTGGTGGGTGCGATCTTGTAGACGGTCTTTAATATCTTGCGCATTTCTGCAGTGTTGCCCAGCAGGCTGTCCAGCACCTGGGATTCCATCAGCTGGCTGTTGGACTTGTTCTGCAACTGCGCCTGGATTTTTTGTGCGGTAGCTTCTAAAAGCGAGAGGGTAATGGGCTTTTTCAAAAAGCTGTTGGCACCGCGGGTAATAGCGCTGGCTGCTCCCTGCCAGTTGCGGTCGTCGCACAAAATGAAAATTTCAATCCCCGGGTGGCGTTCCTTAAGGTAGCTCACCATATCCATGTTGTCCATCATCAAGAAAGGAACTTCGATAAACGCCAGGTCTATCGAATCCTTTTTGACCATAGGCATCAAAACGCTCTCGTCGGAACACGTCAAGAGATTGGTGTTTGCAACCGACCAAGAACGCTGGATGTCGTTTACGAATTTCTGATCAGAATCCGCAATGAGGATATTCATTTTCTAAAAGAGAATCCTATTAGGAATGGCTCTTGATGATTTCGTCAACCTTGGCACGGAGAGCCTGAAGGTCTACGGGCTTGTTGAAGGTTGCAGCAACGTCGAAGTGCTGTGCAGTGACCAGGTAGTCTTCTGCAGCAGTACGGCCACCACCGCTAACGGCGATGGTGCGGTCGCTCATGTTCAAACGACGCAGGTCCAGAATGACTTCGTAGCCATCTACGTCCGGCATGATGATGTCGGTAATGATCACATCATACTGCTTGTTCTGGTAGAGAGCCTTGGCGTCGCGGCCGTTGCAGGCGGTCTCCACATTGTATCCCTTGATTTCAAGAGCAGATTTCAACATGAGGTTGAACTGTTCGTCATCATCGATAACCAAAATAGTGGACATTAGTTCTCCTTGCTTTCTGTTTCTAAAGGCCAATATAGATTAAATGTAGTTCCTTCACCGAGAGTTGTTTGCACAGTAAAGTAGGCATTTCCCTCTTTTAGCAGTCGCAATGCCGAAGACAGGCCTAAACCAAGGCCTTCGCCAGGTGCTTTCGTGGTAAAGAAGGGTGCAAAAATTCGTTCCAGGGTGCCGGAGTCCATACCGGAGCCTGTATCCGAAATAATGATCTTTGCGTAATTTCCGGGAGGAATGGGCGGTGCGAACGGAGTGATCAACTGCTCTGCCAGATCCTCGCGGTGCAGCTTGAAAGTCAAAGAGCCGCCGGTTTCCTTCATGGCGAAAATGGCGTTGTTTGCCATGTTGCTGATAATGCGGTCCAGGGAGGCCACCACGCCGCGGATCTTTACGTTGTGGTCCATGTCCTCGCTGTTGAGGGTAATGTTGGGCGGCAGGGTAAGGGTCAGCTTCTTCACCACGTCTTCGATAATCATGTACGGTGAAATCACGATAGCCGGGGTTGCAGACTTTGCGTTGCCGCGGATGGCGTTCAAAAGTTCCTCGAGGGAAGTCTTGCCGCGCTGTGCAGCCTTCAGGGCTTCTGCAATGAACATACTTGCCTGGTGACCTTCCGGCAACATTTCCTGTGCCAGCTGGCAGAATCCAATCTGGGAACCGAGAATGTTGTTGTAGTCGTGGGCGAAGGCGCCGCACATGGTGCCCAGTTCTTCCAAACGGCTGTGGATGAATTTCTGTTCACGCAACATGTTACGTTCCTGCTCCAGGCGGCGTTGCTTTGTCATGTCCACCTTAATGCAAAGTGTCTTGAACGGAGCCTTTCCCTGCAGAATAGGAATGTACATGTTGTCGAACGTCTGGACCAGTTCGCCATTCTTTGTAAGTCTGTTGGCTTCGTCCTGTGAAACTTCCTCACCGTCCTTGTTGATGTAGGAGGTGTATACGCCGGCTTCACCGTTTTCACGGGCGTTCTTTTCGTAGCTCGAAACGCTTTCCTGGGGGTCGTTAATGCCTTCCAAGGAACCCTGGTCATCAAGGTCCAACTGGTTCTGTTTTTGGTAAACACCAAGTTCGTTCTTGTACCAAACCCTAAAGGGTAGGGCGTTGATCAAGGTGTTCAAAACGTTTTCCTTTTCTGCCTTGATGCGGGCCTCTTTGTTCAGACGGTCCTGATAGCGAACCAGGTCGTGGGTGTATTCCACGTACTGTTCGTTCAGGGTTTTCAAGTCCTTTTGCAAAAGGAGTGTCTTGGACTGGTCCGCAAAATAGGCCACGTTCATAGTGGTCACCATGGTCTGGCGAATCTTAAAGAAATGGATCTTGAAGGAATGACGTTCTCCGTTCATGTCCATCTGGATATCGTCGTAGACCACCTCGTTAAAAAAACTCAGGTTCGGCGGAAAAACGCTGCGGATGGACTTTTTCATAAGGCTGTCAGACGGAATGCCCAGCAGTTTGACTGCACCCTGGTTGGCGTAATTGATCTTGCCGTCGTCATCGAAATAGATGATGCCGTCTTCCATCTTGCTAATGAGCTTTCGCAAGAACCAAAGAGAACTCTTGTTCTTAAAGGAAATGGAGGAGTAGTATTGGCCGCAAAGAAACACCAGGAAGATTGTCAGCAGTTGATGCCAACCCATAAAGTGGAAGTTGCCCAGCCAGGTTTGCATCTTCAGGGTGAAAGGGATAATAAAGTCAAAGGTACAAGCAATAGAAACGATGGTTGCGTAGGTGCCCGCCATGTATCGGCCGGTCTGTGCCAGGGGCTGGTCCATGGCCTGCATAGAACCGCGCAAAAGCTGATAGATTGCCGCAATAAACGCCGGCATCAAGAATAATAGGTAGATAATGGCGTAGCAAGAGAAAATCGGGTTCGTCTGGCTGACCTGCGTTTCAAACAAAGCATGCTTCGCAAAAAAGTCAGGGCTCACAATGAACATGATGGTTATTGCGCCCACAAGAACCGTAGACGCTATGTTTGAAAAATCTCGCAACATCGAAATCTTGCGGAACATAATCAATTCGCCGATTTCGTAGCAAGCCAATCCTACTCGGGCCCAGGCGATGGCCTGGATACCGAAAAGGACCTGTCTAAAGCCATAGGCAGTAGTACCGGGTTCGATGTTTCCGCTAAAGAAAAGGATACCGATAATACTGCAAACGTTCCAGATGATGTTTATTCGCACCATCTTTATAAGAGGCTTGGGAATCTGCTGCACCGGCATTCTATTTGCCATCAAGGATGGGAAATAGATCGACAATGCTAATGCGATAATCGCAAGGATTAGCAGGTACGGGGAATCTGAATACAGGCTTTCGGCCATGTTACTTTACTCGCTTGATGCCGAAAGTTTCTGTCTTGTCATAGGAATTCTTGCTGGAGAATTTCTTGATGATGTCGGCTTCCTTGTCCTTGTTGGGAACGAAGGTTGTCTTGAGCTGGGCCTTGTAAATGTAGGCGCCGGTGCCTGCAGCCTGGCCACTTTCGGACTGCAGACCGGTGCCAGGTTTGCTTGCCCATTCTGCGTAGAAGATGACCTTGCCTGCGCTAGACAGGTATTGGCTTGAACTTACGTTGAACTTGCCAATCAGGCGATTGACGTAGCTGCCCAAGTTGGAGTAAATCGGCATGTTGTAGCTCACCTTCAGGGTGTCCCATGCTGCAGATTCTGCGCCGGAGGCTCCACGAGGCACGGTCATGTCGATCTTCCAGATTGCTCCCTGCAGGCTTGCGAGGCTGATACCGTCTGCAATGACTTTTCCATTCTCAATGAGTTCCAAGGTGTTTGTCTTGGGGTTGAGAATGTAGAGTCGAATGTTCTTCTTGCTTGCGACTGCGGAGGGAACCTTGCCGTTGGAATTAGAAACGGTTTCTGCCAATTCCAGCTTGAACTTGATTTGAGGCTTACCGCTGTTGCTAATGGGGATCCAAGGAGCGTTCGTTGCGGGGCGGTTGCCGTACTTATCTTCAAGTGCTCCCATATCTTGAGGCAGCATGCGAACGAAGTCGCCATCGTTAGGAGCCAAATCGCTCTTTGCGCTGAAACCCGTTGCCAGCGTGCCGTTGGCTGAAACAATCATGGTCATTGCATCCTTGGTTCCGATAGAGGTTACCTTGTCGCCCTGCTTCTGGTCGTAGTAGGGGAGGGTAATGGTCTTTTCAATTACAGGTTCGCTGATGGAAATGTTCAAGATAACGATTTCGCCGGATCTAGAGGTTGTGATAGATGCTGCGGTAAACACCGGACCTGCCTTGTCTTCTGCTAAGGTTGAGCTAGATTCGAAGGTTGCTCCGGTACCCAAGCGCTGGGTAACCAAACCTGCACCCTCAACAGCAAAGCCCTTCAAGGATCCGCTATAGGTGCCGCTAGTTACGCCAAGGCTAAAGGGTGTTGCAAGGTCCAAAGTTGCTTCGGTAGCGGTAGCGCCCTTTGCCAGCTGGGATCCTGCGACCCACAAGGTTTCAGGAGCGGCATAACCGAAGATTACGGAGATGCTGTCCGGAATATGTCTTGCGTCCAGTTCGCGTTCAAATACGATGTCTACGTGTTCTGCCAAGCCGTCGTCATCCTTGTCGGAAATGGCGGCGTAGGTCATGGGAACGGGGATAAGCTTCAACTCAATGGGCAGAATGGGCTGGCCACAAGTTGCAGAAACACTGTTGCCATTCTTGTCCTTAATGGCGCTATTGCTCATGAGCTGTGCGAACATGCCTTCGGTAACGATGGATGTGTTTCCTGTGCCAAAACCGATTTCAAATTCCCAAATATTCAGGGAGTCGTTGTAGATCTTGGTAAAGAGAACTGTAGGTGCGTCAACCTTGGTGGACTTGTCTGTAGCGAACAGCTGAACCGGCCAATCGGTACCCGGTGAAGAAATGGGTTCGCTGAACTGCATATAGACCTTGTCGCTGGTGGCGGTGGAAAGTCTTTCAAGTACGGAGATAGACAGGAGCGTGGGAGCAATGCCATCCTGGTAGAAATCTTCTGCAGCCTTGACGCCGCCGTTGACGTTGGAATTCAACCAGATCTTTCCCTGGGGATTGGTCTTCACAATTGCAGGTACGTCAATGCCAACCACCATATCCTTGCCATTCAGGCTAATGAGCTTGGTGGAGTTGTAAGTAAGGCCGTTGTATTCGAAATCAATGGAATTGAATGTCTGGCCTTGCAGGTATTCGTTAGTCAGAGTAATGTTGATTGCATCGGGGATGTTGTCGCAATCGGTGTCCACCATCTTTGCAACATCAATGATTGGCCAATCTGGCAACTTTTCGATGTTCAACTTTGCCGTGCTAGCCTTGTAATCATACTGGCTAGAAGTTGTCTTGACAATCAGATTTGCATTCAGAACTTCGTCGGAACTTACGTAGAATGTTGCCACACCCTTTTCGAGAGTAATGCTTGTAACAGGAATTGTTGCCGTTGCCGTAGTCCAGAAGGTTACATTGCCCTTGTCCGTGCTGACGATCAAGGTCAAGTCAACTGTATCCAAAAGTGCCAGGGAGCTGTCCAAAAGCTGTACAGTCACTTCGGTTCTCTTGCCGGTGTAGGCCGTGTATTCCTGTTTGTCGAACGACAGATAGCGAACTTCCAGCGGAGTGGTAATGGTGTCGATTTCTACGTTGCTACGAACGATGGCGCAGGCGCAGTCGTACTGGTTTTCGGACTTGGTATTTGCCTTGTGGTTATGCCAGCTGACCCATTCCATGTAGTTGTTGCCGTAAGAAAGGTTAGTATCCTTTGCGAATACGTAGGAGTCTGTACGGTTGCCCTTGTCGTAGATGATTGTCTGGGAGACACCGTTCATTTCAAGGTCATCCAGGAAACCGTTGGGAGAAACGGTACTGTAGCCTTCGTACTGAGTTTTGTATTCGAGCTTTTCTACGGAGTATTCCGGGCTCTTGAAAGGCGAGGTGAATACCAGTTCAACAGAGCGCTTGACCTGCGGGCCCTTTTCAGGAGTGTAGTCCGGAGTGTAACCGTAAATATGGCGACCGTGATAGAATACTGCAATGTAGGGGTCGTTGACGAATGCAACTTCCTTGACTCCGTTCACGGTTTCAAGGAAGGTTGTTTCGGAACCCGTGTACAAGGGACCTCTTGTAAGGTCGACACCCTTGAACTGTTCAGGATCGTCTTCTGCAGTGTGGGCGCGAAGAGACCAGGAACCTTCCAGTTCGCCGAAGTTTGTCGTCTTTACCTGCGGGTTGTAATCCTTGAATGCAACTTGGAACAGCAACTGGCCAGAAACTTCCAGAACGCCCTTCACATTGATAGGCAGGTAGTAACCGCCCATGCCGTCGCTCTGTGCTGTGCCGAAGGTAATTTCCACGGGGCCGCTCACAACGCCGCTACCGCCAAAGTTCTGCTTGATGTTGGTCATAGCGGTCAGGTCGGGGTTGTTCAAGTACATTCGAATTTCGAAGTCTTCAAACGGAATGGTATCGTTGTTAGAAATGGTAACGATAAACTGGTAGCATTCCTTCCAGTCGGTACAGGGTTCCTGGTAGGAACTGGGCTTGATGTTGATGTCCAGATCTGCGTAGGAGGAATAGGCGTCGGTGGTAAAGCTGTAACCCTGTCCGTTGTTGTCGTCGGTTGTAGTTCCAGAGGAAACATTGAAGTAGTAAGTGGTGCCCGGCTGCAAGTCGGTAAGTTCTGCTTCGTGGAACAATACTGCGCCGCCGTTAGCGACCTTAGCCTGGTCATAAGTCTTGGGAGTGGTGCCAAAGTTCACGACACCGTTCATACGGTCGCTGGACCACCAGTAAATCTTTGCGCTGTGGTTGTCCACCTGGCAAATGGTGACACCGCTGATCTTTGTCTTGGTGGTGGTCATTACAAAACTGTACCACTGGCCATGATTGTCGTCGGTAGTCAGGTTGCGCTTGGTGTCCATACCTTCCAGGAAGAAATAGTAAGTCTTTCCGGGAACGAGGTCTTCGAGTGTAACGGAGCCGCCCTTGCTTCCCTTGGTCTGCTGCACAGACTTTGCGGTAGAAACGTCCGGGGTGGTGTTGTAGAATACAGTAACCAATGCGACTTCGTTAGCGTCCCAGCTGATCACTGCGGAGGTTTCGGTAATGGGAGTACCTGCAATGTTGCTGAACAGCGGACCGTCAACATCCAGCGGTAGGGATTGAGCCAAGCTCTGTGCCGGGAACAGGAACTGTGCGGTAAAGTCGATACAGGTTTCGGTGGAGGTGTACTTGCTCCAGTCTTCGATCAAGGTCTTGGTCGGCTCGCGGGCACCCATCAAGGCGCCTACAGGGCAGCGGTACTTGTAGGGCATACCACCTGCGTTGTAACCATCGGGATTAGAAGCGCGGTTATGCGGATGCTGGGGATTCTTGTCGCCGGAACCCATGAGGAATGAAATGTCCCAGGGGTTCGCACCCAGGATAAAGTACATGTTATCCAAGGCCACCTTCAGGTAGCGTTCGTCGCCAGTCAATTCGTACATCAAGAAGATTGCGTTGGCGGTACCCATGTTGTAACGCATCACGCCCCAGTCAAAGCTGGTCCAAACCAGGTTATAAGGCGTAATCACATGCAACTTGCTGGAGCCTTCGTGGGGTTCGCCTTGGGTAGCGGGATTTTCAAGCACCAGGGAGTCGCCGTCGTTAGTACTGTTGTCCAGCACCTTGCGGAAGGTTGCCATGGTACGCAGCGACAAGGTGTCGTATTCTGCAGGCGAAAGACCGTATTCAGCAGCAGTAGCCTCGCTGTTCAAGATCAACTTTTTGAAGGCGAATAGTACATAGGAATGAATGTTCTGATAGTCGGTTGCCCAACCGCCCTGGGTAAAGCCGCTGGGATTGCCCAAAAAGCCTGCCCTAAAGTAGTCCATGTTAAAATGGTAGTTGTCTTCGTTGTTGAAAATCTTTGTGTTCTTGTAAAGGTCGTAACGGTAGGTGGTGTCCTTGGTGGCATACCACATAGCTAAGGCTGCTGCGGCACCATCGTCATAGGTGGGGCCACCGCCGGTATAGAAACCAGGGAATTCTGTTCTTTTTCCCGGAAGTCCGTCGCTGACGGATTCGTCAAAGCCACGCATCATCACATTGTCATAGATGTCCTTGGCTGCGGCAAGCAAGGAGTCGGAATATTCGGCATCGTAAACACGGTAGGCGGTAGCTACGTTGGCCATGGCGGCAACAAACATACCAGAAGTGTTTGTACCGATACCTGTAAGAACAACTCGGTCCGGGCCACCCTTCTGGGGAGTCTGTGCATCCTGACGTTCCGGCAAGTCCCAGTAAGCGTGGTCTACTTCGTCTACGCCTACGGAATGGTACATATCGCCATCCTTGATCAGGCCGTCGGCCTTGGAGGCGTTATAAAGTTTCAAAAGGTAGTCGGTACCGACCTTGGCTTCGTAAAGAATGTCGGGAATACCGTCGGTAAAGGTGGTGTCGGCGTAGGAATTGCCGTAGCGGTCTTCTGCCTTATCCTGGTAGGTCAGGTACACCATGGAAAGAACGTAGGCCGTATAGCCCAGGGTTTCAGAAACCTTAAAGTGGTCACCGCAGTCATGCCAACCACCGGTCAGGTCGTGACCAATTTTGGAACCGTCCTTCAAATGGCAGGCACCATGGAAATGGGACTTGGTGTTACCGCAACGCTGAATGCCAAAGAACTTGAGAGAACTTTCAAGAATGGAGTTGAAGATAGAGGGATGAATGTGGAATGTGGCAGAAGTGTCCTTGCCTACCACCACGAAATATTCGCCCGGAACAGTGGGGGAGAGCCCGGTAAAGTCTGCTCGGTACAGGGATTCCTTTTCGGTGCTGATGGAGTCCATCTTGCCGAATTCGTAGAGGCTTTCCAGGGAGTTGAATGCACCGTTGATCCAAATGTTGGGCTTGACCGCATTGGCCTTGATCAAGCTCAGGGAGCCGCTCCAGGCTTCGGCACCGCTGTTGGCGTCGATCACGGAGAAATTCTTTACGGTGGGATCGGCCACATAGGCGTACTTGTAGTCCTGAGGTCTGAAACCACTCTGGTTCAAACGAATCGGGCGACGGTTGTATACGTTGATGGAGTCAAGGTATCGACGCTCGTGTGTCTTGTCTGTCCTGTCCAAATTGGGCAGGCCCATGTCGGCAGTGGCTTCTACAGCAAAAAGTGAAGCCAACAAAACGAATAAACCAAGCATTTTTTTCATCATCATTCCTCTAAAATCCCACAATCTAAATATGCAAAAGAATGTGAGCCCCGCGGGTCACATTCTTAAGCTTTAGATGTCTTTTCAAGAAATCATCTTATTTCTTGATTCTCCTGAATCCGAACGTTTTCGTAATGGATTCGTTTGCGCTAATAACCTTTGTGTTGTCGTCGGTGTCCGGATGCTCGGCTGTGTACTTGCCCTTTGCCTTTGCCATGAACTTTGCAATGTAGGGGCCAGTTGCAATCTTCTTGCCTTCGGCGCTTAACGGATAATCATCCGGTGCGCACCATTCAAGGTAGAATGTGAGCGAGCTGTTGGCACTAGAAATGTAGTCTGCGTAGTCCAGCGGGTTGAACTTGAAACTAGTACTGTTCACGTAGGTGCCGGTATTGTTGTAGATGTCCATGACCATGGAAACTTCGTAGGTACGCTTTGCTTCGCCAAACTGATTGCTGTCCAGAACGTCGGGCATGGTAATCTCCAGCTTGAACACGGGGCCTCTGTGACCGTAGTTAGCCACAGGAACACTGCCGAGAACCTTTTGGAGCTTCTGGGCGCCGGAGGCTACCAGCAAGGAGGCATTTTCCTTGTCTCTCAAAGTCAGTCTGAAGTTTTCCTTGTTCGGAATCTTTTCGCCGGCGTAGATGTTTTCCTGACCGCCGAGGGTTGCAGGTTCAACAACGTTCACCTTGAACTTTGCCTTGGTGATACGGCCTACGATAGGTACCCACGGAGTGCCTGCGCCTGCGAACAAGCCTGCCTTGTCCTTGAAGAAACTTCTTTCCTCATTGGGTACCATACGGATGGAGTCGGTAAGCCAGAATGCATCCGGATTGTCATGCTTGTAGGTCAAGGTGTAACTTGTAGAAGAGGACCTTGCGGCGTTCAAGGCAACGTTGACCTTCGGGCTGTAATAGGTGCCAGGAACGCCGTCACGGAGACGTTCGAAGTAATCCGTGTTCACGCTGACAGTGTCCAACGGTTCAGAAACTTCAACTTCCAATACGTCGGTCTGCTTGCCAGAAATGTCGAAACTTCTCCAGGTGGCGTTCATTACGATGGGCGGGCACTTGTCGTTTACAGCGTACTTCTTGTCGAAGAATCCGCCTTCAGGACCCAGGCGCGGGGTGACTCGGCCTGTGCGGTTTCCGTTGGCATCTTCGTACGGGCCTGTAGTCGCGCCCTTCGAGAAGGAGTTTTTCGTAGGAATCTTGATAGTTACAAGGCTGAGAGTATCCCTGCGGGTATATTCCACAGAATCGATCATAACAGTGTAAGGTTCACCCACGCTGTCGCGGATCGTCCAAGAGTTGTCCGGAACGATCTGGCCAGAGGAAGTGTCTGCCTTGGTAATAAAGGACTTGTATTCGGACTTGGCGCCCCATTCTACAACGAAGCTGTCCAGAACATCCTTGGGACGGAGCCTCTTTTCAAAGATCATGTAGAGTTCGTCGGCATAGCCATCGCCTTCCAGGTCTCTTATTTCTGCAAACTTCACAGGAACGGGCTTGGGAGTTTCGGCGATGTAGACCTGCTTACAATTCTGCTTGGGGAGCAAGGAATTGAAGTAGTTGTCAGAGACCTTTACCGTGGAGTTGATTTCTGCCTGACCGTTAATCGGCAGGTACTGGCCCTTTTCGTTACCGGAGATAACGAACATATAGCTCTTGCCATCGTTTTCGGTGGTGGGAGTGCCAATGACCTGGATAGAGGTCTGCGGAATTGCTGCACCGTCGGTTCCATAGACTGCCAACGGCCATGCCTTAATGGGCTGAACCGGTTCGGTAAAGGAAATCATCACGGTATCGTATTCTGCACGAACAGGGTCTGCCGGGTTTTCCAGAATGGTAACGCTCTGGAGACGGGGCGGAATACCGTCGGTAATGTCGAACTTTTCGCTATTGACAACGCCGTCCACCTTCATATAGAGAGTTGCCTTGCCCAGCGGGGTGGCGCTTTCAGGAATGCCCAGGGTGCCGGGGAGGCTAACCACGATGTCGGTCTGGTCAATGGCGCTGGCTGCGTCCACCGCAATGGTGGCCGTATCCTTCATGCCGTTGATGAACACACGGATGCTGTCAAAGCTGTAGGCTGCGCTCAGGGAGTTGCTGAACTGAACAAGCAGCTGGTCGGCAACGTTGTCGCAGTCGGTGTCCTGTGCCAAAATCTTCTGCGGGGTCGGCATGCTGGATTCTGCAAAGAAGGTCTGCTTAGAAATGTCTTCTTCGTCATCCGGATCCAAGTAAACCACCTGGATGGTATCGCCTGCGAAGAAGGAAATCTGAGAACCGGTTCTTGCATTCTTTGCAATGGCGATTGCAGTAACCTTGGTGCTGGTGAAGGAACCCGGGTTGGCTGCGTCTTCAGTCATCTTGACCACCAGGGTGTCCTGCTTCTTGGCGTTGATGACCTTGACCTTCAAATCGCCCTTGTAGTTAGCCTTGTCCTTATCGGTCAGGTTGATGTAGAAACTTGTTCCCTTGGTGTCGGCCGGGCTTTCGACAGCCTTGCCCTGTTCATCCTTGATGGTCAAGGCGGAGGCGGTCAAGTTACCGCGGGTAAACTGTACGTAGTAAGTCCTATTCACAAAGGCGCAACCACCGTTCTCGGAGCATTCCTGACATTCAGGGTCTGCACCGGCGAACAGGGTAATGTCGATCTTGTTACTACCGATACCCATCTTTACAGGAATGTTCAAGGTCCAGAGACCCAGGGAATCGATAGCGGTGTTGCCTTCGCCGGAGTTGTAGTGGGCAATGATCGTGCCTTCAGAAGAAACAAGGAATCGTTCGCCGTTGATGATTGCCGGGGCTGCGTCAACCAGAACGCCGTTTGCCCAGATCTTAGTGATGTAACCACCTTCAGTAATATGAGCATGGCCGGTTACCCAAACAGTGCTGCTGGTCTGGTCAATCTGAACATAGGAACCATCGGAAACATTGAACGGAGCATCATAGGTGACTTCCATTTCGTAGTGAGCCTTCTTGGTGTTCATTTCCTGCTTGGACGGGCTGTAACCCCAGATGAACTCACCCTTACGGTAAACGGTAATGTAGGGGTCTACAGGAACTTCGCCGTCCACGTCGCCGTAATCCTTGTCTTCGATAGGCATGCCGTCGTAGTCGGCACCATCTTCCTGGAAGGTATGGGGACGCCAGGACCAGTCGCCACTGTTCTTGTCAAAGCGCTTCTTGCCAGGAGTACGAAGGGTTTCGCAAGTCTTGTAGCCGTCATTAGACATACCCGAGGAGAAGCCGAAGTCAATGCGGAGACGAGACTGGGACTTGATTGTGGAGGAGCCTAAGGGAGCAGGGAAATAGTAAGAGTAGGTGCCATCCTGGGCGTTGTAGGTATCTTCCAGGCGGACAGGCAGAGCGGCACGGAGCAGGTCGCGGAGTTCGCGGTCGTTCTCGCAAGGCTTGTTGAAGCCCGCTTCGTCGTAAGCCTGGCAAATGTCGGAGTCAATCAACGTTGCGCATTTTTCAACCTGGTCCGGTGTTGCGGTAAAGTAGATTCGGAGAGTCAGGCTGTCGAAGGGTCGTGCTTCGTTGTTGTAGACATTCAAGTTCAAGAAGTCCATGTCACCGAAGATATATTGATACCCTCGGACGCTGAAGTCGTACCAGCCTACCGGCGTGGTGAACTTAAGCAAGTTGCCCTTGTCGTCAACATTCTGCTGGACACCGTTGCTTTCAACCATGAAGTAGTAGGTGGTCTGTTCCTTGAGGCCGCCGATCTTTACGTAATGGAACTTGGTAGGAATGCCGGAAATATCTGCATTGCCCTTACCGGAGTTGAATGCGTATTCTGCAGAAGTTGCGTGGGCGACTGTATCCCAGTAGATCTTGGATTCGTATTCGCCGTTGGGAGTGTACCACATGACTTCTGCGGTATCGCCGAAGAGGTTACATACGGTAATGTTTGTAATCTGAGCGCTTTCAATGGTGTTTAGTGTAGTGAAGCTAAACGGGGTCTGGGTGCTGTCCACCATGTACTTTACGGTGATGCTGTCTTCGGCATAGGCGTTCTGGCCAATGGCGTAGAAGTAGTAAGTGGTACCCTTTTCCAAACCGCGGAGAATGATTTCGTGCTGCATGCCGGCGTTGTTGCTGTCGGGCAATGCGGTGGTTGCCATAGAGGTTTCGCTGGTACCGTAGTTCAGTTGGGCATAACCGCGGCTGGTAAGCTTGACCATGACGATGGCGGAGTCTGCACTGACATGGCGGATTTCAACGGAAACCTTGGGCGGCTTGGTTCTGTCGTACTTGGCTGCTGCAATGGCGCCGGAGCTGACCAGAACTGCGGCAGCGTCGATACAGGTTTCTGACTTGTGGTAATCTTCCCAGCTCTTGTTGTCGGGGACCATTGAGTTTGTAGAACCAGGAAGAATGCCACCATAAAGAGCGCCAACAGGCGGGTTGTACTTGTAGCTTGCGCCGGGCTGGTTCTTGCCTTCGGGGTTTGCTGCACGATGGTGGGGGTGGGCGTCGTTCTTGTCGCCGATACCCAGAATGTAGGATACATCCCAGGGGTTCATACCCAGCAGGTAGTTCAACTGGTTGATACCCAGCTGACGCATTTCGTCGCTCTTCCAGTCCGGAGAGCCTACCTGGGGAAGAGCATATCCCTTATCGGCAATGTCCTTTGTTACGTCAGCATAGGCAAGGACTTCAAAGATATTACCTGCCTGGTAACGGTTGTAAATCCAGGTCTGGTCCGTGTGCATGGTGTACCAGAGGTCGTCATAGGTAATAGAAGACGGCTTCCAGATGGAGTTGCTACCGGGTAGCTGGATTCGACCTGTACCCTGACCGTAGGACATATCACCCAGGTTTGCAATCATATCCATGACGCAGTCTTCGATTGCGTGGCTCCATTCATCTTCGGTGAGACCGTAGATTGTGGTTGCCTTGGTCTTGTCGGCGAGGATCAGCTTGTACAGGGCGTAAAGTGCGTAGGAGTAGACGTTTGCCCAGCTGGTGTTCTTCACGTCCTTGAAGAAGCCCTTGTTGTTGGTGACGAACCAGCCACCCTGGAAGAAACCGGGACCATCCATATATTCCTGACCTGCCACCATGTTCTTGTTACGGAGCATGTCGTCGGCGTATTCCTTCTTGCCTGTTGCATAGAGAAGGGCTACAGAGGCAAGTGCCAGGTCGTCGTAGAATTCGTTGTTGCCGTTATAAGCCGGGGAACTCCAGCCGGCGGCCTCCTTGTTGTTCACAAAGGGCTTTCCTCCGTCATAAGAGGACTTGCCGGTAGCAAGGCTCTTGGCGAAGTCGTACATTTTTTCGGCGACCATCAAGCAGGAGTCTGCAAAGGGCTTGTCGTAAATAGCGTAGTCCTTGGCCAGGAGAGCGAGGCCAGCTGCGGTTTCACCGCCGATATTGGCGCCAATTTCTCCTAGACGCAAAACTCGTGTGGTGGGACCGCCTCGGCCTGTTGCTGCTGCAGAACCATCCGTAGGGAGCTTGTCCTGGTTTTCGGGTCGTCCCCACCAGCCGTGATCCTTACCGAAGCTTCCGATGGAGAGAACCATGTCATCGATAACTCCATTTGCGCGCCTGTAGGCTCGCAATACATAGTCCGCACCATGCTTGGCTTCGCGGAGCATGTCGGGGATACCGTCGGTATTCTGGGCTTCGCTCTGGTTGAATGCGTATACGTCTTCATCACCGTCCGGGTTGGTTGCAGCCATCACTGCAGCTACCATGAAGGCGTACATCTGGGTCTGGGATTCCTTCAGATGGTCGCCACAGTCGTAGTAACCGCCTTCAAGAGTTCCTGCCATAGACATATCCAGGTATGTGAGAGTGCCGCCATCTGGGTCTGTTACTAGTTCTCCTGCGCCATCCAGTGTATGGCTTGCGGGGTGGAACCAAGATTCACCATAACCGCTTCGGTTGATGCCATAGAATTTCAGGGCTGCGGCGCGGACCATGGAGTAAACGCGGTTACTGATGATAAATGTGCTGGAAATGTCGTTGCCCACCTTGATACGCAAACGGGTCTCGGTAGGAACGTTCATGGGAATGTTACCGATTTGCACCATGCCGGCCTGGCCTGTGATGTCCACCTGGTAGCGCTTCTGGTCGTTGGTGGCGGCGTTGGTACCTGCAATAATGGTCCAGTCGGAGGAAATGGACTTGCCGGAGGGTGTGAAGTTACCGGTTACCTTGGGGGAGAGGGACTTGCCATCCTGATCCACCACTTCGAAGGTTGTTGCGGTACCTACGTAGTAGAACTGACGTTCCGGGTCGTCTTCCATATAACCGGCCTGGTTAATACGGATGGGGGACATGCGCACGTTGATTGCGTCCAGGTAGGCCTGGTTCAATGTGTCCGGGATAAACTCGTTAGGAGCGAAGGCTGCCGGCTTACGGTTCTTGGGCACCATGTTGTGCTTTTTGGTCACGGTGGTGTCGTAACGATCGAATACGGACTCGTCCCAAGTCAACGGCCAAACGGGCCTGATAAGGTCGTAAGGTGTAGGCTGTGTTTTATCAGTTGCGGCCATCAAGGTGGTGGCTGCAGTCAATGCAACGAGAGCGAGTTTTTTCAGCGGCATCAAAGCCTCCTTTTTATACATCAAAAACAGCGGACACAAAATGCCCGACCCAACATACCAAACACGATGTTTTTAAAATAGATTTATAATTGTGAAATGGCGCACAAATAAGCAAGAAAATGTTCCTTATTTGCTCCCAAAAAAATGGCTTTTTTCGCTCAAAATGTGGACTTTTTATAAAAAAGTGTGTTGAACGCTCAACAACACGTCTTATCAAATCCTTACGATTTGAAGGTTGCAAAAAAAAGCCCCGCCGAAGCGGAGCTTTTTAAAGTCTTGCGATTCGCGGGCCTTATTTGTCCTTGCCGGTGAAGATGATCACGAGCACGGAAGCAATGAATGCAGCGGAAACAGCCAGGAATTCCCACGGATTGTCCATGATGGAGCTCTTAGCTGCGCCATGAGATTCACCTTCAACCTTGGCTTCTTCTTCAGCCTTGGCCTTTGCTTCAGCTTCGGCGGCCTTCTTGTCGGCTTCAGCCTTGGCGAGAGCTGCGGTGTCTACCGGAGCTTCTTCGGTCTTTGCTTCGAGAACTTCTGCAGGTGCTTCTGCGGGAGCGGCTTCAGCAGCGGGGGCTTCAGCGGCAGCAGCTTCGGCAGGAGCGGCGGCTTCGGCGGCAGGTGCAGCTTCTTCAGCAGGAGCGGCGGCTTCGGCGGCAGGTGCAGCTTCAGCAGCAGGAGCAGCGGCTTCGGCAGCCGGTGCAGCTTCGGCAGCAGGTGCAGCGGCTTCAGCAGCAGGTGCAGCAGCTTCGGCAGCAGGTGCGGGTGCGGCAGCAGGTGCTGCGGCAGGTGCGGTTGCTTCTGCAGCGAAAGCGAATGCGGAGGCAAGCATGGTTGCCAGCATCAAGTTCTTCATCTTCATAGTATCCCTCATTGTTTTAAAATTTTTTTACACCCCAAAAAATAACTCATCTTTTCATAAATGGGAAACACTTTCTGTAAAAAACATCATTTTATCCCCCAAAAAAGCCGATTTGTAGTTTTTTTCACCTTGTAGGAGGGTGGAGGGCGCTTTTGACTGTCCGTTTTCCACTTATTTATTTAATTTTGCCTTGTAACGTAAAAAATAGGGTTGTTTGTGCCTTTTGGCGCCTATAACCTACCACCTATCACCTAAAACGAGGTAACTATGGCATTCAAGTACGAAGCAACCGTGCAGCACACCGGTGACACCACCGAATACGTCAACCTGGGCAAGGAAGGCGTTTCCGTCACCGAATTCGAAGGCAAGAAGATTCTGAAGGTCGAAAAGAGCGCTCTCACCAAAATCGCTCAGGCCGCATTTGAAGAAGTCAGCTTCCGTCTCCGTCCGGCTCACACCGCCAAGGTGGCTAAGATCCTCCAGGATCCCGAAGCTTCCGACAACGACAAGTTCGTGGCTCTCACCCTCCTGAAGAATGCCTGCGTTGCCGCTAAGGGCGTGCTCCCGTTCTGCCAGGACACTGGTACCGCTATCTGTGTTGCCCACAAGGGCCAGCAGGTCTGGACTGGCTGCGATGACTTCGAAGCCATCTCCGAAGGTATCTACAATGCCTATACTACCAAGAATCTCCGCTACAGCCAGATCGCTCCTCTGACCATGTACGAAGAAAAGAACACCGCCTGCAACCTGCCGGCTCAGATCGACATCCACGCCGAAGAAGGTGCCGACATGAAGTTCCTCTTCGTCGCCAAGGGCGGTGGTTCTGCTAACAAGACTTACTACTGGCCCATGACCAAGGCTCTCCTCACCCCGAAGAACTTGGAAAAGTTCATCTCCGAAAAGGTGAAGACTCTCGGTACCGCTGCTTGCCCTCCGTACCATCTGGCTATCGTCATCGGCGGTACTTCTGCTGAAATGAATACCCACACCGTTAAGCTGGCTAGCTGCGGTTACTATGATGATCTTCCGACCACCGGTTCCGAAGGCGGCCGTATGTTCCGCGACGTGGAAATGGAAGAAAAGGTTCTCCACATCTGCCAGAAGACTGGCATCGGCGCTCAGTTCGGCGGTAAGTACCTGGTCCACGACGTTCGCGTGATCCGTTGCCCCCGTCATGCTGCAAGCTGCCCGGTTTCCATCGGCGTTTCCTGCTCTGCTGACCGCAACATCAAGGCTAAGATCGACGAAAACGGTCTGTGGCTCGAAAAGATGGAACACAATCCGGAACAGTACCTGCCGAAGGGCGAAGCAAAGATCGCCGCTGCAGTGGAAATCGACCTTGATCGTCCCATGAAGGATGTCTGCGCTGAACTGACCAAGTACCCGGTTGCAACTCGCCTGAACCTGAAGGGCACCATGATCGTGGCTCGCGACATGGCTCACGCCAAGATCGCAGAAATCCTGGACAAGCAGGAAGCCGGTCAGGAACTTTCCGACATCGAAAAGAAGGTTCTGGAAGTTGTTTCCAACCACCCGATTTACTACGCCGGTCCGGCTAAGACTCCGGAAGGCATGCCCACTGGTTCCTTCGGTCCTACTACTGCAGGCCGTATGGACCCGTACGTCATGCGCTTCCAGAGCAAGGGCCACTCCATGATCATGGTGGCTAAGGGCAACCGTTCTCAGGACGTTACCGACGCTTGCCAGAAGTTCGGCGGCTTCTACCTGGGCTCCATCGGTGGTCCGGCAGCAATCCTCGCTGAACAGAACATTCTGTCCAACGACATCGTGGCCTTCCCGGAACTGGGCATGGAAGCAATCCGCAAGATCACCATTAAGGACTTCCCGGCATTCATCCTGGTGGATGACAAGGGCAACGACTTCTTTAAGGGCTTGCTGTAATCCTTAGCTGTCATCCCGGCCTGAGCCTGCCCCGGACTTGATCCGGGGAGCCGGCTGCAACACACTTAGGAACTTGTTCCTTAGTGTGGCTGGTCCCCGTAGGGGGAGGATCTCCTTTAAAACACACCCCGTCAGCGTTAATGCGCCGGCGGGGTATTTTTGTTTTGAAAGACTTACGGCTGTTCAGCCTTGAATCTGTTTATGGTTACTTGGCTTTGAATTGCAGGCTGGAAATGGTTTCAAGCATTTCTGATTTTATCTTTTCGCTTCCAATTTGATTGGTTCTAAAATCGAGGAAGACAACGTTACCTTTGTTCGAAAGTTGAGCCGCGCCGCAAACGTCAAACATGCTGCCTGACATTTCGTACCGTGTTTTTAAAGTAAAGCACTTGTAACCCATTTTCTTTTGCGCGTCATAAACGAATTCAGCGGAACTGTCTGCATGGGTTCCAGAATAAAACAAGGAGATGAGGTCCTCGATTTTTGCCGCATCGTCAAGTCCTTGGGGCGGTCTTTTGGATAAGTCTCGGTATGCTTTTTCGTAAGGCATAGACGAAAATGTCATTTCAATGTTTCTGTTGCTCAAGGTAATTAGAGAATAACCGCCGTATTTGTTGTACATAGCATTTCCGTACTTGTTGGACCCATCGGTGCTGAAAAAAGGTACATCGACTTCAATTTCTTCGGGAGCGTCGGTGGTGATGTACAAATAGGCCGTAGAGACTCTGGTTTTAACGGCCATACCGCCAAAAGCTTTGAACGTCATGGGCGCGCCCAGTAGAATGGCACAGCCGGAAAGCGCGATTGCAGCGACGCAAGCAGCGCAAATAGTGATAAGTTTTTTCATAATTCCTCCTAACGAATGACACCGCCCCCAAGGGCGAATTTTCTGAACTCGTTTGGAATGTAAAAAAAACAAAAACGCACGTCAACGGCGTGCGAAACATGCGATTGTGAAGAATGCAGAGCGCTACGTGCGTTGCGCCTAAATCACTTTCTCGGTCACAACCCGCCATTCGCCGGGCTGCAAATCGCCTAGGGGAATGTTGCCGATTTTCACGCGGACGAGGCGGAGGGTGGGGAACCCCACGGCTGCTGTCATGTGGCGAACCTGGCGGTTCTTGCCTTCGATGAGAGTCAGCTCCACCCAGCTGGTGGGAATGTTTGCGCGGAAACGGACAGGCGGATTGCGGTCCCAGATCCAGTCTGGAGCAGGCACAATTCGAGCGCGACAAGGCTTTGTGTGATACCCCTTGATGTCTACGCCGGCGGCGAGGCGGCGCACGGCTTCTTCGGTAATTTGTCCGTCAACCTGCGCCAGGTATGTTCGCGGATGTTCGAACTTGGGATCCAGCAGTTTCTTGATGAGTTTGCCGTTATCGGTCAGCAACAAGGCGCCTTCGCTGTCATGGTCCAAGCGGCCCGCAGCGTATACTCCCGGTGGAAAGCCGAAAGTGTCCAGAGCGGGATGGCCCGACTCCGGCGTGAACTGGCTTAATACACCAAAAGGCTTGTTGAACAGAATAACGGTGGACATTTTGATTACGATTCTAAAGTTAACAAAAACCTGACCCGCCGAAGCGAGCCAGGCTGTTGGTTAGGAGGAACTTTGGTCCAAGGAACGTTGGGGGTTATTTAACGTTAACCTTGCGACTTTGGTGGCCAACACGTACGATATACATACCGGCACGAGGCAAAACAATATCAAAATTATGGGTTTGAATAAATTTTCCGTACATGAGGCGGCCCTGCATATCCATGATGTTAACGGTCTTGCCTGCGGCGCCTAGAATGTTCAAGGTGCGGCCTGCGGTAACCAACTGGAATTGGGGTGCTGTGTTTACGGCGATGGTTGTCCCCTGAGTTTCGTTTTTGGATTCATTGCTTTCCGGGACGGCGTCGCTGCTGCTCTCTGCTTGTGTGTCGCTGCTGGAACTTACGGGCTCCTTGGAAGAGCTTGATTCGACGTTGTCATTGCGAGAACTCGAAGAACTCGTGGTTCCTGGTTCTTTTCCGTCGGTCACGGTAATGGTTCCGCTCTTCGTGGCGGTAGTGCTGCCGCCTGTTGTGGTGACAGTCCACTTGTAATCGCCGGAGGCTGCACTTGCAGAAACGGTACCGGAGATGTAGAAGTCGGATCCCTTCAAGGAGCCGGTGACTCCTGCGGGCAGGCCGCTGACTGTTGCGCCGGTGGCGCCTGCAATGGTAAAGTAGAATTCGTCGATGGGGGCGCCTGCAGCAACGATCTGAGTGGAGCTGCCGGTGCCGTGCTTAGTGAGGCTTGCGGAGCCTGCTGCGACGGAACTGCTGGAGCTTGCCACGCTGCTGCTGGACTTTGCGGAACTGGAACTTGCGACGACCTGGCTAGAGGAACTCGCCGGGGTAACGGTGCCGTTGGAACCGGGGTTGGGCAAGGTGGCGCCTGCATAAAGCTTGATGGAATCGCGAAGAGCGTAAGCCTTTGCCTGTGTGCTTACGTCGGTGAGGCTCATGGAGTAGCTAGGCTTGAAGGCTGTGCCCATGCCTGCTTCCTTTTTCTTCACATTTTCTTCGTAGTTGTTAATCATCTGGGCTGCAGTGATTGCGCCGTCGCTGGTGTACAGGTCCAAAGCCTTTTGCACGTTCAAGAAAACGTTGTTTTCGATGCGGATGTTGGCCTCGATAGCAGCACGGACACAGTAGCTGGTGTTCTTGCTGTCAAACAAGTTGTTTGCCACATGGACCTTGCCGAAGCGGACGCGGGGCATACGTTCTACAACGCCGTCTGCCCACCAAGTGTGATGGAAAGTGACGTTCAGATGTCCGCGGTCGGAAGTCTTTGTCTTGCTGTTGCCAATGAGGTTGCTGAACTGGTGGCCAGTGCTCTTGCTGGTGTAGCTGAACTTGGTCCAGGAAATGGTCACGTAGTCGGAAGCGTTGGTAATGTCCAGGTTGCCGTCGTGGCCGTCGTAAATATCCACGTGGTCGATCCATACGTTCTTGGATTCGTGATTCACCTGGAGGCAATCTTCGTCGTCATCGTCATGGGCGCCGATACCCTGGAATTTCAGGTTGCGGATAATGACGTTCTTGGATCCGCTAAGCTTCATGGCGCTGCCGGAGGTGGGCTGGGTGATGATTGCACCCTGGTAACCGTAGATGGTCACGTTGCTACCCACGTTGATGGGGCCTGCGTAGGTACCCGGCTTTACATAGATAATCTTGTTGCCCGCCTTGGCGTAATTTGCCAATTCGCTGGTGGTGCTGACGGTGACTTCGCCGTAGCCCTTGCCGCCGGTGGTACCACCGTTCTGGGTGGCGAAACCTGTCATAGGAAAGTCCGGAGAGGTTACTGCCGTGGCGGCGGTGGCGAGGCCCAAGGCCAAAGCTGCGATAAGTTTAGAGTTCATACCCAAAAATCCCTTTTTTGTTTATACACCAGAATTTGAGCCGTTTCGTTGAAAAATGAACTGTCCCAAACACTTGTTCAATTTTTCTGAACAACGAATGTTCTCAAAATTCTTTTCATAATTTAAACATAAAATTTGGTAAAATCAATGGGTAAAATGTAAATATTTGTGAAAATAGGTGGTGAAATAGGATGGTTTTGGACTTGGCTAGAATAAAAATGTTCTCAAAATTTGAGTAAATGTTCTCAAATCCTGCAAAATAATCCTAAGTGCAAAAAAATCCGCTTCGATTGCTTCAGCTACGCCTCGCAATGACTTTTGGAGCGATTCCGGGGGATAATTTTGTGAAATCAGGTCGAATTACGGGAAAAACAGCTTTTTTATTACCCGTTTTCCCGTAATTTTACATACAAAATAACGAAAAGTGGGCGCCAACAAGGCGCTTTAGCCTGGTTTGAGCCGTTTTTTCCATGAAAACCACTAGGTTTGTGCCGAAATTTCGAATTTTGGTGGCTTTTGGGCGGCGAATTGTGTGGAGATGTTGCAAACAACGTAATAATTTACGGGAAAAGCCTTTGGAATAGACCTGATTTTCCCGTAAAATGGTGCGTTTCTTGAAATTTATCTCTGAAACGCGGCTTTGCGGAGCCTTATGTGGCCTTATGCGGCTTTGTACAACTTTATGTGGCTTGGCAGAACTTTATAAAGCTTGATAGATATCGAAGATTGCGAGAATCTTGCCGATGATGGCAGGGATGCCGGGGCAAAGGAAGCAAAGGATCACGCGGGTCACACGGTTTTTCCACCAGCGCTTCACCTGCCAGATGTCGTCGCTCAAGGTTTCCATCTCGGCGACTCGAGGCGGCCTCATGTACACCTGCGTCAGTGCGGTAAAGAACCCGACGCCGATCAGCGGGGTAAGGCCCGTAAACGGTGCGGTAACCAGTGCCACCAGAATGGTAAGCGGGTGGCCGCCGGCAATGATCGTGCCCAGCATGGCGCCGCCACCTGTAAGCATTGCCCAGTGCAGGCTCAACTGTCCGGCCTTGGCGGCGCCAGCGTGAATGCCCACTGCGATAATGCTTGCTACAATTGCGATAGGAATGGCCCAGCCGATAATCTTCCAGATGGGAGCGCCCTTGGGGATAACGCTGATGGACTCCTCGGACGGCAGTTCCTTTTCTTCTTCGATGATGCTGGCGATGCCGCGCATGTGGCCGGCGCCAACAACTGCAATCACCTTCTTGCCCGGAGCGTTCTTGATCTTGCTGGCCAGGAACTGGTCGCGTTCGTCAATCAATACCTGCTTTACTTCGGGGAAAGACTTGCCGAATTCCTGCATCATGCCGTTGAGGGCGTCCTGTTCCTTGATCTTGGCCAGTTCTTCTTCGCTGACTTCGGTCTTGTCGAAAATGCTTGCGAAGAGCCCGCCCAAAAGGCTGAACTTGCGGTACCAGGGAGTGCAGGCCCAGGTGCGCTTCAGAGTAATCTTGATGTCGCGGTCGGCAAGAACCAGTTCGTGTCCGGCGGCCTCAGCCACGTCTACGGCTTCCTTCAGTTCGGAGCCGGGCTTTACTCCGGTCTGTGCGCCCATGCGCTTCTGGTAAGAACTCAGCACAAGGTTCGCAATCAACGTGCCCAGCTGCTTGTTCTTGATGACCTGCTTCAAATCGGTCTTTTTCCAGCGGTCCGGGTCCTTGATGGAACCCAGGCGGCCTTCGTCCAGTTCCACGCAGACGGTGTCGGGCTTTTCTGCCTCGATGGTTTCGCGCACCAAGTCCTTGGAAGCCTGGGAAATGTGGGCGGTTCCAATAAGGATGATTTCTCGGTCGTCTTTCTTGATGCGGTAGATATCTGCGTTTTCTGTCATAGCTTCGTCAATTTAGTAAATCTAGGTCTTGCGCGTTGTTTTTTGGGCGCAGGGAGCCTTTTTAAGGGAAAAATAATGCATGTAACTTGGCTAATATCAGCAAGTTGCGTAAAAAAAATGTAAGAATCTGCATAATTTCGTAAAAAATGTTTATATTTAGGCGGGATTTATTTTTTTTCGGAGGTCTGATCCTATGAAAAAACTGATGGTGTGCTTGTCCGTAGTGGCTATGGCTCTTCTTACCGCCTGTGGTGGTACCAAGTCCGATGATCCGGAAGCCCTGGACAATGCTTTGACTGGCTTTACTTCTTGCGTACAGAGCTCTCGCTGGCAGGAAGCCCTGGAATACGTTACCCCGCGCGAAGCTGATGCTATTGCTTCTTCCGACGGTTACGAGTTCAAGGAAGAATATATGTTGGCTGCCCGCCGTCTTCCTCTTTCTATCCTTCGCAAGCAGGTTACCGAAGTGGATAGTCGCGGTCGTCTGGTAGGTATCCAGAAGGCTATGGACGAAGCTAACGAACGTACCAAGATGTCTGCAGAACAGGCTAAGGTCGGTACCAACCTCAAGCAGATGGAAGACGAACGTATCAAGCGCCGTCTCGAAGAAGGCAAGAGGGTTATGGAAGAAGAAGCCGAAGCAGCTAGCAAGGAACAGGAAGAAATCGTGTTCTCCAACAAGCTGACAGACGAAGAAAAGCGTAAGTACGGCTCTACCCGCGACCTTCAGGCTCCCGAAGCTTTCCAGGACGAAAATACTGAACAGGCCGAAGAAGAAATCTATAGCGGCGACTACGAAAGCCCCTAATTAGGTCCTTTTTCAAGGTGATTTTAGAACGGTACCCTTACAAGGGGTGCCGTTTTTTCTATTATTGCACCCACTTATGAGTAATTCTAGCGAAAACTTCGTTATCGCCCTGGATGGCGGCAGCGGCACCGGTAAGAGCACCACGGCAAAGATCATTGCCAAGAAGTTGGGCATTACCTACCTGGACACTGGTTCCATGTACCGCGCCGTGACCTTCGCTGCCTTGGAAAAGGGTATCCCTGCAGAGGAAGGCCCTGCCATGGACGAATTGCTCAAGAATCTCAAGCTTAGCTTTGATGACCAAAACCACATCCTCATCGACGGTGTTTCCTACGAGTCCGACATCCGCGGTATGCGCGTTTCCTCTAACGTGAGCATCTACTGCGCCCTGCCGTCCGTCCGCCGTGCCATGACCGACAAGCAGCGCCAGATCGGTGCCGTTTCCAGTTGCATCCTGGATGGCCGCGACATCGGTACTGTGGTTTTCCCCAATGCCAAGTACAAGTTTTTCCTCGTCACCGACGTGAAGGTTCGCGCCGAACGACGCCTCAAGGAACTCCTTGAACGCGGAGAAAAGGTGACCTATGAGGAAGTTCTGGAGAACCTGGTCGAACGTGACCGTCTGGATTCCTCTAGAGCTACGGCCCCTCTCAAGAAGGCCGACGACGCTATTGAAATTGACACTACACAAACCTCAATTGAACAACAGGTTCAAAAAATTCTCGACTACGTAGGTGTAGTGGCGTAGCTTGAATTTTTTTAACCGCAACCAAACAAACTAATATGGCAAACAACATCAAATTCGGTTCTCAGGCTGACCTCGACGAAATCCTTGCTGCACAGGCTTCTTGCACTGCTGACTTCCGCAAGGCTAACGCTGACATCTACGCTGGTATGGACTGCCTCGAACAGGGCAAGCTCGTTACCGGTAAGATCTCTCAGGTCAACGATCAGGAAGTTCTCATCGACGTGAACTACAAGTCCGAAGGCGTTATCGAACGCGGTGAATTCAAGGACTCTGACTCCCTGGAAATCGGTTCTGAAATTGAAGTTTTCGTAGAAAAGCTTGAAGATGAAGACGGCCGTCTCATCCTCTCCAAGCAGAAGGCTGACTTCGTTCGCGTATGGGATCGCATCCATGCTGCATTCGAAAACAACGAAGTGGTCAAGGGTACCCTCACCAAGCGCATCAAGGGCGGCGTGGTCGTCGACCTGTTCGGTATCGATGCATTCCTCCCGGGTTCCCAGATCGATCTCCGCCAGATTCCGGACATCAATGCCCTCATCGGTCAGGACTTCGACCTCAAGGTTATCAAGGTTAACAAGGCTCGTCGTAACATCGTCGTTTCTCGCCGTGTTGTTCTCGAAGAAGAACGCAACAAGCAGCGTGGCGACGTTCTCGAAACCCTCGAAAAGAATCAGGTTCGCAAGGGTATCGTCAAGAACATCACCGACTTCGGTGCTTTCATCGACCTCGGCGGCGTAGATGGCCTCCTCCACATCACCGACATGAGCTACAAGCGCATCAACCACCCCACCGAAATGGTCCAGCTCGGCCAGGAAGTGGAAGTCATGGTGCTCGACTTCAACGACAAGAAGGAACGTATCTCTCTCGGCATGAAGCAGCTTAAGCCGCATCCCTGGAAGGATATCGCTGAACGTTACCCCGAAGGCGCTATCGTTAAGGGTAAGGTTGTTTCCATCACCGATTACGGTGCATTCATTGAACTGGATTCCGGCGTTGAAGGCCTCATCCACGTTTCTGAAATGTCCTGGACTCAGCACGTTAAGCACCCGTCCAAGATCCTCACCGTTGGTCAGGAAGTCGAAGCTGTCGTTCTCAAGGTTGAAGAAGATGCAGAACGTATCTCTCTCGGCATGAAGCAGCTGGAATCCGATCCGTGGGATACCATCGAAACCGAACTTCCCCCGGGCGCACGCGTGGTTGGTGAAATCCGCAACATCGCTTCCTTCGGCGCATTCGTCGAAATCAAGGAAGGTGTTGATGGCCTCATCCACGTTTCTGACATGTCCTGGACCAAGAAGATCACCCATCCGAACGAAATGGTCAAGAAGGGTGACAAGGTTGAATGCGTCGTTCTCGCTGTCGATAAGGAAAAGCGTCGCATTTCCCTCTCCATGAAGCACCTCGCCGAAGACCCGTGGGATTCCATCGATTCCACCTACCCGGTTGATGCAGAAGTGAAGGGCAAGATTGTTCGTATGCTCGATCGCGGTGTTGTCGTTGAACTCAACGAAGGCATCGAAGGTTTCATCCCCGTTTCCAAGCTCACCGCTGAATACATCAAGGTTCCTGCCGATGCATTCAAGGTTGGCGACGAAGTTCCGGCCGTTGTTACCGAAATCGATCAGAACAACCGTAAGATCTACCTCTCCGTGGTTGACTACTTCAAGAACCGTGAATCCGCTGAGCTGAAGGCTTGGATGGACTCTCACAAGCCGGGCGAAAACGGCACCACCATTGGTGACGCAGCTCCCAAGGCTAAGAAGGCTTCCAAGAAGAAGGAAGAAGAAGCTTAGTTAGTGAACAGTGGCTAGTGGTTAGTAAACAGGAAGGGCAGTAAAAATTCCTGCCAATATCCTGACAACTAATCACTAAACACTAACCACTAAAAAGGAATCCCGTGGTGAATGCCGCGGGGTTTCTTTTTTTATGGGGCGCAGGGCCGGGCGTTGCTGGACTGGCTTTTGAAAATTTCTAACATTGTTACTATGAATTTAGCTGGAAAGAAAATTCTCCTGGGTGTATCTGGCGGTATCGCCGCCTACAAGTCCTGCGAACTTCTGCGACTGCTGCAGAAGAAGGGGGCTGAGGTCCGCGTCTGTATGACGGACGCTGCAACCCAGTTTGTGGCGCCCTTGACTTTTGCCAGCCTGAGCAAGTGCCCGGTGTATTTGAAGAACGGTGCGCCCGAGGCTAGACCTTTCCAGCATATTGATTTTCCGCGATGGGCGGACCTGTACCTGGTGGTGCCTGCAACTGCCAATGTGATTGGTAAGTTTGCTTTTGGAATCGCCGACGATCCGGTAAGCCTTTGCTTTATGAGCTGCGACTGCGAACGCTTTATTGCGCCCGCCATGAACGTAGCCATGTATAATTCCCCGGCAGTAAAGCGCAATCTTGAAATGCTCCGCGGTTTTGAACATACCCATGTGCTGGAATCCCCGGCGGGATTCTTGGCCTGCGGCGAAGTGGGGCAGGGTAGGCTTTTGGAACCCGCACAGATTGTAGAATGCTTGGAAGCTGCTGCAGAAATTGCTCCCAAGTGTCATTGCGAGAACTCACAGAGTTCGAAGCAATCGAAGACGAACCTTCCCGAAGATGTTATTGAAAAGAACGGTCGTCGCGTCTTGATTACCGCAGGTCGTACCGAAGAAGCCATCGATCCGGTCCGTTACATTTCTAACCGCAGTAGCGGCAAAACCGCCGTTGCCTTGTCCGCAGTTTTCCTTGCCAACGGTTACGATGTGGAAGTTGTAGCTGGCCCCATGGAAGCGGAGTTCCCGGCCGGCGTGAAGGTTACCCGAGTTCGTAGCGCCTGCGATATGCACGATGCAGTCCTTTCCCGCCAGCCCGATGTTGACGTTCTTGTTCATTGCGCTGCGGTTGCAGATTACCGCCCGGCAAATCCTGCGGATTCAAAGATCAAAGATAGCCGTAGCCAGCTGACCATTGAACTGGTCCCGAATCCGAATATTTTACGTGATTGTTCTGCCGCACGTCGCGCCGCCGCATCTGGCGATGCAGATTGCCGCCTGGCAAAACAGACCATCATTGGCTTTGCGCTAGAAACAGATCATTTCGAAGAGCACGCAGCAGAGAAGTTTGAAAAGTCCGGCGCCGACGCCTTGTTGCTGAATGCGCCTGTTGCCGCCGACAGCGGATTCGGTCACGACAACGTGCGCTTTGCCTTGATTGAACACGGCAAGCCGATTCCCAAGATGGAAATGGGCAGCAAGGTCTCCCTTGCCGAAGCGATTGTGAAATTTTGCGGTGAAAAGTAGAGGTTCCCATGTCTGAAGAAGTAGATTTTAGCGAACTCCGCAATTATTTGATGGGCCAGATGGATCTGGGCGATGCAGAGCTGTATCTGGATGAACCTTGGGCTTTGACCCGCAAGCCTGCCATGGCTGGCGCACGTCCCGCAGTTCCGGGCCGCAATCCGCCTCCTATCCCGCCGTCAGCGTCTTTGGCTTCGGCTGCACCGCGCCCTGTTTCTATGAACCCGGCCCCGCGCCCCGTGGCTCCCGCAGCAACAGCAAATCCGGTCACCGGCGCCCAGAATATTTTTGGCGCCTCTGCAGGCGGCCCTGCCGCTCCCGCACCGCGTGCCGTCAAGCGCACTGTTTCCGCGTACGAGTCCGCGGGCTCTCTCCAGGACTTCTACGGTAACATTAAGGCCGAGGCCCTCTACGCCAAGGAAACCGACATCGTCCGCTACATGGGCCCGGAACATCCCAAGTTCTTGTTCCTGCTCCCCGCGGTCAAGCCGGGCGCAGACCCCGCCGCATTCTTCCAGTCCCCCGTGGGCGAAATGCTCGTTCGTTTGTTCGCAAGCCTCAACGTGGCTCAGGAAAGTATCGGCGTTACATACTTCTTCAAGTCCGGCGAACGCCCCCTGTCGCCCCTGCTGGAAACGGCCCTCAAGAAGATGCTGACCAAGGAACTCTCCTTCATAGCGCCTCAGGCCATGATCACCTTCGGGCAGCCCCTGTTCCATCAGCTTTTTGGCAAGGCAAAGAGCTTCGACGAGTTGGCAGGCTCCGACCAGGAATTCGCAGGCGTCAAAACTTGCTCCCTGGTGGACCCCTACGCCATGGTCAACGACAAACAGCTCAAGTGGATCACCTGGAAGGTGCACATCCCGCGCAGCACCCTGTTTGCGAAGTAGCTGCACCCTGTTTACGAAGTAGCTGCACCCTGTTTGCGAAATAATTTGACATAAATCCTAAAAAATCTGAATAACCCAAGGGCCGGCATCCGTCGCCGTTTCGGCGCAGTTGTCGATTCGTCGTGGCATTACCTATCGTCTTCGCAGTAATTCCTAGCGACTCTTGCCGTGTTTTTATTTATATTTCCTAAGGATTATTATATATGCCGGATTTCGAAGAAAAACAGAATAATTTTGAAGGTCGTCAGGTCCCCATGGACCTGGACGCGGAACGCTGCCTTTTGGGCGGCATTCTCCGTGATCCCGATGTGATGGGCGAAGCCATCATGATCATCAAGGACGAGACCTTCTTCTATCTTGAAAAGCATCAGCTGATCTGGACCGCCCTTTGCAACCTGAATCGTGCCGTTACCCCCATTGACTTGGTGACTTTGGCCAATGAACTGGATATCATGGGCAAGCTTCAGCTGGTGGGAGGCCGTGAATATTTGTTCGAACTGATGGAAACCGTGGCCTCTTCCGCCAACGTTTCCTGGCACATTGACCTGCTCCGCAAAAAGTTCGTTCTCCGTCGACTCATCAAGATGTCCAACAGGGTCATCAAGGATTCCATGGATCCTGCTGCCTCGCCCGACGATGTCTTGTCTGATGCCGAAAAGGACATGTTTGCCATTGCCGACGACCAGGTTCGAGACTCCCTCAAGCCCATCGACCAGTTCGTGTCCCCGCTCCTGCAGCGCCTGAACGAACGTAAGGATGGCATCACCGGTATTCGCACCGGCATTACGGAACTGGACCAGCTGACCAACGGCCTCCAGCGTTCCGACTTGATTATCCTGGCCGCCCGTCCGGGTGTGGGTAAGACCTCTTTCGCGCTTACCATTGCCGCAAACGCCGCTATCAACTACCACCAGAACGTTGCCTTCTTCAGCTTGGAAATGGATGGCATGCAGTTGGCCCAGCGTCTTCTGTGTTCCCAGGCCCAGATCGACCAGAGTAAGCTCCGTAACGGCTTCCTCAATAGCGACGAAAAGAAAAAGCTTATCGCAGCAGTTTCTCCCATTAACCAGGCTCCACTCTATGTGGACGACAATGCCGACCTGGGCATTATGGAACTGATGAGCAAGGCCCGCCAGCTCAAGCGTAAGGGCAAGCTTGACCTTTTGATTATTGACTACTTGCAGCTTATGAGAACCGGCAAGGAAGAAAACCGTGCCGTGGCTATCGGTGCCATTTCTCGTGGTCTTAAGATTCTGGCCAAGGAAATGCAGATCCCTGTGATCGCCCTGGCCCAGCTCTCCCGTAAGGTCGAAGAAAAGGGCCGCGAACGCCCCCAGCTTTCTGACTTGCGTGAATCTGGCTCTATCGAACAGGACGCCGACATGGTGTGGTTCGTAGAACGTAAGTACGTGCAGACCCATCGCGAAGAAGACAAGTACATGGCTGAACTTATCGTTGCTAAGCATCGTAACGGTTCTGTGAAGGACATTCCCATGACCTTCATTCCCGAGTACACCACCTTCTACGACGCCGCACCTGAAGAGCAGGAAGGCGGTGACGGTGGCGCCTACGCCTATAACGACAATAACGATGCACCCGGCGGTGACGCTGGTTTTGCAGACTTCTAAGGAGCAACCCGGATGCAGTTTATTCTACGCCCCTTTATCTGGATCGGTGACATCATTGTCACTGGTATTTCCAATGTGGGCGAGGTGATTTGCATCCTTTTGAATACCCTTAAGCAGCTGCCCCACGTTTTCAAGAACCCGGACCTGATCGTCAAGCAGATGATCTCCATTGGCGTGTCCTCCTTGCCGCTGCTTTTCGTGACTTCCATTTTCACGGGCATGGTGGCTACGGTTTGCGCCGAGTTCGAATTCCACAACCTGGTTGCAGACAAATTCGTGGGAACGGCCGCCTGTAAGATGGTGCTCATTGAACTTGGCCCCTTGCTTACGGCAATCGTGCTGGCAGGCCGAGTGGGCAGCGCAATCTCTGCGGAACTTGGCTCCATGAAGGAGAAAGAGGAACTGGCCGCCT
Source organism: Fibrobacter sp. (assembly GCA_024399035.1). GTDB lineage: Bacteria > Fibrobacterota > Fibrobacteria > Fibrobacterales > Fibrobacteraceae > Fibrobacter. The sequence goes on along the minus strand of JAKSID010000019.1, from coordinate 5,805 downwards.
ATACGGTGCTGGGCCTTAATCCTTACCGCTACTTGGCTTTGCCCCGTTTCGTGGCATTCATTACCATGATTCCTTGCCTTACCATTATTTCTAACGCACTGGCCATTATCGGTGGTTGGATTGTCTGCGTGCTTGGCCTGGATATTACCACTTACACTTACGTGACTGGTATGCAGTATTTGTTCGATCCCATGGACCTTTGGTCCGGCGTGATCAAGTCCTTTGTGTTCGGTACCATTATCTTCCTGCTGGGTTACTACCATGGCGTTAACGCTAAGGCCGGTGCCCGCGGTGTGGGTCTTGCTACCATGAGCGTTGTGGTGTCCTGCTGTCTTATGATTCTGGTTTCTGACTTTATCGTGGACGCCGTGCTGTTCTTCTGATGCTTGAGGGTGACTTATGCCAAATGTAAAGATTGACCCAAATGATATCGCCATTAGACTTAAGGGCCTCAAGAAGTCCTTTGGTCCCCAGAACGTTCTTTGCGACGTTAACCTGGATATCCGCCGTGGCGAGACCATGGTCATTATCGGTAAGTCCGGTGGTGGCAAGTCTGTGATCCTTAAGCACATGATCGGCCTTCTGCAGCCCGATGGCGGCGAAGTTGCCGTGGACGGCGTTACCATCAGTACGCCCAAGTTCTTCGATACCCACACCATCCGTCGCAAGATGGGTATGCTTTTCCAGATGGGCGCCTTGTTCGACTCCATGAACACCGGCGAAAACATTGCCTTCGCCCTCCGCGAACATCATCCGGAACTGTCCGAAAAACAGATCCAGGATGTGGTGACCGAAAAGCTCCAGATGATCAACCTGGTGCCCGAGTTCCGCACTAAGATGCCCTCTGAACTGTCTGGCGGTATGCGTAAGCGTGTGGCACTTGCCCGCGCCATTGCCCTGAACCCCGAAATTTTGCTGTACGACGAACCTACCACCGGTTTGGACCCCATTACCAGCGACGTGATTAACGACCTGATTTTGGACATGCAGAGCAAGCTGGGCGTAACCTCCGTGGTGGTGACCCACGACATGGTGAGCGCCTTCAAGGTGGCCGACCGAATTGCCATGCTTTATAACGGTAGAATCATCGAAGTGGGCACGGTGGACGAAATTAAGAACACTAGTAACCCATATGTGCACCAATTTATCACCGGACAGCGCAAAATTTCAGTAGAAGAGCCCCATCAGGACTAAGAAATATTGATTTTTTCCGTTAAATCGTGATTTTTGGCAAATAAATAGTGTTTTTTGATAGTTCTTTTTTGAAAAGAATAATTTAGATTTCGGTGAAAGAGGTTAAAATTATGAATAAGAAGTTTTTAACTGTTATTGGTTCTGCTGCCATTGCCGCTGCCTTCTGGGCCTGCGGTGGTGGTGATATTTACGAAGCAACCGATAATGACATTGTTTTTAAAGATTTATTGTCCCAGTCTGGTGCATTGAAAAATCGATGCGCAGACAGCAATGGCTGCGATGGTGCTTTCGACGTTGAAAGTAGCTCTTCTTCTGAAGAACAGGTTGTAGAAAGCAGCAGCAGCAATTCCGGACCTGCTCCCCAAAGTTCATTTTCTTTTAGGTCCAGCAGCTCTAGCATCGAAGTTATTCCTACATCTTCAGAAGAAGCTAAGCCGGTTACTGGCCTTGGCTCCTGCGCTCCGCTGAAGAGCCCTGTAGACAAGAATACTGCATCTGCACAGTTCAAGTTCACTCCCAATGCCACTACCAGTGGTTACAAGCCTGTTGACTTTGCTGCAGCTACCTACGAATGGGACTTTGGTGCTAACGGCTCCGCAGCATCCAATGGCGGTAGCACCTCTCAGATGGTGACCTATGCTGCTTCCGGTTCTGTTACCGCTTCTGTCGTTGTGACTATGAAGGACGGCTCCTCCGAAAAGATTACTTGCACTCCGCTCCAGGTGAACGGCGACCCGATTACCGGTTGTGCTTGCACCACCGATGCTGCTTCCGTCGACTTTACCGAAACTCCGGACGTAACTTGGAAGGTTGCCGGCTGTAAGAGCACTTCTGACATTACTTCCTATTCTTGGGAAGGCGTTGCCGGTGCTGATCCTTCCTTTACCAAGACCTTTGCCACAGCACAGACTGGCTGGGCTCCCAAGCTCAAGGTTGGTAACTCCGATAAGACCGTTATCGATGTGACCTGCCCGGCAGTCAAGACTACCTCTGGTCCGGAATATACCCTGGATATTGGCGAAAATGCAAGTCAGAAGCCTTCTAAGGATAAAATGAGTGTTGACGTCAAGAGCGGTGGTTGCATTAGCATTCGCGGTAGCTGGGGTAACGATGGCTACAAGCCTAGCATCACTGTCCTTTGCGATATGACAGCTACTTCAAGCCCTGTTTCCTTTACCATGACCACACCCAGCAAGAAGACCTATACCGCAACTGGTGCAACCTGGGGCTTCTCTAATGCTGGTGGCGAAGTCGGATCTATCTCCGGCGTTGGTAAGATTGAAATCGATGGCATTTGCCTCGAATTCACTGGTGCCGAAACTGTTAACTGCTACTTGCAGTAATTTTGAATGTCATCCCGGGCTTGACCCGACTGTCATCCCGGGCTTGATCCGACTGTCATCCCGGGCTTGACCCGACTGTCATCCCGGCGAAGGCCGGGATCTCCTTTTGAAAAAGAAAGACCGACTCTCACGAGCCGGTCTTTTTCTTTTGATGCGCACCGCGCTGGCGTGAGCTTGTCCTGCGTGGGAGCCAAAAAAATCCCCAGCAAAAATGCTGGGGACTTTTAATTGAGTGCGGACCGAAAAGTTGGCAATTGTCATCCCGGACGGTACAATGTCATCCCGGACAGTACAATGTCATCCCGGCGAAGGCCGGGATCTCCTTTACGGCTTAATCGTCGGGGCCTGGCGGGCTACGGGAGCCAGTTCGCCGTGCTTGCGGAACAAGTGCTTCACCAGGGTGTTGAAGCCACGGAACACGCGATAGCGTTCACGGGGGTTCTTCAATGCCATGATGCCCTGGCGCCAGATGTAGCTGGGGCGCAGGTAGAACTCACGGCGAGCCTTGTCGCAGAAGTCCACCAGAGCCTGGCTAGTCAGTTCGCCACGCTGGATGGTTGTACGGTGGAAACCGTCCTTGTCCAGCCACTGGTTGTAATCCTTTGTCTGCAATGCGCCACTGGCCAAAGCTTCCTTGTAGGCTTCGGTACCGGGGTAAGCCATGATGGGGTAGAACTGGGCCGTATTGGGGTTCAGCTTCTTGGCGTAGTCCAGAGTCATGCGGAGGGTCTGGGGAGTGTCGCCGGGGTTACCCACCATAAAGCAACCGTGAACCAAGAGGCCTGCCTTGCGGGCGTTCTTGGTGAACTCGATAGCCTTGTCGGTGTTCTTTACACCCTTGTGGATGTTCTCCAGAACCTCGGGGGAGGCGCTTTCGAAACCGACGCACATTTCGCGGCCGCCAGCCTTCTTCATGAGCTTGAGAAGGTCCAGGGGGACGTCTGCGCGGGCGTTGCAGCTCCAAGTAATCTTGAGGCCGCGTTCCAGAATCAGGTTGCAGATCTGGCGCACGTGTTCATGGCTTGCGGTAAAGGTATCGTCTTCGAAGAAGACTTCGCCAAGGTCCTCAAAGTTTTCCTTGATGTACTGCAGTTCGTCCACCACGTCCTTGGGGTCGCGACGGCGGAACTTGTGTCCGTTCAAGGTCTGAGGAATGACGCAGTAGCTACAGTGGTTGGGGCAGCCTCGGCCGCTGAGGATAACGATCAGCGGATTCAGGTTGGCGCCGTAGAAGTACTTCTTGTAGCAGCTGTAAAGGTACTTGCGGTAAACCTTGGAAACCCAGGGCAGTTCGTTCAAGTTATCGATCTTGGGGCCTTCGGGCTGGAAGTCCACCTTGGTGCCGTTTTCGCTTTCGACGCGGTAGGCGAGACCGGGGAACTGGCCGATAGGTGCTGCACCTTCGTCGCCTCGGAGGGCGCGGACCAGGTTGCGGCAGGTGTAGTCGGCTTCACCGATAATCACGTAGTCCAGGGCCGGTTCCATTTCCATGGATTCCAGGGGTTCTGCGGTAGCGTGAGTGCCCATGATGGCTACCTTCACGTTGGGCATAGCCTGCTTGATGGCCTTGACTACCTTAAGGTCGTTCAAAATACTGGGGGTGCTGGTGCTGCAAATAACCAGTTCCGGGGCAAACTTCTTCATGCCATCCAGGGTCTGGGGCAGGTCCAGTTCCATGGCCGGGCTGTCGATGAGCTGGATTTCGTTGTTGTCGGCTTCAACGGTGCCGGCAGCATAGCTCAGGAACATGGGCCAATAGAGTGTACTCGACTTCGTCACGCATGGGCTGCGGGATTCGCGGCTGAACATGGGGTGGAAGGGAGGATTTAAAAATGTAATGCGCATATATTGACCCACAAAATACATAAAAAGAGCCGAATTAGTTACATTTTATGGCGATGAAACGCAAATTTTTCGTTGTCATGGTCGCACTTGTGATGCTCGTCAGCATCGGGTCTGCTTTTGGGGCAGAATCTGGCGTTGAAAATGCGCCCGAGACAGAGCAAAAAGCGCCAACTGTCGCGCTGGACACGGTAAAGACCACCTATCCCGACGGATCCCTGTCCCGTGTTTATACGGTCAAGGCGGGCACCATTGTCAAGGAAGGCGTTTCGATCTCTTACCACCCTAACGGCAAGGTGGCGGTGGAGGCTCCCTACAAGAACGGTAAGCTAGACGGCGTGCTCCGCACCTACTATGAGAACGGCAAGCCCTGGCAGACTGTGGGCTATCTTGAGGGCATTGAAGAAGGCTTTACCATTACCTACTACGAGAACGGATCCAAGAAGAGCAAGGAAACTTATCGTAATGGTATTCTGGACGGCACGGTAGAAGAGTTTTATGAAAACGGCAAACTGCGCCGTAAGCTGCCCTATAAGAAAGGGCAGGTCCACGGGCTGGCAAAGGTCTTTAACGACCAGGGCGTTATCCTCGAAGAAATGACTTTTGAACGCGGCCTAAGGCACGGCACCTACCGCCGCTACGGCAACGGCGTCAAAATCCTCGAAGCCAAATTCGAGCAGAACCGCTGCGTAGAGGGCTGCAATTTCTGATGTCATTCCGGCTTCGCATTGCGTGTCATCCCGGGCTTGACCCGGGATCTCCCATGTTAACCTGCGATGTCATCCCGGCCTAGAGCTTGCCCCGGACTTGATCCGGGGAGCCGGGATCTCCCATGTTAACCTGCGATGTCATCCCGGGCTTGACCCGGGATCTCCCATGTTAACCAGCTTTGTCATCCCGGGCTTGACCCGGGATCTCCCGTTCTTTTTGCATTTCATCAGCGGTATTCTTCACCATATCGTCCGTCACCCCGATGCTATAGGATAAATCTTTCCATTCCGCATTATTCTTTTCGATGAGGTTGATTTTCCAAGGACGATGCCAGCGTTTTAGTTGTTTCTCTCTTGCAATAGCATGCTCTATTTGAAAAAAGCATTCATAGTACACAAGTGTCGTTACGTTATACTTCTTTGTATATCCGTCGTTTCTCTTTGCCTTATGTTCTATAATTCGGCGAACAAGATCGTTTGTTACACCGATGTAGAAGCAAGTTTTGTATTTGTTTGTCAGAAGGTAGACGTAGAAGTTTTGTGTGTTCATAAGAACTCCTGATTAGGTTCTTTCTTATAACACGTTCAAAACACAAAAAATGACTCAAATTTTATGTAAAAAAAGGAGACCCCGGAACAAGTCCGGGGTGACATGTGAATTCGGAACAAGTCCGGGGTGACATGTGAATTCGGAACAAGTCCGGGGTGACATGTGA
>JAKSID010000018.1 GCA_024399035.1 Fibrobacter sp. | reverse complement strand
TCCAGCCGTAAGTTCCCCTGGGTCAACTTCAAGATGGAACGTGAACCGGGCAAGATTGTGCTTGAAGTCAAGAACATGGACGTTGATGGCGGTGACGGCATCATCTGCAAGGGTTTGAACTTCAACCTGAACAATGGCGACAAGGTGGCCCTGGTTGGTGAATACGGCACTCTCAAGACAGCATTCTTCCAGATGATCGCTGGCGAAATCCCCACTGCCGAAGGCGTTGTCAAGTGGGGCAACACCATTACCCAGAACTACTTCCCCAAGAACAACGACGCTTACTTCCAGAGCGACCTCTCCCTGGTGGATTGGCTCCGCCAGTACAGTAAGGAACAGGATGAAACCTTCATCCGCGGCTTCCTTGGCCGTATGCTCTTCACCGGCGAAGAAGCCCTGAAGTGCTGTAACGTTCTTTCCGGTGGTGAAAAGGTGCGCTGCATGCTCTCCAAGATGATGCTTTCCAACGCAAACTGCTTGCTGTTGGACGAACCTACCGCTCACCTGGACTTGGAAGCCATTACCGCCCTGAACAACGGCTTGACCGCTTTCCAGGGACCCATCATTTTCTGCACCCAGGACCATGAATTTGCACAGACCGTTGCAAACCGCGTTCTGGAACTGACACCTGATGGCGTCGTAGACCGCTCCATTACCTTCGACGAATGGTACGAGTCTAAGTCCGCAAAGTCCAAGCGCAAGTAAAAAAACGTCTCGTAAGACTTTGCTCTCGCAACAACGACCGGTTAATACCGGTCGTTTTTTGCTCACATAAGTCCGCAAAGTCCAAGCGCAAATAAATCACATTTCGTAAGACTTTGCTCTCGCAAAAACGGCCGGTCAATACCGGTCGTTTTTTGCTCACATAAGTCCGCAAAGTCCAAGCGCAAATAAATCACATTTCGTAAGACTTTGCTCTCGCAAAAACGGCCGGTCAATACCGGTCGTTTTTTTTAGAGATGAATTTCTTATCGAGCGATAATCACCCTATTGTTGAACAGCACCTGATTCCCGCATTCAACACGCACATAGTAACTGCCCTTGGCTCGGACTAGTTCCTTTACAGGAATGCTGACGGAGCTATTATAATTGCGAGAACTGAGCCTCTTGCCTGCCATGTCAAAGACAGAGACCTTAGCGGCAGTCCCCTTCAAGGAAAGTTCCAGATTTCCGTGGGCATAAACTGCACGGGCCTCTCCCACGACAGGAATCGACGGTTTCATACCAGTAGTTCCGCTAGATTCAGAACTACCCATATTCCAGCTGCTAGGAGCGCGGACAGCAATACCTCGGCCCGCCGTACTCATGTACACAACGCCATAGGTATTCATATCGCCCATGACAAATTCGCCATTGGCAAGACCGCCAAATTCGTGGCCGTCATCGTTGACCCTGGTCCAGGTTTCGCCCTTGTCGTCAGAACCAAACACGCCCGTGACCTCGCCCACCTTGGCAAATACATAAATCGCAGGATAGCCGCCCTTGGTCTTGGGTGCGCCGAAGCCGACGGCCTCGCAATAGCCAACGCCCTTCACCGCAGTCCAGGTTTTGCCTCCATCGGTGGAGTGCTGCAGACTGCCGCCTACGCCTAGACCCGTTGCAGGATCCTGTTCTGCAATAGGTAGCCACAGGTCTCCTTCAAAGCCAGGAATGGCACGGAACTTCTTGAAGGCGCTCTTGCCAGGAGTGCCTACAGCTGCAAAGGATGCCCCCTTGTCGGAACTCTTGTAGAACTTGCCTTCCGTCTTGTTGTAAGCATAGAATACATCCGCATTTTCAGGATCACCCACAACGAAAGAACTATTATCAATACCAGAAACCTCCGTATAGGCAGCGTTGCTGTAACGGAAAACGCTAGTACTACCTTCCATAGGAACGAACAGTGCAACGTCCCCATCCGTAGAAATGGCGGCAGTACCGTTCGCAATTTTTTCGTCAAGTTTGCAGTAGGTGCCTACAGTCCATGTACGGCCAGAGTCGCTAGAGAACTGCAACGGTTCAATAGGCACATCACTGTATTTACCCTCGTACTTACGGGCATTAGCAACCTTCACCAACTTGCCGGACTTTGCCGCATAGGCCAGGCCCTGGGTCGTTCCCAGCGGGACTGGAGTGCCACTAACATCAGTCATGTGGCGGTACTGCGGGAACTTGGAAATATCCTCGTGACGGAAACCATCGTAGTCACCGATGACGGAAATCATGGGACCGCCGGGAATACTTACCACTTCGAAGGGTACAGTTTCTTCCACACCGTGGGCGCTGAAATGCCAAACCTGGTTCATGGTAATCTCATCGGAAGACCAGGAATTTTCCGCCTTCTTGATGGTATAGTCATTCAAGTTATCTGTACGGAAGATACCGTTACCGGAAGTCACAAACACGCGGTTATGGTCAAAGGGATCCATGGCAACGCTACCAGCCCAATGAATGGAACCGTCATGCATCCAGCCAATGCCATTGGCGTCCATCTGCTGTGTCGTGGGGAACACGCCGCCTTCCATCCAGTAATAACGGAAAGAAGCCACCCAGGATTCGCCGCCATCTGTAGTATGGAAAATATTGGAACCCCAGCGGTCGCTCCAGACATCCTTACCATCCTCCCCCTTCTTGTACCAGAACTGGGGACCGTTGTAACCTTCCGTAGTCACCACCATTTCCTTGTCATCATTGGGATTGATGGTAATGCCTCCGTAAGGTGCAATGTATTCGTACTCCTTGGTATTGGAGTAATCCGTCATGTCGTACTTGGCCTCGCCCTTTCCGTCCAGATTATCTTCGGGAGAGACATCGGTCCACGTACCGGTCTTCAAATCGCACTTCAGCACAGCTCCACGACCAAAGCCGTCCCAAATCGGGCCCCAGCCTTCGTCCCAGCCCATGGAATGAGGGCCGGCACCATCGGCAAAAGTCACCACCATGGCGCTTCCGTCGTTGGTTATTACAGCTCGCTGGGGCATCAAGCGAACAACGCCGCCACCAGCGGTAGTGCGCAATTCGTCGGGGATAGGCAAAGCCTTCCAGGTCTCGCCACCGTCTTCCGACTTAAAAACGTTTTCAAAGGTTTTGTTCTTTGCGGTACCTTCACGCAAGAAACCCGCATAAATATTCTTGGAGCTGCCAGGCGCATACTGCACAAAGCTAAAGCCGGAACCATTCCAGGTTGTGTCGGATCCAGCGGCTTTCGTCCAGGCATCCACATGGCTCCAGCTGGTTCCGTTATCCTCAGACTTCCACAAGCCCTTATTCTTGGAGCCGTAGAACATGATTTTGGAATCATTGGGGTCGATAGCTAGAGCCTCGCCGTTACCGCGGCCCATGCCATTACCATGAGCACCGAAGCGCTCTACCTTAACGCCCTTGGTTCCGTCCACATCCCAAGTATAAAGAATATCCCAGGAATTACCATGATCCTTACTGCGGAGGAATGCGGTTCTACCATTATTCCAGTAACTGGTACCGGTCATCATGTAAACCACCCCTTCTTCCTTGGGATCCACCGCAATGGCCTCCACACCCAGGAGGCCACGTTCCGTAATATCCACCCAGTCCATGAGGGATACCCAACGGGCACTGGTTTCGTCCCAACGGTAGGCTCCGCCAACGTCAGTGCGAGCATAGAACAGGCCCTTTTCTAGAGGAGATGCCACAATGGCAGAAACAAATCCTCCACCACCCATGCTTACGCTACTCCAGTTAAAATCAGAAGCACTGTCCACGGCAAAGGAAGAAACCGCCAACAAAGGAATCAGAGAGAGTCCCAAAAATCCATTTTTCATAAGTAATCCCATGATAATCCAAATACAGGGAACACAAAATGTTCCCAAACACCTAGACATAAAATATATGTTTCGCCTATCGCTGGATTCACATTTCTTTGACAATCCGGAGAATCCCTTGCGTAATTCTCAACACTCATAAAAAAAGCCCCGCGACTTTTGCATCGCGAGGCTTTATTGGACTAAACCTTAGGAAGGTTGAAGATTACTTTCTCTTCTTCTTGCCCTTCTTGTCTGCCTTTGCAGGAGCCTTTTCTTCAGCCTTGGGCTCTTCCTTCTTTTCGGCCTTCTTGCCGCCACGGAGGTCATTCATCTTGAAGGACACGTTGATTTCGGCGGTAGTCACCTGAGAGTAGAGTCCACCCGGATCCTTCACCTTGAAGGAGAATTCATCCAGGCCAGAGAAGCCCTTGTTCGGCTGGTAAGTGAAGGAACCATCCTTTTCGTTCAAGGTCATCTTACCGTTGCGCGGCTTCATAACCAGCTGTACGGAAACAGGCTTTTCACCATCAGGGTCGGTCACGCCAGACATGAGACCTTCAGAAGCAGAAACCTTGAGTGCTTCGCCTTCCTGGGTCATGTAAGTCTGGGACTTAGCAACAGGAGCGTCGTTCACGGCAATCACGGTGAACAGAGCGGACTTGCTTGCAGAAGCGCCTTCCGGGTCAGTCACGGTGAAGGTAATGCGTTCCGGCTTACCGTTCCAGTTTTCATGGGGCTGCATCACGAATGCCATCTTCTTGGCCTTGTCGTGCTTAACAACCAGGTACTTGTTGCCAGTGAAGGTCCACTTCAGTTCGTCGAAACGGTGGTCCTTATCGCGAGCGAACTGGTCCAGCTTGATAGCAGCGATAACACCCTGCTTGTCATCTTCCTTGATGGTGTAGTCAGGAATGTCTCGCATAATCGGAGCTGCGTTCACGTGCTTGACAACGAACTTAGCCATGGACTTATCCATTGCACCAGCCGGGTCAGTAGCGGTAAACACCAGGGTTTCTTCGCCGAACCAGTCAGCCTTCTTCGGGCGGATAACAGCTTCGCGACCGCCATTGATTTCAACAGCGAGGAACTTAGCGCCGGTAACCTTCCACTTGATTTCGTGCGGCTTGTTATCCGGGTCAGTGACATACTGGTCAAGCTTGATAGCCTTGAAGGACTTGCCTTCCAGGGTTTCCTGGCCAGGAATCTGCTTAACGATCGGACGGTCGTTCACAGCCTTAACAGTGAACTTAACATCAACAGAGGCCTTTTCACCAGCCGGGTCGAATACGTTCACGGTTACAGTTTCAGAACCGTTCCAGTACTTGTCCGGAATTTCGACGGTGAGCACGCCCTTTTCGTTAATTTCGAAGTGGAGTTCGTGCTTGACAGCAGGTGCAGCAGGAGCAGCCTTACCCTTCTTCTTGCCCTTAGCTGCAGGAGCATTCTTAGCAGCCTTGGAAGCCGGGGTTTCGTTGTCCAGAGTCCAGACAAGTTCTTCCAGCTTGTTATCCGGATCGCTTACGAACTTGGAGAAGTCCACAGGAGCGAAAGTCTTCTTTTCTTCGATAACGAACGGCTGTACCGGCTTGAGGGTCGGAGGATCGTTCACCGGAGTAACTTCGAAGGTAGCCTTGGTAGAGGCAGATGCACCAGCGATATCCTTAACGGTGAAGGTCAAGGTTTCCTTACCGAACCAGTTGGGGTTCGGGGTCAGGATCTGAGCACGGCTGCCCTTAACGTCAACCTTCAGTTCCTTGTTGCCAGTGATAGTCCACTTCAGTTCGTTAGGCTTGTTATCCGGGTCGGTTGCGGCCTTGGACAGGTCAACAATTTCGAACTTTTCCTTTTCCTTGATCTTCTGACCAGCAATCTTGCCGATTACAGGAGAATCGTTCACCGGAGTAACTTCGTAGGTAATCTGCTGAGTAGCCTTTGCGCCTTCCGGGTCAAAGACATCAACCTTGATCTTTTCGGTACCGAACCAGTACTTGTCCGGAGTAGTCACAACGAGCTGCTTCTTAGCATTGATAGAAGCCTTGAGAGCGCGGCCCGGAGCAACTTCGAACTTCAGCTGTTCGAACTTGTGGTCCGGATCAGAAACGAACTTAGCCAAATCGATAGGAGCAAACTGCTTCTTTTCTTCGATGGACTGGATAGGCACAGGCTTGAATTCCGGAGCGTCGTTCACAGATTCAACAGTGAATACGCAGCTCTTGGAAACAGAAGCGCCTTCCGGGTCAGTAACAGCGAAGGTAACCTTGCGTTCGCCATTCCAGTACTTGTTAGCAAGCTTTACGCGAGCGATATTCTTGCTGTCGATTTCGATCTGGAATTCGTCAACAGGTTCCGGTGCCGGAGCTTCTTCTTCAACCTTAGCATCCTTCTTGCCCTTCTTAGCAGCCTTCTTAGCAGCCTTCTTGGGAGCCGGAGCCGGGGCAGAAGCGCCAACCTTTTCAACCTTGATAGTCCAAGAAAGTTCTTCCAGCTTGTGGTCCGGATCCTTCACGAACTTGTTCAGGTCGATTTCCTTGAACTGGCCCTTTTCCTTGATCTTCTGGTCAGGAATATCCTTCATCATCGGAGCATCGTTCACAGAGGTGATTTCGAAGGTCACGATCTGAGAAGTTGCAAGGCCTTCCGGGTCCTTCACCATGAGAACCATGGATTCCGGAGCGCACCAGAAATACTTATCCGGAGCAGAGACTGTGAGCACATGGCTCGGAGAAATTTCAGCCTTCAGCTTCTTGTTGCCAGAAACAGTCCAGATGAGTTCGCTGGGCTTGTTATCCGGATCCTTGACGTAGTCGTCAAGCTTGATCTGAGCGAAGGTTTCCTTTTCCTTGATCTTCTGGTCAGGAATCTTCTTGACCAGTACCGGAGCGTCATTCACGCGGGTCACTTCGAACATCATCTTGTGGCTTGCAGATGCGCCTTCCGGGTCGGTAACAGTGAAGGTTACCAGTTCCTTGCCGTTCCACTGGTCGTTGGGAACAGCCACGATAACGGTGTTGTCCTTACGGATGTCAACCTTCAGCTGCTTGTTGCCAGAAACACTCCACTTCAGCTGAGAAGTCTTGTGGTCCGGGTCAGAAGCGAGAGAGGTAAGATCGATAGTCTTGAAGCGGCCACCTTCGCGGATGGTTTCACCCTTCGGAGCCTTTTCAGAGATCTTCGGAGCATCGTTCACAGAACGAACTTCGTAGCGGACGGTCTTGCTTGCAGTTGCGCCTTCGGTATCAGATACGGTGAAGGTAATGTCTGCAGCACCATTCCAGTACTTGTTCGGGATAGCGATAACAGCAACGCGTGCGCCGCCTTCGCCCTTTTCCATCTTCACAGCCAGGGTTTCGCCAGCAGGAGCCGGTTCTTCGGCTTTCTTCTTGCCCTTTGCAGGAGCAGCAGCGCCAACCTTAACAGGCTTTACATTGAAGGTCCAGGAAAGTTCAGACTTCTTGTGGTCCGGGTCATTGACCAGGTCATCCAGCTTGATCTTTGCGAATTCCTTCTTTTCGTCGATGGACTGTTCCTTGATTTCGCGAACGAATACAGGAGCGTCGTTTACAGATTCAACAGTAAAGGTTGCGGTACGGGTATCAGTTGCACCTTCCGGGTCGGCAACGGTGAACTTGATAGTTTCAGCACCATGCCAGAACGGGTTCGGCTGAGTAATGGACACGTTGTGGCTTGCGTCCATAGCAACCTTAAGTTCCTTGGCACCTTCGATCTTCCACTTCAGCTTGTTCTTCGGGTGGTCGAGGTCTTCAACAAATTCATCCAGGTTGAAGGACTTGAAGGAGCCCTTTTCCTTGATGGTCTGGCTTACGATATCCTTCATGACCGGCACATCGTTGATGGACTTCACGGTAAAGGCTGCGGTAGCCTTAGCAGAAGCACCTTCCGGGTCGGTAACGGTGAAGGTCAGCTTTTCAGCGCCGTTCCAGAGCTTGTTCGGAGTCTTAACGGTAACTTCGCCATTCTTAGCGACGTTGACCTTAAGGTCCTTATTGCCAGAAACTTCAATCTTAAGCTTGTCGAATGCATGGTCCGGATCCTTAACGATTTCAGCCAGGTTGAATGCAGCGAATTCCTGCTTTTCTTCGATGGTCTGATCCTTGATCTGGCCAATGGTCGGAGCATCGTTCACAGAGGAAACGGTGAACAGAGCGGTGCAAGAAGCCTTGCCGCCTTCAGGGTCTTCAACCTTGAAGGTGATCTGTTCTGCGCCATTCCAGTACTTGTCCGGAATAACAATGCGAGCCATGCGCTGGTCATCCACAGTTACAGAGAGCTGCGGAGTGTAGTTCTTAGGAGCGCCCTTAGCCGGCTTCACATCGAAGGACCAAGAAAGCTGATCGCCCTTGTGGTCCGGATCCTTAACGATATCGTTCAGGTTAATGATTGCGAATTCACGCTTTTCCTGGATGGTCTGGTCCTTAATGGGCTTGACAAATTCAGGCAGGTCGTTGACGGATTCAACAGTGAAGGTCACGGTACGCTTGTCAGCAGCACCTTCCGGGTCAGTGACAGTGAAGGTGATCTGTTCGGAACCATTCCAGTACTTGTTGGGAGTAGAGATGGTAGCGACCTTGTTAGCGTCGATAACAACCTTGAGGTCCTTGTTGCCAGAAACGGTCCACTTCAGGTTCTTCTTGTCGTGGTCTTCATCGGTAACGAAGTCGTTCAGGCTAATAGTCTTGAATTCACCCTTTTCCTTGATGGTCTGGTTAGCAATGTCCTTCATGACAGGAGGATCGTTGATGGACTTCACAGTGAACACGGCTTCGGACTTAGCAGAAGCGCCTTCCGGGTCGGTAACGGTGAAGAGAACCTTTTCAGAACCATTCCAGAGCTTGTTCGGGGTCTTGACAGTGGCAACCCCATCCTTAGAGATGTCAATCTTCAAATCCTTGTTGCCAGAAACAGTCCACTTCAAATCCTTGAAGTCGTGGTCAGCGTCAGCAGCAAGTTCGGCAAGGTTGATAGAAGCAAATTCCTGCTTTTCTTCAATCATCTGGTCAGGAATCTTCTTGAGAGTCGGAACGTCGTTCACAGACTGAACAGTGAACAGAGCCTTAGAAACAGCCTTTGCACCTTCCGGGTCGGTAACAGTGAAGGTGATTTCGTCTGCACCATTCCAGAGCTTATCCGGGATGATGATCTTTGCAACGTTCTGAGCATCGATTTCTACAGTGAGACCGGCTTCCTTACCCTTGATAGTGGACTTTACGTCGACAGAGAAGGTAAGATCGCTGAGCTTGTGGTCAAGGTCGCGAACCATTTCACCCAGCTTGATGGGCTGGAACTGGCCCTTTTCCTTGATGGTCTGGGGAGCAACCTGCTTAACGAATTCCGGAACGTCGTTCACGGATTCAACAGTGTAGGAAACAGTGCGTTCGTCAGTAGCGCCTTCCGGGTCGGTCACCTTGATGGTGAGGGTTTCGGAACCATTCCACTGGGGAGACGGCGGCACAATCTTCATAACGCGAGACGGATCGATGGTAACCTTGAGTTCACGGTTGCCGGTAACGGTCCACTTCAGCTTTTCCTTAGCATGGTCGAGGTCTTCGACATACTTGTCCAGTTCGACAGGCTTGAACTGTTCCTTTTCCTTGATGTTCTGTTCCGGGATGTCCTTCATAACGGGAGGATCGTTAATGGACTTCACGGTAAGCTTCATCTGAGTCTTGGCAACGCCACCTTCCGGGTCAGTAGCGGTAAAGGTCAGGGTTTCAGAACCATTCCAGAGTTCGTTCGGAGTCTTGAAGGAAACTTCGCGAGTCTTCTGGTTCAGGTTGACCTTGATATCCTTATTGCCGGTGATTTCAACCTTGAGCTTGGAGATATCGTGGTCCGGGTCAGACAGATATTCGTCGAGAACGATAGAAGAAAGTTCGTTCTTTTCTTCAACAGTCTGGTCAGGAATCTTGGTGAACACAGGCAGGTCATTGATAGACTTTACAGTCAAAGTAACGTCCTGCTTGATGGAAGCACCTTCCGGGTCGGTGCAAGTAAAGGTCACCACAGCGGTACCGTTCCAGTAGGTGTCCGGAATTTCAATAGAAGCCACGCGGGATTCATCGATGTTCACATTGAGGGTACCGGATTCCGGTTCCTTGCCCTGGTGCTTAACATCAGCTTCCCAGGAGAGTTCGGAATTCTTGTGGTCGGCGTCCTTGACAAATTCGTCGAGACGGATCTTGACGAACTGCTTCTTTTCGTCGATGGTCTGATTGGGGATGGTCTTTACGAATACCGGCACATCGTTCACAGAGTTCACAGTGAAGGAGGCTTCGGATTCAGCGCATGCGCCAGCCGGATCGCAAACCTTGAACTTAATGGATTCGTAGCCGTTCCAGAGTTTGTTCGGAATCTGGATGTTAGCGGTCTTGCCGGAGAATGCAACCTTAAGGTCCTTGTTGCCAGAAGCGGTCCACTTAAGTTGTTCGAAAGAGTGATCCGGATCCTTGACCAGCTTGTCCAGTTCAATGGGCTTGAAGGTCTGCTTTTCATCGATGGTCTGTTCCGGAACATCCTGAACGAATTCAGGAGGATCGTTGATAGACTTGACGGTGAAGGTAGCCTTGGTGCTTACTGCAGCGCCAGCGGGGTCAGTTGCAGTAAAGGTAAAGGTTTCAGAGCCGTTCCAGAATTCATTAGGAATCTTGATGTTGGCAGAACCGTACTTATCGATATCGATCTTAAGGTCCTTACCACCAGTGACGGTCCACTTGATCTTGGAAACGTCATCGTCCACATCGCTCACGTAGTCTGTAAGGCTGATGGATTCGAATTCGCTCTTTTCGTCGATGGTCTGGCCAGGAATCTTCTGGAGAACCGGAGCATCGTTGATAGACTTAACAGTGAAAGTAGCGGTCTTGGAATCGCTTGCGTATTCGCCGTCGGTAGCTGTGAACTTAATCTTTGCAGTACCGTACCAGTTGGTATCGGGAATCACGATAGTTGCAACGCGGTTCGGATCGATTTCAACATTCAGGTCGCCTTCGGCTTGATCCTTGCCCACCGGTTGGATGTCGAATTCCCAGAGCATCTGGTTCTTGGGATGGTCGGGGTCGGTAACAAAGTCGTCGAGACGAATCTTGGTGAACTGCTTACCTTCGTCGATGGTCTGGTCAGGAATCTGAGTAACCACGGGAGGATTGTTCACGGACTCCACGTTGAAGTTCACGGTTTCAGAACCGATAGCGCCCTTGGTATCAGTAGCTGCGAAGGTTATGTCTTCGTTACCGTTCCAGTACTGGTCGGGGGTTTCGATCTTAGCGATGCGATCCGGAGAAATGGTCACCTTGAGTTTCTTGTTGCCAGAAACAGACCACTTAATCTGAGAAGGCTTGTCCATGTCGTCGGACACATACTGGTCCAACTTGATCGGAGCAAACTTGCCACCTTCGTCAATAGATTCACCCGGAATACCCATCACTGACGGAGGATTGTTTTCAACGGCCGGAGTATCGCCGGATTCCTGGGCAACACCCCAAGAAGCCAACAATCCTGCAGATGCAAGAAGAGCCGTTACAGACCAATTTTTACGTTTCATTTATGATCTCCCATAAATACATCAATCCACTTTTGCTTTAAAAATCATCAAAGCACGCAAGCGGTTTCTGCGTGTTTTATGTGTTCAAATATAATGATTTAAATTGATTTTTATCACAGTTTTTACAAAAAAGCCCATTTTTACCCCCAAAAACGGCACTTTGTTACTTGACGGATTTCTTTTTTTTTCGTAAGTCATTGATACTCAACGAGTTACGTCATTTAATAGTCTTTCGGGTACAATCCCGGGAACCTCGCCCCCGAATTGTAAATTTTTTGTTAAATCTTTATTTTTCCGGCCAAGCCGGGGTCTCACACCCCGTAAAATCGATGACAATGGCCTATAAATTGGTTATCTTTGAAAAAAACAACGAAAACACACAAAAAACGGGTAAAATACAATGAAATTCGTTTTCCTCTGCGACGCCAACTATCTTAAGGGCGACATGGTCAACTTCGTGAACAACTTCCCCACCAACCACGAATTGGTTACCATGACTTCTGATGAACTCCTCCAGTCCAAGGCTATCTTCGACGGTACTTTCGCAGTTCTCGCCGAACGCTCCACCTGGCAGAAGAACTTCAGCCTGTTCCGCTACTTCAACCTGCTCCCGCTCCTTGAAGTGCTCCCCCTGGGCGTTGTAAGCCGTTCTCGCCGTAGCGAACCCCTCAAGGGCCGCACCCAGAACCGCAACCAGGAAATCTACTTCAACCCGTCTGCTTCTGCCGAAGAACTTTATCTGCAGATCGACAAGTTTGTTGCAGCTCCTCCTGCAGGCTTTACCTACCCCCGCGGCACTCAGAAGGCTTAATCCTAAGAGAGTCTAGGTGCAGAAAAAGGTTCTGGACAACTTGTTCAAGCAAGGTGGCCTGACCCTTTTCGCCTTCCCCGGCGAATCGGAGATCCCTCTAGAGACCTTGCAAAACTTTGCGCTGGCGATGAACGTCGGCGCACGTTTTGTTATTGTGGACTTTTCCGGAAAGAACCATTTTAAGGGTAACGCACCGTTTACCTGCGATTACCTTTTCAATAACATTCTTTCAAAGGAAGAGCTGGACAAGTTCACGGCCGAGGAATCCAGCTGGCTTATTACGGGCGCTCGCGCTTTGCCCGCAACCGACGACCAGTTCCGCAACCTGTACCAGAATCTGCAGCTGATCAAGAAGATTGTTCCCCAAGTCGTGGGAATCCTGCCGTCTGAAATAAGCGAAGACGAAGCGAAGCGAGTCATACTTGCGGCCCGCCTGCTGATCATCCACAGCGACAGCGTCGGGAGCGCTTCTATCTACCTCGAAGACGCCCCAAGCCTCCAGAAGGCTCCCCTGCTGTGGCTATTGCCTACAAAGCCCATCAAAAAGCGTTTCCCAAGGGCAGCAAAGGCTGTTGCCAAGAGCGAATCCTCCCGCAAGGAAATCCACAAATGCAATTGGCAGAAAGATCCTGCAGCATTTGCAAAAATCGTGGAAAACTTTCACAAGATTGGAATTCTCCAAAAGAATCCTCTGGACGGCATTTCCAAGATTTTCAAGAAGGCTTTCCCGCTGTTCTTGCTTATCGCCATGGCCCTCCCCTTCTTCTTTGTAACGAAGGTTGATCCGGGTATTTCTAACTTGCGCGACCGCAGGCACGAACGCGACAAGATTGCCGTGGCCCCTTCCTTCGAATATACCTTTGATGGCAAGGAAAGCATGCAGCGTATCGCCCGCTACGCCATCGGACGATTCAACGCCCTCATTACAAACGAACGAATGATCCGCCAGTACGTGGACGTTACCATGGAAGAAAACGGATACCCGCTAGACTCCTGGAAAAAAGATAACTTCAACATTCCTCCCGAAGGAACCATCCTGAAGTTCTCCCGCCCCGACTTTTTCAAGAAAACAGCAGCCGACTCCATCGGCGCCGCCTGGAAATACTGGACGTCAATCGTCTCTGACAGTGTCAGCTATATTACAGAGTTCTACCACGCCACAGCAACTGCAAATCAAAGACAACATAACGGTATCGATTTGGCTAGCCGCCAAGGCGCGCGCATTCTGGCGCCCTACGCAGCAAAGGCCTGGACCAGCCGAGACGAACGCGGTGGCGTGATCATCGGCCTCGTCCGCGAAAAGGACGTTATCTTGTTCATGCACTGCGACAAGCTCCTGTATCTTGATGGTCAGGAAGTCATGGCCGGCGACCCCATTGCAACCGTAGGCACCACAGGCCACACCACGGGGCCTCACGCCCACATCGTTACTGGCCTCATTGACAAGAAAGGTGCCAAGAGAATCGGCAACGTTAGGTACAACGTAATCGACCCGATTCAATGGTTCTACATGTTCAAGCCTACCAATCATTAACAGACGCAAAGGGGCGGCTGCCCCTATATTTGTATAGGTGTTCCTTGCACTCTGTGATACAACTCACGAATTAGTGACAAAGAGTCCCAAAATGGGGATTATTCGTTTATTTGAAGCATTTTGTAAGCGAAATGTTACGTTGCTAATCTCGCAAATTTATCCACAATTAAATAACTTTGTACTCGGAATTAGGGATTTGGTCGAAAAGGGTTTAAAAAAGGAAAAGTAAATGAAGTTTAGTGTTTTGGCTTTCTCAACCATGACCGTAGCCCTCCTCGCCGGTTGCTCCGGCATCGTCACCCCGAAATCCGAATTGGCATCCCACGAGCCTGGCAAAAACATTCCCGCCATCGACAACATGATCGTGTCCTTGAAGCAGGAATACATTGACAAGTGCTACATGCCTGTCGCCAAGCGCCATCCTCCCGAAAATCAGTGCCAGTCCGAACTTTTCCAGACTCTGGAACGTCGCTATAGCCTGAACTTCAACCAGAACCATGTTGCAATGGCCGCAAACATTCTGATGTTCAAGGATGTTGACGCAAAGATCATTGAAATGTCTCGCCAGGATCCCGAAGTTCGCGATGCTATCCGCAACGGCGCATTTACAAGCACAAACGACATGCTTGCATACTACAAGGAAAAATACCAGTTCGACACCCAGCTTGAAGAATACTAGTCCAAAGCTTTAAGGCAACGAATTTAAGAATGCACCTGCAGCCAAGCAGGTGTTTTTTTGTACGTAATAGCCGTAACGCCAGAACATCATAAACCGAACAGTATTTACAAAAAAAAAGAAACCCCGGCGTTAACCGAGGTTTCTGAAAGTCTTTTTGTTTACGGACTACTAAAGGCCGAAAGCATCCAGGAAGCCGCTCATCCAGCTACCATTGTAAGCTTCGAATGCACCGCAGTTCTTGAAGCACCAGTAGTGCCAAGACATATTGTAAGTTTCAGCAGCCTGAACGGTAAGCTTAGTCCACTGAGTACGCTTGCCATCGGTAATGCCACAGTTCTTAGCAATGCCAAATTCACCCATATTCAGAGGAACGTGGCCACCATTTATATCCGGATAAGCAATCATAGCCTTGTCCACATAGCTCTTCATATCGGCAGCAGCAGTATTGCGGTAAGATGCATCACCCTTACAGCCATTTTCTTCACCATGGCCCTGATGAGAGAAGGAATACGGTTCATAGTAGTGGCCTGTGAAAATAATGTTTCCATCTTCAGGCAAAGTCACCTTAGAAACCTGACTGAACTTTGCGTAGTCATTGCCTTCGAACATAATGGTATGATTCGGAGCTGCAGCACGAATGACTTCGTAAGCAGACAGCATAAGATCATCAACTGCAGCCTGAGAGATACCACGAGGTTCGTTATAAATTTCAAACACCAGCTTATTGGAAGGATAGGAACTGAAAGTCTGGGCAACACGTTTCCAAACGCTCAGGTAGTTCTGCTTTTCGGAAGGATAGTTACCACCCGGATAGCTCTTGGCTGCTTCGTGCATCGTTTCGTAGTGATGGTAATTGATAATCACAGCCAGACCCTGTGCAATAGCCAAATCAACGTCAGCCTTTACACCCTGAAGCTTGCTATCTACACCGGTATACCAACGAACCGGAATACGCACAGAATTGAAGCCAGCATTCTTGACAACAGCAAAGTCACCATCAGAAATGCAGTTGCTCCATCCGCAGTCATCGGCACTCGGAGCATCCCAAGAATTACCAAAATTCATACCCTTGCCAAGAATCTTGTTCATTGCACGCCCCTTGGAGTAGTCCACAGCCTTATGGGTGGTCTTTGTCCACATGGGAGGAACGCAGACATAGGTTGCAGAATTATAAGACTGAAGCTTGCCATACTTGGTGTCGTCACAGGCTCCTGAAGTAAGCGCAATCTTGCCATTTGCAATTTCTTCTTCGGAGGCTACCACCCAGAAGTTCTTCTTACAGATAAATGTCTTGCCATTACCTTCGTTGAGGGTTCCTTCCTTATCGGCAGTGCATGCACCAAAGACTTCGGCCATTGCCAAGCCTTCGAGATAAGACTCAGAAGCTTCACCCCAGGTGCCGCTCAAGCAAGTAAAATACTTACCATTGTTCACACTCTTGGCATTAGTGTTCTGAGCGAGAGCTCCCTCTTCGGAACAGAAACCCAGACCATACTGAACGCCCCAGAAGTTGGATACTTCAGAGCCACATCCGACCAAGTCCTTCGTGGTATAGCCCATGAGCATGGAGATAGCCGGTTCCAAGGGCAGTGCATAGATTTCATCTGCCAAGGAAATCTTAAAGGTTTCGTCGTCCCACTTACCATCAGCAGCGATATCATCCCTAATGTAATCCAGGATAGTCTGGAAAACATCAGCCTTACGTTCACCCATGACAGCAGTAGTAATGGCCAAAAGATTTGAAGTAGCCTGGTCGAACTCATAAAGAGTAATATCTTCAAACGAAGTAGAGTCGGAAGGCAAGCCGAAAGCCAAACGAATTTCCTTTTCAGCCTTGACTTTGGCATCGTTGAAAGTCATGCCATCGACAGTAACAAGTTGCTTGACACGAGCGGCTTCTACGTGAGTCAACACATTCACATTAGCAACAGTGCGGCCACCAACCTTAGACAAAGCATTCAAGGTCACGGGGCCGTACTTTTCGTCAAGAATATAGTTGTAGTAGGATCCTGTAACAGAAATCATCGCGTATGCGGAGCCAATGGAGCCCTGCACAGAAAATTCACCTAAGTCACTAGAAACAGTACCGCTAGCAGCAGTACCGATAGTAGCCAAAGTCGAAGGATCAACGCCAGTCACGGAGACTGTAGCTCCCTTTGCCATAGGGCCTACCGCAGCAAAACCGGAAAAAGCAATGTTGGTGGTCGCCACAGCTTCGTTAGGAACCGTAGGAATCTTTGCATCAGGGTCATCGACCGCGATTACGGAACTGGAACTTACGGGAGTAGGAGTTTCGCCACCGCCGATGGAGGCGCTAGAAGACGGATCATCGGAACCCTGGGAGGGTTTCGAGTCGCTGGAACATGCCCAAAGGCCAAAAGAAGAGACCATTGCGGCCAAAGCCAAATAAGAGTACTTCATTGTCATTTTCCTCATTTTTTCGCCAATATACATATAATATACGTCAGTTTGGCGAAAAATAAGATAAATGACGTATACACCCGTAAGCAATATGATGTAACGCACACAACACTCGCAACAGGGCGGGCTCTCCACGAATTTGGTCAAAATTGTTATATTTCCTCCCGAAAATTTTTAAAATGAGCCTGTTCTGCAGGCTCCCAAACAAAAGAGACACAAAATGGGAAAATCATTATACCAGAAAATCTTCGAAAGCCACACTGTTGCTAAGCTCCCCAGCGGCCAGTGCCAGCTTTTCATCGGTCTCCACCTCTGCCACGAAGTGACCAGCCCCCAGGCTTTCGCATCTCTCCGTGAAGATGGCACCAAGGTCCTGTTCCCGGAACGCACCTTCGCCACCGTTGACCACATTATTCCCACCACTTTCCCGGAACGTAACCGTCCTCTCCAGGATGGCATTTCCGAAGAAATGTTCTCTCACATCGAAAAGAACACCGAATCCAACGGCATCAAGTTCTTTGGCCCCAAGACCTGCGAACAGGGTGTGATCCACATTGTTGGCCCGGAAGAAGGCGTTACCCAGCCGGGTATGACTGTCGCTTGCGGTGACTCCCATACTGCTACCCACGGTGCTTTCGGTGCAATCGCATTTGGTATCGGCACTAGCCAGGTTGCAGACGTTCTCGCAACCCAGACTTTGGCCATGAGCCCCCTCAAGACCCGTCGCATCAACTTCACCGGTAAGCTGAAGGCTGGCGTAACCGCTAAGGACGTAGCACTTGCCTACATCGCAAAGCTTGGCGTGAACGGCGGCGTTGGCTACGCTTACGAATTTGCTGGCCCGGTTATCGAAGCTATGGGCATGGAAGGCCGTATGACCATCTGTAACATGGCTATCGAAGGTGGCGCACGCGTTGGCTACTGCAACCCCGACGAAAAGACTTTTGAATTCCTGAAGGGCAAGCCCTACGCTCCCAAGGCAGACAAGTGGGATGAAGCTGTTGCCTACTGGAAGTCCGTGGCTACCGACGCCGACGCACAGTTCGACGACGAAATCGAAATCAACTGCGACAACCTGGAACCCATGGTGACCTGGGGTATCACTCCGGCACAGGCAATCCAGCTCAACGACAACATGCCGAAGATTTCTGAATTCGAAGGCTCCGAAAAGAAGGTCATCTCCGAAGCTTATGAATACATGGGCTGGGAAGAAGGTGGCAAGATGATCGGCACCCCCATCGACATCGCTTTCGTCGGTTCCTGCACCAACGGTCGTTTGTCCGATCTTCAGGCTGCTGCTGAAATCATCAAGGGCCACAAGGTTGCCGACACCGTCAAGATGTGGGTCGTTCCTGGTTCCATGAAGATCAAGGTGGAAGCAGAAGCTCTCGGTCTCGACAAGATCTTCAAGGAAGCTGGGGCAGAATGGCGCGAAGCCGGCTGCTCTCTCTGCCTTGCCATGAACCCGGATAAGCTGAAGGGTCGCCAGGTAAGTGCATCTTCCAGCAACCGTAACTTCAAGGGCCGTCAGGGCTCCCCCACTGGCCGTACCATTTTGATGAGCCCCGCCATGGTTGCAGCTGCTGCAATCGAAGGCAAGGTCACCGACGTCCGCAAGTACATCAAGTAATTGGAACACCAAGGAGATTTAAAAATGAATTCTATTGACATCGTTAAAGGTTCCGGCGTTCCTGTTCGCGGTAACGACATCGATACCGACCGTATCATTCCGGCTCGCTTCCTCAAGTGCGTGACCTTCGAAGGTCTTGGCGCAAACGCTTTCGCCGACGACATCGCAGGCCTCGAAGCTCAGGGCAAGGTACACCCCTTCCGTGACCCGGCCTACAAGAACGGCACCATCCTGGTTTCCAACCAGAACTTCGGTTGCGGTTCCAGCCGCGAACACGCTCCGCAGGCTCTGAAGCGCTGGGGCATCAAGGCTATCATCGCTGAAAGCTATTCCGAAATCTTCTTCGGCAACTGCGTCGCCCTGGGCGTTCCCTGCTACAAGGTAGACCACGCTACCGCCGACAAGATTCTCGCATGGATCGAAGCTAATCCTTCCAAGGAACTGGAAACCAGCACCGACGCTCGCACCCTGAAGCTGGGTGACGAAACCATCGCCCTCACTTTGGCTGATGGCCCTCGCGGTCAGTTCCTGGACGGTTCCTGGAACGCACGCTCCGCCCTCCAGGCTAACGCCGACAAGGTGCAGGAACTTGCAGCAAAGCTTCCGTACATGAACTTCTTGAAGTAAGACTAGAGTCGCGGACAACCTCCGCGAAGTTCAAAATTGAAAAACCCGGGTCATTCGACTCGGGCTTTTCTTTATTCTTTACGCTTTATCTAAATCTGTTCTGTTACTAGAAGAATAAACCCAACGTTAAGCCAACATTGCAAGCAAAGGTACTCCAGTTGCTTACGCCAACCTGAAGGCCAACTTCGAAGTTGCCAAGGGAAACACCGCCACCCAAGGTGGTATTGTACAGGCCTGCATTGGAATCAAAGTTGCCCTTACCAATCTGACCGTAGGAGCTAGAAGATCCATAGTCGGAACTAGTATGAGAATAGCTGTAAACGTTTCCGCCAGCAACAACACCCGCTTCCGCCCAGAACATATCGTTAATAGCATAGCGGAAGTACACCGGCAACTGGAGGCTGATCATGAGAGACGTATAGTTGTATTCATAGCTATAATAATAAGTACTGTATTGATCCTTGCCCATAATATAGCTTAAGCCAAGGTCCAGACCAGTACGAACAGCCATATGGCTGTTAAAGTAATAAGCGAAGGCAAAACCAAGATTCCAACTGGCACCGTATCTATTCCAATTCGTAAATTCAGGAGAAAGAACCATATGGACACCCTTCTTGGGGCCACCCATATATTCGTCTTCATCGTCATCAGAATGCTTTTTCTTCTTTTTCTTCTTAGACTTTTTCTTCTTGGATTTCTTCTTCTTTTTCTTCTTAGGCTGATCTTCTTCCTCATCGTCGGAAGCTACTTCTTCGGAAGATTCGTCTTCTGCGGCAACTTCTTCTGTTTCAGAGGCTTCTGCAACAGTTGTTTCTTCGGCAGCAGCTTCTTCAGCCGGAGCTTCGCTCACTTCAGCAGGAGTTTCAACTGCAGGGGCTTCTACAGCAGCAGCAGTTTCATCAGACGCTTCCACAGCGGCGGGCTCTTCTGCAGGTTCTTCTGCAGCAGATTCTTCAACCTGTTCAACAGCCTCAGGTTCCTGAACAGCCTTATGAGACTTTTTCTTCTTTGCCCAGCCAGTGGACACTGCGCACATAACGCAAACAAACAAGCATATGTACTTATTCAATTTCATAAAGCACCTTTTTCGTTTTCATCAGTTTACATATTAAAATGTAGTCATTTCAAACGAGAATTCAACATTTTTCCTAAAAACACCTTTTTACCATAAAATAAATGTTGCGACCATCACATTACGACAAGGAGATATAAAAAAAGTGCCTCTGAATATTTTCCAAAGGCATCTTTTTAATCTTTTCTTGAATGAATTAAATCGAAGATTCAATGAATTCCTTACGGAAGGTTCCATTGCCCAGCAGGATATCGATGGGCAGTTTGTGGAACTCGTATTCGTAAGGAGGCTGCTTCCAGGCGAAATCATTGGGATATTCGTTGAAGATGTACTGCAGCAACTTGATGGCCATATCGAAGCTGCGGAACTTGTCGCGGTCCAACACGTGGATCTGTGCGCCACCACAAATCTGGCCAGCACCCTTGTGGAACGTGGGCTGGAAATAGTTTTCGCGGAAATAGACGCCGGGCAACTTCAGGCCATTCATGTACTTGCAAAGCTTAACCGCATCAATGAAGGGAGCGCCGAAAATTTCGAACGGACGGGTGGTTCCGCGTCCTTCGCTCACGTTGGTAGCTTCGAAGAGGCACATGCCCGGATAGACGATGGCCGTATCCAAAGTCGGCATGTTGGGGCTAGGCAAGATCCAAGGCAATCCGGTCTGGTCGTACCACATTTTCTTGTCGTAACCTTCCATGTGCATCACATAAAGCTCACACTTGGGGAAGCATTCTGACTTGAACTGTTCTGCCAGTTCGCCGATGGTCTTGGCATGACGGGTACGAATGCTGTGGAGACCCACAAAGCTGGTGTAGTTCAGGTCCAGAACCGGGCCTTCTTCGTCCACGCAGTTAATGGGGTTCGGGCGATCCACCACCACAACGGGAATGCCAAGCTTTTCGCAAGCCTTCATGCACAAGTAAAGCGTCCAGATGAAGGTGTAATAGCGTGCGCCAACGTCCTGCAGGTCCACCAAAAGTGCATCCACATGGGAAAGCATTTCGGCGGTAGGTTCGCGGTGTTCTCCGTACAAACTATAAACGGGAATTCCCAATTCGGGATCGGTGTAGCCTTCCCATTCGATCATGTTGTCCTGAGTGTGGCCCTTGATACCGTGCTGGGGTCCGAACAATGCAGACAACTTAAACAACTTGCCGTCGTAGGACTTCAGAAGATCCAGAGTGTAGCTCAGGTCTGCACAGACTGAAGCCGGATGGAGGACTGCGCCAAGGCGCTTGCCGCGAAGGGCGGCGGGGAAAGACTTTTCGAAATTAGAAAGAGCGAGAGTAACCATATTTAGGTGTTAGGTAATAGGTTATAGGTATTAGGTTATTTTTCAATTCTTAAGATAGCTTTTTGAATGGAAAATGTCGCCTATTGTTTGCAAAATGAGGTTTTTACAGCCGAAAACGCATTGAATTGAAAATTGACACTTTTGTGACACCCAATTTTTTTATCTTTTTCCACAGAATTAAAAAAATAAAAATAGGATTAGTTTTATGGCATATTTAAACAAAGTGATGCTCATCGGTAACATTGGTAAGGACCCCGTTATTAGTGCTGGTCCCACCGGCCGCAAGCGCGTTTCCTTCTCCCTCGCAACTTCTCGCCGCTACCGCGACAACAACGGCGAACAGAAGGAACAGACTGACTGGCACAACATCGTTGGCTGGGGCAAGGTTGCCGACACCATGGAAAGCCTGGGCGTTCACAAGGGCATGACCCTCTATGTCGAAGGTTCCCTCACCAACCGTAGCTGGACCGACCAAGCCACTGGTCAGAAGCGTTACGCTACCGAAGTCAACCTGGACACCTTCCAGCTGTTGACCCCGCGCAGCCAGAACGGCGGCAGCTACCAGGGCGGCAGCTACAACCAGAGCAGCAGCGCAGGCCAGTCTAACGGCTACAGCCAGTCTAGCGCTCCGACATACGACGCACCTATGTCCGAAGGCGAAGAAGATCTTCCGTTCTAACGAACTGTTCTAACGAACTATTTAGAAAAGAGTGTTCTAACCAATGAATCCTCAAATTCCAGAAATTGCGTTAACGATGGTTTTGCCCCTGGGAATCACCTTTACGGCGATTCTTCAGTCGGTAGCAGCATACACAACCAAGCAAAAGGTAACCGGGGGGCTTCTATCCCTGATTATCGTTGCGATGGACTGCGTGTTCTACTTTGCAAAGAACTCCTACATCAGCTACAATGTTGATGGAGGCTTGTTGCTTTCTTTTGCAAGTATGTTCATCCTCGCTATCATTTTTGCAATTCGCAGCGAAGACCTGGCTACCAAGGTCGGCAACATCTTCCTCATGGTGTTCATGCTGGCTGGTTTCGTCGGAACCGCATTCTGGGATCGCCCGACCCTGCTCCCCGTGGCAAAGTACAAAACCTACGAACAGGTCATGCAGGACGACAAGTATCAGGACTACATTCAGTCCTTTGCCAACGGTACTGGCGGAAAGATTATCCCCAATCCCAAGGCCGCAAAGGCATCTGCCTCCACCTCGTCCAACGGATCTTCTAAGGAAGCACACTCTCAGGAACGCATCAAGAGCTACGTCACCAACGCAGAAGCACTCATTGGCCGCATGCGCGACATTACAAACTCCATCGACGAATTCGAGCCGTTGTCCTCCAACGCCAGCGAATCCGAACGCGAGGCTCGCAGCAGCCAGGCTCTGGCAATCAACAACAACGCTACGGCACTGAACCGCAAGGTCATGGGACTTTACCATCCCCACAGCGCCGCCGAAGCTCACTCCGAGCTTATCCAGGCAAGCGAAAGCGTCCGACTGGCCGCCTACTCCCTGTACAACTACACTCTTCGCGAAGACCCCGAAGAACAGCTGGCACAGTACAAGCAGGCTCGCAACCAGATTGCCCAGATGAACGCAGCACTCAAGCGTTTCTACAACAACATCGAGAATTTAAAATCAAACAACCAACCTCAGCAACAAGACGCTGAGAACGCAAACTAAGGATCACAACACTATGATTCGTAACGTAGCCATCATGGGCGCCACCGGTGCCGTCGGCCAGGAATTGCTTTCCATTCTGGAACAGCGCAATTTCCCTCTTCAGAACCTCAAGCTTCTCGCTTCCGAACGTAGCGTCGGTCGCGAATACACCTTCAAGGGTGAAAAGCTCAAGGTTGAACTGACCTGCGCAGACGCATTCAAGGGCGTCGACCTGGTTCTCTCCTCTGCAGGTGCAGCAGTTTCTAAGGAATTTGCTCCCATCGCCGTTGAACACGGTGCAGTGGTCGTGGACAACACCAGCTACTTCCGTATGATGGACAATGTTCCTCTGGTCGTTCCCGAAGTGAACGCACACGACATCCCTCTCCACAAGGCTGAAAACGGCGGTTGCGGCATTATCGCTAACCCCAACTGCACCACCATCATGATGGTTGTGGTTCTCAACCCCATCGAAAAGATTTCTCACATCAAGAAGATCCGCGTTTCCTCTTACCAGAGCGCAAGCGGTGCAGGTGCAGTTGCTATGGAAGAACTCCAGCAGCAGTACAAGGACATCATTGAAACCGGTTCTACCACCCACATCAAGAAGTTCCCCTTCCAGCTGGCTTACAACGTCATTCCGCAGATCGACAAGATGACTGAAAATGACTACACCAAGGAAGAAATGAAGATGTACAACGAAACCCGCAAGATCATGCACTCCGATGTTCGCACCAGTGCTACTTGCGTACGCGTTAGCTCTCTCCGTTCTCATTCCGAATCCGTCTGGTTCGAAACTGAAAAGCCGGTTTCTGTTGAAGAAATCCGCGCTGCCCTCAAGAACGCTCCGGGCGTATTCCTGAAGGACGATCCGCAGAACTACATCTACCCCATGCCGCTTGAAAGCGCTGGTCACGACGACGTTTACGTTGGCCGTATCCGTAAGGACCTGGCAGACGATTGCGGCAACACTCTGTGGCTCACCGGTGACCAGATCCGTAAGGGTGCTGCACTGAACGCTGTACAGATCGCTGAACTCCTCTAAAGGCGAGTGTCGCGACCGAAGAAAGCACAGCTTTCATTCGGGCATGACCGAGCCGCTGAGGAGAGGGTCTCGTAGAGACCAATTGCTGTAAGCCGAGAGTCGCACGAACATTTATGTTCGTATGACCGAGGCGCGCAAGCAAAGATCGCGTAGCGATCAACTCCTCTAAAAGTGAGAGCAGCGGACAAATTCACTTGTCCATGACCGAGCCGCTGAGGAGAGGGTCTCGTAGAGACCAATTGCTGTAAGCCGAGAGTCGCACGAACATTTATGTTCGTATGACCGAGGCGCGCAAGCAAAGATCGCGTAGCGATCAACTCCTCTAAAGGTGAGAGCAGCGGGCAAGTTTACTTGCCCATTGCCGAACCGCAGAGCAGCGCAACCGTAGGTTGCCACTGTTGTAAGGCGAACGAAACTTTCGTTAAGCAAAGGACCTGGTTCAAACCAGGTCTTTTGTTTTGCTCACAAAAATCAAGCCCATTTTCACAAAAGAAGACCCGAGCGAATAAATCGCTCGGGCCTATGGTTTGTGGTCGGAAAGATTCTAATATCCGTACTTGTGCTTTGTTTCGTACCAGAACTTCCTCAGAAGCCAGTAGTCATATTCAGTCACAGTACTAGATGAGCCCGCATTCATCACCATGGACCTGGCAATTCCCGAGTAGCTCGTATTTGCAGTGATGCCGCCGCCGGAGGCGGCACCCGCCTTGGGCGAGGAGTAATTTGCGTCGGGGAAATCCCAGGATTCATAATAGTCCGGCAGACCGAAGTTATGGCCAGATTCGTGAGCCACAATATGGGGAATACCTACGCCAAGCATGCTTTCTACATGTTCTGCCGCAACCCAGAGGCCACCACCGGCAAAACCCCAGCTATTGGTGCTGTATTCGGTATAGCCATCCACCACCTGGAAGATTTCATCATAGGTTCCATCAGGGCAGTAAGGCTGAGTGTTGCCACCGAAATTCAGCGTGTAGTACTCGCCCACCATTCCATCAGTTTTTGTAGATGTATAGACATTTTCATCAGGTTGCTTATCCTGGATGTAGCTTGCATCGTATACGGCCCAGCCTGTTGCAACAACATTCACATCGTCATAGGGCCAGCCTTCGAAGCCAGTCAGATACTTGGTCCAGGCATGGGTAATATCATTGATCATCTGGCGAATCTGATCACGCTTAGCCTTGGACAGCGCAGACTTCTTTTCCCACACAACGCAATACTTCAAAGTACCCTTGCCATTGATAATGTGTTCGAAAGTAAGTCCAGAAGAGTTTTCCGTACGATAGTCATCGTAAGTGCCATCGCTACCGCTAACGATTCCGTTACTGCTTAAGCGATAATCCCATTGCCAGTTCACGAACTTGTAAATTTCAGGATTGCTTGTGGCTAAGCTTGCCATGGTGATTTGCGCAACCGAGGAACTGGACTTAACGCTAGAGCTACTTGATTTTGCACTGGAGGAACTAGACTTTGCACTGCTGCTAGAAACCGCGGCGTTCTTCATGTTCAAAGTAATTGTGAACACAACGGTCTTATTCCCGTAACTTACGCCCTGCTTGATTGTATAAGAACCAGCAGAAAGTGCACCGGGATACTGCCCCACATTGGCCGTCATAGAAGCAAGATTCAATTCAGAATACACAACGGATCCGTTGTCATAAGCGACAACATTGCCGTTTGCATCAAACCAATGACCAGGATCGTTTGCGGTAGAGGCAGTGCTATTGGCAGAGCCATCCGGATTCACGGCGAAATATGTAACGCTAGACAATTGAGACGTACTAATTCCCAAGGCCGAAGCCACTTGAGAAGCGCCCAAATCCACAGTAACGTAGGAGTAATCTGTAGAACTGATTTCGAGCGAGGCAGAATAGTTCAGGTATTTGGTTTCTATGGTTGCGGAACTAGAGCTCGGGACAACTGCAGAAGAAGAGTTCGCAGCAATAGAGGAAGAGGAAACGCCCGGGACAACTGCAGAACTTGAAGAAATCGCAGACGTCAAATTCAGCACGATGTTTTGAACGTTATCGAAAACATTTGCTTGCGTTGCGGTGGACAAGCCCAAAGCGCTAGCAGAAACATTCCAGCTGCGATTTTCCTTGAGGATCATCCAACCAGTCGTTACTTCGTACTTGTCAGCAACAGACGTTGCAATCAACGAAACGTATTCACCGAGGGAACCCTGCAAAGCTACGTTCACAAAAGCACCAGTTTGAGCGGCACCAGACACTGTCTTACGGGTAATAACCACATTACCTACAGAAGCGTCATCGTCCAACACAGGAACCTTATCTTGCAAGGTTTCACCATTGTACTGGAGCACCAGGGAGTCCGCAGAAACCAAGGCCTTGCGCAAGCCCACCATCTCAACAGGCGCGGTGCTGTGATTTGCACCCTTGTAGTTAATCTTGTAAGTGTATTCAGAATGATCAACTTCAATCTTAACCAAGTAAACACCGGGATTAGCATTCCCAGGGATAGCATTTATAGAATGAGCCCCAGCGCCCATAATCTGGCGATTGCAACGGAAAACATTCTGACCAAGCATTCCGTAAGTAGAAACCTGCACAAAAGCGGACTTTGCCACGGAAAAATGCAAAAGGCCACCTTCAAGGGACGCGCCCAAAACTTGATTCTTCAACGCAGCGGTTTCATTGTTACCCGCAACAATGGAGAAAAAACCATTCGCATCGGTAATTGCAGTAGCTCCGCTAGAAAGCAGGCTAACAGAAACCCCGCTTACACCGGCATTGGAAACATTTTTCACATAGCCGGTAACATTTGCATTGGCTGCCGAGGCAATCAAGCCTACAGAGCCAAGAGCGACCAACACCCTAGAGAATACATTTGACATGCACCAAATCCTCATTTTAACACCGAGCAAAAAATTAATCCCCCGTTCCATGTTTTCACATAGTACGAGGGATTTTCCGGTTTAAAAATGTGTTAGTGCTGTGTTACATCAAGCAAGTTCTTCGGGATTGAGGCACTTCAGTTCATCAATAACAAACTTGCCATCCTTACGAATCAGGACGTCGTCGAACCAGATTTCGCCGCCACCATATTCGGGGCGCATAATCAAGACCAAGTCCCAATGGATTGCAGAAACGTTACCGTTGGGAGCGTCTTCGTAGCAACGGCCCGGAGTAAAGTGGATGGAGCCTGCGATCTTTTCGTCAAAGAGAATGTCGCACATGGCAGAGTTCACATAGGGATTGAAACCGATGGCGAATTCACCCACATAGCGGGCGCCTTCGTCCGTATTGAACAGGGCATTCAAAGCTTCGTTGGAGCCGGTTTCGCAGGAAGCGTTCACAATAGCGCCGTCCTTGAATTCAAGGCGCACGTTGCCAAACTGCTTACCGTCGTAGAGAGACGGTGTGTTATACTGAATCACGCCGTTAACGCTGTTGCGCACAGGAGCCGTGTACACTTCGCCGTCGGGAATGTTCATGTTACCGCAGCAGGGTACCGCAGGAATGTCCTTGATGCTAAAGGTCAAATCCGTGCCCTTGGAGACGAGCCTTACTTTGTCTGTACGATTCATCAAGTCCACGAGATTCTGGGCAGCCTTTGCCATACGCGGGTAGTCTGCCAGGCAAGCTTCGAAGTAGAAATCTTCGAAAGCCTCGGTACTCATCTTGGCGGCCTGAGCCATAGAGGGATTGGGCCAGCGGAGCACGCACCAACGGGTCTTATTCACGCGGTAGTCAAGCACAGCCTGATTTGCAAGGCGGTACATCTTCATTTGCGGGCCGGGAACATCGCAGTTTTCCATGGCGTTCTCTGCAGCGCGAATAGAAATGTAGCACTGCATCTTCTGCATTTCGGCCATGGCCAAGTCGGCAGCAACCTTCATCTGTTCTTCGGTTGCAGACAAAATCATTTCGCGACGGACGCGGCCGTTGTAATTATGCACAAAAGCATTGCCACCGGCCTTTGCAACAGCCTTGATCAACTCCGTACTCAATTCGTCGGGAGTATCAGTGGTTTCGATGAGAATGTTTTCACCAGCCTTGAGAGCAATGGCATTGTTGATCAGGTTTTCAGCAAGCTTTGTAATGCGAGGGTCTTTCATGTACCAAACACCTTGAGAATTTTTAACGGCATAAATATACAAAAACCGAAGGCCCGCAGGCAGCGGGCGATCGGCGTTAAAGCTTTAACAATCCATAAACCAAAATTCAGATATTATTCAGAGAACGTGAAAGGAATAGTCACAGTGGTGTTACCAGATTTCACCTTGCCAAAAGTCCAGGTACTTACAGTTTTCTTGATTTCGTTATCAAAATCGCTATAACCCGTAGAAGAAGAGACAATGATGTTATTGATAACCTCACCACTCGGCGAAATGGTAAACTTCAAAGTCACCTTTCCCGAGAATCCAGGATTTTTCTTAAGATACTTGGTGTAAACATGACGCAGGCCCGGTGTGCGTTTGCGAACAACCTTCATGATATCCGATGCGGATCGGGCAGAATTTGCCGAGCTCATATCGATATCACTAGGCTGGGGAATATTCAGCTTACCTTTCAGGGCCTTAGTGCCAATAGATCCGGTCGAGCCACTCATCAGACTAGCAAAACCGTCACTAATACCACCACTGCCACCGGCGGCAATACCATCGTTAAACCCAGCATTAATCTTGCCGTTACGTTCACCCATAATTTTCGTTTTTCCGTTTACCTGAAGGCCATTGGCATTCTTAATGACCTTGTCAATATCAGTTGCGAACTTTTGGTTTTTCATCAAGTCGTAAACAGAGGCGCTAGCGTTCTTGGTTTGAGTTGTAAGCAGTTTAAGGACCCCACGCTGTATAGGCTGTTTGGGATTGCCCTTGCCGCTTTTCTTGCCACCGCCACCAGGACGTTTGCGTATGTTATCTTCTTTTTTCTTTTGCTCCTTTGGAGTTTCTTTCTTTTCCTCCTTTTTCTCAATGATGTTCATGGTTGTCTTGAGTTCCGGAGTATCCGACTTCTCAAAAATATTTTCATCAATAATCACTTCGTATGCAGCAGCCCAGAAGCACAGTACAAGGGCGACAAGAAGAGAGATACCGGCAATGGCGCCCATCTTCTTATCAGAATCCGGCAGGAGCGAAGCTACCAGCGGTTCCAACTTCTCTTTCATTTCTTTCTTTGTGACTTTTGTGTTTTTCATGATTTTATCCAACCTTTCCTCTTTCAAGGAAATATGAGTTTGTTTGTAATTAGGTAATATTCAAGCAACAGCCCTTAGATGTAAGAGCTTAACCCAAGAGCTGGTTTCTCAGGAGCAACAATTAGAGATAGGCGTTGCAAGGCAAGCCTTTAGTCTAATTTATCGATGTCAGTTAGAAGGACAATGTGGTGGACCGCGAGGGCTGAGTTTCAGGAGAGGGATCCAACCACACTTTGAATGTACAACGGAAAAAATGCAAAAGTTGCACGGTTTCGGTAAACAAAACTTTAACGGCTGTTTTGTAAAAAATGCCAAATCGGCTCAAACCCTTATGTTTATTGGGCTGGATTTGATTTTTGGGGTTCTGTTTTTACGAAAGAACTTTACAAAACTTATGGCAACCTATTCTATTCCAAATTAGAGTTGGGAAAATCACACTTTAACGGGTTGAAAGTTGGTATTTTGTTTGGTCATTTATTTATATTTTTCGCATTATGAAGCTTTTACAGAATCCTCCCGATCTTAATAGAATCGCGCGCCCCAACTGGATTGAAATCAACCTCGACGCCCTTTGCAATAACATTCAATTTATCCGTAGTCAAATTCCCGCCACCACCAAGATTCTCTTGCCCGTAAAAGCTGACTCCTACGGACACGGAAGCCTGGCCTGCTCCTTTGCCGCAAAGTTCGGCGGTGCAGACTACCTTGGCGTGGCACACATCAGCGAAGGCATGATCCTGCGCCAGTACGGTATGGACTTGCCTATTCTGGTTCTTGGCCCCTGCACTCCGGCAGACTTCGCCTACTTCGTTGAGTTCCAGCTGACCGCGGTCATTACGGACATTCGCACTGCAATGGCATTCGACCAGTTCCTTCGCGAAAACGATTGCACTTGCAAGGCACACCTGAAGATTGACTCCGGCATGAACCGTTATGGTTTCGACGCCGAAGACTTCAACAACATCCGTGCAGCCTTGAGCCTTAGGAACCTTAAGTTCGAAGGTATGTTCACTCACTTGGCTACCGCCGACATGCCGGGCAATCCCAAGACCGAAATTCAGATTCAGCGCTTTACCCGCTTGGTAGACGTGCTCGAGGCAGAAGGTCTTCGTCCGGAAATTTGCCACTGCTCCAGTTCCGCAGGAACCCTGACCCACCCCGAAAGCCATTTCGACATGGTGCGTCCGGGCCTTGCCCTTTACGGCTACAACTGCATGGGCGCAGCACCTTCTCCGTGGCCCATCAAGCCCGTCATGAAGATCAAGTCTACCATCCGTCACATTCACGACGTAAAGCCTGGCGAAACCGTTAGCTACGGCGGCTACTGGATGGCACAGCAGCCCACCCGCATCGCAACCATCGCTATCGGTTACGGCGACGGCTATCTTCGCGGCGAATACAACAAGGGATTCGTCTTTATCCGTGGACAGCTCTGCCCCATTCTTGGACGCGTCTGCATGGACGCCACCATGGTAGATGTAAGCCACATTCCTGACGTGCAAGTTGGCGAAACCGTAGACGTTGTGAACGGCGAACTGGATTTCCGCATTTCCATGGAAAGCGTTGCCGACGACCACCACACCATTCCTTACGAACTCACAAGCCGCGTGGCTCGCCGCCTGTACCGCAAGTACTACTGGAAGAACCGCCTGGTGCGCTGGGATTACCTGCGGCAGGAATTCGGCGTCAAGGAATTCAAGGAATTCCCTTTACGATGACCGCTCGGACTAAACTCTAAAGAAAAACATATCGTAAGTCCTCGCTCTCGCCAACACGCCCCGTTAATACGGGGCGCTTTTGGCTCACAAAGAACATCAAAGTTCCATTTAAGTTGATTTTATATATATTCATAGCATGGACTTCTCAGACGCAAAATTCACAACAATCAGGCACCGCAACTTGTGGGGCCAATGGACTTTCGTGTTTGAAAAATCCAAGTTGTGCTGCCTGCGCTATTCCCCTGAAGAAAGTGGTGAAGTTCGCCCCAGCGCAGTACAGGCCTGCACATACGCAGTGGCCGACATCGACGCCAACTTGCCTCCATCCGTCAGCCGCGCCTACCGCAAGGCAGTGCAGCAACTGAACGAATACCTGGCCGGCAAGCGCCATGAATTCAGTATTCCGTACAAACTTTACGGAACCGATTTCCAAGTCAAAGTCTGGGAAGCGCTTAAAGAAATTCCTTACGGAGAAACCCGTTCCTACAAGGACGTGGCCGAGATGGTGGGCAGTCCCAAGGCTACCCGAGCCGTAGGAGGCGCGCTCCACGAGAATCCAATTCCCTTGATCCTCCCCTGCCATCGCGTTATTGGTAAAGCCGGCGCACTAGTAGGCTTCGGGCTAGGTCTGGATATGAAAAGACGCCTTCTGGTGATAGAAGGCGCCATTCCTCAAGAAATGCTTTTAGAGTAATGCTTGGATTGCCACGCCTCTTCGAGGCTCGCAAAGACAGCGCAGATTAGTCCTTGTCGTCGAACATTTCTGCTTCTTCCGGCTCCTCAACCGTCCAGTCGCGGATATGCTGGGCAAGTTCCTTCTGACCATCCTTTTCAAGACTGTCAGCCAAGTCCGTCAATTCATCGGCATCCATGGTGGTGAGGTCGTTTTCAAAGCGGCTCACATAACCAGAAAGCTGTTCATAACGCTTGAGCGCAGCAAGCATCTGCATGAATTCCAGGCTAGCGGTAGAACCGCAACGGAACTTTTCATGTTCCTTAAGAACCTGGTCTGCTTCCGCTTCGGGCAGCACAGAAACCAAACGACCCAAGTTGATAATCTTCGGGAAGGTTTCATAAAGCTGGCGAGCAATCTTCAAGCAATCAGACTTACGGCCTTCCTTGTCGGCAATGGCAGCCTGCAAATCCAAGAAGGCTTCTTCATCTTCATTGCCCGGATTCTTCACATCGTTCATCCACTGCTTGGCCATGACCAAGTCGCCGGCCATAAAGTAGGCGTTGGCAATATCGATGATGGTTGCATTGCTCTTATCCGGATCCTTCAGCAGAGCGGCCTTGGCGTAGTTGGCAGAATCATTGATGGAATCAGCCATGTCGCAAATGGCATCCAGCACATCTTCGCGGTTTTCAAGAGCGAACTGGTCTTCCTGAGCGATAAGTTCATTCAGCAACTTGGAAGAACGTTCTGCAGGCATCACTTCGCTCAAGCTGAGGAACACCACGGAACGGCCTTCCCCACCCACATGGCGCACTGCCAGGTCGTGAATCAAGTCAGCGACATAATCCTTGTCTTCGAAGTCCTTGGCAATTTCCACGAAGAAAGTACCTGCATCGTAGAACAGGTTGTCCCAGTATTCCTTCTCTTCGTCTTCAGCCTTGAATGCGCAAAAATCTGCACGGAGAGTCCATGCCAAAAGTTCCAGCTGAAGCTTGGGATCCTTACATTCCTCAATATCATCAAGGCCCTTGCCGATGGTTTCGTAAAGATCATCAGGACGGTTAAGTAAACGGCTTTCACCGCTTACGACCTGCATCAATGTTTCGCGAAGGCGATCTTCCTTACTGCGGTTGGCCTGAGCCAAAGCCGGGGACTTAAAAAACTTTTTCTTTTTTGCCATGAAAGGAAATGTAGAAAAATAAAGATCCAGGCCTATTTCTTCTTCAAGGATTTCTTGTAATCCTCGCAGCGCTTTTGCTGGCGGATTAGAATAGAATCAGCAACATTCCTTGGCATATCCGAGTATGGAGTTTTAGCAAACATTTCGTACTCCGGGTCTCCCATTTCAGGAATCAATCCAAAGGTTCCGTTAAATCTGCTTTTTCTCCCTTCAAAAGTATTCTCATAATCGACTGGATCTACAAACACAGAATCACACGGAGAGCCGTACTTAAGCCTGTACGTACCACTTATCCGCAGGTCATTATTAAAATCACGAACTACTCTCTGTACAAGGCGTCCCTTGTCATCCCAGGTATAAATCTCCTGAGAAAAAACATAACGTCCCAAAGAATCCTTTTTAGCATTTTGCCACTTCGCATCAGCTAAGCATTCATCCCTGAATAAGGCCTGAAGCGTATCACAGCCATCCTCTATATAAACAATCCGACCATGTCTATATAAGTGCAAAATATAACTGAATCCGTTGATATACATGAAACTATACGTCATTTGATTCTTTTCATCAAAAAACGTTTCATTCAATTCATAGTAACTCTTTTCCCCATTCATTTCGTGAACTATTGAATCAATCATAAATTGATTATCATCCGACACATAAAGACAATATAGCCTATCTCCACCCATATCGCTACAATTCATCGTATAATTGCGTGTTAAGGAATCTTCCTGATTTATTGAACTGGTTATTCTTCGCCAGACCTTTTTCTCGGAGGCTACATCATCGATAAATTTGTCATAAAATGAGCCAGCCATAGCCAGTTCTACTAAACAGAAAAACAGAATAAAAACTAATCGCATTTTATAGAGACTTTCAAACAGTCTTAAAACTAGAACAAAACGCGGTGAGGCTGGTTCTTTTTATCCTTTGAAATATGTCGACCCTTCAGATCCACATGGCGAATGCGAGATTTCAAGCGGACAGCAGGCTCGTTACGCTTGACGATAGATTGAACCTTCGTTGTATCATCCTTCGAAGGCTTAACATCAGTGGTGTCCTTGGAAGGTTCTACAATGGTAGTATCCTTGGGCGATTCAACAACAGAAGTATCCTTCAGTTCCTCAAAGAAATACTCCTTGTAATCGCCGGTGTCTTCCAAAGACTCTCTTCGAAAAACATAGCCTGATTCCGTAGGTTCTATGACATTGGAGTAATCCGTTTCAGAGGCAACTCCTTTAGAAACAAGCCACTCCGTGCAACTGGTGGGATCATTTTCATCGACGACAAAATATTGATTTGCGTAGAGAGACAATTCTCCATCAACTTTCTTCCAGCCCAAAATAAACAAAGTATCCTTTCTTTCCAGCATTTCGATTTTATCATAGCCATTCAAAGGTTCACCAGAGCCAACGTCTTCTATGATTACATCATCGTTAATAAGAGAAATCCGGGTTTTCGAAAAAAGGGTTCCACCATAGTATCTAGTATTCAGGTAAACCGCAGTATCCTTTTTCATTTCTTTAACAGAAAGAATTTCAATACCGTTGTTTTTCAATTCCTTTTCATCATGAACAACAACAATGTTCGATGTACCGGACTTAACAAAAGGATCATCCGTTACAGAGTTGTTTGTCGTAATGGAAGAAACGAAATCACCATTCCATTGCATTTTGCGTTCAACAATTTTACCATTAGACGCTTCAACTGTACTGTCAAGAATATCTCCACCGGCATAAAGAAGATGCTGTTCACCCAGCAGAATCTGCTTCATAGCATAAAAACAATTTGCAGCACTGGAAAAACCAGACAAACTTATGAGAATCAAAAAGACAATGGACAAGGATCTTTTCATCATAACCTCCGACCTAAATCTAAAAACATTTACTTGACAAAAATAATGTTGTTCAAAATTTTACTCAACGCTAGCCACGGCAAGTCTTACAGCAAAGTTCTGCGGCGGCAGCATCTGGCAAGCATTCCAAATAGTACGTGGGGACATTTTTTGCCAGTTTGTTTTCTGTATTGTGGAGTCCGTCGGCAATGGAAGCATCCCAGCGTTTGCCCGAGATACTGGGGACTAGTACGGCGTAGGCTCGCAAGCCTCCCAAACGGGCAATCTTATTGTAGGGAGCCTGGGCCAGTTGAACCATAGCGTCCAAGGGCATAGCCAAGTTCTTGTAGCAAGGAGTCTTTCCACTCCAAGGCGAACCGTAGATCCAAGCAATATTATCGATTACGCGAACCACAGGATTATCGTCGTTCACCAGTTCCGTGCCATCAATATGCTTGAGCCAAAGACGAGCGTGAGTGCTCTTGCCTGTACCGCTGGAACCAAGGAACATATAGCCCTTGCCGTTCTTGCTCACCACGGCACCATGGAACAGGACCGTATCCAGCTTAGCCGTCGCCAAGGCGAAGATCACCATCAAGGCGTTATCCAGGGCTGTTTTTCGAAGATCTTTTTCGATGAGTAATTCAGCTTGACGGTAGTCTGCAGAGCAAACCAAGGTTCCCGCTTTTTTCAAGCCCGATTTCGCACCAAAGGAAAATTCAAAAACCGACTGTCCAGAAACAGTATGGCCACAGACAATGATCTGGCCTTCTTCTTCCTGGCGGGTTTCTTCTACAAAGGAAATATTCTTGCGTTGTTCATTCTCTTCAACAACGTTCAACTGGAAAACAGAATCAGCGTCGCAAGCGCCTGCCTCCCCCACGATTTCAAAAGGCTTGTAGTTTTCCATCAACGGAATCATTTTGGAAGACAACGTCTCCGTTTCAAAACCAACAGAAAATACGTGGCCAGCTACTTTATAGAAGTTTTTGAGCATTATGCCACAATCATAATAAATTATTGGTTCTTCTTGGCTTTCTGCTGTTGAAGTTGCCTTGCCTTTCGGCGTTCCTTGCGGCGCTGACGGCGCAAACGATTGCGAGCAGCTTCCATTTCGGAGATCTGGTTGAAGGCGTCCATGATTCGTTCCGTGGCAAAGGCATTGTTCAGCTTTTTACGGGTCACGTAATCCAACATGCAGACACAAATCAAAAGGCTCCCTACAAAGATTGCCAGGGCCACAGGCCAAAGGATAACAGAGAAATGGGCCGCTACAAAACCAAAGGCAGGCGGCATCAGAACGGAGCCCACGTAGGAACCAGCCATCTGGATACTAATGGCCCGGCCAGAAAGAGCCTCGCCAAATCGGGCTGGAGTTGCATGAATCAAGGACGGATAAACGGGTGCGCAGCCAAGGCCCAGCATACAAATGCACACAGGAGTAAACCACAGGGGCAAAGGCAAGATCAAGGTAAAACATCCTACGACAACGATGGCAATGCCCGCATGAACCAAACGCATATCCGTAAAGCGGATGGCAAAGAAACCGCTGGCCACGCGCCCCACCATCACACAGGCGAACATCATAGAAACCGCCAGCGCGCCCACCGCAGGCTCAAAACCCCGGGCCACCAAGTAAGTACCGCACCAGAGGCTGGTAGAAATCTCAAGTGCAGAGTAAAAGAAGAACGTCCAGAACGAAAGCTTCATCCCGGGTACGCGCAGCGCAGCCCTCAGGGAGATTTCGCTTTGCGCAGTTTCCTGCGTAGAGTCGCGGCCGCGTTCCACCCGTTTCCACACTGGCAGAGAAAGCAAAAGCATCAACACAATGGCGCCCAGCAGCAGCGCATTCACCTCGTAGGCACCACGCCAGCCTGCGCCAAGGAATACAGACAAAGAAAGAATGGAGGGACCA
This sequence comes from Fibrobacter sp., assembly GCA_024399035.1. GTDB lineage: Bacteria > Fibrobacterota > Fibrobacteria > Fibrobacterales > Fibrobacteraceae > Fibrobacter. The sequence goes on along the minus strand of JAKSID010000018.1, from coordinate 14,927 downwards.
AGGCAAGCGCCGATGCCCCAACTGGCGTGCAACCAGTTTGTATGCTTGGATTCCAGGTGTATGGCCGCAAAATTATTCAACGCCACATCGATGGCACCCGCACCGAGCCCCATAGGAATGGCCCAAAGGCACATCATCCAGAAGGCCGTAGAAAAGCCATAGCCCGCCGATGCAATCATGGTAAGGCCCACGCTTATGGTAGTCAGTTTTCCTGTTCCCAGACGGCGCAGCAAACCGGGAGTCAAAAGGCTAGAGACAATGGTTCCCAGGCTCACGATAATGGAAAGAATCCCCGCCGCGGACAAGGGCGCAGCAAGGTCCTTTTGCATCAGAGGCCAGGCCGCCCCAAGGATCGTATCCGGGAGCCCCAGGCCTACAAACGTGACGTAAATGATGACCAGCAGGAAAACCATATTAATGAATTATACAATAATATGGCTCTAAAAATTGTTCAAAAATGAATTAAAGGATTACTTCTTTTCGCGGATGCGCTTGTAGAGGGATTCGGCTTTTTCTGTATCGCCGGCGTTGGAGAACACATGGCCTACGTTCTCGGCGCCGATGCGTCCCTGAGAGTTTCCTGCAAGCCAGGCTTTCATGTAGCAGTCAAAGGCTTCGTCGTAACGCTTCTGGGTGAAGTAGATCTGGCCCAGGTCCAGATTCAAGTCGGCCTTGCCCTTATTGTGTCGCAGGCCTTCTTCCAGGGTGAAGATTGCCATCCAGGGAGATGCGGACTTCACGTACATCTGGGCCAGGTAACGGCGGGCGGAAACATTCTCAGGATCCATGAGGAGTCCGTTTTCCATCTCATTCAGGGACTTCTTAGTAGAATCCATACTGCGATAATAGTACGCCATGGTAAAGTGGACATCGGCGCCAGCGGTTGCAGTCATCTGCAAGGCGTTCTGCAACGTCTTAATGGCGTATTCGTAGTCGCCCAGCTTCTCGTAGACTTCGGCGAGGCCGTACCAGGCGTCCATACGGTCCGGGTTCAGCTGGAGAGCTCGTTCAAAGTTCTTCTGCGCCAGGGTCCAGTCGCGGCCCTTCATGTAGCATTCCGCCAAGGCAAAATGAACGTGGTCCGATTCTACACCCAGCTCTACGGCGCGCTTGTAGGCGGCAATGGCCTCCCCCGCGTCACCCGCCAGGTAATAGATGTCGCCCATAAGCATCCAGGCTTTTTCGAAATTGGGCAGCAATTCTACAGTGCGCTTGTAAGCCACCAAAGCCACTTCCTTACGGCCCAGCTGGACAAGAGCGTTACCCAAGTTGAACCAGGCGAAAGGCTCGTAACGACCTTCGTCGATGGCCGCACGGTACAGAGGGACAGATTCCTTGTAACGGCCCTGGTCATAAAGTTCGTTGGCCTTGAAGAAATAATCATCCGCCGCAGAGGCTAAAGACGCCAAGGATAACACGATCAAGACGAGAGACGAGAGACGAGAGACGAGAGATTTTCTACTTGACAAAGCGGAACTCCTTTGTAGCCTTCTGGGCCACGGGATATCCGCCAAGTTGAGCGGGGCTGAACTTCCACTGACGTACAGCATTCAATGCTTCGGTTTCGAAACCATAGCCCGGAGGATCCAAGGTCAGAACCTGAGTCTGGGCCACATCGCCATACACGTCGATCACAAGCAAGACTTTCACATAGCCGGAAATACCCAAACGCTTAGCACGTTCCGGGAACTTGGGCTGAACTTCCTTCAGAACCTGGGCCTGTTCATCCACTTCACCCGCTTCGTAAACCACGTTCTCCATGCCACCGGTTCCAACGGCAACACCATCACCGGCAGCGCCGCGGGCAAGGGACAAGTCCATCTGGAAATTCTGGGAACGGCCTACACCCATGTTTGCAGAGATCTTGAAGGGATTGGGGTTCACCACAGTGCGGATCACCTTCTGCTTTACCTCGGGCTTCTTTTCGCTTACAAGAACTTCCACTTCTGTAACCGCTTCCAATTCCTTTTCGGTCTTGACGCCCTTATCAAACAACAAAGCATTCAGCACAGGAACCGCAAGAAAGAACACTGCACTCACCACGAAGGAGAGCACAAATGCCACCGGAAACCGGAAGTACTTGGCGATAAAATCTGTGAAAGAGAAGTGCTTCATGTTTTTGGAGATCCCGGGTCAAGCCCGGGATGACAATATAGGGTTATTCTTCCTTGTTGGCGGAGATGGAAACTTTGCGAACCTTGGCCAAGTTGCACTCATCCAAGATGTCTACCACAACGCCGTTGGGAGCGTCGCGGTCGCTTACGATAATCACAGGGCGATCCGGAGCCTCGGCCATCATCTGGCGAAGCACCGTATTCAAGGTGGTCAGGTTCACCTGGGTTTCATTGATATGAATAGTTCCCTGGCGAGTCACACCAATCAAAATGCTTTCCTTGGCCAGTTCCTTGGCGGAGCTTGCCTTAGGCTTAGTCACGTCCACACCGGTCTCGCGGGTGAATGTGGAAGTCACAATAAAGAAGATCAGCAAGATGAACACCATGTCAAGCATGGGTGATACATCGATGCCGCCGGCGTCACGGGTGCGTTTACGGATAAAACTCATTCTCTATACCTCACTGGATCCTTCGCTACGCTCAGGATGACACGCTGAAGAGGAGTCAGGATGACACGCTGAAGAGGAGTCAGGATGACACTCTGAAGAGGGCTCCAGGATGACTGCTTCGGGATTAAACACATAAGATTCAAATTTCAAAGCCTCACTCCAGGCAAGGTCTTCCACCTTTTCTACGCAGCCCGACAAGTAGTTGTAGGCAAGCATCAAGGGGAAGGCCACCAACAGGCCAGCCTGGGTGGTAAGCAAGGCTTCGGAAATACCGTCGGCCAAAAGCACAGGGTTGCCGAAACCAAAAAGCTGGATAGTCTCGAAAGTATGGACCATGCCGGAAACCGTACCCAGAAGGCCCATCATGGGAGCCAGGGCTGCACAGGTAGAAATGGTCTTCAGGGACTTTGCAAGATTCAAGGAAATGCGATGGTGTGTTGCTTCCATGGCGTTGCGCACAGCGATGGGACCTTCGTCGCGATGATCGCGGATGTCCTTCACCAAGGCGCAGAAGTAACCGTAAGGGCGGCGGCTCAACTTGTCGAAGGCAACGTCCTCCCCCTTCTTCTTCAGGGTGTGCCAGAAGGCCGCTGAAGACTTGCCGCGAAGCATAAAGTAATAGCCGTAACGTTCCAGCATCAAAAACCATCCAAACCACCCCAATGCAAAGATCGGGGCGAGCACCCAGCCACCTCTAAAGAGGATGCCAAAGGCCGCTTCTAGAACGGAATTTTGATCGACGCCAAGAACCATTTCGTAAATCTCGCCGAATTACTTTTCACGAATCCAAAGGGCGTTCAGCACAGCAAGGCCAGCCTTTTCCATGCGGCCACGGAGAGCGTCGGCACGGTTAGCCAGGAAGGTATGGAGCAACTGCAAGGGAATAGCCACAATAAGACCAGCTTCGGTAGTCACCAAGGCGATAGAAATACCGCCAGCCAAAAGCTTGGGATCGGAAGTGCCGTGCATGGTAATCACGTCGAACAATTCGATCATACCCATCACGGTACCCAGCAAGCCCAGCAACGGAGCAGTTGCGGCAAACACGGAAACCCAGGTCAGGCCAGATTCAATCTTGGGAACCTGAGCGGAGAACTGTTCTTCCAAAGCCTTTTCTGCAGCGGCACGGCCACCGTATTCCTTGAGAAGCACAGTCTTCAAAACCTTGCCCACCAAACCGTGAGCCTTCTTCACCTGTTCGCGGGCGCGAGCCACGTCGCCGGCTTCGAGAGCCTTCATGGTGCGGTAAGCACCCAGGCCACCAAAGCCGCGGATCAAGATCCAGAGCAACTTGAACAGAACAATGAGGAGACCCAGACCAAAGATGGTCACGATGGGATACATCAAGATGCCACCGTTCTTGAAGAAGGTCTGGAGTTCGTCCTTCCAAGTGGTTTCCTGATGGTTAGCAAGTTCAGAGGAAAGTTCGGTACTGAGGAGAACGTCCACAGGAACCTTCACGAATGCGGAATCCTTTGCCTCGGCGAAAACCTTGGACACGTCGGTCTTGGTTTCGGGAGTGAGGTTTTCCTGCCAGCTAAAGGCACGCTTCTTTTCGCCTGCGACCGGCAGCATGAGGGCGCTGGGGCGGTTGCCTGCGGAATCCATGACGGCGTTTGCCATCTGCATGGCGTAAAGGCCACCCAGGCGGAGGCGGGAACCTTCGGCAACTGCGGAACCGAAAACCAGTTCTGCCTGTTCCAGCTGGATTTCGCGGGTAAAGGCCATTTCGTTCTTGGCCACATTCAGAATGGACTTGGCGATGCGCAGAGGATCGTCGCGGTACAGGCCCATTTCCTTCTTGACCTTGTTCTGCACTTCCACACGTTCTGCAATCTTGAAGGGAATTCCCTGTTCCTGGAACTTGGCAAGAGTTTCAAGACGTTCCGGACCGGCAGCCAAGGACAAGTACTCGGCGCGAGCCTTTTCGGCCTGGAGCTTGACCTGGGCCAAGTCTTCGCGGGCCACACGGACGTCTTCGAAAAGGCGAGCGCGTTCAGACATCAAGGCGTCAACCTTTTCCTTGCTTTCCTGATACTTTTCGTTGAAGAGTTCGCGTTCCTGGTTTGCAGTTTCGCGATCCTTCCAGCGGGCGGCCACAGCCATGTCACGCTTCTTGCGGGCTTCTTCCAAGTCTGCCTTGGCGCTGTTCAGTTCGGCACGCTTCTTGACAGCGTCGATGGTTTCACCACCCTGCTGAGCCATTGCGGGAGCGGCGCAAAGGACAAAGAACAAAGCGAGGAGGGACAAGGTGATCCTCCCCCTACGGGGACCAGCCACACTAAGGAACAAGTTCCTAAGTGTGTTGCAGCCGGCTCGGTGGCCGGGATGACAAGACGAATTGTGGCCGGGATGACAAACGGGACGAACCTGGAGTCTATTCATTACTTACCCTCCTTAGGAATAGCCACCGGGATGGTGACAAGCTTGGGGGCAGTCTTGCCTTCGGCAACCTTCATCACGTCCTTGAGGGCGGTACGCATGGCCAGGTCGTCGGAAACGTTCTTCCAGACATAACCACCGTTTTCAGTACGGTTCAGCCACAGCACATCGTTACCGTCGTTGCTCACGAAAATTGCAGCCACAGCACCGTAACGCATAAAGGTTCCGGCAACGCTTCGGGCATCCACCTGCAGAAAGCCTTTCCATACTTCCGTAGTGTAACCCAAGCGAATGCGGTCATAGAAAACTTCTAGAGTGCGGTTCAGACCATCGTCCGCCTCGATCAGCCCCTTGGAAAGCTGGTTGGCGATTTCCTTGACGCTGTTCACCACTTCCTCATTACGGTACGGGAAATCCGATTCGAACACAGGAGCCAGGGAGTCGATTACCTTGGCCAAGGAAGTACCGTACTTTGCCTTACGGTTTTCAAAGTACTTGATAGTGCCGGTAGTCTTCTGACGTGCGTCGGCAAGATTCTTGACTTCCACCTTCAGGGAGTCAATTTCTGCCTTCAGAGTCTTGTTCTGCTGAGCCAAAGCCTGGACCTTCTTGCGGCCCACTTCCACGAATTCCGCGTGGCGCTTCTTTTCGGCATCATGTAAGGATTTTTCACGGGCGGTTTCAGCTTCGACCGCCTTGATCTGGCGACGGATGCTTTCCACCGTTTCTTGTGCACCCGCATAGACGCAGGTAAGGCACAAGCATAGACACAGCTTGGAAAGGAAAGAAAACTTCATAACCTAAAAATACAAAGAACCACTGCCAAAAACGCAGTGGAATTCGCAAAAATCGCCAGTTTTTGGTAAAAAAAACGGTTATTAGGCTATACCTTAATCATCCCGATTAAAATCGCGGAGCAAACCGCCCATACAATAAAACAGATCCAATATTTTTTGAAATGGACATGCTTATCATAGCCTTCTGCAAATTTTTTATCAAAGGCATACAAGTAATAAATCAGGAAGGCTTCACCCACGACAAAAGTCAAAAATCCCAGTACACCCGAAAGGATGTCGCCCGTTTGGTTTGGCCAAACAACATACAAACCTGATTGAGCCAAATGGGCTGCAGAAAAGGCTGGGACCGAAAACAGCACATGTTCTTTGCCGGTCAATTCAAACTGGGCCATAAACCAATTGCTCTGGAAAAAAACAAGTAAAAAGGCAGCCAAAGGTATTTCAGGCAATATAAAGTACCAAAGTTTCCAGTACTGACCACTTAAACCGGAAGAAACTTGTCGTGTCCCATGACCATCATATACGTCTGCAAAATCCTCTATATCAAGAGTCTTGTAATCTGATTGCAGCATCTCGCCACACGCATTTTCTTGCGCAGGTTCATCACAAAGAGCTAGAGTTTGCCCATCTTTTTTGTTTAAAATCGGATTAGGAGCGTCGCACCACAAACATGTCGGCATATCGCTCTCGTATTTTTCATGACATTTTGGACAAGTAATCTGAGACACTGCTAAATTCCCCCAAACAGCGAAAAAAGTAAAAAAAAATCCCCGGAAGCAAGCTTCCAGGGGATTATTTAGACTCTAGGAAAGGGTCCAGGGGAAACCTTCGGGTTGCCCCTGCGTCTAGTTAGGGTTCCCTTTACTTACCCTTAGAGTCCTTGAAGTACTGCGGGGTGTTCTTTGCGCCGGCCTTCTTCAGAGCCTTGATCAAGCGGGTGTAACCTTCGTTGGTAGCCCAGTCGAGAACAGAGTAGCCCTGACCGCACTTAGCGTTGACATCCACACCCTTACCGATGAGGAACATCATAGCGTCGTAGTTACCGTTCTTAACGGTCCAGTGAATGGGCATGTAGCCGTCAGCACTGCGGGTTTCGAGAGAAGCACCTGCGTTAGCGAGAATTTCGAGCATGTCGACCTTGCCGGCCTTAGCTGCCAGGAGAACTGCAGTACCCAGAGACTGGGATTCAACGCCTTCCTTCTTGAGCTGTTCCAGGAGGCGAACAACAACTTCCTTATTGCCCATCATGACAGCGTTGTCGATGACTGCTTCGCCGTTGCCGTTCTTGACGTCGGCCTTAGCACCATGGTCGAAGAGGTAGTTGAGGACCATGAGGTTACCCTTGTTTGCAGCGATTGCAACAGCGTTGTTGCCGTTGTCAGCCGGCTGGTCAATTTCGAAGGAAGCCTGGAGGAACAAAGTCATCTTGGCGGTATCGCTATTGACAGCAAAGGAAACGAACTGGTTGGGGGTAAAAGCAATCTGCTGCTTGGTGAGGTACTTACGAACAGAAGAGGGATCGTTGGGATCCATAGTGTCGTTACAAGCAGTCATGGAAGCCATCAAACCAGCGGCGCAAAGGGCCAAAAGCATTTTTTTCATTGTAAAAACTCCATTTTTCGAACTTTACGCACTAAAATTACACATTTTTTTCACTTTTTTCACTTTTTTTTGAGAAAAAATTCAATTTACACAAAATAAATTAAATTTATCTGTATGAAGAAACTGTTTTTTGTCGCTTTGAGTCTCCTTGCCGCCACCGAAACCTTCGCCGCCAAGGCTAGTGTCCGTACCGATACCTCCATGTCCGGTGAAAATAGCGTCGGCGCGAGTTACTCCGACCGAGGCTCCTTTGGCCCCTATATCGAATTCAGCAACATCAACATGGATAACGTGACCTACGTGTATAAGGTTCACGAAATGCCCCAGGATATTTCCATAAAGGGCTCCACCATCTACGGCGCCACAGGCACACTCCCCCTCAAGGAATGGTTTGACATTTTCCTAATGGTGGGCTACCAGTACCTAGACGTAAAACATAGCCCCCGTAACCCATCCAAGGCCTACGCCGACTTGGCTGATTTTGCAGACATGTACGAGGACTTTGGCGACGCCCCCATCGATTCCAACACCATCAAGGGTCACCACGATATCCACACAGCCCTTTTCCAGTTCGGATTCGACCTGTCCTTCCCTATTTATACCAACTACAACTACCAGCTGATGGTAAAGCCCTACGCTTTCGCGGGCGTTCTCGTGGGTAAGACCTTCTTCTCCGACGACACCAAGTTCCTTTCTCCCCTGCTGTACGGCTATGCCTACGGCGCCGGTGTTCGCGTAGCTTTCCACGGAGCCTTCCTTACCGCAGGCGTACGCAATTCACATGAATATTTCCACACCTACTTTGAACGCAAGGTTTCTGAGACCAAGGATGGTGATGAATTCATGCTGGACTTCGACACTTTATTCCAGCCGTTTATTTCCTTGGGAATTACCTTGTTCTAGCAAGGATTTTTCCTGGAATTTCAATTCTTTACTTATTGATTTTCAGCTTGTCGCCCACACGAATCTTGGTGTCGCTCAAGTTGTTCCACTTTACGATGTCTTCGATGGAGACCTTGTACTGGCGTGCGATATCCCAAAGGCCTTCGCCCTTTTGCACCGTATGAATACGCTGGCTGCTTGATGCGGAAGGAACGTCGCCAGAAACCTTAAGGACCTGGCCCACCTCCAGATTAGTGCTTGAGCCCATGTTGTTCAATGCTTGGAGCTTTGCAACGGTGGTGTTGTACCTATGGGCAATCACAGACAAATTGTCGCCGGACTTTACCACGTAGGTAGAAGTCTTTTCTTTTTTGCTGCTGGAGCTAGACGATGATGCGGCGGAAGCTTTAGGCTGGGACTTTGCAGCGGGCTTAGTGCTGCGGACAAACTGGGGAACCACCAGAGAATCGCCTACGGCAAGGCGTTTCTTGTAGCCTTGGTTGGACTGGAGCAGCAGAAGTACAGGAACGTCGTAAGCCTTTGCGATGGTGCTGTAGGAATCGCCGGCCTGCACCACATACTTTTCGCCCTTGGCAAGCTTGGGGCGGCTGGCAGTAGACTTCGGATCCGGTTCTGCGCTAGGCTTAAGTTCCGGCTTAGAAACAAAGAGGGTATCGCCTTCGGAAATAACGGAGGTTGCATCCATGGAGTTCCAGAGGCGGAGGCTTTCCTGGGAGACGCCGAACTTGCGGGCAACGGCGGCCAAGTTATCGCCCAGCTTTGCAACATAAGTGCGGACCTTTTCGGGCTTGCGGGCAACGGAATTCTTGGACTTGGGCTTGGGGGTCACCTTGATGGGAATCAGCAAGTTCTGGCCCGCGCGGATGCGGGAACTCTTCATATCGTTGGCCTGCTGAAGTTCAGAGACCTTGATACCGTACTGCCTTGCAATAATGCCGAGGCTTTCGCCCTTACGGACCTTGTGATGGTGCCAGCTGGAGAAGTTATTCTTTTCCATTCGATCGTAGCCGTCAACGAACTTGGCGCGGGTACCCACCGGCAGGCGCAACACGTAGGAATCCCTGTTGGGAGGCGTGCACCACTTGATAAGTTCTGCGTTCAGACTACGAAGAGTATCTTCCTTGACGCGGAGGAGTTTGGCCACTTCTTCCAGCGGGAAAGAGTCAAAAACTGTAACCGTGTCGAATTCCGGGCGGTACTGCTGCTTGATGGTCATCTCGTACTGTTCCGGGAAATGGCCGATAACCATGGCGGCAAGAATGCGGGGCACGTAGCGCATGGTTTCCTTAGGCAGTTCCAAGTCCCAGTAAGTCACAGCCAGGCTGGAATCGCGGGTGGAGTCTTCCTTCATTTCGCGCACCAGACGGCGGACACGACCTTCGCCGCAGTTGTAGGCGGCCATAGCCAAAAGCCAGTCGTTAAACTCGTCGTGAAGTCGTGTAAGGTACTGGACTGCAGCGTCTGTAGCCATTTCGGGATTGCGACGCATATCGACCCAGTAGTCCACATCCACGCCGTAGCGCTTGCCGGTCTCTGGAATAAACTGCCACATGCCGGAAGCCTTGGCGCGGCTATAGGCCTTAAGCTTAAAGCCGGATTCCACCAGCGCCAGGTAGATCAAGTCACGAGGCATCTTGGCTTCTTCAAGTTTTGCGTAGACCATAGAATCGTAGGCAGTCTTACGATTCAGGGAACCTTCCATAAAGGACCTGGCGGAACCCGTCATATAGAAGATTTCCTGCATGACGCGTTCGTTGAACTCCACCGGCAAGGAGAACTGGGATACATCAAGAGTATCCAAAAAGCTTTCGATCACTTGCAGGGAGGCGCTATCGGCCTGATTTTCATCCAAGTCGTCTACACCTTCGATAGAAACTTCGTTGCGGACAAAATTTACAGTGCTGTCCCCTTTTTCGGGCAAGTTGGGGAACACTTCGTCCAATGCGCTCACAATAAGGAAAGGCATGTGGGCGCGGTAGAGAGAATCTTCCGTCGCAGAATAGCTCTTGGCAGTCGTGTCGTACTTTTCAGCCACCAGCAACTGCAAGGATTCATCGAGATAATGCTTGGCCAAAGCCCATTCCTGGTTATCCATAGCCTGCAAGGCGTACTGGTAGTATGTCCAGGACGGACGAATCGCCAAGGAATCAGAAATGGAATCGCTAAAATCCGTGGGCTCGGAAGTTTGAATGGAATCCTGGGCTGTAGTCGCGGGGTCAACAGAAGGTTTGTTCGATGCACAGCTCACGAAAAGCATCGTGGCAGCAACAATCATCGCGCATTTCAACTGTTTTGCAAAGCCCATCACTAGCCCAATTTTACCATACCGTACAAAAGGACACCGCACATAGCCAAAGAAGCCACCATCTGCAAAATAATGATGACGCGATTGACTCGGTAACCTTTCTGGGCCTTTCTATGCCAACTAGGCAGTTCTTGATGTGAATAACGGTTTCTCACTTGATTGCCAAATATACTAAATTTCTAGGCGTCTACATGAAGAAATCCCTAATCACACTCGCTAGCCTTGCAGTTGCGTCCTTCGCCCAGGTCGGTATCGGACGTTCTACCGCAGGTATCCACGTGCCAACCGCAGAAACGATGGACCGCGGTACACTGTTTATTTCGGGCAGCTACGAAATGGTTACGGACAGTAAATCCATGAGCATGGAAGGTTACTACATCGACGAAGAGGGTAACCAGGTCGATATCAACGAAAATGCTTCCTCCAATGACGAAACACTTTTCCTCAGTTTTGCAGTTGTCGATAACCTGGAACTGAATTTTCGTTTGCCGGTCCATTATGACAGCCAGATAAAGGGAGCGAACTCACGCAGCCTTGGTCTTGGAGATATCCAGGTCGGAGCCAAGGGATCTTTCCCCCTGAACGAAATGTGGATCTTCGGCGCCAGTACCGAAATTTTTATTCCGTCCGGTTTCAAGGGTACAGGTTTTCGTCCAAGACACCGCTGGTATGTTAACAGCAATGACGACGCCTACGCCTATACAGCAGACGACTGGGGCATTTCGGCTTATGTTCACGCCACAGCAAAACTAGGATCCATTTCCAATGCAAGCGCCTACGTAGGCGTACTCAAGTCCCTTAACACTCCCGTTAATTTTGCGCTTTGGGGCTTGGGAGTAACGTTCCTCCCCGAAAAGATTCTGAACGTTATTCTTGAAGTCTCCGGTGAAACACCCATCCACAGTAGCAACCTTGCCTATAACATCTTTTCTAGCCCGTTCCGCTTTACTCCAGGCCTGAGAATGCACCTCCCCAGCCGTGTAGACATTACCATTTCTGGCGACGTGGGCATAAACTACCTTAGGGGCAAGACTTCCGAAGATGGTCTGCCAGTCACCTTGCGCACCGGAAAGGAACCTGTCAAGTATAACGCACTGGGCTCCCCCAACCTGGGCATTGGCGTTACCTTAAGCAAGAGACTGAATCTAAGCTGGATTGACTCCGACGGCGATGGAATTAAGGACCGCGATGATATGTGCCCCAGAACAAACCACGGCATGACCGTTAACGAACGTGGCTGCCCGGTGGATGAAGACGGTGACGGTGTTTTAAACATAGTGGACCTTTGTCCAGGCACACTCCGAGGCCTTAAGGTGGACTACAATGGCTGCCCCATTGATGCGGACAAGGACGGGGTATTTGATTACCAGGACAAGTGCCTTGGAACTCCCTTTGGCTTTGCTGTAGACTCCAAGGGTTGTACTTTGGATTCTGACAACGACGGTGTAGACGACAACAATGACAAGTGCCCTAAATCCAAGCCAGGCGAACCTGTAGACGAAACAGGCTGTCCTATGGATGAAGACCACGATGGCGTAACCAATGACAAGGACAAGTGTCCGGGAACGCCCAATGGCGTTACCATTGACAAAAAAGGTTGCCCGTTAGATTATGACCAAGACGGCGTGCCCGATGATTTAGACAAGTGTCCTAATACAACTGCAGATGAAATCGTTAATGAAATCGGATGCCCCAAGGATTCCGACCAAGACGGCGTACCCGACAGTAGAGACAATTGCCCCGAGACCGTTGCTGGAGCCAAGGTAGATGAAACAGGCTGTCGAGTCGACCAAGACGGTGATGGAATCTTCGACGACGATGACAAGTGCCCCAATACCCCCCAGGGCGCTCCTATCGATAGCTTAGGCTGCCCGCTGGATTCCGATGGAGACGGCGTTGCAGACTGGTACGACCAGTGCCCCGGTTCGTTCAAGAATGCTGTAACCGACGGCAAGGGTTGCCCTATGAACGACCGTTTGAATTTTAATTCCATCGCCAAGCGAATCAAGTTCAAGAAAGACACTACGTTTACAAACTCCAGCTATACGGCGATGAACGATATTGTAGCCAATATGCGCCAGTATCCTATCGCAATCGAGATTCAGTGTGCAGCTCCCAAAAAATCCCTTGCAGACGACCGCGCCAAGGCAATCTACAACTTCCTGGAGCACAAGGGCATTAGCGAAGATCGCATGAAATACGAGGGCTTTGAAAAGAGCCTGCCCAAGGGGATTTCTACCAGAGGCGACGAAGCCAACGGAGTTCGACTGACACCTTTCACGCTGCAGGAATAATTTTTTCTAAATTGCAGAACCAATACAAATCGGACGAACGCTCTCTGGAGTCACCGGGAAAGGTTTGTCCACAAAAACAAAAGGAACTTTTATGAAGATTGCTGACAAGAGCGTAGTCCTGATGCACTACACCCTCACCTCCGACGAAGGCCAGGTCATTGACTCCTCCGCAGGCCGCGATCCCCTCCAGTACATCCAGGGTATGCACATGATCGTCGTTGGTCTCGAAAAGGCCATGTACGACCACGAAGTCGGCGACAAGTTCGACGTTAAGGTGATTCCCTCCGAAGGCTACGGCGAATACGACGAACGCATGACCCAGGAAGTTCCTGTTAGCGTTTTCCAGGGCGTGGACAAGGTGGAAGCAGGCATGCAGTTCTACGCACAGACTCCCGCAGGCCCTATGCCTATCCGCGTTAAGTCCGTTGACGGCGACAAGGCTGTGATCGATGCAAACCACGAACTGGCTGGCAAGAACCTGAACTTTGCAATTGAAGTTGTTGAAGTTCGCGAAGCAACCGAACAAGATCTGGCTCCGTTCCAGCACCAGTGCAAGTGCGGCAAGGGCGAAGGCGAATGCTGCGGCGGTAACGGCGAATGTGAATGCGGTGGCGAAGGCGAATGCAAGTGCGGCGAAGGCCAGTGCGAATGCAAGGATAAGTAATCGCAAACTGAAAATTGCGGCAGTTTTCTAAAGCTGTTGCAAACGAAAAAGGCGTCGGTAAAAACCGGCGCCCTTTCTTTTTTATCTTAGGAATCCTTACTCGTACTGAGGCAGGGTCCAAACCTTAGGCATGGTGGGTTCATCCGGATCATTATGATCGAATTCAAAACCGGTCTTAGGATCAAGTTCGCTAATTACGCCCATAACGTCTTGAGTGCAGTTCGACGGATCCTTACAGCCGGTGGCATGCATAAACATAACGTCACCATAGATATCCCAGTAACCTTCCTTGGACTGCTGGGTATCACCGCCCTTACGAGCATAGACCGTGTAGGCGCCGTTGGAAGAGTATTCCAGAACCCATTCCACACCATTATCCACAGCTTCCCATTCATTGACCAAATCCTTGGCGGCAACATCTTCGTACTTGAAGGTGGACTTGTCGCAAGAATTTTCCACACCACCGTAGAAAGACAAGGTGTAGGTGTCCGGATTGACGAAGAAGGAGGTCAAGGCGTTGGTTTTGCCTTCAAAGAACTTAGGCAGCATCAACAGGTAGCTGCGCTGGATATCGTAGTAACCAGCGGACCATGCTTCGACCTTGTCGTCCGTTGAAGTTTCCAGGTAGTAGCGACCTTCATAGAAGGAATAGGTGTTGGTTGTAGATCCGCTCTTGCAAGTCAAGCGAACACCCTTCAGGTCGTCACCTTGAGACATCTTGGCAGAAGTTGTCTTTACAGAAGCGTTAGCCACGTCATTGTAGGTCTTGCCGCCATCCATCGAGAACTGCAAAGCCTCCTTTTCATTGACGATGAAATTGAGAGTCACGCCTTCGGAAAGGAGATTCTTCATAGAGTCCACAACAGAAGGACCGCTCAGGCCCATGATGGCACCAGTCTTCTTGTTGATTTCAAGAACGCCATCTTCGAAATCTGAACTAGCAACAACCCACGCGGTATCAGGAACCCAAAGGGAGAACAGACCATGCTGTGCGCCTGTTGCCAGATACACCGTAGTGCCGAACATTTCGCCCAGGGACATATTCTTAGCCAGATCGTCCAGAGTTGCAGCGCGGGCACCCTTGGGTACATCTACAGCCGCAGAAGAGGAAGAATCATCCTTGGAGTCGGAGGAATCACCCTTAGAGTCAGAAGACTTTTCATCCTTGGAATCGGAGGACTTGTCATCCTTGGAAATACTGCTGGAGCTCTTGGCGCTATCGCCGTGTTCCACGTTTTCGCTTGATGTGCCCTTGTCGCCACAAGCGGCAAGAACCAGAGAAACAGCTGCGGTTGCAGCTACAATTTTTGCACCATTAAACACTTTATGAAAATTCATCTTCATAACCACCTTTTATTTGTGAGGCGAATTTAAGTCGCCAAGTAAATTTGTTTAACTTGCCTAGAAATATACTCTA
>JAKSID010000017.1 GCA_024399035.1 Fibrobacter sp. | reverse complement strand
GTTTTTTATACATGAAAACCCCGAAAGTTTTGTCCAACTTTCGGGGTTCACATCACAAACGGGACTTTTTCTTTATGTCCGCTCGAGCAAACTCGGCGGCCGCGACGTTCGGCTTGCTCTAATTGAATCTCAACATCAGAGCCAGTTCGAACTGCAGGATCTGGCGGAGGTGAGCTGTTTCATCGTCCAGCTTTTCGTGAATCTGGCGGTATTCAATGTAAGAGCTCAAAGAGGCAATCTTATTGAACGTGTAGCTTGCAGACGGCCTAATGAACCATTCATGAGTACGAGATGGCACCGTTCTATCAGTCATCTCAAGCTTAGGACTGTAGAAAGACTTTTGCATGTCGTCACCAGAGATGGGAGACTTGTAGTTCCAGCGTTTGAATACGCCATCAGTAGCTTCAGACTCGGTTTCCTTATCGTAGCCTTCCACAGGGTCGTATTCCTTACGGATGGTCTTCTTAAAGTCATAACCAGCAGTAAGCTTCAAGTCAATGGGATTCTTGAACTTGTAATACCACTTCCAGATTTTCACAGCCTTGTCAAGTTTCAGCGGATAGGTTACAGTAAAGTCATCACCAATGTTAATGGCAAAGTCGTTGTACAGTGACGTATGGATCCAAGGAGTTTCCCAGAAGTAATCCGTAGTATCCTTCGTGTTGCCATCCTGGCAAGTCGGGTCTTCAGGAGTCCAGTTGGTGCAAGAAATCAGTTCTTCCTTCGGGCGACGATCCGTATCTTCAATCTTCAAGCGAACGCTGTTTTCAATGCGCATGCTATTCTGGAGCATAAAGGTAATACGGACCAACGGGTTGAAGTTGATGGACATTGCCCAGGAATCTTCTGCGCTCTGGAACGGACGAACCGCAGTCGTGTAAGAGAAATCAAACCTGTGACTAGTAGAAACACTACGGAAGGAATTCAAGAAACTGACCTTCTGGGCAAAGTTGGGAACGGTCATTGTCAAGCCAATACGCGGCCAGATGGTAGTCGTATCAATATACAGAGGATATTCTCTGGACTGAGCGAAGTCCTGCTTCCACTGCAAATCACCAGACAAGCCAATATCCCAAATCGGCAAGGTAATGCTTGTAGAGGTCTGGAACTGTCGAGAAATTGAATGACGGAAATTGCCCTGATAGACAAGGGTATCTACATGATGGTTGCGGTACTCACCAAAGCCTCTGTAGTCATCACGGTCATCCATGCCCATTTCGCCAGAGACAATATTCCAAAGGCCGCGATTGCGGTAGCCATTACCGATACCCAGGCCATAAAGGTAATACTGGAACGGAGTTACGCCCTGGTCTTCGTAAAGCTGGGACAGGGTAAAGTTTTCGCCCACCGTATTGGTGCTTGCATTCCAGCTAAAGCGAATTTCGCGCCACTTGATTTTTTCAAAGGCCTTGGCTACAGCGGTTTTCTTGCCAAAATTCTTCACAAAGTCAAGAATCTTGAAGGTGGGTGTAAATTCAAAACGGTTTGTCTGAGAAACAGTCCAGAAATTCTTTTCGATGGTAGTTTCGTCCATCAAATCGTAATCGTTAGGAATCGTTTTCTGCTGGTTAAAGTCCGTAGTATAGTTCATGCTGAACGGCACGAACGGAATAATGCGGGGATTGAAACCAATCTTGAACTGCTGGCTACGAGAACGTTCGTCTCTAAGAATACCATAAGAACGACCGTATTCCTTTGTACCCACACTATCCACCTTGTAAGTCGCGGTGCTGTCATAGCGGATTTCATAGGAATCCGGATCCTGCATGTTGATTACCATGGTGTCGCCATTCGCATTCACCTTGGGAATGGTATCCGTTGCAATGATCACCGGTTCACCTTCGGATACGTACACCTTACGGTCGGAATGGTCATAGTCAAAGACATAGCCACTAGCAAGGAATCCACCCTCACGCGTGGTAAAGAAATTTTCCTTGGCAAAGCCTTCGCGGTCTCCACCACCGAACATATCGCGGCGAATATTCAAGGAATAGCTTGTGGTAAGGAACGAGAAGATGTTCCAACGCATATTCAACTTGTGGTTAAGTTCCGTGGTGTAGGTAACCACCTTGTCCACCTGCGGTTCCACATAATCCGGATCGCGGTTCTGGTTCACATAGCGCACATAGTTCAAGTCAAATAAGGTCAAGTCGAAAGTCTGGGGCCAAGGTTCGAATTCAGACTTTGCAAAGTCCTTCAGCAACTTGTACTTGGAAAGGCTTTCGAAAGGCCTGAACTTGAACATGCTGAACGTGCCCAGCTTATATTCCAAGATCGTGTGATAAGAATAAGTGGAGTCAGAACTGGTAGTGGACTGGCCTTCGGATTCGTTATAGCTGTAGCTAAATGCCGGACGTTCCAGGAACATCTGGGAAAGCACCTCGCCCAACTTGGTCTCATGAGCCTTGTAATCCTTACGGTAGCTAATGCCAAAGCTCTTTTCACGAACAAAGGACTGGTAACCCTTGGATTCAATACTATCGCGGAGTTTCTGTTCTTTAGTTCTAGAATCAACATCCAGTTCATTCTGGAACATGTCGCTGGTCAAGTCGATGAAGTTGTTCTTCTTCAAGTGCAAGTCATCCGTGGGCTTCATGTACGGGCGCTTGGTCGTGGTATGATAACCCATGGACAGCGGAATGTGGAAGCCAGCACTATCGTTTAAGAACTTGTTCAAGTTCATGGTGAAGTCGGCAGCAACATCCAACTGAGCAGCCGCATCAGAAATCTTAGGCTTCGGGGAACCATTCGAAGTAGAAAGGGTTGCGAAGTTACCATCCTGATAACGAACCTTACCAGAAAGGGCAACGAAGTCAGCAAAGTTCACCTGGCCGCCAACGCGGGCAGCGTAACCCCAGTCCGTATCCATTTCAGACAGGCGCAAGTCATCCAGCCAGAAAGTACCCTTCAAGTCTTCGGCAGAGGCGCCAGAGTCTGCGATAACCACAAAGCGAATCCAGTCAATGCTTGTAATAGACGGATTACCGATCAAACGAATTTTCTCTTCGCGATCAGCTTCACCGGGCTTAGGATCAATGTCCTTTTCTACTGCGACAATGAAAGGCGGACGACGGTTTCTCTTCAAGTTAGAGAATTCAGTCAAGTCCATTGCAAAGGCGTTATCAAGCCAGTTCTGTTCGTGGCAGTCTTCTTCGCGTTCGGAGCTCTTGCAGGAGTACATCACCGGGCGGAAGCTCCATTCGTAGTAATCCGAAGAGCCTTCCAAGGAGCCTTCACCGAACTGCATTGCAAAACGGACCGGAGCCTGAGAAAGTCGATCGCGAATATCCTTGTCCTCGATGGCGTAATGGATTTCCATCTTCAAGGACTTATAGCTAGAGAAATCCTTCTTGTCCGATTCAAAGATTCGGGTAACGCCAACTTCCTGACCAGGATTCATGTTATGGTAGTCAAGGACAAGTGCTGTTTCCTTCAGCGGGGCGTTAGTATCAGAATCGCGTTCGGTAGTGGTATTGGGAGACTTGTGGTATTTGTTGGAGTTTTCACGGTTATTAATGGTTGTAACAGTGATGAACGTCGTATCCTTGGTGCTTACAGATTCAGAAACCTGCTGTGCAGATCCGTTCACTTCAACAATCTGGGAATTTTCATTGGAGCTGGTTCTATAGTAGTCAGCCACAGTGGTTTCTTCCCAAGCATTGCCCACCACAGCAAGGCCGACAATTTGCACCTTAGCCTCGGCAACACCAGGATTCAAGTGACCCATCCAAAGTCTGGAGAACTGGGATTCAGAAAGAATGGTCAAGTAGTCACTGCCATTTGCAGAAACAACCGTATCGTACTGGTTCAGCGGAATGCGCCACTTGCGCCAGCCGTTCTTCAATTCTTCAAAGTTGGCGATATTGGTATCGGTCAAATCGATGCGATAACGGACATAGCTAATGTCCTTGTCCAAGGAACCGTTCTTGTTAATGTCTTCGGTATCGTACTTACGTTCACCGGAGTTATTTTCAGTTCCGTTGATATAGACAGGAGGATCGCTTTCTTCGTCCAAGTCGTCATTAAAGTTATCGCGGGCAATATCCGTAGAGAAGTTGCTGGAGTTGCTAGCATCGTAAATCTGGCTTACGCATCCAGAAATACGGCAATCCCAAACCTGGCGCTGTTCTTCGGAACCAGTCTTACCATCCAAGCCCTTGTCATTCAAGGCAGTGGTTGTGCCCAAGTCATTTTCACCGTCATACGTGCCGTTAGGAGCAAAACCGTTAATAGCCAAGTCTTCGCTAATAAGGCCCAAATCCAAGTAGATAGAACCCACGTTACCACGAGCAACAACTTCGATGTACTTCATGTTGCTCATATCCTGGTAGTAGGAACTATTGGGGCGCATCACACCACCCCAGGACTTGCCGGACAGGTTGTCATTGGCGCGCAAGGTCATCTTCAACACGGTCAGGTGCTGATTATCCACATCGGAGTTACCCACCTTCGGGTAGATGTTCTTGTACAGTTCCGTATTGTTGCTGTGCCAGATAAATTCACCCTGATGACGATAATCCAAATCCTCAATGTAAGTCGAGGGATTGTCAGAAACACCGCCCGGAGGAGAAGCCTGGTACCAAGACAATCTGGACAACGGATACGTCAGACCAGAGCCCGTGGCTTCAAAGTCTTCGACCAAGGCAGAAGTATTACCACTGGTATTTGCGTTATGGCGGCTTGCGGCAAGTTCCGCCTCAAAGCGCCAGCTAGAAGCTGCAGTGGTGTTAATGCCAGGAATCTTGTTCACCAATTCAGTCAAGACATTAACCGTATCCTGCAAGCGCAAGTTCATACCTAGCAAGGTGCTGGAGTAAGGTTCGCTACCCAAGGTCGGGGTCTTTGCAGTGGTGCTCTGGCTCTTGTACAAGGCTGTCAAGCCGAACACAGATCCAGTTCCAAAGCCATAGAGATCCAAGGGCAATTCAGCACGGGCACCAAGCAACAGCTTGTTGTCGATTTCAAACAGCGGTTCGCATTCAAAGGAAACCTTGATTTCCTTATTGGGGTCAAGGGCTCGTTCACTGAGCAATTCGATCTGGCCCAGTTCGTAGTTGACTTCGTAGTCCGTTCCGCGGATAAGGGTGGTAGAACCTGCGGTCACCTTTTCTGTGCCCGGAGAAATATCCATACAGGAGTTTCCGTTCACAGCATAGCTGGAACTCGGGTCACGAACGCTCAAGGTAGAGTTACGGCGCTTACCCACAGACTCGAAGTAGAAGCGGTTGGTGTAACGGTTCAGGTTGTATACCGGCAAGTTATAAAGCTGAGCCATGGCATCCGTGGAATCCAGCAAGCGCAAGGGTTCCAAGCAGTTCTGTCTTGCCAGCTCCACCGCATTAGGCTTACCCAGGTACACAGAGTCCGTATACGGCAAGCAGGGCAGCCACATTTCGCCGGTGTAGCTACCAGAAGCATTCTTCGTAAAGATGGCGGCGTCATTAACCTGGGGAGTTCCGGTGGAAGCGTCCACCAGTCCCAGAGTCTTCAAGAAACTACCGGCAATGCCGGACTTGTTCTTCATTCTCAATACAAAGTTAGAAGAGCTTCCATCGGCAATACCAATGGAGTACACATTACGCAACATCAACTTGTCGATGCTTTCCAATTCAGAAAGGGCGGCATCCCATTGAATAAGCACCAGTTCAGAACGGTCGCGAACCGTGGTTCCAGTGCGATCGGTTCCGTCACCACTCCAGCTTGCAGCAACCAAGGTATTCCTGTTAACGCCATTGATCTTAACAACGCCCATCTTGGAGTCGTAGGTAAAGTCGGAGCTAGGAATTTCTACTAGGCGTTCTACAAGTTTCTTAATGGTCTTGCCGGAGGGAGTCTTATAGACCACGGTCACATTATCCACAACGCCAGTCACAGCGTTTGTAGCACCGCGCTTATAAAGCTTAAGGTTCGTCGCTACGTAGCTAGAAGTCTTACGGCCGGTAATTGCTTCGTTGATGTAAGCATTACGAGCCTCATGGTTCAAGAAGTAGTAACGGTAAGAAATGAACTGCTTATCCAGCACCTGGAATTCAGAGGTAGATTCGTTGGCCTTCAGGGTGTATTCTTCCTGAGAGCCGCCATCCTGAGAGGCAATGGTGGTAAGGCGCCAGTCGCCCAGTTTCCAGTCGGCCTTGATACCAAACAGGCCCTGGTGGTTTTCAGAGTAACCCGTAAGTTCCGTACCCGTCAAGGCAAGGTTGGTGGTACCGGCTTCCACACGCTGCAGGATATAGTCTTCGAATTCGCCCTTATAGGATTCTTCGTAAACCACGCGCACCTGGTTCTTAGTTCCCAGGCCTTCTTCCACGTTCTGGATTTCAACGGTAATATAGGGGCCAATCTTACCCTTCACCATAAAGTTCGGGGTATAGTTCAACGTGGGGCTAGGCCAAAGGCTGGTCTTGGTACTACCCTCGGCGTTGTCGTATTCACCATAGCCCTTCAAGCGGATATCCATGGAACCCTGAAGCATGAGCTTAGGCTTATCCAAGCCGAAATCCCTCATCCAGGCGGGCATAGTCACAGGGATAGTAATATCAAAGACAGAGCCTGTTTCCGGAGTTTCGTAACCACCGCTAGCCTGGCCCACCAGGCCATTCAACCAAAGGCGCTTACGGCCAATATCGTACATATCGGCAACGTAGTCGGTAAGTTCCGGATAATGGGCAGACCACAAGGTCATTGTATCACGAGAAATGGAGTTCACGCGCTTTTCGCTAACGTCCATTTCACGGGTAGCCACATCAATATCATGGCTAAAGACCTGCCCCTTGTTATTGCTCATCAGGTTGGGCGAAGCACCCACACCACTGAAAGGCAAAAGTCCATTCAGCGGGTTAACAGAAGGGGGCAGGGAAATATACTGCAGAGTGGGCTGCCATTCATTTTCGGCAGGATCCATCGCGGTGGAATCCGAAGCGGATATAACAGTGGAAGAATCGCTTTGTGACCAAGCGAGTCCTGCAGCTACGGCAACGCCCATAGCAATCCACCAATGTTTCAATCCAAAAGCCACGTTTTTCTACAGTTTTTGAAATCCTTTTACCATAAAAGGCTAGTACCCCACAAAATACTGAATTTCGTTCCAAAAAACGCAATAAAGTGCGGCAAAAGCCCCTGGAATTTGCGGGAATTTAGCAATTATTTCAAGCATAGCCCATTCGGGCTATATGTTTTTCCCCCTTTAATTCATAATTTAGACGGCAAGAAGGAAAAAATCATGAAAAAACTACTTTTCACCATTTTTACGGCAGCAGTCATGGCCATGGCTCAGGCCACCGACGGCACTGCGCCGGCAAATTCCAAGCCCTCCCTGGATACCCATAGCGGCATTTACGTAGACCTGGGGTTGGGAGCCTCGCTTACAGCATACACCTACGACAATTCTGAATTCTTAGATTTCTCGAATTACCTAGAGGAGAACATCTTTGGTATGGGTCCAAGCGCCAATGTTAAGGTTGGTTGGCTATTCTCAAACCTTATGACCGCCCACGCCTCATTAGCCTACTCCCGCGCAAACGGTACACTCGAAATAATTATGCACGGCGGATTGTTCGGTAGCACCACGGAATCCAGCTACGACGTTAAAATCCAGAACATATTCCTAGGCGCCGGCGCAACATTCTTCCCCTTCCGAAAGCCCAAATCCATAATGAAGGGTTTCTACGTAGGCGCAGATATAGGGTACAACATTATGCAATGCTCCAACGACGAGAATATCGATTACAGGCAAAAAAACATGACTTGGAGAATTGAAACAGGCAAGGCCTGGCATGTAAGCGAGAACGTTCTATTGGGCATTGGCGGAATAGCCGCCATAGGTTACGCACGTGACGCCATCTCGGGTAACTTCGGGCTAGAGGCAAAAGTCATCTACAAATAAATCCCTCAAAAAAAAGAAAGGACCGGTCACATGACCGGTCCTTTTCTTTTATGCGTTTCGCTAATCACCGTTAATTACAGCGGGATATTCGCATGTTTTTTCCACAAACGCTTCTGATCCTTAGTCTTCAGAGCGTCGAAGGCAGTCACGAGGCGCTTACGTACGTCTTCCGGCTTGATGACTTCGTCGACCACGCCCATGGCAGCGGCTACGTAGGGGTTCATCAATTCTTCTTCGTACTTGGCGATGCAAGCGGCACGTGCAGCAACCGGATCCGGTGCAGCAGTGATTTCCTTCTTGTTGATGATTTCAACAGCACCTTCTGCACCCATCACAGCCACCTGAGCAATAGGCAGAGCGAAGACATAGTCTGCACCCACGTCCTTGGAGTTCATGGCGATGTAAGCACCACCGAAGGCCTTACGGAGAATGAGGGTAACCTTAGGCACAGTTGCTTCGGCGAAGGCGTACAGGAGCTTTGCACCGTGGCGGATAATGCCAGAGTATTCCTGCTTGCTACCCGGCATGTAACCCGGAACGTCAACGAGAGCGAGGAGAGGAATGTTGAAGGCGTCGCAGAAGCGAACGAAGCGGCCTGCCTTGGAGGAGCCGTCAACGTCCAGGGAACCAGCGAGAACCTTGGGCTGGTTAGCCACGATACCGACCACTTCACCGTTCAGGCGAGCGAAACCGATCACAACGTTCTTGCCCCAATCCGGCTGAACTTCGAAGAAACTATCAGCGTCGGCAAAGGCTGCAATCACAGACTTCACTTCGTAAGCCTGCTTGTAGTTATCCGGAACGATGTCCTGGATAGTTGCGCTCTTGTCTTCAGCTTCGGAGCAGGTAGCTTCCTGCTTGTTGAGGAACTTCTTGAAAAGCTTCTTGATGCCGTTTTCGTCAGCCTTTTCTTCCATCTGCTGGTCAGCGGAAACAGGCTTGCTCTTGTTACCCTGAGGCAGGTAAGAGAGGAGCTTGCGCACACCTTCCAAAGTCTTGGCGTCATCTTCGTACATGAAATGAGCAACACCGGACTTTGCAGTGTGAACAGGAGCGCCACCAAGGTCTGCAGCGGTAATGTTTTCACCCATGACCTGCTTAACCACAGTGGGGCCAGTGAGGAACATCTGGGAAGTAGACTTGGTCATGAAAATGAAGTCAGACAGAGCCGGAGAGTAGCAGGCGCCACCAGCGCAGGGGCCCATGATCACGGCAATCTGAGGAATCACGCCAGAAGCCCAAACGTTACGGGCCATGATAGCGCTATAGCCAGCCAAGGAGAACACGCCTTCGTCGATACGGGCTCCACCGGAGTCGTTCATAGCAACGAACGGGCAACCAGCTTCAACAGCCATGTCCATAACGCGGCAAATCTTTTCTGCATGGCACTGGCCCAAGGAACCACCACCCACGGTGAAATCCTGGGAAGATGCGAAGACCAAGCGGCCATTCACCTTACCGTAACCGGTCACAACGCCGTCACCCAAAACGACCTTGCTTTCCTTGAGAACGCGGTTGCTGGACTTGCGGAGAGCGCCAACTTCGACGAAAGTGCCTGCGTCGAACAGCATTTCCATGCGTTCGCGAGCAGTGCACTTGCCGGACTGATGCTGCTTATCGATACGGGCAGTGCCACCAGCAGCCTGAGCCTGGCTCAGGTACTCATTCAGTCTATTCAAATGTTTTTCGTTCCACATAATGTAAGAACTCCTTCTTTTGTAATATTTTCGTAGCCAAAGATAAAAATTGCAGCAAAAGCGGTCAACAATTATTGCAAGCTCCCCCACATATAAGTAAGATGTGACAATATTTTAAAGAGAATCCCCCAAAAATGCATAAAAAAAAGCCCCCGACTCTTCGTCGAGGACTTTTAAAACCGGGATTTTGAAGCTTAGATAAAGGCTTCAATACCTTCGCGGCACTTTTCCCACTGCTTGTTCTTCTTGCACAGAAGGTCAAGCATCTTTTCGTAGGTAGCAGTGTTGGCGAAGCCCTTCCACAAGCGACGTTCCACAGATTCACCGCTATCCTTGTCGATGGTGGTGATGGTGTCGTAGTAGTTGGAGTTATCCTTGAATTCGCTGATGAGGATACCCTTCAGGTCTTCGGTGTAGATCTTGGAAGCGTACTTCAAGATGGATTCGTTGAAGTTCAGTTCGTTTTCAACCAACCATTCGAAGTCCTGGATCGGATCACCGTAGATGAGCCAGTGCTTGAGGGCGAGAGCCACAACCAGGTCCTTGACGGCGCTGCGGAAGATGAACTTGTCTTCGAGACGGCCATTCCAGGTGATGCGGGTCAGCGGATTATCGTCGTTAGCTTCGATGGACACGCCCTTACCCGGGGTAACCTTACGGATCTTGATGGGGAGGCGAGAAAGGAGCTGCCAGGCCTTGGTGAAGGCGATGGTCTTGCGGACGAAATCGCGTTCCTTTTCGGGAGCCACGCGGACGAAGGCGCCGAAGCAACGCTGGTAAAGGGTTTCCTTGTCGAAGATGCAATCAGAAGAACGGCATTCAGAAAGCTTGCCATCCATCATGAACAGGGTCTTTGCAAGTTCCGGACGCATACGGACTTCCAGCTTACGGGTACGAGCCTTCAGGCGGACGCCATCCTTATAGACATAGGTAAAGCCTTCTTCCTGGTAACGCTGCCAGATGAAGAACTGCAGATCGTCTGCAGCGCGCAGGTGGTAGCTGAATACCGGGTTCTGGCGGTTGTTAGCCATGGTCACCTGGTTCAGGAAGCTGTCTGCACCGGGGTACGGCACCACAACCTTCACGAGAACGTAGGGGTTCACCGGCTTCTTGCTCTTCTTGGCGTACTGTTCGTAGGTGAACAGGGACTGAGCACCGTTAATGATCTTGGGGCGTTCAATAAAGAGAACCTTCTTGCCGTCGCGATCCTTCAAGCGCAGGTCATCGCCGGTAAGGGTCATACCGTTGTGCAGGAACGGGAAGTCTTCCACGTTCACGTTCTGGTCGTCGTTGCGTTCCATGGTCTGGAAGGCGTCGATAAGAGCAGCGTTGGTATGAGTGAGGTTGCCGAGGTAAGTTCGAATGTTGCTGGAGACGATAGCCATGTTGTGCTTGGTCTTCAGACGCTTACCCAGGTTAACGTGGTAGTCAAAAATGGTGCGAATCGGGCAGAAACCGAGGAAGAGTTCGCCGTGATCGCTGGTCATATGGAGGGGTTCGGACTCCATCACAATTTCAAGTTTGTCGTCTGCGGAACGGAAATCGCGGGTCAAGTCGTCGTGTTCAGCAACAATTTCCAGCTTAGCCTTGACTTCGGCCTTCCAGAGATTGAGCTTACGGCGCATATCCTTGAGGGTACGTTCCAGTTCAGAGTCGGTCAAATCACGGCTAGCGCGGGTGCGGAGCACGGTGATTTCGAGAGTTTCCATGTAAGGACGGCTAGCAGGTGCGTCGTCATCTTCTTCTTCAGAATCGTCGGAAATCTTGTTAACAGCCCAAGGATCAGCCTCTTCGCGGAGAGACATAAAGAACGGATTGGTAGGATCGCTAGTGCGGAAAACTGCAATCTGGAGCTGCTTCAAGTCGGAATTCAAGTGCTGGACAACCTTTTCCAGCGGGGTATCTTCATCCAGGAAGATGAAGAATTCCATAAAGCCCTGGGAGTACTGGAATCCATGGAAACAGCCATTTTCGTCCAAATTTAAGTGTCTGAGCGCCTTAATTCGATCTGTAGGATCATTGGGGTTGAGACTCAAAAGACTAGCGACAAAAGCTAGACGGCGTTCCTGCGATTTCGTTAATTCCATTTTTTCCTCGGTCTGATAAAGGTACAAGCCGGGAGTCAGACCCGACTCCCACCTAATACATTTATATTATATACTATAAAAATAGTTTCAAAACCTCACGTTTGATTACAAAATGCTAATCTTTTTTAATTTTTTTGTAAAAAAATGACATTTTGACTGCACAAATGTATAAAATTTCACTCATTTTACGTTTTTTAGCGGTCCAGTTACTCTTTACGCACTAAAAATGCTATGATTTACGGCATAGGAGTTTCTTATATGAATTTGCTAGATGTTATCGCCAAGGCCAAGGCCGAAAAGGCCACCTCGCTAGACCTGTCCCAGAAAAACCTCCGTCTTCTTCCGCCGGAGCTTTTCGAACTGGATTCTCTCGAAGAACTGATCCTGGACCGAAACCTCCTGGTGGAGCTTCCGGACGATATCGGCAACCTGAAGAACCTTAAAAAGCTTTCCGTCAGCGAAAACGACCTGATGGACCTGCCCGAGACCATCGGCGAGCTCACCAAGCTCGAACACCTGTACCTGGGATACAACAGTCTGTCCGAGCTTCCGGACTCCGTGGGCAACTTGAAGAACCTCCAGACTGTGAACATCGCCAAGAACCAGCTCCTGGACCTGACCAACGAAGTTGGCAAGTGGGCGAACGTCACCAAGTTGTCCCTCCACGACAACATGCTGTCCGAAATCCCCGCCACCCTGGGCAAGCTCAAGAAACTCAAGAAACTTTACCTGGACAACAATGACCTGACCAGCATTCCCTCTGCACTGGGACACCTGGAAAGCCTGGAAGTCCTTATGGTCTCCGGCAACAGCCTGGGCGCCATCCCCTCCGAATTCGGCGAACTGAAGAACCTCAAGGAACTGGTCCTGGACGCAAACCAGCTGGCCACCCTCCCCGAAAGCCTTGCAGAATGCGACAAGTTGGAAACAATCTCCGTTATCGAAAACCCCATGGAAGGCGGCGTACCTCGCGTGCTGCTCGACAAGAAGGGCTTGAAGATTGATCAGTAAGTTTTGCAACAGACTGGCATTAACGGCGGCGATATTCTTCGTCGCCTTTTTGCTCTTTGGATGCAGCGACTTTTTCCACCCTGTGGAGAGCACACCGACACCCTCGGAGTACCAGTACAACTACTGGCTCTTAAAGAAAACCTACCTCTACGAAAGCGAACTGGACACCATCGATGCCGACGGCGACAAAGTGGAAGGGCTTTACAAGGCCTTGTCGGACCCATACACCAGGTACGTTCCTCCTAGCAAGAGCGAACAAGCCAGCATATCCATGAACACTAGCATTGTTCAGGGCGATGTGGGCATGGAATACTTTCTGGACACCAGCACTGCCACCTTAAGTACTAACGGGAACCACCCGCTGTTCATCTACCGAGTCTACGAGAAAAGCCCCGCCGCCGAAGCCGACCTTCCCCGCTACGGAAACATCATTGAAGTCAACGGCGTAGACCTGGCACTCTCCCCCACGGACCCCTCCGGCTATTCCGTCTATGCCACCTACGATTCTATTCTGACATACAACAAGGAAATTGCCTACACCATCATCTTCGCACAAGACACTATTCGCGACACCCTGGTCAAGACCGATGTCTACGCACCCACGATCTTCCTGGACACCGTCAGCGGCATTACAGTCATTTCCATCACAGGTTTCAAACAAACTACTGTTAATAGGACAGAAGGAACCTACGGAGAAATGAAAGCCTACCTGGACTCCACGAAAGATGAAACAAACGTTCGCGTATTGAACCTTATGAACAATCCCGGTGGACACGTAAACCACTGCATACCCATGGCAGACCTTTTCATTTCTAGCGGTCCAATTTCTACCCGAACCTGGAGAGCCTTTGATGGAGCAGGAACAAGTTCCTGGCATTCCAAGACTGTTTACGCGAAAGCAGGCGATTCTGGTGAAAACAACAATTTCGTTTTGCTGGTAAACGGCAACAGCGCAAGCTGTGCAGAAATTTTCGCAGCCGCCGTTTCCGAAGGCGCAGACATTCCCGTTATCGGCACCACAACCTATGGCAAGGGTATTGGCCAGACCACCTGGACAACCGTTGACAATGGCATGGCAATCATCACAAACCTGGAATTTTTAACGCCAAAGGGCAATTCCTACCATAAAAAGGGCGTTGTTCCAGACTATGCCTGCGAAGGAAAGGCAACCATCGCTTGCGGCGTTAGCGGAGCAAAATATCTTTACGGTGAAGCAACCGCATTGAAAAAGAGTACATCTAAACAAAGTGAATTTGTTACTTTAAAACGTGGTGGAAACTCTTTTGGTGGAGCTTTCATCGAAGGAAAATAATCCAACGGGTAATAAGGAGAAAAAATGAATCATTTAAAAAACGTTTTGTGCGCGGGTGGAGTTATTGCTCTCGCTGCAGCATTCACCGGTTGTTCAGAATCGGGTACAGAACCGATTTTCAATCCCAATGCAGGCATCAGTTCCAATAGCAACGGCTACTACTACAGCAGTGGCTCCTATAGTAGCAGCAGCATCAACAAAAACTCCCTTGAGTACAAAGAACTTTCGTACAATTACGACCTTCTGGACCTGTATTACATTTACGGCCATCGAAATGACGAACTGGAAGACTTTGAAGTTTACGTAAAATCAAACAACACTGATTTCAACCCCAAGAGTTACTGCATAGACCGTTATGCAAAAGTCTGCAACATGTACGGTGACATGTCCGACCCGTTCACCCGCTACTTTGACCCTAGCTACGCCCAGTACATTTTGAGCATGCTGAGCGAAACCGAAGCTTTGGTTGGCTTGGGTACCGACGTCATAGAAGTTCAAGTCGATGGAAAAACCAAGGTTGTCATTAACCAGGTTTACGAAAACGGCCCCGCGGAAGTGTACGGCCTTATGGAAGGCGACACAGTGCTTACCGTTAACGGCATCAACATATCTAGCGTAAAGGCTTTCGAAGCCGAAACCAAGGGCGAAAAGGGCGACCGAGACACCCTGGAAGTTCTCCGCGGAGACGAGACCAAGACCATCATTGTCAAGCTGGACGAATACAACGCTCCCACGGTGTACTTGACTTTCAATGATTCCATTCCCGTCATTCAAATTACCGAATTCACTCCCACCACAAGTTCCGTAGACGGTTCCTATGGCGAATTCGTAAAGGCCTTGAAAAAGATCAAGGACAACTACAAGGCGGCCATTATCGACCTTCGCGACAATCCGGGTGGCGACGTAGACCACTGCAACAAAATGTCCGCAGAATTGCTGAGCAAAGGCGACACCGTCATTATCGATATCGAAACCGACGTTGACTCCAGTGGCTACGGTAGCAACAAGACCTACTTCCAGAAACTTGACACCATCCCCTACACCGCCGAAAAAGACGGTATCGGTAAGGATCTCTACTACGTATTCCTGGCTAACGAGAATTCCGCAAGCTGCGCCGAAGTGATGTTGTCTGCAGTGACCGTCAACAAGAAGTCTCCTGTGGTGGGCCAAAACTCCTACGGCAAGGGCATCGGCCAGTACGTTATTCAGACTAGCTACGTCGCAAACGGTTTGGCTTTAATCACTGGTCTGGAATCTATGGACAAGAACGGCGAGATCTACCATAAGTACGGCATTGCTCCGGACTACGAGATTATCGACGAAGACGACCAGATGGAAAAGGCTCTTGAAATTGCAAAGAACGCCGTTAACGGCAAGAAAGAAGAACGTACTGCGGGCTACGGCTCCAAGGATACGGGTCACTTTGCAAAGGCAAAGGCTCAGGCTAGCGTAGGATTCCCCAAGACCAAAAAGGACTTGTTGAATCAAATGAGCGGAGCTTACAAAATCAAGAAATATGATTAGTCCAAGGTACGCATACGGACCATCACGTCCGTCGTATCGTTGGCCTTGACCGCGGGAGCTGCGAGAGTCAACTCAATCTGCTTGCGGATTTCTGCAACTTCCCTCTTGAGGCGAGCCAAACGTTCACCAGTCAGCTTGGGTGCCGCGATCATAGTCTTGCTTGCAGGATTGATCCAGGCGCCCTTTTCGTTTTTAAAGCCCAAGTGAAGATGGGGACCGGTGCTACGGCCCGTGTTGCCCACGCGGCCAATGACCTGACGGGCAGACACATGAGCACCCACGGCAACGCCACGGGTAGACAAGTGCATGTACCAGCTTTCGGAGTTGTCGCGATGGCGGATTGCAATCTTATTACCGCTATACTGGTCAAAGCCAGAAACAGTCACGTTACCTTCGGCCACAGCATATACAGGAGTGCCCACCGGATTGCCACCGTAGTCAATACCATGATGAGCCTTACGCTGACCGGTAATGGGGTGAATTCGGGAGCCAAAGGGGCTGGTAATGTGTAAGCGGTCCAAGGGGTAACGCAAACCGTCAAAAATCAAGGCGTCGCCGGACTCCGTGTAGTGAGCATTAAAGGAACTCTTGGGGTCGCCATCGTCATAGCGGAATGCCTCGTGATGACCAACAACGCGGCCATCAAATTCAGCATAAAGGACCTTTCCGCTGATCCAGACAGAATCCTGGTAGAAAGTTTCTTCAAGAAGGATGCGGAACTTATCTCCAGCGCGGGCCAGAGGGAAAGCCACCTTGCACTGCAGCACGCCGCTCACAATGCCCACCATGCGGCCAGGGATGCCTACGCGGCGCAAGGTTCCGTCCAAGGTGCTACCTTCTGTAAGGGCACCTTCAAATACGGAGATACGGCGGGAGACAGGCTTTTCGATACGGCTATAGACGTAGCCCGTATCTGTCTTGCTCATCATATGGATGGTCGCAGGGTTAGGTGCATAGCGGAAACGCTGAACGCTGCCTTCGGTATCCAAGGCGGCAAAGAACACCTGACCTACGCGGAGCTTCACCAGGTCCACGCTATCCTGCATGCCAAGCACAATCTTGCCGCGTTCCTTTTCATTGATTTTCATGCGTAGGAGCACTTGGAACAAACCATCGCCAGCACGTACGGTGTCGTTTTCGATGGTCCAATTTTCCGGGAACTGCTGAGCCTTTTCTATTTCGGCAGATAAGGAATCGATCTTCGCTCGGAGTGCATCCCCTTCGTTCTTTAGGGACTGAATTTTTTCTTCTTCGTTACAGCCCATAAGGCCAACGGCAAGTGCAACAGACGCAAGAATTAAACGGAACACGAAATCCTCAATATTAAAACGGGACAAAAACCCCATACAGACTAAATTTTAATGCAAAATAAAAAAAGATTCCCTGGCCATCGCCAGAGAATCCTTTTGAAAACGCAATTTCGCTAAGAGATTACTACGGTGCTGCGGGAGCTGCGGCAGGTGCAGCAGCCGGAGCGGCAGCAGCAGGTGCTGCGGCAGGCTTAGCTTCAGCCTTGGGAGCAGACTTCTTTGCAGCGGGCTTAGCAGCCGGCTTTGCTTCAGCCTTAGCAGGTTCTGCCTTAGCAGGTTCTGCAGCAGGAGCTTCAACAGCGTGAGTATCGATCAATTCCATTTCGAACACGAGAGTGCTGTTGCCCGGAATCTGGGGACGGCCCTGAGGACCATAAGCCAAGTCACTGGGGATCCATGCGGTGACCTTTTCGCCAACCTTCATGAGCTTGAGCATTTCGGTCCAACCCGGAATCACAGCGTTAATGGGGAATTCCAGAGGCTGGCCACGATCGACAGAGCTATCGAACTTGGTGCCGTCCAGGAGAGTACCGGTGTAATGAACCTTAACGATATGGCCTTCTTCCGGAGTAGCACCAGTACCTTCGGTGATTACCTTGTACTGAAGACCAGAAGCGGTGGTAACAACGCCTTCGGCGGTCTTGTTCTTAGCGAGGAATGCTTCACCAGCGGCCTTGTTGTTGGCAGCAGCGATGCTGTCCTTAGCAAGCTTTTCAGCCTGACGCTTCTGAGAGAGGTCGGTCAAGGTCTGGAAAATAACGGAGTCGTTCATCAGGAATGCTGCGGAATCTTCGTTGTAGCGTTCCTTGAAAGCCTGAATAAACACGTCGATGTCCAGGTCGATGGAGTCACGAGTAACGAGCTGGAAGTGTGCCTGGTTACCAAAGTGAGCACCGAGAGCGTAGCTATACTTATCCTTTTCAGTAACGAGAGAAGTCTTCTTAGCGGCAGAAGAACCCTGGCAAAGCTGATCGCAACCAGTCATGGCAAGAGCAAGAGCACCTGCAACAATAATCAATTTTTTATTCATTTTATCCTCTTTTTTTAAGACGCTTTGAAAAATAACAAAAACTTACGCCAAAAGACAATTTGTAAATCTTTTTTACTCAAAGTTTTTCATATATTGCATATCGTTAATAAAGGAACTTATATGTGCGGAATTGTCGCTTATGTTGGGCAAAGTGAAGCCCTTCCTGTGTTGATTGGTGGTCTTAAAAAGCTGGAATACCGCGGCTACGACAGCTCGGGCATTGCAGTTATCCAGGACGGCAGCATCCATACCGTGCGCGCATCCGGTAAAATCAGCGCTCTCGAAGAAAAACTGAAAAAGGATACCGTTACCAGCAATATCGGCATTGCCCACACCCGCTGGGCAACCCACGGCGCCCCCACCGAACAGAACGCACACCCCCACATGAGCTTCGATGGAAACATTTCCATCGTTCATAACGGCATTATCGAAAACTACGCTAGCCTGAAAAAGAAACTCCAGGCCGACGGTGTGGAATTCAAGTCCGAAACCGACACCGAAGTCGTGGCACACCTTATTGCAAAGTTCTACAAAGGCAACCTGAAGGACGCTGTTCTCAAGGCTATTTCACTGATCGAAGGTACTTTCGGCTTGGCTGTAATTTGCAAGGACCGTCCTGGCACCCTTATTGGCGCTCGTCGCGGCAGTCCCCTGATTCTCGGCATCGGTCAGAACGAATTCTATCTGGCAAGTGACGTTTCTGCAATCATCAGCCACACTCAGAAAGTAGTCTACCTGGACGACAACGACGTAGTGGAAATCAAGGACGGCAATTACAACTTGCTGAACACCTTGAGCCAGCCGGTACAGCACGAAGTCCAGGATGTGGAATTCGATGCCGACTCCATTGCAAAGGGTGGTTTCGCCCACTTTATGCTTAAGGAAATTTTTGAACAGCCCGAAGTGCTGCGCAACACCATGCGCGGTCGCCTTTTGGCTGCCGAAGGTAACGCAAAGCTCGCCGGCCTTGACACCAACATCAAGGAACTGCGCAACATCAACCGAATCATCATCACTGCCTGCGGAACCAGCTACTACGCCGCCATGGTAGGCGAATACATGATCGAAGATTTGGCTGGTGTTCCTGTAGAAGTGGAATACGCCTCCGAATTCCGTTACCGCAATCCCATTATTAAGCCGGGCACCTTGGTGCTGGCAATTTCACAGTCTGGCGAAACCGCAGACACCTTGGCCGCCTTGAAGGAAGCCCAGCAGAAGGGCGCAACAGCTCTCGCCATTTGTAACGGCGTAGGTTCTACCATTGCACGTACAAGCGACGGCGGCGTCTACCTCCACGCAGGTCCTGAAATCGGCGTGGCATCTACCAAGGCATTCACCTCCCAGGTGACCGTCCTTGCCATGATCGCATTGCTGTTGGGCCGCCAACGTCGTTTGAGTTTCGAAAGCGGTGCAGACATTGTGAAGTCTATGCAGGAATTGCCGGAACTTGTGGAAAAGACCCTCAAGCTTTCCGACCAGATTGCAGGCATCGCACATCAGTACGTAAAGGCAGGAAACTTCCTGTACCTGGGCCGCCATTACAACTACCCCGTGGCCATGGAAGGCGCCCTGAAACTGAAGGAAATCAGCTACATCCACGCCGAGGGCTACCCTGCTGCAGAAATGAAGCACGGTCCCATCGCCCTTATCGACGAAAACATGCCGGTAGTGGTGATTGCCCCGAAGGACGCCCTTTTTGACAAGGTTATCAGCAACGTCCGCGAAATCAAGGCCCGAGGCGGCAAGGTTATCGCTATCACAACCGAGGACTGCCACCCGCTGGACGAAATTGCAGACCACCTGATCAAGGTTCCCAAGACCTTGAGTATGTTGATGCCGATCCTCACCTGCATTCCGTTGCAGTTGCTGGCCTACCACATCGCAGTGCTTCGCGGCAACGACGTGGACCAGCCCCGCAATCTTGCAAAGAGCGTGACCGTCGAGTAGTATTTTTTACGCTTAATAAAAATGCCGAACTCCTTGGAGTCCGGCATTTTTTATTGGGGATTTTTTGATGGAAATGTAAACCTAGCTTACTTCACCATGGTAATGCTACGAATTTCGCGGTAAGAACCTGTGGACACCTTCACAATGTAGGTGCCCTGTGGGAGTCCAGCCCTATTCAGGTCCAGGTATTCCACATGATTGCCTGCAGACTTTGCTGAAATATTTTGGTAAAGCAAACCGCCGAAACCTGAATACAGACTAATCTTCACATTGTCCTGCTGTTTGATGGTATAATGAATTTCAAGAACTCCACGACGATTCTTCAGAGACATGTTTCTTGCAGGAGCATTTCCTGTGAAAGCAACAGACATGGAACCATCTGAAGGATCCTTGGGTTCTTCCGCATCGGCATCATTGGCAATATTCACAACAATCTTGAAAACGACCATCTTGCTGCCATTTCTCAAACCCTGTGCAAAGGTATACGTATCACCTGCAGAAACTCGGTTGGGATAGTGACCCAATGAAATCTTGCCAGCATTCAAATTCCATTCTGCAAATACGTAGGCATTTTCACCCCAGCTCACGACTTCACCATTTTTACCAAACCAGTGGCCAGGAGCATTCGCTGTAGAATTGGTATTCAAGGAGCCATCCGCATCAACAGCGAAGAATGTCGCCGAGCCCAAGTCTGCTGCAGCAAGGCCTAGGTTTGTCGCAACCTTCTGGACATCAAAATCAACCACGGAGGTTCCATAATCTTCGCTAATCTGGACCGTTGCAGAAAGTTCATATTTAACCGTATCCACCTTCACATTGATAGAGCTACTCGATGCGACGCTGGAGGAGCTATTGGATACAATGCTGGATGAACTGTTGGGCATAACACTAGAACTGCTTTGCACTTTACTGCTAGAAGAACCTGGGGTAACAGGGGTAATATTGTCTGTAATCTCCGACCACTTATAGTCCAGAACAAAATTGTTGTAGTACTTTACGCTGGCATCGCCAGCGCCAGCAAGGCCCTCTTCAAGTTTAAGCTTGTAGTTAAAATGTTTCGTACGAATGTTTTCGTTACCAGAATACTGATAATCCGTATTGACCACCACGGCAAATACCATCTGAGAGCCATTAGTTGTAGAAGGGGTCTTATCCAAGCGCAAAGTTACAGAGCCTTCGCCGGTAATAGGTTCACTATAAACAGGAGTTCCATCGGTTGCTCGATAGCAAAGGAGGTAATTCATGTTGGTGTTATTGGAATTGCCGCCAACATTGTAGAAGGAAACCTTCACCTGTTTTGCACCAGAAGACACCTTCAGGGGCACTACGTTAGAGCCGGACCAGCCCGGAGTTGTGGCTTCGTCAGGAATCAGATAACCATCACTGACAGTAACTGGCTGGTAGGGGGTCATCTTCCAGGTATTTCTGTACTGGCCGTTATCCCAGTAATACTGTTCTTCATAGCTCGTTCCACCGAAATTGTTATTCAAGAGATTCTTGATTTCGTTGGACCATTTTTTCATATCCAACAAGGCCATTCTTGCACGGAATTCCGTAATAAGCCTACGGGTTGCTGCAGCACCAAGCCCCTTGTCCAAGGCGTAAGTTTCCAGCAAATAGGTTGTTTTACCATAGGCATTGCCATAAATCCAGCGGACAGAGCCCGTGCCTAGCCATGTTCCCAGGAATGTAGGGAAGATATTGCTATACTGAGCGCCACCTAAGAGATAACGCTGGTTCTTGCCGGTAACACCCTGCGCACCGGGACCACCAAAGGTTCCATCCACAAGCCAACCTGAATAGCATTCGATAGGCATAAAAGGAGCTATCACCGTAGCCGCATTCAGGAAGCCCATGCCGCTATAGACTCCTTCGCGGTGGGAGAACATATCCTGCTGAATCCAAGTGTTACCCGCTTCCTGAAACCAGTGGGCCTGTTTTGCACCAGGATAGCCATTCGTCATGGAATGGATTCCCTCGTGAATCATAGCATCCATTTGAGAAACACGATCACGGTAGGGGCAGCTGGTATTAAAGCTGTAAAGAGGATAAAAAGATGCAGCCACAGCCGTATAGCCGGCAACCACTGTTTGCCAGCCTCCCGTAGTATCCGTCTTAGCGCCACCAGCGCATGTTCCAGAACCATAGTAATAGACAGCACTATACTGGCCTTTCTGAGCCTGTGCATCAGGAGCCCAACCCAAGGTATCGTAGAGATACGTAAAATCCGTATCGTACTTTTTCAGGATGCTATCAATGGTCACATCCGTGATTCTAGCGTCGCGATCCTTTCCCCAATAGAGAGCCCACCACTTACCAGCCTTTCTGCCGGTAACGCCGGAACAGTTTTCATTAAACTTGGTTGGCGGTTTGATTTCACCTAGATTTGATCTTGTATCGTAATCCAGGTCAGAACGATAAGTCGGCCAAGTATAGGCATCGCCATTGGCGGCGAAAGATATAGCGCATACAACAAGGGTTGCGCCAAGTACGTATTTTTTCATAATCCAAATCCCATTTCAAAGGAACGCCAAATGGCGTCACTCCGAAGTCAAAGGTACATTGGCAATTTAAAATCACCAATGGTTTGGATTATTCCATGTTGTATAAGTGTGTTTGAAATGTGTTAGTAACGTTAATTTTTTGCACGTTGCCACATTTCCTTGATCCATTTTTGGTTTCGGGCCACGCTTTCTATTCGAACTTCATCAATCAAGCCATTCCAGGTTTCTGCGTCAACTTCATTGCCACCAATACGGAAAGGCACATACACATCCAACTTGTTTGCTTCAAAGAGACTAGTCTCCCCTACCTGTTTTCCATTGACATACATAGTGACATTGTGGTTTTCCGAAACCAGCGTCAAGAAACTCCATTCTCCAACAGGAACAATGGAGGAATCGCCAAAGACAATGTCATCGGGCTTGACCGGAGCACTTTTCATCACCGTAAAGTTTCCGTATACAGCTTCGTAATGCCATTGGAATTTAGAAGTGCTATCGCTCCAGTAGCTACGCTGGGATACTAGAATTTGGTGATTACCGTTGGTACCTTCCCACTTCGTCCAAAGAGAAATAGTAAAGTCTCCATCGGTAAGACCCATGGAATCAATTTCAATAAACTGGCCCGGAGCAAGCGATATTGCCTTACCATTGATTCCATCTACGTAAGTTACATTCTCGGCGGCGGTAGAATCATTATCGAAAACTCGTTCGGAGCCATCCATTTCAAGAAGTATTTCAATCATTGCAGGCAGTTCCACTTCGTCAACGGAATCCGGAATAGAAACGGTATAGGTCGCAACCGCGTTGTCGTCCTGCACATACTGAAGGATAACTTCTTCACCCGAAGGAACCGCATCAAAGGCAAAGGAGCCATCTTCTGCGATTTCTGCCTTGAGTGTTGTGCCCTTAACACGGACATAACCGCTATTGGATCCGTTCATGGAGCCCTTCAAGGACTTTCTCGAAGAAATCCTTACGTCTCGATATTCTTCGGCGCCAAGGTTTGCTATGCCGCAACGAGTACCTTGTTCAGCAAAAAGAACAACCGTATCCTTTTCTGTACGTTCTTTAAGTACCAGCTGGTATTTTCCGTTCTTGTCCGATTGGGTTTCTACAGAATCATCTACAGAAATGGAGTTGTCAATATATGCAACCACTCTAGCCGAGGGAACAGCCTTTCCATCGGAATCAAGCACCACACCCGAAACCGTAATAGAGTGATCGATATCGGTAATACCGCCTGCAACTTCCTTTTCGCTACAAGCGCAAAAAAGAAGTGTTACAAACAAAGTAAACAAAAGGACTTGAATTACGTTTTTCATTTTTCATCCTTCGAAATTTTTTCACTCATGGGGAAAGTCATAAACATCATTTCGTAAACACGTTCCACGTCCATGTCGTTTGCGATTTTCGCCATAATTTTCTTACGGGCATCGCGCATCACCTGAACCACATACTTAAAGGACTTTTCGCTCATGGCAAGAGTGGTAAATGCAGAATAGTATTCGTCCCTAGGTACACATTCAACAGCTCGCAGCGCGTGTTGGATGTAGTCACGACGAATCTGGCGCAGTGCAATGGGCGACACGTCCGAAGCATCCACCATTAGG
The DNA here is from genome assembly GCA_024399035.1 of Fibrobacter sp. Lineage (GTDB taxonomy): Bacteria > Fibrobacterota > Fibrobacteria > Fibrobacterales > Fibrobacteraceae > Fibrobacter. Next base: position 31,136 of record JAKSID010000017.1, on the reverse strand, counting down.
GAGGTTTCAACGTAGCGACCATTTTCAAACTTGACCAAGCCCAGCTCCAGCAAGTTCTTAACGGCATCTCGGGCTTCGTTCACGGTAATATGCGGAATCACCATTCGGGCCAAGGCCTTGTAGTCATCGTTCCAATCAGAATTGGAAATCAGTTCTCGAACAATAGGATGATACCATCTTGAAAAATATGTCTGTTCGCGGTTAGTAAGGTGGGTAAACTCCGCCTGCCTTTTAACCAATAGAATTTGTTCCCAAGCTTCGTCGCGCTTGTTAATTTGTTCTGCCTGGTTGAATTCTACAAGCGCCAGGAAAAACGCCTCTTGAAGTGAGCCAAAGCCTATGGCCGAGGCAATCTTTTCTGCAGACTTACGTGTTAGCTTAAAGCGGCCGCGAATCACATTCAAGCAATAGGAGGATGTTTTAAATCCAGCCTTTGCAGCAAAGAAACGGTGAGAAAAAGCCGTACTTTGATTTTTTTGTTCTTCAAAATAATCCTGAAGAAACTTACGATAGTCATCGTAAGAAAAAAGACGTTCTACTACCTTGCTAGAAGCCATACCCAAATCCTTTTCACCAAAACACCCTTCTTCAGAAGGTCCTATATAAAATATACTAATCCTTTACACAACGTACTGAGTAATAAATGTCCGCATCAAAGTATTCTTCCACCACAGAGACCCCAAAATGGGAAATTCTTAACACGTAGGTTGGAGAACAATCGATATAGCCGTCATCGTTATCACCGCATTTTTCAATGGACGTGGCGCTCCACAGAAATGCCTGATCCGCAGTGTATACAATTTCATCTTGTCCACCGAAGGAACCCGCCTGTAACAAGGCGAAGCCATCGGCGTTCTGAAGCGCCTTAGGGCCCGCTTTCAACAGGGCATCCATTTCCCCCTTTACGGGCAAGTGCCAACCTGCGGGGCATATTTTCTTGGCATCGTTCCATCGATAGTAGCGGCCATAGGTTGAGCAATCATCATCTTCGTAGCAATAGCTATTGTCCACCTTAAAACGAAGATTTTCAGCCATCCAGACCTGACCACCCATCTTGATGGTTCTATAGGTCTGCCCGTCTCGCGGATCAGTCATCTGACCAGCAAAGGAAAAAACGACCGTAACGAAAATTACTGTCAAAAATATACGGATGGACTTCAAAGGATTAAACTGAATTAGGACCATAACAGGGCACCCCCTTTTTCTTAAAAATAAACTATTTTCTACATTTGAGGTAAATGGAAACCGAATATCTGGAACAAGAGGAATACGAAGTCCGCATTGGAGCCTTTAATGGCCCCATGGATTTGTTGGTGTACCTTGTCCAGAAAAAGGAAGTTCCCCTGGAGCAGATTTCTATTGCAGAGATCTCAGACCAGTTTTTGGAATGGGTGAACGTCTATAGCGAATCTGCCAACATGGACCTTTCCAAGGCTGGCGACTTTCTCGCCATGGCAAGCCGACTGATGGCTCTTAAGGTTCAGGAACTGCTGCCTGCAGAAGAACGTGACCCCGAACTGGAAGAAGAATACAACGCCGACCGCGAACAGCTCATGAAAGAAATGCTGGAATACCAGCGATTCAAGCAGGTGGCCAGCGGACTTCAGGAAATGGAAGGGGAAAACTTCGGTACCTATTCCCGTGGTCGATTGGAAAAGACCCAGGCCGACGACGACACCTTGGCCGACGCCAACATCTGGCAACTTTTCCGCGCCTACCAAAAAAGTTTAAAGACAAAGATCTCCGAAACGGTTCACCATATTGAATTGGACTACGTGACCATTCAGGACCGTCAGCAAGCCATCAACAACTTCTTGAGCGTCAATGGCCGAGCCCTTTTCGAAGACCTTCTGGAAAACGATTCCCATCCCATCGTTGCAGCCGTTACCTTTATGGCAATGCTCGAGATGATCAAGACCGACGAAATCGTTTTCCGCCAGAGCGAATTGTTTGGGCCCATCTGGATTTACCGCAAAAAGAACAATCCGGATTTCGCCGACGAAATGGCCCGCGAGACCGTGTTCTTCTCCAAGGACCCGGAAGTCAAGGGCGGCCTTGTGGAAGCTATCCGCAACCAGGCCATGGCCCGTTCCCAGGAACAGACTGTGGGCGACTTGGCCGCCGTGATGCGCGAAGCCGTGCAGTGGGCAACCAATGGACGAAATGTTTCCGAAGACGACCTTACCGCCATGCTGGAAGGCAAGGTGGATATGTCCGATGTTCAGGAAAATCCCTTTGCCGAAATGATGAAGGCCGATGACGCCGCCGAAGCTACAGCCGTTCCTACTGAAACAGCCGCGCCTGCAGAAGAAGCAACTCCAGTTGAAGAAACAGCTGTACCTGCAGAACAAGTTGATAACGAGACCGTCGCAACACCTGAAAAAATTCAAGAATTCGCAGACGATTTCGTCGCAGAGGAAGCAGTCGTAGAAGAAGAATCCGTCGCAGAAGAAGCTGTCGCTGCAGATGACGATGAAGATTTCGTGCCTACAGTCGTAAGCGCAAGCGAAGTCTCCCAGGATCCGCAGCAAATGTCCGACGAAGAATTTGCAGAGTTCATGAGAAAGGCTCAGGAATTCTACAACCAGAGCGGCAGTTCTGAAAGCGTAGCCTCCCCCACGATCGTTCCGGAAGAGAAGCCTGCGACCATCGAACCCGCGGCAGCTGAACCCGCAGAAACAGCAACTGCAGAAACCGACGAAACAGCAGCTACAGAGGCTCCCGTTGTTACAAAGCCGGCAGAGCCCGAAAAAGACGACGGTCCCTTCTTCGCAGGCAACGAAATGACTGACGCCGAATACATCGCCTACCTGACACGAAGCGCTAAAAATTTCGGCAAGAAGGATTAGCTTCGATTGCCACGCTGCGCTCGCAATGACATGTTTTGGCAAGAAGGATTAGCTTCGATCGTAAAAAAGCACCGCGGTTGCGGTGCCTTTTTAAATTCAGATTTTTCGCAGAGTAACCAATTTAGTCGTCGCTTCGACCGCCTAGCAGCCCTGCGCGATAAGCCCAGTACAGCAACTGCATAATAGAACCGATAGCAGCAGCCACGTAGGTAAGGCCAGCAGCAAAGAGCACACCGCTTACCGTATTGTATTCACGACCAGCAGAAACCACGTCCAAGCGGGCCAAGGTCTTCTTTGCGCGTGCAGAAGCGTCAAACTCCACAGGCACAGTCACCAAGGTAAACAAGGTGGCAATAGCAAACAGAAGAACGCCCACAATAGCCAGCGAGTAACCGAGAGAACGGCCAGCACCCATCAGGATAATACCTGCAATAACCAGCCAGGGGCCAATGTTAGAACCGATGTTTGCAGCAGGTACAATGGCAGAACGCAGCCACATGGGGAAATAACCCTGCGCATGCTGAATGGCGTGCCCCACTTCATGGGCGGCAACACCTGCAGCGCTAGCATTACGACCATAGTAAACTTCCTTGGACAAGTTCAAAGTCTTATTCAAGGGATTGTAATGGTCAGAAAGAAAACCGTGATGCACCAGGACCTGCACATCCGTAATGCCCGCATCCATAAGAATTGCCTTTGCCACATCCGCACCGGTAAGGCCGCTAGAAATAGCCACCTTCTGGCCAGCGTTAAAACGAGACTTCACCATCCAGGAGACGATTCCGGACAAAGCCAAAGTCACAAGCAAGATAGACATGTACAAAGGATCGAACATCATAATCTAATACCTCTTTTTCTACTCTAAATGTACAAAAGAAACGGGTGCAAAGCACACCCGTTCATCGGCAAAAACAAGGGGTTCATCTATTTAACAAGAATTTTTTGTGCAAACAGGCCCTTTGCGGTCTCAACCAGAATCAAATAGTTTCCAGAAACCAAACCTTCTGTAGAAAGACGCACGCTACCCCTAGCCAAAGCCTCATAGCTATGGATTCTAACGCCAAGAGTATTGAACACACGTACAGAACGGACCATGCCCGACGCATTCTCTACAAGCCAGGATCCATTTTCGTAGCGCAACAGGTTTCCAACGTTTTTCGACTTTACCGGGACAATGCCATCTATAATAGGCTTGTCCTTCGGATTCGAATTTTTAAGCAGCACTGCCGTGATGGACTTGGCAGGAAGTGTCAAGCCGACACCATTTGCAGAAACCGTGGCGGACTTTTTCTTCAGAGCATTCACAGCATGCGACTCAAAAGTTTCGCCAGTCAAGCCAGAAAGTTCAAGGACCTCAACTTCACCATCTATAGCATCAAAACCCTTCATAGAAAGATTCACTGTTTGAGAAGCCAGTTCAGAACGGTTCACAAGAATAACCGTCATGGAATCCACTTTTGGAGTTACAGAACTGTAGGCAGAAACCAGGGAATCATTTGAGGACGTGGATTGGACACGGGCTTCATGGCCATAGCGGCTAAATAGATGGACGGTCTCATACATGCCGTCGCCCCATGTCCAGGGAGTGAAAATTTCCACATCATTGTCCATGAAGGTTCCTATCCAGGAGGCATAGGTCAGCGCCGTTGTCATAGGATCCTTTTCATCAATAATAGATGTCTCGGTAATGCCCAGAGTAATGCCATGACCTTCGCCGAAGTATTGATTCAGCCAATCGTTAACGCGTTTAAAAACGTATTCCTTGGTTTGATTATTATCCCACTTTCCCGTTACCAGTTTCATGCCGTTGGTACCGGAATAGTTATAGGTGGTATCGAAGAATACTCGATGCCAATTCACACGTTCAGCATAAGTTTTTTCCGTAGGATACCAGTGCATGTCAAACACATCTAGCAAGCGAACGCCAGACTTTTTCTGCTCTTCGGCAATGCGCTTAATAAAGTATTCCAACCAGCAGTAATTGCGGTCTTCGCCCTTGCCTAAGCCGGATTTTCCTTCAGAGGCTCCAGTAGTACACCACTGCCATTCATTTGCCACTACGGGGCCAGTCAACTTAATGTCCTTCCACTTGGAGCGAGCTTTCTTAGCCACATCAATATAACGTTCCACCAAGAAATCCGGGTCCATATCCAAGGGCAGATCCCCGTGGGTGCCATTCCAAATTTCCATTTCGTTGTCCATACTCCAATACTGGAATCTGGACATATCATAATTCAGTTCGTCTCGCCAATGATCGATAATTCCAACGGTAGAATCGGCGGGCCAAGCTTCATTATACAGCTTATAGTCACCAGCCTTGACCAAGGTCTTGCCGTCATCGGCCACTTCGCCGCCACCAGCCAAATCCAAAGTGGATGTAGCCCACGCATCATGTTCTACGTAGAAATTCCAATCAGAGAAATTGTATTCTGTAGAACTGGCGGCATAACCTGTTAGCTGGAAGGCATACATGGCATCCACTCCAGGTAGATTCTCCAACACCTTCTTTGCGGTAATGTCCCAATCATGAGAATAAACATTATTGTACCAGTCCGGATGAACCGTCATTTTCTTGCGCCAATTGTAACGGGTCGCATTGTTACCGGCATTCGCACGCAAAAAATGCATTCCGGATTCCAGCATTTTGCTATAGAAATCCTTTTCCTTTGAAAGGAGTTCTGCCGCCTTTTCCGGATCTGACTCAACACCATCGCCAATCACATCGATATTTCGTCCGTAAATATATGGCGAAATTTTCTTGATGCCGGCAGAAGCATCTACAGAAACGGAGACATCTGCAAAGGACAGCGTGGAAAAGGCAGAAATACCCAAAATCAGGGCGGAGCTAATTTTTTTTACCATAAGCACCTCAAATCACAGGATATAAAATATCTCCCTTTCCAAAGAAAAGGAGATAAATTTTTATACCTGTGGACAAAATGTTGTGTTTTCCGCTACGAAATGTCCACAGACTGACGAACATTATTACTTCTTGGGAAATCAAAGAATTAACTCATGAGGTTAAAAAAAACTCGTTGCCTTCGCTACGAGTCTTTTTCAATTACATATCACCAGTTTTTAAAATTGTTGAATTGTCTCGAATTTTTGTCATGACAAGGCCAAGGACCATATAGAACACACCCTGTATTGCCATGGGGTAAAGAAGTGCTGCCGCATCAAAGATATCGGCGCCGCGCTGTTCAATAGCAAGCCATGCAGGAATTGCAAATGTCGAAGGAATGGCATAGGCAACAGCCTGCATCCAAGTAGGCATCAGATACAAAGGCCAGCTGAAGTTGCCCAAGAACAATACAGGCATACTCAGGAACAAGAAAACCTGCATACTTGTTTCGCGTCGGAGGAATACCTGAGAAAGAACCATTGCAAAATTGATGACGCAGAAAAGGAACACCACAGCAAAAGCTACCATAGGTAGCAACTCTCCACGACGAGGGAAATCGAAGATGTTGTAGATAACGAAATGGTAGAACAGGATAAATGTGCAATAATGGAAGAAATACGCAAGGGAACGGCCGAAATAGCGATAGAACAGTTTTTCATTCTCCACCGGGGTTTCGCGATACTTGCGACGGAAACGGCGATGGGCGCGAGGACCGCCCAACACGCAAAGGCCAATGACCAAAGTCTGCTGAAGCACCAACACCAACACGCTGGGCACCACATAGTTGGAATAGCTTCCGGTGCTATTGTACATGGTCTCTATGCTAATAGGCACCGGATCACGCATAGCCATCGCCTTGGCCGCAGGAACCTTTCGGCCTAACGCAATACGTTTCACCTTGGTGGTTGCTCCAAGAGTTAGCCCGCAAGTGGTAAAGGCCGTACCGATGTTACCATGGAGCATTACATAGGCGCCGTGTGTAAACACGTTCAGTGTGACAGTCTCTCCATTACGTAATTCCTTTTCCATATCGTGAGGAATTACCATAAAGCCGTAGATATCTTCGCGGGCAAGGGCTGCTTCCGCCTCAGCCACATCGGCAAAAACATAGCGAACATCAATCTGCTGGGTCGCCTGGGACATTTCCGTCAGCTGGCGGGACATCACCGTATGGTCCAAGTCCACCACAGCCACAGGCACCTTGGAAACAGTCTGCTTCATGTACGGCGTAGGATAGTAGAAGGCGTAGATAACGCCAGCCACCACCAGCAGCAGCACTGCAGCCGGGTCCGTATAGAAAAGCTTCCATTCGGTAAAGGCAACCTTGAACAAACGCTTAATAAGTTCGATCATACCTAGCCTCCCTTGGCAGCTTTCTTAGCAGCCCTGGCTTCGGCCCTTGCAGCCTTCTTGGCAACAATGAGAGCCTTCTTTTCGGCAATCTTGGCTTCCAGTTCGGCCTTAAACTTAAAGGCCTCCCTAGCGTTCAGCTTATCTAGTTCAACAATACGCGGTTCTCTCTTGGCACCCCACTTCCAGCGGAAGAACATCAATCTGCCACCCAGGAGCATCCAGAAAATTGCCATGCCAATGAGAATCTCAATAGAATCCCAGGCATGAGCTTTTCCGATTGGGCCCAGAAGCATGGAGGACTGCACTTTGAGAATGTGTGTCAAGGGAAGAATAAAAGCGAAGCCGCGAACAGCGATTGGCATAGCCATCAGCGGAAAAGTCTGGCCAGCGAAAGCGAATGCCGGACCCGCAATAACGCCTGCCACACTGGAAGACATACGCATATTGCCGGTGATTCCCACAAAAGAAGTTCCTGCGCCAACGCAAGCAAGCACCATGATTAGCTGAGCCGCCGAAACCACAACAAACTCATCGAGGGTCATCGGAGCCAAAACTTTACGTGCATAGGCATAGACACCCACCATAGCCAACCATTCCAAAATAATCAAAGGCAACAAGGATGCAGCCCAGAGAACGGCACGATTGCCACCAGCAGCAGCAAGGAATTCACGAATGCGACGATCACGGAAAGGGAAACTCATGACATACACGGCCCCAAGAATACATGCCAGGTGGAAAATGGATGTCACCAAGCCCAAGCCAAGAAAGCCTTGATAGTTGGCCTCGATATTGCCTACAGACTTAAGCTGAACCTTGACAGGATCCTCCATCGCCTTCGTGTATATATTCGCTCCGATGGAGGAAAACACCGAGCGAATCTCCTTTGTAACAAAGGTATTGGTCAAGTAGTTTTGACCGCTGGAATAAATGGGAACCACAGGAGTTTCTAGGCGAAGAGCCCTACGTTCCATGTCATAAGGTATGACAACAAACGCAGTCAAGTCCCCGCGAATAATCGCATGTTCGCAGTCACTTAATTCCGCGCACATGGTTTTCACTTCGATAACAGGACTTGCTCTAAGGCCTTGTTCAAATTCGTCTGCCAGCTGGGAACGGTCTTGTTTTACAATTCCGATAGGAACATGCTGAACAATTTCTGCGGAAAATACTTCCAGCATAAAGATGGACACGCCAACAGGCAACACAAGAAGTACCAGCCACAACACCAGATTGTGGCTAAAGTACATCTTACGAACTGTTCTAAAGAAAGACTTTAGCACGAGTCAACCAATAACTCTAAAGATTACTTGATCTGATCGAGGGGGAACAGGACGCTCATGCCCGGGCGGATATTTTCAATCTTCTTGGTGGGACGGAGACGGACTTCAAAAGACTTCAAGTCAAAGCCGCCACTTTCCTTGGAACTACGCCAAGTAGCATAATCACCCACAGAAGCGATATAGGTGACTTCCATGTCAATCTGAACATCAAGAGCCGGGACAAACATCATGAAGACCTTGCCCTTGGAGATATTCTTCAGCATATCTTCGCGAACGTGGAATACAGCCCAGGAATCGTCCAGGTCGGTAATAGCAACCAGCGGCATACCGGAGCCAACCACTTCGCCTTCTTCAACAAGCTTTACAGAGACTTCGCCAGCAATGGGAGCGCGGATCTTGGTTTCTTCTAGGTAGGCATCCACTTCGGCATTGGCACCCTTAGCCTGAAGCACCAGAGCATTTGCAGCAGCCTTATCTTCGGAACGGGCGCCAGCCAGAGCCTGATCGTACTGGGCCTTTGCAGCATCAGCTGCAGACTGGGATGCTCTCATCTGGGTTTCAGCTTCATCGCGCTTCTGAAGCGGGAGAACGCCTTCGTTATAAAGTTTCTGGACACGGTCATAGGTATTCTTTGCCAGGTTTGCTGCGTCCTGGGCGCGAGCGGCCATGGCCTTCAATGCAGTCACGTCTTCGGAGCGGGCGCCGTTCTGGGCCTTACTTGCCTGGGCGCGAGCGGCACCGAGAGCACCACGGGCCTGCATCTTCTTTGCTTCAATTTCCGGGCTGCTGATCAAGGCAACAATTGCACCCTTCTCCACCATGTCACCTTCGCGGAAGTACATGGTTTCCACACGTCCAGGAACCTTACCGGAAACGAGAACGCGGCGGGCTTCCATCTGGCCTTGCAAATACGTTTCGCGAGGTTCGGTAGCAAATTTCTGCAAGGTGGTAATACCGAGAACGATCAAGGCGATCATAATCAGTACACTTAAAACTTTTCCGATATACTTAATAACGTTCATAACTTTTTCCTCTTAAAATCCTTTAGGGAGCGACCGGAGCGGTTTCTACAGCGGGCTGTTCTGCAGGAACTGCTGCGGGAGCCTCAGCGTCCGTAGCAGGTGCAGCTTCAACAGGAGCCGCTGCGCTATCAGCAGGTACAACAGCGTTCTGAACAGCTGGCAGCAGAACGGGAGTTTCTACAGGTGCAGAAACCGGAGTTTCGTTTGCCTTTTCTTCCACAGGCTGAACGGCAGTAAGCATGGTGCCAGCGTTCACAACTTCACCACTAGCTTCCAGCAAGCCAAGCCATGCAATAACAGCATCGTAGTGGCCCTTAAGATCAGCCACCTGCAAACGAGACAGAGCCAATTCGGCGTCAACCACATCAAGACTAGTACCAAGACCCGCTTCGTATGCCAGGATCTGGCTACGGTGAGCTTCTTCAGCAAGTTCGCGAGTCTTCTTCAAACTAGTCAAGCGGCTGAGGGCGTGTTCCTTTTCGCGCCAACGCTTTTCAACCAAAAGCTTGATGTTATCAATAGTGCTTTCTTCCATGCTAGCCAAGGAACGGTCCAAAGCCTTTGCGCTAGAAACCTTGGCACGGGTCTCGCCACCCTTGAACAAATCCCACTGGAGCTTTGCACCTACGGCCCATTCCGGCTCCAGAATGGTCAAGTCCCTGGTGTAAAGTTCCTTATAGGCGAACAAGGCAATCATCGGGTAGTAATCACCCTGGGCAGCCTTCACAGCATTCTGGCTACGCTTACGTTCGGTACGCAGCTGCCACAGACCCGGATGACGTTCAATAGCCAAGGTCTTGAATTCTTCCATGGACAGAGTCTGTTCCGGGGCCATCACCGGGGTCACAGCCGTCAAGTTGGTATCAGTATGCAACAAGCTAGCCAATGCCAAGCGAGCCATGGACTGGTCACGATGGGAATCTTCCAGAGCGTCTACAGCTTCGGCCAAGGCAACTTCTGCACGGAGGCGTTCTGCCTTGCTGATCTGACCGCCGGCTTCCAACTTTTTGGAACGTTCCAAATGTTCTTCCAAGTTCTTCACGGTGGTTTCGCGCATGGTGGTAAGTTCTTCGGCCAAACGCAGGGTAAAATACTTGGTAGCTACATCCATCAAGATGGTGTTCTGAGCCATGTTGAAGGCTGCCTTCTTGGCAGTCACATTGGACTTGGCGGCATCGTAAGCTGCGGTACGCTTGAAGCCGGTAAAGATGGGCCAAATGGCGGTCAGGCGGGCATTGAAAAACAAGTCATCCTGGACCTTCATTTTGAAATCCTTGGATTCGCTGATCGCCTTGGACGCATCACTGCCGTACTGCGTTCCAGTCTCTTCAGCAGCCTGGACGGCAATGTCATTCACCGTTTTCTTATTAACGACGGCGCTCCAAATATCATCAGACTTTGCACTAACGGCGCTGCGGATGTCATCCGTTTTGGCATCAACGGCAGCTTTGGCCCGTTGCTCCGCCATTTCCTGAGGCAAACCCGCCGCCACCATCTGGGCGACGGCACTTTCGTAAGCCAAATTATAAGCCTGCTGGTAGGTCTGTTCAAAAGCAGTTGCATAAGCTTTCTGGTACGCGACGTTATAAGCGGTCAAATAGGCCTTTGAGTACGCAGAAGCACCGGCGATATCAGCCAGCGGGGCCTGCAAGGAACTCAAGTCAATAGTAATAGGGTCGTTAATCTTGGTAACGCTGGCACTCAAGCTCAACTGCGGGAAAAAGCGAGAAAGGGCTTCGGACTGTTCGCTTTCGGCCATATCCACCTTTGCCCTTTCAGACTTGATCTGAGAGTTACTTGCAATCGCCATATCCAGAGCATCTTGCAAAGTAATGGGGCCAGCAAAAACCGGAGACGATACGAAAGAAACACAAGCAGCGAGGGTAAAAGCAGAAAATTTTTCCATGGCTAAAAAAATAAAAAAAGAGGTATTTTATAGGCAAGGTTTCGGAGCAACAAAAACTTACATTTTTTACATTTTTTATTACAAGAAACTTACATTGCTAAAAAATTTCGCTTATTTGCCCCAGAATCGCCATTTTCGCTAATTTGTACGTACAAAAAAGCCCCTCATTCGAGGAGCTTTTCAATATCTAGCGATTCAAATCTACTTGACGCCCGGAGTAGGTACCGCTTCGATCCAAGCGCTTGGGCTGTAACCCATCGTCGTTACATCCTTACGCTGCAAGCTATAGCCAGCGCCATCAGCCTTAGTCAAGCCTGCCCAAGCATCGGAATACAAGGTAGCATCGTGCCAGGTGTAGAAATACTTGGTTTCAGATGCTCCTGTAGTACTCGTAGAAACAGACTTGGAATAAGGTTCCTTCACCACCACAGCTTCGCCGCGGTTAGACAGTTTGCCTTTATAAGCCTTAATGGGAACAGTATTTGGAATCTTGTGCTTAGTGCGAATAAATGCAGTATCATTGGATACGGTATCAGCCACAAGCAACATCACACCATTCGCTGGGATTACATCATTGGCAGCAAACTCAATGTTAATGCCTTCGACCTTCCAACCCTTAGCCACAGTTGTGTTGTAAAGAGTCAAAGGTGCTGCGGTTAAGTTGACCAATTCAAGGAATTCGTAAGAGTAGGAATCATCATTCTTGGGATGATAATGGATTTCGCTAATATAAACAGAACCCAACTTGAGCTGAGAATTCTTTGCACCCGGAGTTTCGGTGGCCATGGGGCCCTGAGCAATAGAACCATCACCCACATCAATGATACCACAGGCGGTTTCACCAGCCTGCAGCCAAATACTGGATTCCTGGCCCGGGACAGAACCATAAAGGTAAATTTCGCCACCCTGCTTATTTGCAATGACAACTTCCTTATCAAAGTCAGCAGCACCATCCAAAAGCAGATAACCGCCAGCAGGAACAACTGCACCGGCATTGATTTTCATGGAATCTTTGCGGAGTTTAACCTTCACTGTCCAGCCGGAAACATCCACATCCGTAGTGCCGGAGTTGTAAAGTTCAATCCAAGACACTTCACTGGTAGTGGGCTTTACTTCGTTGATTCGAACGGTGTTCACCACGTCAACGCAAGCATCATTGCCAACACCAGGATTACCACCAGAAATTGCGCTTGCGCACCAAGAGGTAGACTGGGCTGCGATACCGCCGGTATAGACAAGGGTATGGCCCTTGCCATCGGCCAAACTGGGCCAAGGAGGTTCGCCGCTAAAGGAACAAGTTACGTCGCCTTCGCCGGCAATTTTCACATTAACCGAGCCACCTTCGTTGACCAATTTGCCAGTCATGTTGCCGAAAAGACGGCCGGCGAATGTAGGATAAGCTGCTCTAAAGGCGGTAGTATCGTTGGTAACAACAACGTACTCACCCTTTGCCAAAGGTTCTGCCGGGAAAGTGTAATCAACGTCACCGCTCAAATGGAGCTGATAGTTGGTCATCTTGTCCAAGCCCTTGCCACCTGCGATATAAACTTCCACCCATTCCAAAGAGGAACCGTCGGCAGCATTGAACATGATTTCGGAGCAAGCCATCTGAGTGGGATCCGAATCAGACAAGGAAGAACTGGACAACAGTCCGGAGCCCGTGGAACTGGAAGATGCACCCGGCTGGGTTTCTACTGCAGAAGAAGAAACATCACCGGAAGGACCGCTAGGGCTCTTGTTTTCCGGTTCATCAGAGCAAGCTGCAACCATGGAAAGCATTGCTGCACTTGCGCCAATTGTCAAAATCTTTTTGATATCCATAAGGCACCTTTTTGAGGGTATTTCTCTATAATTACAAATTTTCTTCCAGCGTGGTTCCAAGCTTTGTCCAGTAAGGGGTCTTGAAACGGCGGGGATTTTCATAAATTCGCTGCCATTCTGCAGCCGCATTACCAAACTTGGAGAATCCGCCCTGCTTTAAGTTCAGGAATCGGATCAAATCAATCATCCAGTAGGGCACCTGGGAGCAGGGGCACTTCAGTTCCAGCACTGCATCGCAACCGGGCAAGAAGAACCTGGGGATACCGGTGGACTGCATATAATGGGGATCCACAGTATAATCGAAACCGTTTTCTTCACGGAAACGCATGCCTGTATCGATGGTCACGCGGGAATATTCTTCGCGGAGACCGAACCAGGCACGACGCTTATACTGGGTCAGCAAACGAGGGTGAGCATTGTGCAGGGAAGTCTTGTACAAGAAATCCTTCAAGTACTTACGATCCTTTTCGCCCTTGCAAGGCCATTCCTCTGGTTTCATGTTCCAGACTTCACCCGGGTTGATACCCTTGATGGTGGCGCGGCTCTTATAGCAAATGCTCTTGATTTTTCGTTTTACTTCAAAGTGGAAAGTACCATCTTGAGCGGGATGTTCGCCGTAGGTACGAATACGCATGTTAAAGCGGTCCAACAACTGCTTCTTTTTCCAGCCCAGGAATGTCCAGCTAGGAGAATCCAAGTACAGGTTGGTAATCCAGTAGAAACCACCGGGTGTAATCTTGGAATAGTAGTCTTCTTCACAATAGGGAGCAATGAAGGCGCCGATCTTGTCGGCCCATTCCACGGGAATGTGGTACTTCAGCTCGAATCGTTCGAGAAGGCTAAATCCGCGGGCTTCGGCCATATTATTTCAAGCCCTTCTGCAGATGGTTCTGCACGCCTTCGGCACCGAGCACGCCGGCATATTCCAGCAAGGCCAGGTAACCGCTGTAAATATCGTTTTCAAGCTTAATGGCCTTCAGGTCGCTTTCCAAGGCACTTTCACGAGCACGGAGGAGAAGCAGCGGATCGGAACCCGCGTTCTTTGCAAACTGTTCGAAGATAGAACCTGCATTAACCTTTTCGGAGAATTCCTTCAGAACCTTCCACTGGGCAATGAGGGAGTTCACTTCGTCCACCAGCTTGGCGACCTTCTGAGTAATATCACGAAGGTCCTTCATGTAGTCGCCTTCGGCATCAAGTTCAGCAACCTGCTGCTTAAGGCGGGAATCCTTGTTGCTGTCGAAGAACGGCAGACGGAATGCAAGATTTGCAAAGAACTTGTCTGCGGTCTTTCGGCCATCCTTATCCGGGACAAGGAAACTAGAGGTCATGCCACTGCACAAAGTAATGTTATCTGCAGTACAACCAGTTCTCTTACGCCATTCAGTTTCAAGATTGGTATAGTCACCGGTACCGACCACGTCAGCGTAGTCCAGGTCCTTGTACTTTTCCATCAAGGATTCGATCTTCAGGGAATAACCGATACCGATATGGGAAATATAATCGCGATCCTTGGAGGCGTCCTGCTGAATCTTGGCCTTTTCAGACTTCATCTTGCCTTCGGACATTGCAAGGGCCGGGAAAGAGGCATTGACTTCCAAACCGTTTTCCAGTTGGGCAGCAATTTCTTCCATAGAGGGGAGCCAAGTGGAATCCAGTTCAACGCCATCAAAATCAGGCACCCACAGCTTCATCTTAGCTTCTGCATTGAGAAGAGCGGTGCTGTCGGTCATCATGTCGGCGCGGAGGGTAGCTTCCTTTTCCAGGGATGTAATCAAATCCTGAGGATTGAAAGTAGTGGAACCGGCCTTAAGATGGAGAACTTCGATACGGTCGGCGTTGACCTGGTACAGTTCCTTGTTCAGCTGGGCAATACGACGACGGTTAATGTAGTGGATAGCCTTATCGTAACGGTCATACAGAAGCACGGCGCGGTCAGCAATCAAGTGAGCCTTTTGGTAGGCCACCTGGGCATCCCAATGAGCCTTGTCTGCAGAGCCTTCACCAAAGGCCTTCGGCGTAATACGCAACTCAAAATCATGCTGAGCAAAGCTGAAACCATCCAGCTTGTAGCGCAATTCCAACTTATCCCAAAGCTTGGTATTACGGCCAGTAGAAGTCATTTCAGCACGCTGCTGAGCGGCCTGATAACGGGGATCGTTATCAACGGACTGGATTAGCTGTTCCCATGTGA
The DNA here is from genome assembly GCA_024399035.1 of Fibrobacter sp. Lineage (GTDB taxonomy): Bacteria > Fibrobacterota > Fibrobacteria > Fibrobacterales > Fibrobacteraceae > Fibrobacter. Next base: position 15,809 of record JAKSID010000017.1, on the reverse strand, counting down.
GAGGGCCAGCAAAAGCGGCTGCAGACAGCGCCAGGGTTACCAATCCAAACTTTTTCATAAACACTTCCTAAAAATTCTTATTTCATTCAAACTATTCAGAGATAGTCACCATTTCGCCCAGAAGGAACGGATTGTCTTCGGGGATCTGAATGATAACTTCGCGGCCGTAGATAGGCATTTCCGGCATCTTCCACATACGGTTGGGGAACGGAACGATACGACTGGAGAGGCCGACCACCTTACCCTTGATAGCCTTGCCGGTACCGCCCAGGGTGCGAACCTTAACGGATTCGCCAACGTCCATGCGCTGGTACATACGTTCGTGGATGTAACCACGGACCAAGGTGGGAGACTTGTGAGTCAGGGTGACGATGGGAGCGAAGCTAGAAACCTTTTCACCATCGCGAGCATTCACAGAACCCACAACCCAGTCTTCCTTAGCGATCTGGATCAGTTCTGCCTGCTGCTTCTGGAGTTCGGCCAGTTCCTTCTTCAAGTTTTCAACTTCGGTAGCACCGGCGTTCTTCTGGAGGCGGCCACTGCTGCGGAGAAGCTTGATCTGTTCGTTTGCATTGGACTGCAAAACGGCAAGTTCGTTCTTGAGGCTCTTGATGCGCATTGCCATGGCATCGGGGCCCTTGCTTTCGGCGCTGGAGCCCTTGAGGCTCTTGAGCTTTGCAGAAAGTTCCTTGTTCTTCTGGTATTCAGTTTCCAAGTCACGAATTTCGGTCTTGAGAGCCAGGCTACGGGTAGCAAGGTCAGACTTGACTTCGGCAACCTTCTGATCGATTTCTGCAGTAGACAAGCTGCTGCGGCCTTCGATAGCGTCCAGTTCGCGAGTTACTTCGGAAATGCGGAGCACCAGGTCCGGGCGGTTCAATTCAATAATGGTGTCACCAGCATGAATGGACTGGCCAGGCATCACATGAACCTTGACCACTTCGGTGGGGCTAGGCAAGCTAATGGTGGTTTCAGATGCTTCGGCAATGCCCTGGAACATAGTTGCCTTACCGGCGAACACAATGCCAAGGATTACAACGATAAGAATGCTAAGGCACCAGGCATAGATGAGCTTGTGCTTGTAGGCATGAGCCACACCCGGGTTGGTCTTGTGCTTGTTCCAATAAGTATCGAGAGCTTCTTCTAACTTGTTCATCTTAAACTCCCTTTACATTTCCGTGGTGGCGTCTTGCATCATGAAGGAAATATCAGAAATGCCTTCGATCTGAGACAATTCCTTAAGAATTTCTGCAGCAGGCTTGGTAGCGCGGAGGCGAACCTGGTAGGCGCAGTCCACACGAGCACCGCCGTCCACCTCTCGCATTGTAATTAGGATATACGTCTTTAGACTTTTCCGTAGAACATCTTCGATCTTCTGGCGAGGTTCAGATTCGTTAGGCAGAGCAAAACGAAGCATACCGTCAAAGAAGTGCTTGGTACCGAGACCAGTGCGAGAGATGAGGAAAGCGACGAGGCAGAAAGCAATGGTACCGCCGAGAGCAGCACCCCAGGCGTAAACGCCGCAACCGATACCTGCGCCCAAGGAGGCGAAGATAAACATAATGTCGCGGGGATCCTTAAAGCTTGTACGGAAACGGACCACAGAAAGAGCGCCCATCATACCAAGGCCGCGGCCTACGTTGTCGCCGATAGCGGACATCACCATGGCAGCCACAACAGAGCTAAGCACGATGCCCTGCACAAAGTTTCGGGAATAAGAAAGACCAAGGAACGTCTTTTCGTATGTCCAGGCGATGACGGAAGAAAGGATAAAGGCCAGGATAAGGGTGTAGGCCAGGGTGATAAGAGATGCGTTGGCAGTACCAGATTGCACCGCTAATAGATCGAGCATAAGGTCTCCGTTTTAGAAAAAAAACACTTCCACCCATAATTTACTTTAAAATTTGCGTTATTTTCGCCAATTTTGTGTAAAAAAGGGTGAACAAGAACCTTTCTCATCCCTAAATTTCAGAGGTTTCGGGACGAAACCTCCCTAATTTGTCACACCAAGAGATATTTTAGAAAAAAAACACCAAAAATGCTCGTAAATTATTGATAACCATGACCGAAGTAACATAAACGGTATGGTAAGAAAATTAGCTGAAACGACCCGCAACCTGCTTGCGGCGACGGCCCCTTTCGGAGATCAAAGCCTCCAGCAAAAAGAGGAAAGCAGCCAATCCCAGGAAAATCTGGTAACGGTCCTGGTAATTTTCCATTCGGTCGCTGGCCTGTTCCTTCTTTTCAAGGGTGGCGATCTCGTTCAGCACCTTCTGGAGCTGGAATTCGCCCGGGCTAGCATAGAAGTACAAACCGCCTGTAACACTGGCGATTTCCTGGAGGGTGCCGTCTTCGAGGCGGGTGGTCACGATATTACCCTGGGCATCCTTCTTGTAGGCAACGCTTCCGTTCTTGGAGGGAACCGGAATAGGCACGCCTTCGCGGGAACCGATACCGATGGTATAAATACGGATACCCATGGCGGCAGCTTCCTTGGCGGCATTCACCGCAGCGGCTTCCAGTTCTTCACCATCACTCATAAGGATCATCACGGCATACTGGCCGCCACTATTAGAGTTCTGGTACAGGGACATGCCCTTGCGGATGGCGTTTTCAAGGTTGGTACCGGGCATGAGCCAGCCGGGAGTCAGTTCGCGGAGCATCATCTGCACAGTTCCATAGTCCAAGGTCAGGGGAACCATGACCTGGGCTTCGCCGGAGAAAGCAACCAGGCCTACGCGGTCGCCAGAAAGGGACTCCAGGAATGCGGAAATTTCGTGTCGGCTACGGGTCAGGCGGTTGGGCTTAATGTCCTCGGCCAGCATAGAAAGGGAAATATCCTGCAAAAGGACCAAATCCAGGCCCTTACGTTCGATATGTTCCATCTTGCGGCCCCACTGGGGGCGAGCCAAAGCCACAAACAGGAATGCGATAGCCAGCAAAAGGATCAGCACCTTTGCCAGTCTGCGCCAAGGAGACACAGAAGTGGACAACTTGGGCAACATGGAAAGGGAGACAAATCGGGCAGCCAGCTTTTTACGGCGGCGGTACGCATACAGGAACAGCAGCGCGAAAAGCGGAAGGGAAAGAATACCCCACAAGAAACTAGGTTCAGCGAAACGCATTACGGAATCCTCACGAAGCGGGTGTTAGCCAGCAAAAGTTCGAGCAGAATCAAAAGGGCGCCAACCAGCAGCCACGGGTAGAACTTTTCGGCGTAGCGGGCATAGGCGATGGTCTCGATTTCGGTCTTTTCCAATTCGTCAATTTCGGAATAGATGCGTTCCAGTTCTTCCTTGTTCTCGGCGCGGTAGAAGCGGCCGCCGGTCTTAAGGGCAATAGCCTTCAGCACGTTTTCGTCGATGCCTTCCTCGGGAGTAATGTCGCGTTCACCCCAGGAGATTTCGCCAGTCCACGGGTTCTGCTGGAAAGAAAGGATCTTGCCCTTCTTTTTGCCAACGCCGATGGTATAAACCTTAACGCCCAGGGACTGGGCAACCTCGGCGGCGCGCATGGGCGGAACAAGGCTTGCGTTGTCACGACCGTCTGTCAGCAATACCACTACCTTGGACTTTGCCTCGGACTTTTGCAAACGGGCCAGGGCGTTCATCAGGCCGTCGCCGATTGCAGTCTGGGAGGCATAGACAGAGTCCCTGGCCAAGTCGCCAGAAGCCTTAAGAATTTCAAGAAGAGAACCGTAGTCCAAAGTCAGGGGGCATTGGGTCATGGAACGGGAGCCGAAAGCAGAAAGACCAATGCGGTCGCTGTGACGCTTCTGGATAAATTCAGCAATAACTTCCTGGGCATAACCTAAGCGGCTGTACTTCCAATAGTTACCGGACTTGAACATACGTTCGGCATTCATCACGCCAAGCTTAGCCTGTTCGGCACGGGTCAGCATATCCAAGGTACCCATAGAGCCAGAAATATCCAAAGCCAGCATAATATCGACGCCATCGGTAGAAGTGTATTCTACTTCCATGGCATTCTGGGGGCGGGCCAAAGCCACCACAAAGCAGCACAGAGCAGCCAGGCGGAGGGCGGGCACAATATGACGGAAACGAACCCTGTTACTAGGAGCAGCCTTTTTTGCAATGGCCAATGCGGGGAACTTAATAGTACTCTTGCGACGACGATTCCTGTATATGTAAGAGGCAATCAGAACGGGAACCAAAAGCAAAAGCCAAAAGGCTTCCGGGTTCTGAAAATGCAACGATCCAATATCCATGAATTCTCCAAAAGACGGTAATTCGGTAAAAGCAATAAGAATATACAATTTATGAACAAGGCAAAATCTACGAAAATCAGCGAAAAAAGACCAATATAAGGAATTCTCAAAAATTTTTGACAGAAAGGCACAGAGGAGACGATATACAAGAGGATTTTTTGGAGACTGCCATGAACAAGAACTATTACAAGAACATCCTTAGCCAGTTGAACAAAAAGAACAAGGCTTCCGCCTTCAAGCCCAAGTTCCCCGAACTTAAAGCCTACGAATACTGGATTCGTTTCCTCACAAACAACAACAAGTACCCCTGCCCCTCTGAATTCATCAAGATTCTGCCCTTTGACTCCGTCACCAACATCCTTGACGCGGTTCAAACCGTACTTAAGGCCGAAAATACCCAAGAAATTGCCCTTATCAAGGAACGCGGCAAAAGCGCAATCACCCCCACCGAAAGCAAAAAGTCCCGTATTGCAAGCGCCCTCGAAGATTTTGATTTTGGCGACTTTGACATTGATATTCTCAACGGGGGCGAACATAAGTCCAGGCCTAGCAAGCCAGCCAGGCCGGAACCCAATACCGAGCTTGAAGAATTGGCCTCGCCGGAATACCATGACCGTAAGAATGCATGCCAGGACCTTAAAAACGCCGCAGAATCCGGCTACTTGGACCAGGTCGTATGCACGGTCCGTCAGCACCTTGACCGAGAAACCATCTACGACAAGGCCGTTCGAAACGTGCTTCAAAAGCAGTTCATTGCCGAAGCATCCAAGTACCTCGAAGAAGCCTGCACCGAAAAGGACCCTTACATCCAGCGACTCAAATCTATCCAGAAGATTTATCGCCTTACCGATTTGGAACTGGAGTTCCTGATTTTCTCCTGGATTTTCTTTTACGAAAAGCCTTGCGATGACCTGGCAGATTTCTTGCGCATGAACCGCAGCAAGACAAACAACAACGCTACCCTTTTCCAGATTATTTACGGCGTATCCCAGAGCGAGATTGACGAAATCCTCGCCCCCAACGCCACCCTTCGCCGCATGATGATTGTGGATGACGAACTCAATTTGCTGGCCAAGCTTATCCAGTACTTGAGCGGTCGTTCCGGTGCCAATTACAGCGAAAGCAACTTCCAGATTTTCAAGGGCACCTCCATTGACTACGAACAGCTGCAGGGCAACAATCCCGACACCGACCTGATGGTAGAAATGCTCACCCATCACCAGAAGGGTACGCCCCTGAACATTTTCCTGTACGGTGTCGAAGGTACGGGCAAGACAGAACTTTCCAAGGCTATTGCCCAGAAGTTGAACAAGAAGTTGATTCTTACCAACCTGGACAATTCCGGAGACAACAAGGACAATCCTTTCAGCGGAAAGATTAAGGAAAAGATGAGCAGCATCTTGCTGGCAAGCTACACCTTCCGCAACGAAGACGCCATCATTTTGGTGGACGAAGCCGACTGCGTTTTGAACGGCTGCGAAAAGGGCGAACTTAACACCTTCCTTGAAAAGCTGGACACCCCCATCATCTGGATTTCCAACAACACGGATTTCATTGAGGCAAGCACCTTGCGCCGTTTTGACTTTTCCATGAAGTTTGACCGACTGGATGGTTCTAAGCGCATTGACATCTGGAAGTCTATCATCAAAACCCAGAAGGCCGAAAAGCTTTTGGACGAAAAGGACATCGTCAAGTTCTCCAGTGAAATTCCCGTAACCGCGGGCGGCATCACCCAGGCCATTCGTACCGCCAAGTTCCTGAAAAAGTCCGGTTCCAAGTTCGACCCCAAGGATGTAGTACAGCGCATGACCAAGGCCCAGGCAGAGCTCCTCGGCTTGGAATTGGAATTCAACAACCGCGACACGGAAAGTCACGCCCCCAAGTATTCCATCGATGTTTTGAACACCGACGTGGACATGGCTCACCTGACCAAGGTCATTCGCAATTACAATGTGCAGTGGCAGACCTTTGAAGAAGGCGGCCGTCCGGACTCTTTGAACATTCTGCTTTACGGCGCCCCCGGCACCGGCAAGACCGAATTCGCCCGCCACATTGCCAGGGAACTTGGCCGCAAGCTGATTATCAAGCGTTGCAGCGATTTGCTGGACAAGTACGTCGGCGAAAGCGAAAAGAATATCCGCCAGATGTTCCAGGAAGCCGAAGAAGAAGAAGCAATTCTCTTCTTGGACGAAGCCGACAGCCTGATTCGCGACCGCCGTGGCGCAAGCCGCGGCTGGGAAGTTTCCCAGGTTAACGAAATCCTGACCCAGATGGAAAACTTCAACGGCATTTTCATTGCCGCCACCAACTTCAACGATAATCTGGACCAGGCATCCCGTCGCCGATTCGCTCTCAAGGTCAAGTTCGGTTACTTGAAGCCCGAGGCCATTCCCCAGGTGTGGAAAATGTTCTTCCCCAAGGTGACGTGCCCTGAAGATGCCACCAAGATTCGCAACCTCGCTCCCGGCGACTTCAATGCAATCTACGGACAGCTTCGTTTTTTGGACAAAAACGAAATCACGGCGGAACTCATCCTGAAGGAACTTCAAAAAGAGGTTGCCTGCAAGGAGGACCATGAAGGAAGGCGCATGGGATTCTGCGCATAAGTTGCTAATTTATACCTCAGTAAAACTGAGGTATTTTTTATGAAAATTCTTTTCAACGTAGTCATGTCCGCAGCAATTGCCGCAACCATGTTCGGATGCGGCAACAACGGTTCCGAACAAGCCAAGCAAAACTTAGCTGCAGAAACTTCTGCCGAAGCAAAGACCGTTGCAGAATCCTCCGACTTCAAGACCATCACCTTGAAATCCGGCGCTACCGTCACTTGGATTAAGGACAATCCCGACGACAAGAAGAACCCTAAGGATCTGTTCGCTGGTGTCTCGGACTCCCTCTACGAAACTTTGGGCTTGAATGACGGCATTCCCGCTTCCGTCAGCACCTTCCTTATGAAGGTAGACGGCGAATACGTTCTCTTTGACGCAGGCCTGGGCGATTTCGGCGGTCAGCTAGGACGCCACCTGAACGAACTGGGAGTGAACCCCGACGACATCAAGCTGATCTACCTGACCCACTTGCATGTGGACCACATTTCCGGCCTCGTTTCCAAGGGCGAAAACGGCTTTAACAAGGTTTTCAAGAACGCCACCCTGTACTTGGGTAAAATCGAACATGACGCCTGGATGGCCATGGAAAAGAACGACCTGCAAAAGGGCATCCTGGGAGTCTACAGGGACAACCTGAATCTCTTCGCCTTTGGCGACACCCTCCCCCACGCCGTGGAAGCTATCGACGCCATCGGCCACACTCCCGGCCACACCGTTTTCCGCTACAACGAACTTCTAGTCATTGGCGACTTGATGCACGGTTACGCTTTGCAGATCAAGCATCCGGAATTCAACTCCAACTACGACATGGACAAGGAAAAGTCCATCGAAAGTCGCAAGCGTATTCTGGAATACGCCAAGGCAAACGGCTTGACCATGGCAGGCATGCACTTGCCCAGCCCGGGATTCGCAGAATAAATAGGGAAGCATAAAGAATGAGCGGAATGCAATTCACAAAATGGGTAGCCTGCTGGGGCAATGCCACCTCCATTACCGACCGTAAGGAATCCGTCTATTCCAAGGACATTACCCTCCGTTATCCTATTCGCATGTGTTTTGCAGGAAACAAGCTGCGTTTTCATTTTTCCAACCTGACAGGAACCGAAGCCGTTACCATTAGCGAAGCCTTCGCAGCAAAGCAGGTTGACAAGGGCGAAGCATACACGCCCACGGCAATTACCTTCGATGGAAAGAGTGCTGGCGTTATTCCTCCCGGACAAGAAATTCTTAGCGACGAAATATCCCTTGAAATTGTCGCCGGAGAAACTATTGACGTAAGCCTCTACTTTGCAGATTTTGTTCAGATGAATGCAGGCACCTTAATTACAGGCCCCCTTTCTTCTGGAAAGTACAGCTATGGAAACTTCGCCAAATCCGAAGAACTACCAGCAGACCTGACCCGCAACACCAACTGGTTCTATTTCTTGAACACCATCGACGTTCTTACTGAAGAAAAGAACTTCGCCCTGGTCTGTTACGGTGATTCCATTACCGCCCAGGATTGGCCCGACTACTTGAGCCTCCGCTGCGCCAGAGAAGGATTCAACAACGTCTCCATTATCCGTCGCGCCGTCAGCGGCACAAGAATTCTCCGCCAGTATGATTGCATCACCTACGCCGCCTATGGCTTGAAGGGAGCCACCCGCTTCCCCATCGAGCTGAATGTCGCCGGGGCAAGGACTGTCATTATCCAACACGGTATTAACGATATCATCCACCCGGTGGGAACCGAAATCAATCCATTCCGCCCCTGGAGCGATATGCCCACAACCGCCGATCTGATCGAAGGCGTAGAAAACATTTATGTCAACCACGCACGAAAACTCGGCTTAAAGGTTTGGAGCGGCACACTGCTACCAATTTTCGGATGGCGAACTTACAATGAAAGCCGCGATGTTATTCGAAACGAATTCAACCAATGGCTTCGCAGTTCCGAAAAATTCGACGGTTGCGTAGACTTTGACAAGACTGTCCGCGACAGCGCCCAGCCAGAAAAATTCGCACAGGGATTTGACTCCGGCGATCATTTGCATCCAAGCGCCAAGGCATACGAAGCCATGGCCCAATGTGTCCCGGCAGAAATTTTGCGATAACAATCATTTGTCCGCACTACCCCTAAAATAATCTTACAGTTTCTTTGCACATTTTGCTAATATTTCCCTCGGTATATGAGGATTTTTAGATGTTAGTTCATGAACATTACATTGTTCGAAGAAACGAGGCGGAGGCAAACAAGACCATTGCCAACGTTTTTCTCGTGACCTTAAGTATTTTTTCCGTCATTTTTATTTTGAACCTTTGTCATGTATTCATTATTGACAATAAGGTTATGCTAACCGCCTATCTTACCGGCGCCGCATTGCTTTTGCTCCCTCAGGTTTTGAACAAAGTCTACGGTTGTGCAAATCCAAAATTAAAGTTCATCTACATTCTTATCTCCAACATCTTTCTTCTCAATCTTGAAATCACCCTGACATTTCATTCCGTAGTAGTTTACGCCTACCCCATCGCCATCGCTAGCTTTTACTTTTCCAAGAAAGTCACGTTCTACACCCTATTTATTACGACTATATTCTCCATCGTAGGTCAGTTTATAGGCTTTTTCGCAAACTTTGTTCCAGACCAAAACTTCCTCGTATTAAAGCGTCTTGTTCTTTTTAGCGTCTTGCCAAGAACTATGGCGCTGGTCAGCTTCGGTTACCTGCTCTACTTCCTTTCTAGTCGAACTCGCGCTCTTTTAGATAGGCAAATCAAAGGCACAAACAAAATCAAGGAATTAAACCAAGACATTGTTCTTGGATTTGCTAATCTCGTAGAAAACAGAGACGAAAGCACAGGTGGACACGTCAAGCGCACCAGTCGCTACGTTGAATTGCTCTCCAAGGAACTCCTCAAACGAGGTATCTACAAGGATGTCATTGATTCCGATTTCGTCAATAATCTAACCAACGCAGCACCTATGCACGACATTGGCAAGATGGCTATTCCTGACCATATTCTGCAAAAACCCGGCAAGCTTACGGACGAAGAATTCACTATCATGAAAAGCCACGCAGAGCAGGGTGGCAAGATTATCAAGCAGACATTCTCCCACATAGGAGACGATAACTACCGCCAAATGGTTTACGAAGTCGCTCGTTACCATCACGAAAAGTGGAATGGAAAGGGCTATCCCGAAGGGCGCTCTAAACAGGAAATTCCCCTTGCCGCCCGCATCATGGCCATTGCAGACGTTTTCGACGCCATTTCACAGAAACGTTGTTACCGCGACGCCATTCCCCTTGAGGAATGTTTCAAAATTATCGAAAAAGGTAAAGACTCCGACTTTGAGCCGATTCTGGTTGATGTATTCCTCAACATGAAAGATCAAATCAAGCAGACCATGGCCGAAATCGAAGGTTAATCAGCAAAAAATCAATACGCACGTTTTAAGAACTGCAAGATTCGATCCTTATAATCCTTGGCCTCGTCGAATACGGCGTGGCCATTTTCTTCGTAGGTAAAGAATTCGCAGGGAGTGCCGGCGGCCTTCAGCTTTTCCGCAATCTTGACGGAGGCTTCATAGGTCACCACATGGTCAAGGCCCGCGCCGATGACAAAGGTGGGGCACTTGATCTTATCCAAGTTGTCGTAGGTATCGATACCTGCGCAAGCTTCAGCCGTAATGGCGAAGCGGAGGAGCTCCTCTTCCGTCAGGTTCTTGTACATCATGAGGAGAGCGCGGCGATATCGCTGGACAAATGCGGGGGTAAAGGCGTTGTCGATGAAGTCTCCCACAAGATCATCGGCACGGCCGGCACGAGCAATCTGCGCCCAGTTCCCGATGACATCCAGCTGAAGGGGTTCCGCCTTGGAGGAACTGGAGGCCAGAACCAGACGGTTTACCAATTCAGGATTTTCGATGGCAATATGCTGTGCAATCATGCCACCCTGGGACGTTCCCAAAACATCGGCATGTTCAAGGCCAAGGGTCTTCATTGCAGCGGACGTATCCTTGGCCATATCGGCAACAGAATATACATCCGGCATGTTCTTACGACGGTCAAAAAGATAAACCGTGTAATCTTCTTTAAAAATCTTGTAGGCTGTTTCTACGGAGGATGCCGAAGCCATTGTACTACGAAGGCTCAACCCAGGAATAATCACAAAAGTCTTTGCGCCGTTTCCAAAACGGGCGTATTCCATTTCTACATCTTCACCATTCAAGGCTGCGCCAGCAATGCGAACCACATGATTTTCAGCCATACAAGTCTCCTTCGTATGGCAAAAATATAAAATAACGATGTTTGAGATTTAATGGATATCGTCCCAATTGATTCCGTAAATCTTAATATCGTCCAGCCAAAGTTCGGCTTCACCGTAGGCGTCGATATTATAGTTGGTCACCCTAGTGCGGATTACATCCCAGCCGGTATTGGCATAGGAACCAGTGCCCTTGGCAAAGTCCGACTGACGAATCACGGTGCGTTTCCAAGAATCAGCATTAGCAGTCTTCAAAGTATCGAAATAGAAAGCCTTATCCACATATCCGGTTTCATCTTCCGCTTCAAATGCAAAGGCATATCGACCCGTTCCACGAATGAAATATTCTACGGAATCAACGCCTTCCATATTGCACGGTTTGTCTGGAGTACTAAACCACTGGCCAAAATCAGACCATCTACCGACAGCGGCACTAGACTTCCAATGCAGGGCATAACCATCACGATCAGCACCAGCCTTTTCGATTCCATCAAGAATATTTTCTAGGGACGGCGTTGTGGAAACAGAGTCTCCCTGATATTCAAAGTATCCGTCCTTCACCGAGGCAGGAGACGCCGCATCAGCCTTCTTGAAGCCGGATTCAAAATCCATAAGGCGAACCATATTTTGTTCGCGAGTCACTTCTGCAGGAACAGATCCCCACAGCTTTGCACGAGACGTCAAACCAGAAGATTTTTCATCAACAGCGCCAGCACCCCACGCCAAGCGTGCATATTCAAACTTTGAATCCAACAAAACCTGGATTACAGCTTGCTGAAGCGAGTCATTCCAGTAAGAAATAGCAAAGGGAAGTGGTTTGTCATTTGCACCCAGGACCTGGACATCTTCGCCGCCGTCCATCGCTTCATCAAAATCAAAGTTCTTTGAATTCAAGCGAATAAAGCCTACAACAGGTTCGCCTTCCTCACGAGCCGTAATGGCGGACTTCATCCAGCTAGAAATCAGGTCCTTTTCCTCAAAGGACTTTGTCTTTCGAAGGATGATGTCTCCAACGTCCTGAGTCTTTGCCGCAGACACCTTGCCTTCCACTTCAGCGTCGGTATTTTCGGCATTGACATACAGGCTGTAATCATAAGGAGGCAAATCCTCAATTTCAAAATTGCCCTTGGAATCAGTAACCACAAAGCGATCCGTACCATAGATGCGAACCACTGCAGAAGTATCACCATCCTCGAGAACCACATGGCCCTTCAAGGAGCCAAACTTTTCCATGGACAAGGATACAGAATCAGGAACATTTTCACCCTTGGCAGTGGCATACACACCAAAGGCACCTTGATTTTCGTCTGCGACCTCCACAGAGATCTTTTCCAGCTTTTCACAGTCCTTCTTTGTGATGGAAATAAAGCCCTTGGAATCAGCCTTATATTCCGCCACCACGCCATCATCCTTAGACGAAGTTTCATCAAAAGAACTTTGAAGATATCGAGCCGAACGAACACGGGCCACAGCTCCATTCGCCGGAGCATCACCTGCGAACACCTGAATTACCAGTGCGTTTTCTGTTTCCACAGTACTAACGCCAGCGGTCTCAGTGCCGGAAGTACATCCCATCAGTGCAAGCAAGCTGCAGCAAACAGGTGAAAGCACAGCAAAATTCAAAATTTTTTTCATTTACGTTTCCTCCCCGATTCCGTAGAACCGCCTTGAGAAACATCTGACACAGGGTACAAGGCAAAAACAAACTGCATTGCCTTCTTAGGCTCAGGAACTTCTTCCACTCGCTTCTGGATCTGGCGGCGGAATTCCTGGGTCATGTTATTCAAATCTTCGTAGCAATCATCATCTACACCCACCAACAGCGAGGAGATGTTACGCTGGTTCGGGTCCACTGTCACAATGGAATCCTGAGCCAAGGCAAGAAGCTGATTCTGGTAGCTGCGAATGGCAGTCACCTTGGCGGCACCTGCAGAAGTAAAATTAGCCTGGGAAATGGCATAACGGCCAGAAGCCAGCGGCGTAATCAAATTCAGTTCTTTCAGAACACGAATGGCCTCATCCAATTGTTCCCTGGAAATCGCCGGACGAATCATTTTCAACAGCTTTGAAGGTTCTGCCTCGCCGCCGTTCATTTCGATGGTCACACGAACTACAGGAATCCACCACTTGCTCAAGAACAACAACTCGTTGGAATCCAGCTGACGCATTTTCACATCTTTCAGCGAAAGAGCCATCTTGTACAGCTTATCTTTCTTTGCTTGGGACTTGGTCTTGGAGGCTGCCACCAGAATTTCGAAAAGTTCCCCACTACGACCTTTCAACTTCAAAAGGTCTTTTGCCAGAGGAACACTTCTGGTAGGCAAATGGTATTCTTTGTTTAGAACACGATAAACCTGGCTCGTTTCCAGGCCCAATTTCGATCCCAACATTTTATAGGAATACAGCGGAAAATCCAGCTTTCGCTGGACATAATAATCCTTCAATAAGTCTCTATAATCGCTAATTTCGTCAATATTAAGCATATCGGGGTCTCTATAAATATAACCTAAGCGTCCAATGTATAAATACCTTTTTTAGGCCAATTTATCGAAAGACTCCCACATTTTGTTTTGCGTTTTTTACAAAACGTGACGGAAAGCACCTGTCAGTTATGGTTCCAGTTTCCAACCGCAGTCATTATGATAGATCATTTGGCGGGTCATGCCGCCATCGATGCAGATATTTTCGCCTGTAATGAAGCCAGCCTTGTCCGAGGCAAGGAAAAGCACCATGTTGGAGATATCCAGCGGGTTTCCAACGCGACCTGCAGGCTGTTGCGTTGCGTCAGGACCTTCGTAAACTGTAAAGTCCGTATCGATCCAGCCCGGCGAAATGGAATTCACCCTCACGCCTTGCCCACCGAGGCTCACGGCTAGCGCGTGAGTCAATGCTGCAATACCGCCCTTTGCCGCCGTATAACTTTCGGTCTGGGGCTGGCTCATGCGATCACGGGAAGATGAAATGTTGATGATGGAAGCGCATGCCCCAAAGTGGGGTGCAAAGAGTTTTGCCAGGTAAAAAGGTGCAGTCACCCCAACGGCCATAGCATAGCTGAACTCCTCATAGGAGCATTCGTCGATGCCTTTCATCAGGGGCAGGGCATTGTTCACCAGCACGTCAACGCGGCCATATTTTTCAATGACAAAGGCCGCAAACTTTTCCAGCACATCCTTCTTGGAAAGGTCTCCTACAAAGCAGGGATTTTCCCGAATGTCAATAAAGGCAACCTTGGCCCCTTCCTTTTCAAATTCACTGACGATAGTCTTGCCAATGCCATGGGCACCACCGGTCACAACGATTACTTTATCCTTAAACTCGTTCATTGTAATTCCCAATTTTATTCAGCCAAGCGATATCTATCAGCCGAAAAAATCTGAATCAAAATATCACCCTGATAAACCGTATAATATTCCTGCCTGACAAATGCGGCGTTATATTTTTTTGAGCCCACCATAAATGAGGAACCGCTGCTAAACAGCAAGTGGTAAGAGGTTCCGCTTTTTGATCCATGAGACTTATACTTATCGACGACGAATTCCTTATGGAGTTTAGGCTCCGCCTTTAACCTTGTGGGAAAATCCAGGTTAGGGCCAATCGAGGCAAAAAAGCCTATAACAGGAAACACAATGAGCGCACAACCCAGATTCCATTTTTTGTGTTTCTCTTCAAATCTTGGAAACTTGTATTTGAGGGCTATGTAAATGCAAATGGCTATTCCAAAAGTGACGGCAAGTACAGCGGATGCGTCCTGGATGATTTCGTAATTTTTGTACTGAACCAGCAACTTCAAGAAGTCATTATTGATTACATACCCAAGTTCAGGCAAGGAATGAATTTTCAAAGTCGTAACAAGACAGATCACGCAACAGACTGCAATCACCGCAACGTAGGCAACAACAAAATGATCTTTTAAAATGCGCTTTTTCATACCATAGTAAATATAATTTCAAAGATTAGTGTTTTGAATTTGTCGCGACCATGTGATGCCTGCAGATATTCTATTTTTTTTCAAATGAGAGTTTTTTACCATCTTCCCGGATTATTTGAGTTCTACGATTTGTACAAGGCGTTTTTGCCCCTGTTCCGCGAACATCGGGAATGGTTTTACGATTGGTGCGAAATCGGTTCCATTTACGGCGCACCTGCAGACTGTGTCTGGGGTGGCGGCCGCGTAGGCTTTGGTGAAGAACCTGCGGAAAATGTAGCAGAGCTTGTAAGGGAATACGGGATTTCCGCAAGGCTTACTTTCAGCAATTCCTTACTGCGAGAAGAACATCTTTCGGATAGGCGCTGCAACGAACTGTGCAGGATGTTTGAGAATAACAGCAACGGCGTTATCGTTCATTCGGACTTGCTGCTGAACTATTTGCGGGCACGGTACCCGAGTTTCTATTTCGTATCCTCCACCACGAAGGTGATTACGGACATCACGCAGCTTGTCGCAGAATTGAACCGTGAAGAATTCCGTTACGTTGTTCCGGATTTCAGGTTAAACAAGGAACTGGAAAGGTTCGCCCCGCTTACCGCCGCACAGAAACAGAAAGTGGAATTTCTCTGCAATGAATGTTGCTGGTTCGGCTGCCAAGACCGCAAAAAATGCTACGAGAACGTGAGCCGCAAAAACCTGGGCGAAGACTGCGCAGATCACATCTGCAAATCGCCAGGCGCAAAGATTGGCTACCGCTTTTCCGACGCCATGAAAAATCCAGGCTTCATCGGAATTAAAGACA
>JAKSID010000016.1 GCA_024399035.1 Fibrobacter sp. | reverse complement strand
CAACGCTGGAGCTGCTTTCAGGATCATTGCTAGAACTGCTGTTGGGATCAACGCTAGAGCTGCTCTTAGGATCAGCACTAGAACTGCTCTTGGGATCAGCACTAGAGCTGCTTGTAGGTTCGCTGCCGGAGCTGCTGGGATTAGTGCTGGAACTAGAAACACTGGAACTGCTCTTTGCGGAGGAGCTGCTCCTTGCAGAAGAACTGCTGCGGACCACCATGGAGGAGCTGCTCCTTGCAGTGCTGCTGCTGGAAACAACATCGACCTTACCCACAGTACCCTTGATAAGGTCTGCGCCTGCACCTACAAGGGGTGCCAAGTCGTCGAGGTAAGCATCGATCCACTGCACGTGAACGAGCACATTGTTGTCAATACGCTTTTGGCTGTTACCGGCAAAGTCAACGAAAATCATGTGGCCGGTATTGGAAGCAACAAACAAGTGGCCCAAGCCATCGGTAGTACCTTGGTCAAGGCGCCAGCCGTCAACGCCACCGGTCTTGTTCTGGCCAGAGAAGCCGTTGTCGTTAAAGAAATAATCGCGAAGGTCAATGGTTGCTACAACCTTGGGATCAAAAACGCCCTGGTCGGTGTAAGGAGCAATCTGCACAATCCTTGCGCCACCGAACAAGAAAATCGTTCCGGAGTACTTATCGTAGGTACCGCCGTGAGCACCTTCCAAGGAGTCAATCAAAACCTTCTTGGTAAGAGAAGTAATCACAGAGTCACCAATAGCGCCACCGATCGTACCCTGATTCTTTGCAGTCACAAGGGTTTTCACCGTATCAGTCAAAATACCGAAATAGGCATCGGCTCTTTTTTCTTTTCTCCTGGCAGCCGTACAGTAAGAAACACCTTCGCAACCGCCACCCATATAACCAGAACGGGTAAAGTAAGCCCTACCATAGTCATCCCAAATAATGGTGGCCAAGGTGGTATCGTTTTTGTGTTTCAAAGGATCAGCAACAAGGGTAACTCTGTAGCCGTTAGAAAAGCCATTGTTTGCAGCATCCTTGACCACATCCGTGGAGAAACGGAAAAGTTCGCCCGGGATATTTGCACCCCACAGCAATTTCTGATTGTAGTCAGTCATCAAATGCCAGATACCCTTGGAGGCACCGGGATTCACAAGGCCTGCAGATTTCGTAAGGCACTTACCGCCTGCGGGGGTTTCCTTCTTGACCATGTAAACAGTCTTGCCCTGGCCAGCAACCAGCAGGTGCTTGCCATCGGGATGATGCACAATACCATCGGCACCCGCGACGCCATCGCTTTCGTAACACAGAGTCTTTCGGTCCGACGGCTTCATCAGCAAAAAGCCTGCACCATTGTAGGTGTAGCTAATGCTCTTGACGCGGTCACCAGACTTATCGTACTCGTACTTGGTGTAGTACAAGGTTGCGCCGGTCGGATCCTGCGGCTCGATTTCGCCAACCTGCTGAATCCAAATACCATTGGCCGGATTCTGCGGTTCCCCGTATTCAGCCAAGGCAGCCATGGCCGGAATAACGGTCATGAACAACGTTGCGATAGAAACAATTTTAGATATCGTTTTCATATTGCTAACCTCTGAAAAAATCTACGACAGTTTAATGTCTGGTAGACGTAATACCCCATCTGTAGATTCTTTCAATTTTAAAATCACTCTGTGCGCCGAACACCTTGACCTTGAACTTTGCCAGATAGGCGCCCACGCCAACCTTGCGGCCATTGTCAGCGCGCATGTTCCAGCGGACGTAAATCTTTTCGGGATTTTCAAGGCAGTTGCCGTCAAAGAAATATTCATCATCGCACGTAATCGTTTCCTTGGCGCCACCTACGTAGCCACCCAGGTTCGTATACACATTCAATTCGTAAACAAGGCCGATCTTCTTGAGGTCGGGTTGAGCGCCGCCTGCAGTATCCTTTTTCATGATGGTGGCAAAGCCAACATCCAGGAGCACGCCCAGCGAAGACATAGCCTCGGAGTCGAAGTCGCCCTTGATGGTATCGCTGGTAAAGGGCTTGACGCGTGTGCTGAGTTCTTCGGCGAGATTCAGGTCGGCATAAGAAGCAGTTTCGGTAATCACACGAGGATCACCCATGACCATGACTGCAGAAGATGCGTCGGAGGCATTGTTGCCATATACGTCGCAGAAGCCCGAGTCAAAGTTATCGAAGCGAACAGAGTCGGCGGGGTTCATGCGACGGGTCAATTTGACGCCTGTTGCCAAACGCACTGTGAGCGTGCGGCCACCATTGCTCCATTCCGGATTTTCAAGATCGTAATTTTTCCACACGCCATCCACAAGGAACGCAAGGCTAGAAGCGTCCAGCTTAAAGTCGTCCTTGCCGATAGGCTCTGTAAACGAAATGGTAAACTTGTCTGCTTCCATGTACTGGAAAGATTCCGGCTTGAGGAATGTGCCGGAGATTACCGGCGGCATGTAGTCCAGCAGTTCCAGCTTGGTAGTCTCGACGGATTCCTTGCCATCTACAGTCACCTTATTCTCGATCTTTGCGTAGCCGTACTTGTCGGACTTCTGGTACTTGGGATCGATGTCGGTGAGCATTTCCTTGACGTTCCACTTTTCAGGATCCAAGGCGTACCCCAGAACACTGCCGTCGTCAGAAAGAACCAGGTCATCATTGTCCGGAGTAATTTCAACTACCTTGCCCTTGGAGTCAAGCCAGTAGAAAGTGATTTCCATGTTCTTCAAGTTCTCGCGGGTAATGGGAGAATCGAAACCGAGAGAAACGCTATCCATGCGGCCGTCGCCATCGCGGTCGTACACGCCGTTCTTTTCGTTGGCGTAAATTCGGCCGGAGTTGTCTACGGCAACGTACTGGTTGTTCGCAGCAGTGGGCACGCCGTCGGCGGCGGTGATTACACCATCGTCGGACTTGCAATTGACGTTAATCTTAAGGGAGTCGCCCACAGAGATCTTGCCTGCGGCCACCACGAAAGTCCACTCATTCTTTTTGGTCTTGATTGCCTTGACATCGATAGCGCTGCCCTTTGCATCCTTGGCGTCAGAAGTCAAGTGCAACAAGCCCTGACCTTGGGTCCAGGTTGTGCCGATAATCTTGTTAAAGCGAATGACCAGAGTATCCTTGTCGGCATCGACGTCACCAGGAATAAGGGTGACGGACTGAATCACAGCGCCGATGCTATCCTTGAGATCGCTCTTGACAGTTGCGCAGCGCTTACCGCCTAAGGAGGTACAAGCCACAGCACTTACAGAACCTTCGGCGTCCTCAGGATCCTGCAGTTTGGTAGTTACCCCAGGCAGCGTATAAAGGTCCTTGTCGCTATTCACGGAGAAGCCACCGTCGTAAGTCTTGAACTTGCCATCGGTAGGCCAGCTGTATTCAAAGCTATCCAGCGTTACAGAAGCGGTGCTGCCAGCGAGCCAGATGCGGATGCTATCGCCAATGCCATCGCCGTTGTGGTCATAGATTGCAGCCACCTTAATAGACGGCAGGTCGCGGTCCGTAAACTTCAAGTCGCCAGGGAACGGATCGCTGGCAAAGAACTCGCCGTACTTTTCGTCGGTCGGGTCCACCTTGTTGGGGAAACCTTCCAAGCCAAAATGAGAACCATCGGTAACAGCCTTTGTGGCGGTTACCAGGAAGGAAGTCTCGCCCTTGACGAAGTCGATGCGGATGCGGCCCTTGTCTTCGAGGAGCGGTTTGCCGCTGGTTTCAAGGAACTTGAGGTTTTCGGATTCGCCCGGGGTGTCGAAATAGAAGGGAGCGTTAATGAGGGTATCCACATCGCCGCCCTTAACCTGCTTGTTGTATGCAGGGCCAATTCCCTCGGGAACAAAAAGCTTTGCAGTCACGGCGATGGTGTCGCCTACGTTGGGATTGAACTCCGATGCGCTCGTGACCAGTTTGTCGTCCACGTAGTACTTGACTTCGGGAGCGTAGTAGTTCAGCGCGAAGATGACGTTGGGATTAGTCATGTCCGCAGTCTTTACGCCAAGGTGGACATTGTTAATCGGATAGTAGCTGTAAGCCCTCAAAGAAAGGTAACCATCGCTACCAGCAGTAACGTTTTCGCCATTCTCCAATTCGGCACCGGTTTCCTTGAGCTGGATATGCAATCCCTTGGCACCAGCCTCCGGAGCATACACATCAAACTCGGCACCAGGCACACGATGTTCTGCCGGGCAACCGATAATGCTCTTGTCGTCGGTAGCACAAAGTTTTGGCACCGCTGCAGAAGGGGAACCAGCATCGGCATTGGACACGCGATAGTACATGCAACGACCATCGGTTTTGCCTTCGACATAAGGTACGCAATCCAACTTTTCGGCCTGTGCAAAAACACCCGTTGCCAGCCAAAGCAACGCGAGCGAAAGCACCGATACCAAATGGGAATTACGAACACACATCTAAGCCTCCATATCAGCTATAAATGTATGTTTTTTTTAACGGATTAAAATTCGCGGAGCCCAATCTGTGACTGGAATCGCAGGTTTTTCACGCAGGTGGTTATTCCAAGTTGGAGCAAGCATTCATCAGGTCTGTAACGATGTCGTCCATAAAGATCCAACCGCGATCTACAAGTTGCAAAAACCTGTGATTTACGCCACCCACATTTCGTTCAGTTTCAGCAAGAAAACCCTTAGCAATCCACTTTGAAAATCCATTGCGCATCAGCCGCAAGCCCAGAGCTTCCAGGTCGTTCAGGTCGAGGCCCCGGGCCTGGCGCATGGAGAGCCAGATGAGTTCAGCAAGCTTGTCGTCGGCGGTCAAGGCGTCTACGGTAAGGCCGTTTTCTGCCGCGCCGGCAGTTGTGTCGGCAGCAGCAAAATCCCCCGCGCCCGCCTTTACGTAATCGCGCCAGCGGGGGTACATTTCGGGAGCGTAAAAACGCCTGGAACCCAAGTAACTATGGGCTCCGGGGCCGAATCCCGCATATTCGCCGCGGTCCCAGTAATTGCGATTGTGGGCGCTTTCGAACCCAGGTTTTGCGAAGTTGGAAACCTCGTAACGTTCAAATCCCTTGCCCTTCAGAATCTCCACGCCGCCCATGTACATGGCCTCGTAAAGGTCCTCGTCCACCTTCAGGATTCCCTTGGAAACTTTTTGCCCCAGCACAGTCCGGGTCGACACCGTAAGGCCATAAAAGCTGATGTGATTCAGGGGGTAATCCGAAAGCCTGTCCACGTCGGCAAGGAACCCATCCAAAGTCTGGGTGGGCAAATCGAACATCAAATCGCCCGAAACCTGGAGACCGTCAATCTTCGTAAGGAACTCAAGCGCCGAGAGCCCGCGCTCCACCGTGTGGGCGCGCCCGATGGTTTTCAGCAGTCCCGCATCGAAAGTCTGGAGCCCTAAACTGATACGATTCACCCCACACGCCATGGCGTTGTAAACCGATTCCTCCGTTACGGATTCCGGGTTGAACTCCATGGAAACTTCACGGAGTTTTGTCACGTCGACACCCTTATCTCTAAGACAGTCAAAGAGTTGGCGAACATTGTGCCCCGGCAATATGGAGGGGGTGCCACCGCCTAGGTACAAAGTCTGGGCAGTAGCCAGCAAACCTGGGTGATTTGCCTCAAAAACGCCAATTTCTGCGCAAATCAGGTCGGTATACTCCTGAAAAAGCCGCTCGTGGGCCGGCAAAACGTGAAAATCGCAGTAGTCGCAGACCTTGGCGCAAAAAGGGATATGTAGGTAAATACCCAGCATGAATTACAACGAAATAATATTTTTGTTAGTTTTGACGATTATAATTTAGATTATATAAAAGAATATGGAAAACGAAGAGAAGACAACCTGGAAAAATAAGCTTAAGAAGAAGCTTCCGCTTCTAGTTTTCTTGGCTTTGTCCACGATCATATTCTTTTTGGCATCCACCCTGCTTTTGGACGATTCCTACAAGGACATCATCCTTATAGCCATGATTTGGGCTTTGCCCCTGTTTATTCACTAGTATGGCTATCTCAAGACAGACAGAGCGTAAGTTTAGGGGCGTATGCTATTACGTCTTCAGTTGGTTTGTAGCCACCACCGGCCTTTCCATGCTCCAGAGCTATAGCCGTACCGGCGACATCGACTGGTTCCCTGTGCTGTTCATGCTGCAGTTCTCTCTGTTCATGGGCATTTCCCACGGTATTTACGACATCGTGATCCTGAAGGACGAAATGGACCAGCGCTCCGTGTGGACCGCCATGATGTTCCGCTCCTTCTACTTCGTTACCGCCATCGCCGGCAACCTGACCCTTTGCATTTTGCTGCTCAAGATCAAGAGCGGCGAAGGCATCGTGAACGAAGACGGCTTTATTAGCGTATTCGAGATTTTCAAGAGTACCAGCTTCCATGTGCAGTTCGTGGCATTCTTCGTCATGGGCTACATCATCACCTTTATCCGTTCTGTGCACAAGAAGTTCGGCAAGCGCGTATTCTGGAACACCCTGATGGGCAAGACCCAGGACCCCATTGAAGAAGACCTGGTTTTCATGTTCATCGACCTGCGCTCCTCCACCACCATTTGCGAAGAGATGGGCAACTACAAGTACAGCTGCTTTATCAAGGACTACTACAGGCTGCTCTCCAACTGCTGCGAAGAAAACCACGGCGAAATCTACCAGTTCGCAGGCGACGGCGTGTTCATCACCTGGAAAACCAGCGATTGCCAGAAAAAAGCCCGCCCGCTGGACCTTTTCTTTGACTTTAAGGAAGCCCTTTACCACACCCGCCGCAAGTTCCTGCGCCGCTATGGCGTGGCCCCCGACTTTAAGGCCGCAGCCCACTGCGGTAAGGTGATTTCTACGGAAGTAGGTAACTTCGGTAGCGAAATGGCCTATCATGGCGACGTGCTGAACACCACGGCCCGAATCCAGGCACTTTGCTCCAAGCTGGGCCAGGAATTCTTGATTTCCGAGGAGCTTTTCAGCAAGTTCCCCCTGCCCCTGCCCCACGGATTTTTGTGCAGCAAGGCCGGATCCTTCGAACTTCGCGGAAAAAAGAAGGCAATTTTGATTTTTTCTCTGCAGACACCCTTGACAGACTACGATAACTAAACCGCGCCTGGGAGTGCGCAGGCCGCGCCTGGGGATAATTTCTGTTTTTGGGGTTATTTTAATCCGACATTGGCAAGAATCTCTTGACTCCATTCACGTAACACTGCCACTGGCTCCGCCCATGACTAATGGAGTAGTAAAGTGTCCCCTCAGGGGATTGTGCCAGGCAATCTTCCAAGGCGATTATTGCTGCATTAAGTTCATCAATACGCTTTTGAGCATAAGCCCGCACACAAACCTCAGCTGCCCCCACAAGACAGCTGCGACAAACTTGATCTAAAAAACGGATTTAGGGAATTGATATACGAAAAGTCAACGAATTGACCCCCATAAACTACAAAAATTTCACTTTTTCACCCAGAATCCCTTTACAGCCCCAAAATTTTTAGCTATATATGGAACACCTCGCGGGAATAGCTCAGTTGGTAGAGCACGACCTTGCCAAGGTCGGGGTCGAGGGTCCGAGTCCCTTTTCCCGCTCTAAAACAAAATAAGACGCTGCAAAGCGTCTTTTTTTGTTTTATACGCTGCGACAATGGGGATTGGGAGCCGAAGACCCCTCGGGGTCGGGGGTGCGATATTATTTGGCTCATGTGCGAAGCACGTAGAGACAAATAATCGCTCGGGGCTCCTCTGGAGCCACGTGCCCGTAGGGTCAAAGACCAGCCTTGCGAAGCGAGGTGACTGGGATTTGACAGTCCCTTTTTCCCGCGCACAAAAAAAGAGGTGCAGCCTTGCGACCGCACCCCTCTTTTTTCTCAGGGAGTATGTAGACCCACAATGGCGAGTGCACACGGCACCTGCCTCCAAATGTTTCGGACATGTTGTGGAAGATTTTGCAACCAGCTGGTTGCCATGTCCTCCTATGTAACCCCGTTGATGGAGCACCAATTGGAACAAACTCTCATCAACAATCCAAATGTAAATAAATGTTGCGGGTTACCAAAGGGTAGTCAATGAAAAAGGCCGTCAAATTATCCTTACGTTTGTAAACTGCAGTTTACAGACGCGGTTCAATCAGAATTCCAACATTGTAGGTTTTTTGAAAGTTTCCTATATTTGACCGCAAAATTTTGGAGTTCCGAATGAAAAAAACACTCGTCACAGCAGCCTCTCTCGCCCTGGCATGCACAACCCAAGCAAAAATAGTAACGACATACGCCTATCCCGATTTGACAACCGGAAAAACCGTTGAGATTTCCGACGAAAAAAATCTAGAAGTCATAACCTACGGTACACTGAAAGACACCAAGATGCTGGCAACCACGTTCGGCGAACTGGCCGAAGGCTGGGGCTGGAACGAAATGACCTCCGAAGGCCACACCAGCAATAATGGCAAGAGCGACAACCGCTACGCAATCATGTGGAACTGCGGTGTCATCGCCATTTACAACACATACAACTATCTGTACGGTTACAAAACAAACAATAACGGTGTTCGCGAGATTAGAGAAACCGCCCTGAAGCAAGACGAAATCATGTACATCAGCCACAAGATGACTAAAAGTGATCTCATGACTCAGGAAGACGTGACCTTCGCGCAGTGGGATCAGTACGTCAAGACTGGTGCAAAGGATCTATATACAAGTAAGAAGGCTACCCGAGCCACCCTAGTCGAGAACATGTACAACTTGTACGGAAATTCTGTCTCCACAGAAACCATAGCCAAGGTTCTCCAGTACCTTTCCAAGGAAACCGCAAAGAGCAACGTATTCACTGCAGACAACTACACCGAGTACCAGCTCATGATCAAGGGGCTCATCGATCAGAAGTTGCCCATCGTTGTAGCCGTACCTAATCACTTTATGGTCATTGACGGTTATTCCTTTGACTCCGACAACAAGATGGTCGTTCACCTGGAAAACACAGACAACTACGGCAGCGCAGCCTACTCCTATTTGAGCGATGTCGAAATTCAGGCTCTCGTCTATGTGACCAACCGCCCCACAGATTTCGTAATCACCAATTCCATGTACAAGGTTGATGTTGACACCGATGGCGACGGCATCGTTGACTTTGATGAATTCTACCGTTTCGGCACAGAACCCACCCTTATGGATTCTGACGACGACGGCATCAGTGACTTTGACGAAATCCGCGCTTACACACTCCGAACCAACTTGACCTACAGCAATCTTGTCTCCCGCAACGGAATCTCTTTCCATAGGCCCATATTCGCAGATGAAAACATCACCTTCGGCCCCGAGCTCCTGCAAGATTTCGACGGGGATGGAATAGACGATGGCGACGAAGACCTGAACAAGAATGGCATTGTGGATGAAGGAGAAACCGATCCGTTCTTCGCTATCGACGGCGGCACATACGGCACCGTTCCTGGCAATTTCACTTTGTACGGAATCAACCATCTTTCCATATACGACAATGCAGTCTGCAAAAGCGGCAAAGGCCCCTGCAACATTGCCGTAGAAGGAAATAAAGACAGCTACGGTCTGCGCCTTGGAACCGGCACCGAGTTTTCCAATGTGTACGCCAAGTCCAAGGTTGATTTATACACCGACAAGATGCAGAACATCCTCCTCTACAAGGACTTTTACGCAGACGATGTGAATCAACGTAATGGTGAGCCCGTCCAGCCGACCTACCTGAACAGCTTCTCATGGAACTGGTTCGCAGACACCGTTGGCTTGGCAGAAAAATTTGTCTCTAGCGAAAAAGATACGACCATTGCCGAAGGCGACACCCTTGTCCTTCGCGATAGCGCAAGCTACAGAAACGTCATTGTAAAGTCCGGAGCAACTTTGGCCCTGTACGCAGGGGACATCTTTATTGACTCCTTGGGCCTTGAGGAAGGTTCCCAGGTCCTGGTTACCAGACCCAAGATTTCCACAACCCTACACATCAACAACAAGTTGTTCTGGAAGGGCTCTTTCTTGAACGCATCCACCGCCACTCTCCAGAGCGACATTGCGAGCGGCTTCCGTATCATCCAGCACAATAAAGCCGGAATCTCCCTTGAAACTCCGTTCTACGGAACCGTATTCAACCCCCTCAGCAACGTTGAATACCTCGACGTCAATGCATATCACCGTGGCAGGGCACTCGGCAGACAGGTATATCTCGACAAGAACGCCAAGCTGGAATACGAAAGCTTCAATCCTTGCAAAGCAATGACAAATGTTTGCAGGCCGATTCTCGAAGAATACGCAAAACTTGACAGCATCGAAGCCGAGGCCGCCAAGGATACCACCGCCAAGGATACCAGCGCTGTCGTAGACACCACCGCCAAGGATACCAGCGCTGTCGTAGACACCACCGCCAAGGATACCACTGTCAAGGACAGCGTTCCGGAAGCCATCAAGGACATCCAGCTCGTAGCTCCCAAGAGCATGGGCATCAAGGCCATCACCCGCAACAGCATCAGCTTCGAAGTCAAGTCCACCAAGCCGGTCCTCTTCCAGATTGTCAAGGAAAACGGCGTGGTCGTGAAGTCCTTCAGGACCACCCCGAAGCAGATCGGCCTGAACACCATCGGCTGGAACGGAGAAAGCATCGCCAAGGGCAAGTACATCATGACGATGCAGAACGACATCAACGCTTGCGGCAAGGCATTCACCCTCAAGTAAGCTGATTCGTCAACGGCGAGAAATGCAAAAAGCCCCGGCACTGTCATCCCGGCCTCTTCTTACTGTCATCCACTTCGTGGACAAGTCTTTCTAAGCGCTGAAGCGCTAAGAAATGCTTCATCCCGGCCTGAGCCTGCCCCGGACTTGATCCGGGGAGCCGGAATGCTAATCAAGTTCTGCGATAGCCACAAAAATCTCGTAAGTACAACGAGCTATCTTTTTAGACTTTTAGCCAACGACATTGCTGCTTTTCTATTAGCCTCGGTCAATTTGTCCATTTCTAACCGTTTCTCGATTGTTTGCTTATGCGTCTCATGATTTCTATCTATGTAAAGGAGGTAGAAAATGTTATCATGCATTTCGCAGAAGACACGAACCTTGCTTTCTTTTTCTTTAAAATACAAGTTGAAATGAGCAATGTTTGCGTCTCTTGAAATCTTAGACATATCATAGCCTACAGTTTCTGACATCATTTTGAACAAATCATCGCTAATGCCGTCATCTATGCTAAAATGGTTTCCCTCAGGAAATGGGTATTCCATTACATCATGTGGTTTTTCAACCACATTTACAAAGTTAAAGCTTTTATCCATGAAGATTAGAATAAAAATTCAGCATTGAATCAAGCGAAATCTCTTTATCAGATCTCATATTCGGATTTAAATCGCCACGAGCGCTCAACCAAGGCTGTTCACTATGGGTCAAAAGAACCAGGTAACCAGCATCTTTGGGACCAAATGTGTTTATGAACTGATCAAAGAAATCCTTCTCTCTTTCTGAGAATGCCAGTTTGCTTTCATATTCAATGGCTTTCTTGTCGCAGTCGGAAACAAATTCATCCACATTAGACAGTTCAGTATATGCATAAGCCTTAGAAGAAAATGCTTCATAAACTTTTTTATAGACCGGACCGTTTACCCACGCTTGAGGAACATCCGGAAACACAGAATCACCGTCAAAATACACCATGTGCCAAGACTGGAAGTAATACAACAGCTTCTGCAGTTTTAGCGGAGTAATGCTGTATTGCAAAAGAATGGACTTGTAAATCATGTAGTAAGCAACATCAAGGATGTTCTTCTTTCCATTCACTACAGGCATGTTCCCTCCTTGGCTTCATTTTCGATTCCAAAATTAGTGAATTAAAATTCCAAAGTCAAGACTTTTTTTATTCAGCATTCATTTTGCAAGCAATTGTTGACATCATTCTTTTAGGAAGCCTTTGTCTCCCCCACCAATTTTATGTCAAAATCAGCAGGAATCGGCTTCGAATCGCGGTTTTGGGTTGCAACAAAACCCGCCCCCTTAATTTGTACACGTTTTGCACCACATGTAAGGACTTTTTGCGTTGTAGCACGTGTTTATAATTGTTAAATTTTCGTACGAAAATACTACAAGGTATGGTTTGGGAACCTTGGGCAGCACAGAGGGATGAACACAAAAAATGCTCGACAAGAACAGCAAGATTTATGTGGCAGGGCACCACGGTTTGGTGGGCTCTGCAATTTGGAACAATCTTAAGGCTCGCGGCTACAACAACCTGGTTGGCCGCACCCACGCAGAACTGGATCTTACCGATCAATACGCCGTAAAGAAGTTCTTTGACGAAGAAAAGCCCGATGCAGTGGTCTTGGCAGCTGCATTCGTGGGTGGCATCATGGCAAATTCCCTGTACCGTGCCGACTTCATGATGATGAACATGAAAATCCAGTGCAATGTGTTCAGCGAAGCCTACGCCCACAACGTTAAAAAGTTCCTTTTCTTGGGTTCTACCTGCATTTACCCCAAGAATGCCCCCCAGCCCATGAGCGAAGACGCCCTGCTGACCAGCGAACTGGAGTACACCAACGAAGAGTACGCCATCGCAAAGATCGCAGGCCTCAAGATGTGCGAAAGCTATAACCTGCAGTACGGCACCAACTATCTGGCCGTTATGCCCACCAACCTTTACGGTCCCAACGACAACTTCCACCTTGAAAACAGCCACGTAATGCCTGCCATGATGCGCAAGGTTTACCTGGCAAAGCTCATTCACGATAACGACTGGGCAAGCATCAAGGTCGATATGGACAAGCGCCCGGTGGAAGGCATCAACGGCGACGCATCCCAGGAAGAAATCCTCAAGGTTTTGGCCAAGTACGGCATCGAGAACAACAAGGTTACCCTGTGGGGTACCGGCAAGCCTCTCCGCGAATTCCTGTGGAGCGAGGACATGGCCGACGCATCCGTGCACGTACTCCTGAACGTGAACTTCAGCGACATCATCGGTATTGAAAAGTACTCCAGCGTACACTATGGCGCAAGCGTAGACGGTGCCGTAGACCGTAACCACAGCGCAGGCCGTGGCGGTGCAATCCCCAAGTTGGGCGAAATCCGCAACTGTCACATTAACGTGGGCACCGGCAAGGAACTGACCATCCGCGAACTGAGCGAACTGGTTGTGAAGGCTGTTGGCTTCGAAGGCGAAGTATTCTTCGATGCAAGCAAGCCCGACGGCACCCCGCGTAAGCTCATCAACGTGGACAAGCTCCACCGCTTGGGCTGGACACACAAAGTTGAAATTGACCAGGGCGTTAAGAAGCTCTTTGACTGGTACACCGAAAGCCTCAAGGCATAACCCCAATGTCATCCCGGGCTTGGCCCGGGATCTCCGCAAAAAGGATTTTTATGGCAAACAAGAACATTGCACTTATCACTGGCGTTACTGGCCAAGACGGTTCCTACCTCTCCGAATTCCTTCTTTCTAAGGGTTACGAAGTGCATGGCATTATCCGCCGTTCTTCTGTTGACTATCGCGAGCGTATCGCACACCTTGAGGGCACC
This sequence comes from Fibrobacter sp., assembly GCA_024399035.1. Lineage (GTDB taxonomy): Bacteria > Fibrobacterota > Fibrobacteria > Fibrobacterales > Fibrobacteraceae > Fibrobacter. The sequence continues at coordinate 43,217 of JAKSID010000016.1, read as the reverse complement.
CCGAATTTCCACCTTCATTACGCCGACATGGGTGACTCCATGAGCTTGGTGAAGGTTGTTGGCAAAGTCCAGCCTACCGAAATCTATAACCTGGCCGCACAGAGCCATGTTCAGGTAAGCTTCGATTCCCCGGAATTCACTGCCGACGTAGACGCTACCGGCGTGCTCCGCATTCTTGAAGCCGTACGTACCAACCACTTGGAAAAGACCTGCCGCATTTACCAGGCAAGTACCAGCGAACTTTACGGTAAGGTAGAAGAAGTACCTCAGAACGAAAACACACCTTTCCACCCCTACAGCCCCTATGCAGTAGCAAAGCTTTACGGCTTTTGGATTATCAAGGAATACCGCGAAGCCTACAATATGTTCTGCTGCTCCGGCATCCTCTTTAACCACGAATCTGAACGCCGTGGCGAAACCTTTGTGACCCGCAAGATTACCCTAGCCGCAGCACGCATTGCCCAGGGCAAGCAGGATTGCCTGTATCTTGGCAACCTGGACAGTCTCCGAGACTGGGGCTACGCCAAGGACTACGTGGAATGCATGTGGCTCATTTTGCAGCACGACAAACCCGAAGACTTTGTGATCGCCACCGGCGTACAGCACACCGTTCGTGAATTCGCCACCCTCGCCTTCCACCACGCAGGCATTGAACTCCGCTGGGAAGGCGAAGGCATCAATGAAAAGGGTATCGACGTTAAGACAGGCAGAACCGTTGTAGCCGTATCCGAAGACTTCTACCGCCCCACCGACGTTGTGAACCTTTGGGGCGACCCCACCAAGGCCAAGAAGGAACTGGGTTGGAATCCCCAGACCACAACCTTCGAGCAACTTGTGGCCCTGATGGTAGAACATGACATGAAGAAGGTTGCAGCCGACGAAGCGGCCAGCCGCGTACACACAAACCTTGCCGAATACCTGGAAAAGGGATTGGTGAAGTAAAATAAATCACACTGACCGACGGCAAGTTCATTCACTACCGCAGACAGGTAATTTCCATATTCAGGAGTTTATATGGGAGTCAAATCTTTACTAGGAAAGCTTGTAAAAAAAGTGTTCCCATTCACCCGTGTGGAAATGACATACCTGCGCAGGTATAAAAACTTCGGTTTTGCGAATGCAAATTGCAACCATTATGAGCAATACGAAGCTTGCATCACTCGCTTTTACCATACCATCGAAAAAGGACTTTCTTACGAAAATTATAGAGCCGGATTTGGCAAGGACAATGTAAATTCACTACTGGACGCTATGGAAAGTTACATACATCACGGATTTGACTGCACAGCGTTCTTCTACGAAACCGCATTATCAACATTAAGGCAATACATTGAAAAAAACAAAGCTTATGGAATCTCGGACTCTCAACTTGAAAAAAGAGTTTGTAGTTTGCCCGGTAATGCAAACGAATATGGAGGAATCATAGAATTTACACCATACTCCGAAAGCCAAGTCAAATCGTTGCCTTTTGCCGACCTCATAAAAAACCGCCACAGCATAAGACATTTTTCTTCAACCCCCGTTCCGCTTGTATCAATAAAGAACGCCCTAAATCTCGCACAGCACACTCCATCAGCTTGCAACCGCCAAGGGTGGAAAACAAGAATCATTACTGACAAGAATTTGATTGCATCCGTATTAAAATGGCAAAACGGCAATAGGGGTTTTGGCAAGGAACTTGATAAACTTTTACTGATAACTTCGGACACCCGTTATTTCAACAAAGACAGAGAATCCTTCCAGGCGTTTATTGATGGTGGCATGTATGCAGCAAACATTTTGAATGGGCTGCATTACGAGCATATAGGATCAATTCCTCTGAGCGCTTCATTGACTTTTGAGCAAGAAAAAAATGTTCGAAATCTTCTAAATTTGCACGCTGCCGAAGTTCTTATCCTTTTTATTGGCATAGGCTCCTATCCTGATAAATGTAGAACAACCCGATCAGAGCGACGCAACGCAAACATCAAAATCCTTTAATTTGCAGAAAATCGTCCATGGGTAAAAACTCTGAAAACAATAAAAGAATTGCAAAAAATACAGTTTTTCTGTATTTCCGCTCTTTATTTGTTCTCTTTGTAAACTTATTTGCATCACGCATTATTCTTGACACCCTTGGAGTCAAAGATTACGGAGTATACAACGTTGTGGGCGGAATTGTCACAATGTTTTCTGTGCTATCAGGGACTTTGGCCTCAGCAACACAACGATTCATCACTTTTGCATTGGGGCAAGGAGATGAACAGAAAGTAAAATCCATTTTCACGCACAGCCTTATTTTGCATGCGATTTTAGCTGTATTCATTTCCCTCTTATTGGAAATTGCAGGGGTATGGATGTTTGACAGCTATCTCGACATTCCTCCAGAGCGAGTTAACGCGGCACGCTTTGTTTTACACTTTTCTATAGGCGCTTTTTTTGTAAACATGGTCAGCGTTCCATACAACGCGCTAATTACTGCTTACGAGAAAATGAAAGCTTTTGCCTACATAGGAATCCTCGAATGCATGCTTAAATTTGGAGCTGCGCTATACTTGTATGTTTGTCGTTTTGACAAGCTCATCACATATGCGCTATTAATCATGTTCATTTCTGTATCAATTCGCATTGTATACTCAATTTATTGTCATAGAAATTTTACAGCGTCTCAAAACATAAAGTTGAAATTCGAAAGCAAGCTATTCAAAGAGATGTTAACCTTTGCCGGATGGAATCTATTCGGCAATGGTTCGCTTGCATTGAGAAACCAAGGCGTCGACATCATATTGAACATGTTCTTTGGGGTAACTGTAAACGCGGCCAAGGGTCTTTCTAATCAAATTCAAAACGGAGTAATGCTCCTTGTACAGAATTTTCAAACTGCAGCAAGTCCGCAATTAACAAAGGCCATTGCTCAAAACGACAAAGAGCGAACCTACACATTGATCAATCAAGGCAGCCGTTTTTCATTTTTTCTATTAACAATCATCGCCGTACCTATCATAATTTCAGCCCCGGAAATACTTAACATTTGGTTGAAGATCGTTCCCAATTACACAGTTGAGTTCGTTCAATGGACGATGATTTATTTGCTGTTGGACACCCAATCTAGATTTCTCATTTACGCAATACTTTCCACAGGGAAAATCCGGAACTACCAAATCATTGTTGGATGTACAAAGCTTCTTGCAATTCCCTTGGTTCTTCTCTTTTTGAAATGCAACGAAACATATTGGAATTGCAATTACGCTGCATTAATTGGTATAGCCGTCAACATTTTTTTAGAAATCATTTGCTTTGCAGAGCGTCTCTTTTTCAACAAACGACAACTTCAATTTCCTTCTAGATTATTTCTAAAAAAAATCTTTTTAACCAATTGGATCGTTTTTTTCACAGCATTAGTTCTATCGGTTTCCTTTTCAGAGTTCTTAACAAAAAACATATTTGTAGTCATTCCTTTTTCAATTGCAACCACATTTTTTTGCATAGCTTTTATTGGTATGAATTCAATAGAACGATTAAAAGTCCTTGAAAAAAGCAAACAAACCTTCATAACATATATTGCATCTCGCAATTCAAAATAGTCGCAGAGGTTCTATTATGATTTTTATTCTTAGTGGTTGTGAAACACACAATAAAGGCGCCGAATTGATGCTTTATGCTATCATACAAGAAATTGAGCGTCTATTTCCAAATGCGACAGTATATTTTGATGTTGGGGCAATACCCCAGGGATTTGGTTATTTAAAAACGCCACTAAAATTAAAAGAAAAACCCATTGAAAAATGGAATAGACTATATTACAAATTGCACATATATGGCATCGTCAGACGATTGCACTTGCTTTCATTCTTTGATTTCATAAACGATGTTCATGCAATCAAAAACGCAGACTACTTTCTTGACGCTAGCGGCTTCCGTTTCTCAGATCAGTGGAATTGGTCCGAAAGAACTATTCAACAAAAGAGAAAATTATGGTCGCAACAAGCTAAATATGGATGCAAAATGGTTTTCCTTCCTCAAGCGTTTGGTCCATTTGAAAAAGAATCATCAAAAAGACATCTTTCTGATATGGCATCGTATGCAGATTTAATAATGCCTCGAGAACAGATTTCATTTGAGTATATAAAGAATTCTGGTGTTGTGAACATGAAAAAAGTTCGTCAATATTCCGATTTCACATCCCTCGTACATGGTATTTTTCCAGAAAGATTCGCCCACTTAAAAAATGCTGTCTGCATAATTCCAAACAGTAGAATGATAGATAAGGGGGCCATAGCCTTTGATGATTATATTCATTTTTTAACAGGAATTATTGAAACTGCAAGACAAAAAAACTTTTCAGTTTATTTGCTTAATCATGAAGGACACTCCGATGAAGTGTTAGCCTATAAATGCAGAGAATTTTTAAAAGACGAAATTGAGGTTGTATCCGGACTGAACGCACTTGAAGTGAAGGGACTTATTTCAACATCTAGACTTGTTGTTTCCTCAAGATTTCACGGGGTTGCCTCTGCACTAAACTCTTGTGTTCCTTGTTTGGCAACAAGTTGGAGTCACAAATACGCTGAATTATTTAAAGATTACGGATTGGACGATTGTATTTTACCTTTACATGATTTGAGAAAAGCCTTTTCTAAAGTTATGCATTTTTTGTCCGACGACAAAAATATGGAAATAAGGAACCACCTAAAATCCACATTACCTTTGATTGAAGAACAAACAAAAAAAATGTGGGCTGATATCTGGAATTTGCTTTGATGCATATTTCGGATCAAGCAATCTTGTTTACATAGCAAAACATCTAGAAGATCAACTTGAATGGGAAAAAATGGAAAATTCAATCACATACACAATCATTATTCCTCATTACAACCTGCCAAATCTTCTTTGCCGATGCCTAAAAAGCATCCCCAAACGAGAAGACATCCAGGTCATTGTGGTTGATGACATGAGCTGCGAAAAAAATCGTTTCAAGCTTAAAGAAGTTCAGCAAAATTTTCCTCATATTCAATTCATCTTTAGCGAAAAGAATGGTGGAGGTGGAGCAGCACGCAATCGAGGACTTGAAGAAGCTAAGGGCGAATTTATCCTCTTCGCCGACGCAGACGACTACTTCCAAGAAGGTTTTGACAAGATCCTTGACAAATACGCAATGCATGAAAATGACATCGTTTTTTTTAACGCGAATTTCATCAATGCAGACTCAGGTGAAGTAGCAAGGCAACCAAACCATGTTACAGAACTCATTGATATACATAAAGAAAATCCCTGTCAGGGAGAAAAACTTTTACGTTACTATTTTGGTGAACCTTGGTGCAAAATGGTTCGTAGGAACGTCATTCAAAACAACAACATACGCTTCGAAGAGACAAATGTTCATAATGATGCACAATATTCCTACCTTGTCGGTTTTTATGCAAAAAAAATAGCAGTTTGTGCAGATTCAATTTACAACTATACAATCCGTGAAAACAGCGTCTCAAGAATTAATTCCGATGACAGAATCCTAGTGAGAGTCCGAGTCTTTGCGAAAAAAAACCAGTTCTTGAGAGACAACGACATCGATTTCTTCGACAAAATGCTGATTTGGCCATTTCGGTATTGTAAAAAACAAAACAAACACGACCTATACAAAAAATGCGTCAATGAGGCTGAAAAATATGGCTTTGACGAGAAGTTTATCAACAGGATGATACGTCAACATCGAATAAAAAAAATTTGTCATACGTTCAAACACGTAATCAGCAAAATATTTGGCATAAAAGAATCACAAAGAAACCCAATGTACTCCTAGACAACAATCACTATCATCAAAAAAATTATATTTGCATTATGGATCATTTTGACTATCTCGTTGTTGGTTCAGGCCTTTTTGGAGCAACCTTTGCTTATCGTGCAACAAAGGCTGGTAAGAAATGTCTGGTTATCGACAAACGCCCCCAACTTGGAGGTAATGTTTATTGCGAGAACATAGAAGGCATTAACGTCCATAAGTATGGAGCGCACATATTCCATACATCCAACAAGTCGGTTTGGGACTTTGTGAATTCCATAGTGGAATTCAACCGCTACACCAATTCTCCCGTCGCCAATTACAAGGGCAAGCTTTACAACCTACCCTTCAATATGAATACCTTCTATCAGATGTGGGGCGTTATTACGCCCCAACAGGCCCAAGCTAAGATAGACGAACAGAAAGCCGAGGCAGAGGCAGCACTGAATGGTAGGGAGCCCGCAAACCTCGAGGAACAGGCACTCACCCTGGTTGGCAAGGATATTTTTGAAAAGCTCATCAAGGAATATACCGAGAAACAATGGGGACGCAATTGCAAGGATCTTCCGGCATTCATTATCAAACGTCTTCCGGTCCGAATGGTATTTGACAACAATTACTTCAATGACAAATACCAGGGAATTCCTATTGGCGGGTACAACAAGCTGATTGACGGCTTACTTGAGGGAGTTGAACGCAAGACATCCGTAGATTTCTTTGCTGAATACAAGGACTCCTGGCGCAATATCGCTGACAAACTGGTCTATACCGGCGCTATAGATGAATACTTCGATTTTAAGCTCGGCAAATTGGACTGGCGTACAGTCAGTTTCAAGACTCGCATAGAGGATATGCCCAATTACCAGAGCAATGCTGTAGTGAACTACACTTCCCATGACCAGCCTTACACCCGAATTATTGAACACAAACATTTCGAAATGTTTGGTCAGACCGTTTATGATTGTCCTAAGACTGTTGTTTCTGAAGAATACTCTACAGAATACAAAGACGGCATGGAACCGTATTATCCGGTGAACAACGACCGCAACAACGCCCTTGCCGAGGAATATCGCAAATTGGCTGCCGCAGAAGACGACGTCATCTTCGGAGGTCGACTAGGTCAATACAAGTATTTTGATATGGCTCCGATTATTGAACAAGTACTAAATATGGAGATAATCTAATTATGGGAAAATTGCTGACATTGATTATTCCCACATACAATATGGAGAAGTATTTAGACCATTGTCTAACATCCCTCATCATAGACGATAAAGATTTACTCGCACAACTTGAAGTTCTCGTTGTAATTGACGGAGCAAAAGATAAATCCAGCGAAATCGCTCATAGCTATCAAGATGCATTCCCTAAGACATTCCGAGTTATCGACAAGGAAAACGGCAATTACGGAAGCTGCATAAACCGAGGATTGAAAGAAGCTACAGGGAAATACATCCGAATCCTTGATGCAGATGATTCGTTCAACACAGAACAGTTTCAAGCATTCCTTATTTCACTGAAAGAAACGAATGCCGACTTGATTCTCACCCCTTTCTATTTCGTCAATGAAAATGGAGTCAAAGTAAATTACATCACCTATAGTCTACCTAAAGGCGATGAAATAACATTTGACCAAGCAGCACCAGCTTTCTTTAAACAAAGCATCCAGATGCATGCTGCGACCTACAAAACAGAGCGAGTTCGCTCCATCAATTACACACAAACAGAAGGAATCTCTTATACCGACCAGGAATGGGTATTTACACCATTAAGTGCGGTGGAAACAATTGTATTCTTCGACAATCCTGTTTATCTCTATCTTTGGGGTCGAGAAGGACAAACAATGGATGCATCTGTCATCAAGCGAAGTGTGTCTCATAACGTTTTATGCGCAAAGAAAATCGTCCAAGACTACGTTCAGTTTTCAAAATTTGGCAAAGCAAAGCAACAAATTATAGACCACAAAGTTGAAAAAACAATAGAAGGGATCTATCATTCATATTTAATACGATTTCCAGACATTAACAGAGACGAGCTACAATCCTTTGATAATTTTTTGAAAGAAATCAATTTGGATCTTTACACAAAAACAGACTACTTCACTCTAACAGGAACGTTTTGCCACTACGTACAAAATTGGCATAACAACAACACAATCGTCCCCAGCATTCTTACAAAATATTCCCTCGTATTTGAGCGAATCATTAGAAAATTGGACAAAATTTCTAGGTTGATCAAAAAAAGAATTTTCGCTTAATAGAAAGGACATTCTAGTTTTCTATGCTAATGCAATATTTAGCCATAGCAGTGGTTCTAGCCGTTTCTCTATTCGCTTGTCGATGGTACAAGCAAACAGTGATCGTCTGGATGGTTGCGCAAACCTTGTTTAACGCTCAAATAGCAGTCCGTTATTCCACTCCGTCTATGTCATGTGTCATGGCAACAGACTTTGTCCTTATTGGACTTTACTTTTTTAAAGCACGTAGCGCTTCTTTACAACCAAAAGAATATTTCCTTTTCAAAGAAGCTATGATTGCTATTCTTTCATCCTACATTTTGTCCACATTTTTTGCAATAGGAATATCATCAGCAGCAATAACGACAACCGTAAAATATTTCGCAACGAACTTTGTTCTTCTATACATCTTCCAACAATGTTTAAAAAGCACCAACGATTTAAAACTTTTTTTTCGCTCAGTTTTGATAGTATCTTTTTTGCAGACAACAAACGCTCTTTACGAATCCATTTTTCAAGACAACCTGTGGTTAGATTTCGTGTATTTCAATTCTCCCCACGACGCATCAACCCTCGGAAGGATGTTCTACATCCCCCCACAATTGGGCAATAGTCTAGAAATGCGTTATGGAATGGTTAGAGCCAGATCCTTTTTCGGTTTACACATCTCATTTGGTTTTTTTTGTTTGATGTATTTACATCTGCTTATGACTTCTTACAAAAATAAATGGGACTTTATTAAGAACAAGCAAATTTTAATAACCGTATCAATACTGCTCTTTGCAGGAATTCTTATGGGTAATTCCAAGACCAGTTACATAGGCTTTGCAATAATGCTATTTAGCATTTATTCTACAAAACAAATATTCAATCCCAAAATTATTTTTCCGTTGGCAATAGTAGCGATAACCATTACACAACTTTTTCCCGAATATTTAAACAATTTCTTCAGTTTATTTGATTCAACATTAGCTGACGAAGGCGGAGGAAGCACCATTGAAGGAAGAAAAATTCAATTCCAAGCAGCCCAAAGCATGTTTGAAATGAGTCCTTTTGTTGGAAATGGGCCTGGATCAATCGGATTATTGAAATCTAAAGGTTTTGGTGCAATTCTTGGTGCAGAGAGCTCGTTAATGCAGATTCTTCCTGAACGAGGTTTGTATGGTTTAGCAATGTATTTCCTTGCGTTTTTCTGTATTTTTAAAAGGTTTAAACCAGTCTTAGGGGAAAAAAATCTGGCATTTTTTCTTTTGGCTATTATCGCCATGGAGTTCGCAACCGGAATTTTGGACATGACAATCTGGGGAACCACTCTACTCGTCACTAGAAAGGCTATTTTACTAAATCGCCAAGGAGATTCTTTTGTCAAAGGATGATAAGCTGATGCAGCACTGTTTGATTATTACTGCATACAAAGACATCAATCAAATAAACAAACTCATCCAAAGCACGCCAAATGAGTGGGGCATATTTGTACACATTGATAAAAAATCGAACATTCGCAAATCAGATATAGATCCTAGAGCTATAGTTCAAAAACAGTTTTCCATCTATTGGGGATCTATAAATCACTTAGTTGCTTTTTTAAATTTAATAAGCATAGCATTAAATTCTGAAATCAAATACGACTATTTTCATTTGATTACCGGACAGGATTTTTTCGCAACAAAGCCACAAGAATTCGACCAGCAAATTGAACTTGGAAAATCCTATGTTGAGACGCACGCTTGTCCAAGACCAGGATGGTGGGGCGAGGGGTATGACATACTAGAATATCGTTCTCTAGCAACAAAACATGAAGTTCAACGAACGAAGTTTTGGAAAATCATAGAAAAATTTTACTACAACATCCAAAAAATTTTTCATTTGCAAAAAAAACTTCCCACATATCCAATCTTTTGCGGATCCGTCTACTGTTCATTATATAGAGACGCCGCAAAAGTTCTAATTGAAGATGATATCGCAAAGGATTTACTAACGCGTTTAAAGGATAGTAAATGTGCAGAAGAAGTATTCATCCAAACAGTATTAATGAATTCTACTCAAAGAAACAACATTGTTACAGATAATATGCGCTATATAGATTGGTCAGTAAAATCGCCTCCAAAATTTCTTAACGAGAGCGACTTTGAGAATATCATCAAGTCAAAAAAATTCTTCTGTAGAAAAATCGATTCTTCACTATCCGGAAACTTAACAGAAATGTTAACTTCAGCACAGGAATAAATTTTCAAGGTTGCCTCAAACTATGGGAATAAACGATACAATTTCAATATTAGTTCCTGTATATAACGTTTCAAAATACATTAAACAATGTATCGAGAGCGTAATCAGCCAAACATATCCATATTGGGAATTAGTTTTAGTAGATGACGGGTCTACAGATGAGAGTCCTACAATTTGCGATAACTTTGTCAACAAAGACTCCAGAATAAAAGTCATTCACAAAAAAAATGGCGGGCTCGCTTCTGCGAGAAACGCCGGACTTGAAAACGCTTCCGGGTCTTGGATTATGATGCTCGATGGCGACGATTGGATATCCCCATATGCATTACAAAAAAGCATTGATACAGCATACAATCATAACGCAGATTTTATCAAATTCTCCCATATTCTTGAATACACCAAATTCTCAAAAAATTTTTCCTATCCCATTATCAGAGAAAAAGAAGAATATATTGATGCTTTGCTCAGCAGATCAATTCCAACATCAATTTGGGGAGGATTATACAAGCGAGAACTATTCAATAAACTCAATCCCAAATTTACCAATGGTTTAAATTTCGGTGAAGATTATTCCGTCACCCCACGATTGCTGTATTTTTCTACCAATCCCATTTTTTTGCAAGATTGTCTTTATCATTATCGAGTTTTAAATAACAGTTATGTGGGTTCTCATAAATGGAGCAACATACAACAATTAATTGAATGCGAAAAAATAATTTTTGATTTTTTTTCTAATTTAGATAACCATAGATATAAAAACTCTTTGTATGCAGGACGAATTTGGATAAAAAAACTTGCATACGATTACATTCTATCAAACTATAAACAAAACTACATTCACTACGAAAGCATACAAGAACTTTATATAAACGACATCAACCATGCAAAATGCAGTCTCAACAAACATTTATTTTTATCGTTGGCATCAAAGAAGATCAGCTTTAGACTTATCGCCCTTTTATATCCTCTCAAAAGAAGCACTATTAGTATGATTAAAACTTATCTTGGAATGAATCGTGGATAAGCCTATCATTCAAACCACAAGCAGCTTGCATTAAACTCAATGAAAAGAATCGATTCCATAATCAAAGAGGACAGTTTTCGTTTTGAGCGCAACATGCCAAAACTGAAAGACAAAATTCTAAAAAACGAAAGCTGGTATATATGGCAGTATATCAAGCATATGCGCTACATTGAATTTCATCAAGATAAAGGTGGATTTCATAGACTAGCCTACTTGTGGCATTGGTACAAATTCAAGCACCTTCAATTCAAGTTGCATTTTGCAATCTATCCTAATACAATCGGCCCTGGCTTCCGTATCTATCATGTCGGCGCATACACCCATGTCGGTCCCAATGTTAAAATAGGGCGTAATTGCACGATGGTATCTGGTGTTGTCTTTGGCAACAAAAACGAAGAAGAAGATAATCGTCCCGTAATTGTCGGAGACAACTGCTACTTTGGCATGGATTGTAAAATTCTAGGTCCCGTAAAAATCGGCAACAATGTTACAATCGGGGCAAATGCCATTGTAACAAAAGACATTCCAGACAACGCTATTGTTGGCGGAGTAAATAAGATTCTAAAGTTTAAAGATTAATATGTACAAAGTCCTTATTGTCGCAACTTCCCATAAAACCAGAGGCGGAGTAACATCCGTCGTTAATGCGCATAAGCAGGGTGCGCAATGGGAAGAATATCATTGCAAGTGGATCGAGACCCATATCGACAAAGGACTTTTCACTAAATTTCTAAAAGTCATACCGGCATTCATCCAGTATTTATTCTTGCTGCCTTTTTATAGTCTGGTTCATATCCATATGAGCGAGCCTCCTTCTGCATTAAGAAAAATCGCATTCATGTGGTGGGCTAAGGTTTGGCGCAAAAAGACTATCGTCCACTTTCATTCTTTTTCCGTAGACACCACAATCAACAGCCGTTATTCAAAGCTCTACAAATATCTTTTTTCTCGAGCAGACCGGGTCATTGTCTTAAGCGAATACTGGAAAGTGGTAGTCGAGCAATTTCTCCCCTCTGCTAAGGTCCAAGTTATCTACAATCCTTGTACAGCACAACCCGATTCAAATGCACACGTTACAAAAAAGAATTCCATTCTTTACGCAGGAACTGTCTGCCATAGAAAAGGCTACGACGATATGATCAAGGCCTTTGCAAAGATTGCAAAGAATCATCCTGATTGGAAAATCGTATTTGCAGGCAATGGGGAAATTGAACAAGGCAAGGCTCTCGCTAACGAGTTGAACATCAACGACCAAGTCGTTTGGTTGGGTTGGGTAAGAGGAGCAGATAAGGATAAGGCTTTCCGCGAGGCAACTGTATTTTGCCTGCCGTCCTACGCAGAAGGATTCCCCATGAGTGTTTTGGACGCATGGAGCTATGGATTGCCAGTCATCACAACACCTGTTGGCGGCATACCCGACGTGGCTAAAAACGGCGAAAATATGCTTCTTTTCAATCCTGGCGATATTGACGCCCTGGCTAATTGCATGGAACGAATCATAAGCAACGAAGAACTTCGAGAGTCTATTTCCAAGGAATCCCTTAATTTTGCCGAGACAACTTTCAATATGGCAACAATTAACAAGGAAATTGGCGAGCTTTATCAAAGTTTGCTAACCGTACACAATAGTTAACGGTTCCCAAGGAAAACAAGTTTACAGACGAGCTAATAAAAGTTATTTTAGGTGGTATAGGAGAAACAACTTAACAATGATCTGCCTCAAAGACCTCAACCTTCTCTGTAGCCGAGCAGAACTGGCTGACTTGCCCGAGGGCAAGCTTTTGATCAACACGATCAATGCATTCTCTTACAACAACGCCCGTAAGGACGTTCTGTTCGAAGAGGCCCTGACCAAGGGTGACGTGCTTATCCCCGACGGAATCAGCATCGTACGTGTTTGCAAGTGGCTCAACGCAAAGTCTCAGCCCAAGCAGCGTATTGCCGGCTGGGATCTGTTCATCTTCGAGATGAACAAGCTGAACGAGAAGGGCGGCAAGGTTATGTTCCTGGGTTCCAGCGAAAAGGTGCTGGGCCTGATTCGCGAGAAGGCCGCCAAGACCTACCCCAACCTCGAGGTTGTTACCTACTCCCCCCCGTACAAGCCCCAGTTCACCGTGGAAGACGACCTGAACATGGTCAAGGCAATCAACGACGCCAACCCCGACTTGCTGTGGATCGGCATGACCGCCCCCAAGCAGGAGAAGTGGACCTACGCCAACTGGGACCGTCTCAACATTCATTGCCACGTGGGTACCGTGGGTGCCGTATTCGACTTCTTCGCAGGCACCTACAAGCGCGCACCGCAAATCTGGCAGACCCTCGGCCTGGAATGGCTCTACCGCCTGCTTGCCGAGCCACGCCGTATGTGGCGCCGCTACATCATCGGAAATACAGAATTCTTGACTTTGGCAATAAGAGAAAAATTGGGATTTTAAATAGAAAAGGACCGGCTAGCGCCGGTCCTTCTTCATTATTTCACTTTTGAGGCAATTGGTGAAAGATCCTGATACGGGCCGTTTCCACTCTCGTACGGGTCATTACCATATCCTTTATCATTTTCACTTTGTCTTTTTTCAAAATCACCTTTTGTATAAAGGACTAAACAACCTACAGATTTTTTTAGGTAAGAATGTATTTCCTTATTTGAAACAATCCTTTGACACCCCTTTCCAGGAACAAACACTTTTACTTCATTAGGGATTTGCCGATTCTTGATTACTTTGGAGTGAACTGGGAACGTTAATGATGACAACAGTGTCTTTTTTGCACCTAGCAGACGAGCTTTTTTTTGCAACAACCTTTTGGGAACTCTTTTTTGCTTCATTTGACGACTCCTTTATTACATTCTTTTTATTGTCTGTTTCATACACCTGATAAGAATTCGTTATTGATACTGGTTGCGATAAGCATTGAAGAACTTTTTCACTTTCTTTTGGATGATTAAGAGAATCAATACGAGCATCAACCTTAAAGATCACTAGCAGCGAAAGACACGCTAATGCAGATATCGCCGAATACTGAACCCATTTTTTCACCTGATTCACAGCAATTTGTTTTTCTTTATTTTTATTAAAATACATGTTAGCAACACGTATATTGCCAGCTATTTTTGAAATTGTGTTTTCATACTTAATTTCATAAACAGTAAGAGGTGGGGTCTTTTTTTCCAAGTCACTAATCGAATCCAACATCGTCCCCACAGAATCCTTATATTGATACGTTTTGGTCAGGCCTGACGCAAGATTCACAAACGACATACAAATAAAAAATGCCAATGCAACAATTGAAATCAGATAGATTATACATCCCTTCATCAAGTAGAATTCCGGGATTTCAATAGCAAATGTAAACAAAGCTACAGACAAGCTAATTATATGGGGAATAAAACTATATAGGTTTCCGTTTGTTCGGTTCTTTAATTCCTCTTGTCGTTTGAAGTCTTCTTCAGACGATTTCAGCAATTCATCTATCGATGCGTACTGTTGTTTAACACAATGTTCAACAGCAGTCCTTATTTCATCAAACTTTTCAGAATCAATAAACATCAGCTATCCTCAAATACTTTTAGCATTTCAAACGCAAATGGGAATTATTAAAACACTGACAAGGGAGAATACGCCATCCAAAGGCATAAATATTCGCATCCTAACCTAACGCATTAAACCCGCGCCAAATATACACTCTTTTTTAGCAAAACGTTCCTTGCATCATTTTTTTTGCAATTCTTTTCTGAGTTGCGGCAGCGATCGTGACCCCAGCGAGGCTATGCCGAACGGTTGGGGCGTAGACTTTTGCTGAGGGCACTCCCCCACGTTCTGCAAAAGGCTACGTTAAATGAGCCCTAGGCAAAGGGGATCCCGGCTCAAGGCCGGGATGACATTTGAATAGGTCCATTTAATAGAGCGCGACGGCACGGGAGTGCCGGGCCGCCCAAATAAAGTACCATAAAGCAATTAAAGCTTCGATTGCCGCGTCGCTACGCTCCTCGCAATGACACCCGAGGCGTATGCGAAGGGCGGGTGGGTGGGAAAAAGTTAAAGAATATGATGTAAGGACTGCTTCGATTGCTTCGCTACGCTCGCAATGACAAGCAAGATACGGCGGGGCAGTTTCTTCACAAATCCCCAGCCATCGTCCGCCTCGACCCAGAAGGATTCCGCAAAGTCAAAGTCCAACAGTTTTAGCGGACGGATTCGATGCATGAGCCAGCGTTTAAGTTCGTTACCGGGCTGGGCTGCAACAAAGTTCCCGGAATATTGGCCAAAGTTGCCACCTTCCAAAACATGTTCCAGGAGCAAGATTCCGCGGCGGTCATCGGGCTTACAAAGCATATGGTTTTCGGGTAGTTCGAAAAGCTTCGCCATGATCCACATGACAGCACCGGCAATATGGTTGAGGCCTAGGTACTTAAGGTTAGAGGCCACTAGGTCGCGATCCGCCTGGGTGCTATGGGAAAGCAACAGATAATAGTCCACCAATTGGCGCAGGCCGATTCCCTCGTGGTAATAGTGCTTAAAGATATGGGACAGTTGCATCACCAGGGCATAGGATGCCGAGGGCACGTAAAAGCCATCCTTAGAGAGGGTTACCGCACCGGGTTTCGCAAGTTCCTTGGCCAAAAAGGTTTGCAGGCGACGATGTGAAAAAGGAGACTTGCTGAACGTTGGTAGATAATGGACTTCTACAGGAACTTTGCCAAAGGCCTTTGGGCCCAAGTGGACATGATGTATACAATCCTCTGCCCCTTCCATTACGCCCATTTCCTTAAGGAGTTTAAGGACGGAACTGCGGCCGCCCTGCACCAGGATGTCGATGTCGCCGGCCTGTCGCAGAAGGGGCTCAGGATAAAGTAGCGCGTTGGCCTGTCCCTTTAGGATTACAGTCTTCCTCCCCTTCTCCTCGAACATCTGGGTAAGTTGCGCTGCAGTTGCATTCATCCTGGTGTTGCGAATGATGATCTGCCGGACATTTTGATTCCACTTGTCCATCAATTCCTTAGGCGGTTGCAGATCCTGAGGCAGGCGCTGCACGGCGCTGTAGATGACACCAATGAGAGCCTGCTTCTTTGAAATGGCAAAGATCCGTTTCCAGTCATCGTCGCTCAGGGGCTCCACGAAAGGGAGATCCCGGGCCGGGGCCCGGGATGACAATTCACTCGAAGCTTGAGGCGGCACAACGTCAAGGGAATAACGAAGAAGTGCAAAGAAGATGTCAATGATGGATTGCTGCATTACGTAGGAGAAGGTAGTAAAAAATTAGGTCGATTTCTGTTTTTTGACTCGAATCAGGTCAATCAGTAATGATGTCTGAATGAGTTGCTGATACAGGGAATGAGTTCGCAGGAAGGAAAGCGCCCGCCAAGCCCCTGCGGGTCTTGCCGGGCTGGGGTGTTGATTGATTGTGAAACTTACTAGGCGGGCAAACAACCCATGTCCCGCAGGATCTTTAAATCCGCGAAGAAGACATCAATGATGGACTGCAGCATTACGAGAGAGAAGATTGTAAAAAAATAAGTGAATTTCCGTTTTTTTGACTCGAGCCAGATCAATAAGTAATGGTGTCAGAACTGGCATCCTTGAGGCAAAAAGGGCTCTGGTATTATAAAGAGCAGAAAAAGGAGTCAACAGGTAGATTTGCTCCTAGAATTCGCCAGAACAGCAGCAACCATCATTGCTTTTTATATCCAACTGCGTTTGTCAGCAACCCATAATTGTAAGCATTCCCATAATTAGGACTGTTCCGATGTTGGCAGGGCCATCGGCCAGCGATCGTGACCCCTTGGGGCGCAGACTTTTACTGCTGACCTTTAATGCTCTTTACCAGCAGGTAAACTCTAGTCCCTAGGCCTTGCGGCCAACGATCCTTGACATTTGCATCCAAAGATTCCGCTCGCTTAATGGCGTCCTGAACAAAAGGCATCAAAGATTCTGCATCATAAGACGCTTCTGAATACGCACCCATCAATTCACGAAGGCGCTTTTTCAGCAACGGGTCTCCACTCTTGGATACTCTCTTGTTGTCCAAAAGTTTCTGTTTCTCCGAGTCGCTAATCTGAGAAACGTCAATCTTATGCAATAGCAGCCATAGCTCAAAGCATGGGTTGCTAAGGCAAAAATGCATATATTCTTTTTGTTCGCAGCGAGTGGCTATTTCGGACAATGTTTTGTCAAGCCACTTATCTTTGTCGATGACCAGCCACAATTGATCCTTTTTGTCAAGGTCAAATTCCTTAGCAAAAGTTTCAAGTTGCTGTTCAACATTTTCTGGGTTAGAACTATTGTCGTCCCTTTTCAGAATTTCAACATGAACATTGGCCGCGCATTGACTATTTTTGATTGTTTCAAAATAGATGTTTTCAGTGTAGCGGCCTTCTGCGGCAATCACAACCAGGCGTGATGATTTCCCGCCTTCAACCCTTCCATAACCCTTAAATTTTCGCATTTTATCCCTATAGTTTAAGATTCACTGGCGATGTAAAGAATGGAATGGCTCCATAACGACCTTGCAGGTAGCCCTTCTTTATGTCTTCCTTAAAATCAAATTCCACTAGAGATGTAGCGTGACTAGCCCCGTTCTTCTCTTTTTCCACAAACCAGATTTCATCTCTTCTAAATATTTTCGTATCGAGAAGGTTACATTCATGTGTTGTTGCAATCAACTGGCATTCGCTATCTCGAGCAAGTCTTTGCAAGAAGAAATCAAAAATTTGGTACGAAAGCCTAGGATGCAGGCTTCTATCAATTTCATCAACCAGGAAAACATAGTTGCCCAGTTTCAGCATAATCAACATAGGAATAAGGTCGAATAATCTAATAGACCCATCCGATTCCTCGTGCATATTAAAGGTGTATTCCTTATTATCCGATCCCTTATGGACGGTTTTCTGCATAGAAATCTTTACCGATCCATCTTCTGCCATTTCGAAGAAATACAAATCCTCTCCATTTCCAGAAAAGACGATGTTTTTACTATCAGGTTTTAGTTCAGACTGTATTTCGGCAACAATATCGCTAGACAGCTTGAGTTCTTCTTTATTTATCGGAATGCGTTTAATCCGGTCGATGCCGGTATTAAAGTACTTTAACAGAGAATTGAATGATTTTTCAAAATTCTTGTCTTCTTCTATTTTAAAGAACAAACCTTGAAATCTAGATTCGGGGAATATGATTCGCAAAGTTTCGTCGAACCAACTATAAGCGTCCTTAATAGAGTCAATGCCTTCACCGTTTCTGCTATTGTATTCTGATAGAAAACTCTTTTTTGACGGCGTTGCCTTTGCTAGGAATTCGATAAACTTTGCAGTTTCTGTATTAAGTTTCTTTTCTCCCAGCGTGATGCTGTTTTCTCCCGGTTTAACAGTACGTTCAAAAACCTTTTTCTGAGAACGCGCCTTAACTTCATAAAGCCATTCTTCAACAACGCCCTGAATATTGAATTTCATTCCGTAAGCAAAATATTTTGCCCCGGACTTGAATTCAATTTCAATTCTAGAAGGTTCGTTATCGGGTTCTTTTAGTTTAAATGGTTCAATAAGGTTTGCGGGCCACTTTCCACAAGCAATTTCCTTGAGCAGATGAATTGCCTTTATGACATTACTTTTGCCCGATGCATTTGCACCATAAATAATACCAGATTTCAGAAGGGAGATTTCATCCCTCTTTTGGGCTCGAACAACAAGTTCCTCAAGGTTGTCACTTTTTCCGGCAACAAAACTTATGCTTGTTTCTTCATTAAATGAATAAATATTCTCAAACGAAGCTCTTATGATCATTCAAGTCCTCCTTCGTGAAAATTTCAAGCCAAATTTAGAAAATTACCGACATAAATATCAATAAATTTTTAAAAATTTGTCAAATATTATTTAAAAATAATTATAAAAAGACAAAAAAAAGGCACAAAGATTTGTAGGAAAACCTTCCATACTGCAAATTTGTTTACTATATTTAAGAGTACGAAAAAGGAGTCCGCAATTGCAGTTGCGAACTCCCGTAAGGTCGGATGAATCCTTCCTTATTGCTGTTTTTAGAATAGCAGCTCAAATATAGAAGGATGCCTTTAATTTAACAGCATCTCTATCATCCAAGAGGCGCCCAAACCTCCAATTATGAGGATGATATGGCAGATAAGCATCTGCCCATCTCTCAGACAAGCCACAAAAACGGGAAGGTTTACTTTTGCCGTTTCCGTAGAGTCAAGAATTCCAACCGAATGCTTGACGCTTGGGACTATGGTCTGAAAGCATGGGCTATTCCACTAAGATGAGTTATCGCCGGACCGGCTTAGCCGGTTCGGCTCGTCTCTCTTTTAGAACAAATTAACTTTCAAAAAAAAAGGATATCCATTTATGTTTACAATCCATATGGAAAGTGTTATTTCTTCAAACTTGAAGGCTGTTGGTTATGATCCGTTGCATTCTTTGCTACGAATTGAGTTTAACAATGGAAGCATCTACGATTATTTCGGAGTACCCCAGTCAATTTACCAAGGACTAAAAAATGCACCGTCCAAAGGTTCATTCCATCACACCTTTATAAGAAACGGAGGATTTTCTTATCAAAGGATTGCTTAATCTTTCTCCATTGCGGCAGCGATCGTGACCCCAGCAAGGCTGCGCCGAGCGGGTGGGGCGCAGACTTTTGCCACATTTGCGTTCCCACCCCCACGTTCCGTAAAAGACTGCGTTTTATGAGAAAAGAGGGCTCGCCACTTGGCGGGTCCTCTTTTCCATAAAATAGAGCGCGACGGCACTGCTGTGCCGGGCCGCCCATAGCAAGGTTTCTAAATTTCCGAGGTATTTCCACATGCGCGTTGTCGAGCGTATAGAAGTATTTCTCGTCCACTTTGGTCGTTTTCGTCTAACAGCTTTTCTGCCGCGCTAAAAAAATGACGCATGCTAAATTCGGCGAATACACAATCATTCGGGTATCCGTCAAAGCTGTTTTCCGATGCATATGAAAAAGCTTTTGCAAGTATCATAATTTCTGAATATGAAAGTTCCATTTTATATTTTCTTTGAGTATCGGACATGGGATTGTCTGTCGTTGGCAAATAATCTTTTATTTTCTCCAAACAATTGTCGTCATGCCCAATTCCGCAGGTGTTAAACCATATTTCAAAGATTTGAGATTCTAGATCATAAATTTTTATTCCGTAATCTTCTATTTCTTTTCGATGCGCGTCCAGAACGTCCCGAAGATTATGGTGGATAAATCTGCGAAGTTCGATTTCCTCTTCTAGAGAAAGCTTTATTCCTAATTCTTTAAGCTGTTCTACTTTATTTTCCGTATCTATAATTGATACTAGGAAGGATTCAACAGAGAATGTATTTTTCTGGTTCATATTTTCCTCATTTGTTTTTTCATCGTTTGCCATACATAGGCAAGCAAAAAAAATACATTGTCCCAACATCAGATTTCATAACGCGACGGCACTGCTGTGCCGGGCTGGACGTTGATTGATTGTGAAATCACGCAAGCAGTTGTTTGCAAAATGAACAGAATCCCTTGTTTTCTCAGATATATTTATGTACATTTGATTTACCATACTCGCCGGGCTTCAATGCAGCAATGCATAGCTTACTTCGGCGAGTTTTTTCTTTTTTAGGGGTAAAGGGAAATGGAGTACACAAAAGATTTCAAGACTATCGAGGAACAAGCGAACCTAATGATAAGTCGAGGGCTTATCTGCGATAAAATGGTTGGGTCCCATTAGTGAAATGGGCTTTCCGAAGTATTGGAAACAAACCCCATTCTTCGCTTCTGACAATTAGATTAGAAATCGGGAGCAGTGCCGGGCCGCCAATTTTTTCTGAACCAACCTCTTGACGCGTAGTGCATAAAAGCGTAAATTATTGTCGTTAAGGTAACCCTCTCGACAGCGTTGCAGGCTTGTGCTCGGGAAGCGTAGGCTAGTCGGTCAAAGGCCGATGTCGCAGAACGGAGAGGTGATGAATTCTTGTGGACGCAACAGGAGCGAGGGGGTACAACCACCTGACTGGCCACAAGCGCAAAATCCCAGACATAGCCGTGAGCATTTGGAACTTAAGCAAAGGAGAAATCTTTTTCTCCGGAAGGGTCGTTCTTTACCAAAAATGGGTAAAAGAAGCTTGGGATGGAAAGTACAAACTTGACTCCCTAGATTCCTTAATCAGTCAATTTACCGAGCAAGGCAAGGGAAAGCGATACGACGAACGGGACCGTTACGCCCTTTGGCCATGCTACAAAACAGAGTGCAGAACTGACGATATTTTCATAGAAAAAATGCTGGCGGATATTCCCGCCAACTTTTCGCCACAAAAAGACGCCCCAGATTTTTACGAATTTCTCCAGGGCAAGTCTTTTACAATCAAAAACAATTGCATCAAGGTATTCACAAATACAGCCATCATAAACAATGATTTTGCAAGCATACTAAAGGCGGCAAAAACAATCGTTTCATCTTTGTTCGCCGAGGACTCTCCTGCAAGCCTTATTTTAATAAAAAATACGATTTGCTACGATAGCATTGACGTGAGTGATGTCGAAATGGGCGATTCGCCTATTCAAGATGTTGAGCTCACAAAATTTGAAACGGGTTCCAAAATTTTCTCTTTTATCATCCACTTTGATTTGGAATTTTGTTCTAAATGGTCTATTGACAAATCCGAAAAAAAATTGTGTTCAGCCGGTGCACATAAAATATATAGTCTTGATTTTTTGCTTTTGTATTTCGAGCATGTTTGTTATCATCCAGAAAACACATTTCTTGACAAAAAGAATCATTTATATTTCAGATCTCCAAAAAACTCTCACGAAGAAAGCCTTATTTACTCATCAAGAATTATTGGGGATCTAGCCCAAAGTACACGGCCCGAAAAAAAAGAAGACAAGCTATTCTTCTGGATGGTCAGGCACGCGGACAAAACTCGAAAAGAACAAGAGAAAGAAAAGTATCAGTTCATACATAGCTATGAGCAGAATTCGGCAGTCAGCGACTATATCAAGGAGTATGGGGAAAATGGAAAAGTTTCCAAAAAAAATCTCATGAAACATCTAAAGGACGCTATAGATATTAGCCCATTAGACTTTATCGACGACAAAAATTTCTTTATCGCCTCTTATGCAAAAACGATTATTTCGGGGGAATCAGTATGAGTAAGAATCCTTACTACTGGGGAAACGTCATGTTAACTGACGGAAATGAGTTTACCATGGAAGATTCCGGATTTGAGCATGGAGTGACTCACTATGAGAACAACTGGATTGAATCATCGAAATTGGTTCAAGATCTTATCAATGGAAATTCTGTTACACTAACCGGAAATTACATATTGATTGGCGCCAAGGAAAAAGCCAATTTGCCGAAACTTACAAAGGCTATTGATACAGCATACCTTATTTTACAAAAATGTTTTCAGATGGAATGCAACGACAAATATGGTTTACATCGCAGCGTTGCAACTGAAAGCGTAAAAATATATCCATATACAAGCGTGTATAACACGAACTACTATTTCGAAATTGAATTTGACCTAGTTGCCAATCTTGCAGAATACGATCCAAAAAAGCTCATGGATATAATTAAGCGCGAGGGATTTGTCGAGTTGAAGAGTGATGAACTTATGAATGTTTTAAATTTTTCAAAGTTGGCGCACGACAATCCAAGCGAATACAAGATTACAAAAAATCAGTGGAGATACTGGATTCATCGCCGCAAAATGGACAGTAAAAAAATCTGGGATTACTACGCATCGCAAATTTGGAACTCAACGAAAAACGACGACACCGTTACTCGCTTAATGCAGTTATCCTGTCCAAACACGGAACTCCGTCAAAAGCTACAAGAAATGAACTCGTCTAACAACAACATTCTAAAGAGCTTTTCGAGTGATTTATTCTTTGACGCCGTAAACATCGAGGCGCTAAATAAAATATCCGATCTAAGAAACGATAAATCTTTCCCTGAAAAAATGGATATTAGGGAAAGGGTCGGTTCTTATATCATCCAGCAAATACGGGAATGTCCTGAGAAATACCTGGACAGCGATTTTTCCTTCATAAAGGAATATGCAGGGAAGATTATCGCAGAAAAAAGCTAGTCGAGACAAGTTCGCTATTCGTCCTTGTGATATTTCTTGAGGTAATTTTTGCCCAGGTATACGGCGCGCTTGTGGGCAATCCAGTCGTGTAGAATCCAGATCGGGGCGATGATAAGGTTTGCCAACATCTCAAAGATAAAGCACACGACTATGGCAATGCCATAGCCGATTTTCTTGATGATGTCGATGAGGGTGGCGAACATGACTGAAAGATAATAAAGGAGAGCCTGCTTCGATTGCTTCGCTTCGCTCGCAATGACAAACTGAGAGCGAAGAGCCCGGGATGAAGCATTTCTTAGCGCTTCAGCGCTTAGAAAGACTTGTCCACGAAGTGGATGACATGGGGACTGCTCGAGATGACATTAGTATAGGTAGGGTTTGAGTTTGGCGGCAAGGACTTCGTAGCCTTTTTCGTTGGGGTGCAGGCCGTCTTTAAAAAGGGTGCTGTCGATGGCGTTGCCTTTTTGGATAAAGTCGTCAAACACATCGATGTAACGATAGCCTGTGCCAAGGGAATCTAGCTTGCGCTTGACCACGATGTTCTGTAGCCTTACGTTGTCTGTAACCAAGGTATCCTGGGCATAGCGGTCGTTGCGGGGCAATATGGAAACAAACAGCAGGGGCTTGCCGCCCAGCTTGGAAGCATAACGCACGAAAAGGTTGCCGTAGTATTCACGGGCTTCTTCCATGTCGGGCAGGTCGGAGGTGTAACCCCAGATGTTGTTGGTGCCCATAAGGAATACGGTGCGTGCACCCTTGCAGTCGCGAACATCCCAATCGTCGATGTCCTCCACCACTGCGCCAGCAACGGCATGTTTACTGATAACGAGCCCGGGGAAATATTTTTCAAGGTCCCAGTAGTACATGATGGAGTCGCCAATAAAGCAGACGGTACTGGTTTCGGGAGGATCTTCCGGGTCGCTGGAGGTCGAGCATGCGAAAAGGCTGCCCAGGAGGAGAGCCAGGGCAGTCTTAAGAATAACGCTTCGATTGCTTCGGCTGCTACGCAGCCTCGCAATGACAGTTTGAGAAAACGCTCGGGATGACATAAAAAGGAGATCCTCCCCCTACGGGGACCAGCCACACTAAGGAACAAGTTCCTAAGTGTGTTGCAGCCGGCACAGGGCCGGGATGACATGGGGACTGCCCGGGATGACATTCAGAGTGGCTCGGGATGACACTAGCGCTTGCGCTTCTTGGACTTTTTCTTGGCGGGTTTGGAGTCGCCGTCGTCGGAGGATTCCTTTTGCAGGTCGCTCAGGCTAACGGGTTCGGCGCCCATGTTGTCCACTGCGGTCTTGACTTCGCCAACGGCGGTCTTGACGTCGACAACTGCGGGCACCAGCTTTTCGTCGATGGAAGTCTGGATGCTTTCGATTGCGGGCTTGAGGGCTGCGCTTGCGTCGGGAGCCTTGCTGCCACCGCCCAGAATGCCCATGGCGCTAAGCACGATGCCGGCGATTGCGATAATCACGGCCAGGAATGCAAAGACCACGGCGGTGCGAGCCTTTTTGACCATCTTTTGGGATTCAGCCAGGGACTTGTCTTCGAAGGTCTTGAATTCGTCGGCCTGGAGTTCCTTGAGGGCGTCGGAAACGTACACGGCGTTGTTAATGAAGTTGAGCAGCTTTTCGACGATCAGGTCTTCTTCGACGAACACGCGGACTTCGACAAGGCCGGCAGAAACGTAGTTAACGTCGTCACCGAAAGAGGTTTTCTTTTCGCGGGAAGAAACCAACTCGGTCACCAGGCCTTCGGCCTTGAGGTAGTCCAGCAGGTTGAATGCTTCGAGGAGGCGGTTGTAAACAGCCTTGATTTTTTCCTTGACGGATTCTTCCTTGCCTTCGTTCACGTAGAAGTTAAAGTAAGCCAGGTCTTCGACATGGAAAGTGAGCTTGTTGTCCTGGAAGATAGCTTCGAGGGTCTTAATGGGGAAACATGCAGCCGGGTCAGCGGAATTTGCAATGAGCTTGCTGATAAGGGCCTGTTCGCCAAAGGTAAATTTTCTCATTAATTACTCCTTTTTTACCCCTACCCAACCCACAATACATCCAAACACCAGGGCCGCTAGGGTAATCATTTGGTTTGTGTAAAAATATAGTCTAAAAGCCCGCCTTTTGAAGACGGGCTTACGTTAAGTTTTTTTAGGGGAAGCGCGGTTTTACGGCAAAATTGCCGATAAAATAATTTTTTACCAACTGCGCAGGCTCACGGGGAGTGCGCGCGGGGAGTGCGCGCGGGGATGCGCCGCCTAGATGGGGCGTTTTTTATTGGTGTAGGCTTCAACCACGTTGATCACGTAGTCGCCCAGGTGTTCGCAAGCGTTGACCACGTCCATGTAGTGCACGGACATCTGGTAGTCGTACTTTTTGTCGTTGATGTCGGCGACGTTGCGTTCCTTGAGGCTCTTACGGTAGTTGTTGATTTCGTTTTCGATGTTGCGAGAACGGTTGTAGTCTGCACCGGGTTTGCCTTCTTCTACTTCGATCATGTAGTCGAGAGCGGTGTTGCACAGTTCAACCATGTGGTTGATGTGGGCGTACTGTTCGTCGGTAAAGTCGCTCTTGCTACGGAACTTGTGGTTAATGGCGCGGGCCATGTTGTACACAGAGTCGCCGATACTTTCCATTTCAGAAATTTCACGAAGCATGGACTGGATGGTGAACTTACTTTCGTTAGAGAGGCGGCCTTCGCTGACCTTGTTCAGGTACTTTGCGATTTCCACTTCCATGCTGTCGCTAATGCCTTCGTACTTTTCGACGCGGCTAAAGATCTTGTTGAACTCGTTCTCGTCCTTGGTGACAAGCAGTTCAGGAATCATGTTGAACATCTTCTTGCAGCGCTGGCCAAAGAACACGATTTCCTTGCGGGCTTCGAACAAAGAAAGTTCTGCAGTAGAAAGGATACCGCCACTGATAAAGCGCAGGCGGAATTCGTCGTCTTCGGGCTTGTCCTTGATGATCTTGCAGATGATAGTTTCCATGGGCTTGATGAACCAGATGAGGATCAGCACGTTCACCACGTTGAACATGGTGTGGAAGCCTGCCACGGCAAAGGTAACGCCATCCTGTGCAGCCTTGATTTCTTCGGCAGTGGTGGGCTTGAAGCTGGGATCAAAGCCGACCAGGTAGCAAACGAAGTTGATGAAGGGATGGAATACGCAAAGCACCCAAACCACACCGAACAAGTTAAAGAGCATATGGGCCAGAGCGGCACGGCGAGCCTGGGTAGAGGCGCTAAGGGCAACCACGTTGGAGGTAACGGTGGTACCGATGTTTTCGCCCATCACAAGTGCAATGCCCTGGTAGATCTCGAGAGCGCCGCTGGAGCAAAGGATCAAGGTGATTGCCATGACTGCTGCAGAGGACTGCACGCACATAGTAAGAACGCTACCGATAAGCAGGAACAGCAAGGTGCTGGCGAAGCCCCAGTTACCGCAAGCCGCAACAAAGTTCTGCACTGCGGGAATGTCGCCCAGGTGCATGTTGCCGCCGGTGGTACGCAGGGTGGTAATGGCGAACAGCATGAATGCCAAACCGAACAAGAATTCGCTAAAGCTCTTGGTGCCGTTCTTTTTGGAGTAGCTCAGGATAATGCCCAGCACAAAGCAGGGGTAAACCAGGTAGAGCATGTCGAACTTGAAACCCAGCACCATAATCCAACCGGAGATGGTGGTACCGATGTTTGCACCCATGATAATAGAAATGGCCTGCTTGAGGGTAAGCAGACCAGCATTAACGAAGCTCACAGTGAGCACGGTAGTAGCAGTAGAAGATTGAATAGTAGCGGTAACGGCGGTACCAGTAGCCACACCCATTACGCGGTGTTTAGTCATGGTACCAAGCATGGTGCGGAGAGTGTTACCGGTGAGTTTCTGAAGACCTTCAGACATGGTCTTCATACCGAACATCAGGAGTGCAAGACAACCAAGGAGGGTGAGCACTGCCAGTTTCATGTCCATCGCGGGCATAGTATTTTTCCTTTATCCAATAAACTGGGAGCAAATATAGAAAAAATCCTCCGAGTCGCCTCCGGGAGATAATTTTCGAAAAGTGGGTGAAATTACGGGAAAACAGAATGAATAAGCGGGGTTTTTCCCGTAATTTATTAGTTTGTTCATAATAAAAACAGGTCGTTTGGGGTCGTTGCCACCCAATATTTGAACTATGGCGCCCAAAAGGGGACAATTTTGGCCCCGCCACCCGCATTTCGTGTGTATTTTCCATGGGAAACGGGTATTTTCAATTAGTTTGTATAAAAAATTACGGGAAAACCGGCACCAAAACACTCGATTTTCCCGTAAAAAAGGGCTTTTTTAGGAAATTATCCCCCCGAGGATGTTTTTACCATGGCAGCGTTACTTTTCGCGGACCATGGCAACAGCCTGGCTGGCGATGCCTTCGCCACGGCCGGTAAAGCCAAGCTTTTCGGTGGTGGTGCCCTTGATGCCGATTTGCTTAACGTCGAGGCCCAGGACGCGGGCGATGTTAGCCTTCATGGCATCCTTGTGGGGGTTGACCTTGGGGCGTTCGCACATGACGATGGCGTCGATGTTCACGATATCGTAGCCGGCCTTCGCCACTTCCTCCCCCACCTTGCGCAGGAGTTCCAGGCTGTCGGCGCCCTTGAAGGCGGGGTCGGTGTCCGGGAAGTAGGTTCCGATGTCGCCAAGGCCTGCGGCACCCAGCAGGGAGTCGCTAATGGCGTGGAGCAGCACATCGGCATCGCTATGGCCCAGCAAGCCCTTTTCGTAGGGAATGTCCACGCCGCCGATAATGCACTTGCGGCCTTCCACAAGCTTGTGAACGTCAAAACCAATGCCAGAACGATAAATCTTATCCATAGTGAATCCTCTTTGTATAAACGCGCCGGATTAATGAATCAATGCGCCGGATAAAACGCGCGAACATGTCAAATATAAAAACACCCGACACCGCAAGAAGTCGAGTGCAAACAAGTTCCCTGAAATTTTTCTGATTACGACTGCATTTCCGCCTGAATCTTAAGTACATTGTCTACAGACACGCTGTTATCCTCTGCAATTTCTTCGATAGTCAGCTTGCCGCGATTAAGCGCCTTGATAACAGCCGCACTATACATCCATTTGACGCACCAAGTCAAGGGTTCGCTGGGTAAATTTATCCCCCTTCAGGCGAATCAATATCCTTCTGAAAAGTTCATGCTTTTGCGCGGGGTTTCGCACATATTTCATGGTGGCGACAATCGCGCCCAGTTCCGCCCCCATCGACACGAGGCAAGTCTCATCGGATACATCATCCACATTGAGCATGACGCACTTGAACGGTAGAACCATCTGACGAAGTTCCGGCGGATACTTTTCAAGCAAGTCCTCTAGCGGATTCCAGGCCTGGACCCCGTTGTAGAGAATCACGGCAACAGAAGGAACACCCTCCACCACATTGTTCTTAAGGTGCTGAACCATCAGATGATGGTTGTATTTGCGCAACGGTCCTCTTGACTTTCGCCATGAAAGCGAGGTCCGCGTACCCGTAGATTTCCGTGTTACTAAAATCCCCAGGAATGCGCACGAAAGAATCCTTGTCGAGCAAGTTAAAGATTGTTGCAAGTTCTGGGTCCCTGGAGGCAAGATACTCCAGCAGTTCCAAAAAACGGGGAATCTCGCAGAGTGTCCCCCTACAGAATGGATGAGACTCCCCTACCCATATCTATACACGCAGCAAAGTCCCGAACAGCACACACTTTTGCTGTAAAATGTTTTTTTCAGACATTTGGGTTTTACAATCATTTTACAAAAAATCTTGATTCATGACGCCATTTCAAACGTGTAATAGAACGCAGGGCAAATTTGTTCTGCGCTATTGCGGGGGCGTTCCCGTTTTGGAATTACTATGGCGACGTTTGAGGATAAAGTCAAAAAGCAAGTCGAGATCATTAAACAACACACGTTCTTGGACCCGACCCGGGATAAGGTCTTCAAGAAAATTTTTTCGAAAGACACGACGCTGATTCACTTTTTGAACGCTATGCTGCATCAGCCCGAGGAGAGGAAGATCGTTAGCATCGAACGCAAGAAACCCGCATCGACGCTGACCTCATCAATCGACATGGAGGAGGTTCGTTTTGATGTGCACGCAAAGCTCAACAACGATGAGTACGTGGACTTGGAGATGCAGCGGGCTTCTCATGAGGATTTTACGGACCGTGTGGAACTTTATGCGGACCAGCTTTCCATCGAGTCCAAGATTCACTATGACAGCCAGCGCACCGAAGCCGAGAAGGAAGACCATCCCTACCTGATGCCCACTACCTACAGCGTGTGGATCTGCAATTTCTCGGTTAGCTTTTGCAAGAGCTACCGCGAGGAGTTGGGCCTTTTCCGCTTTTCTAGCATCGGTGATCCCAACGCCTTGCCGGTTTATGACAAAAAAAGGTATATTATCATCGACCTGAGTAAGGTGGACGCTAAGGTCTTGAACTTGAACACTGCCGAGACTGAATGGCTTGAAATTTTTACCAAGATGGCCTCGGCGAAGGACGCCCCCAAGACGAAGGACCCAGTCATTGCGGATGTTTACAGTCGTCTGGCAGTGAACGCCCTCGAGAAGAACTTTATCACGGAGATTGCAACAGGTATGGTCACAGAAGCTGAAATCAGTACGCGTATCGGAACCGCCCGCCGCGAAGGCCGTGAAGAGGGACGTGAAGAGGGACGTGAAGAAACCAGAATCAGCGACGCAGAAGCGTTCCTTCGTGAAGGGGACTCTGTAGAACGCGTCGCACGAGTTCTCAAGTTGCCTCTTGAAAAAGTGCAGGAACTGGCGAATAAGATTGCCACGGAAAAAGCAGGAAAGTAAATTCACTGAGACAGCCTCGACAATTCGTCGGGGCTTTAATATTTATCACGAGTAAAATGCACTAAAAAAATCCCTGGCGGTGCGCCAGGGACTGAGAAACTATCGCAATATGAAGCTAGTTCGTAAAATAGACGTCGTCGGCGTCATCGCTACCCACTTCGCCATCTGCGAAGCCGCTATCGGAAAGGAGGCAAGCCTCCATTTCCATTTCTACAATGGTCATCTTGGGTGCTTCGTATTCTTTCTTTTCAACTTTGATATTCATCGATCCATTCTCCTTACTTGACCACTGCCGGGGATTTCTTGTTGATGTACACGCCACGAGCGGAAGGCTTGCGGTTCATGCTGCGGCCCTTCAGGTCAACCCAACGGTTAGACTGTTCTACTGCGGGAGCGGCAGAGGGCTTGGTAAGAGACATGGCATCTTCGCCATCTTCAACTTCTTCGGCTTCTACAGTCACGATAGAGGCGATCACCTCTTCCGGACGGTTGTACACAACCACTTCCTTGTCGATGAAGGTTGCTTCGATTGCAGAGGGAAGTTCTTCGGCGGAAAGGCTAGCGGTTGCAGAAACCTTGCCAAGAACCTTGGCGATAACCAGGTCGGCAGCATCGCCTTTGTAGAACAGGTAGGCGCGAAGGGCGCGGGTACCGGAGTTCTTGCCCATCTTTACAAACTGACCTGCTACCACATTGGAAACATCCATTGCCTTGGAAGCGTAGCCGTAGGCCTTGCCAATTCTTTCATCGCCTTCGCGGAGGATCACGGTGTTAACCAGGCCCCTCATGACCCAGTTGCCAGAAACAGCAACTTCAACATCGGAGCTAGGAGTCTGGACCAGTTCCACGGGAACATTGAAGGTCAAGGAAGTTGCAGAAGGGACGAACACATAGGGAGTGTAAGCCTGGAGGGTTGTGTTTTCCTGGGTCAGTTCTGCATTCCAGCGAGTGCCGTCCTTGGCAACGCTCGTTGCCTTATAGAAAGCGCCGCCAGAGACTTCGGACACGGGAATGCTGAAGGGCAGCATGATGGTTGCATGAACACCCGCAGTGAACTCACGAGCGAACTTCATCACACCGACTTCGATGTTTTCAGGTACATTGAATGCGTCGATGCCATCGGCGATGGTTGCTTCGAGAATGTTCTTGGAATTGAACTCGAAGGTGACACCGGTAGCTTCGGGGAGGTTTTCAAGGGCAGCTTTTTGCTGTTCTGCAATATTTGTTTCGTAATTAGATTTGATTGTTTCGGCATTACCTGTAGTAACGCCGTTAGAGCCCACGATTTTTGTGCAAGTGGTCTTTTGTTGAGTAGTTGTTGCGGCACAACCAACATCATTTGCTTCAATGGTAACGTTCTTGGAATTTTTTGCGCCAACAAGAGGATTTGTTGAAGCTGTTCCAACATTGTAGCAGTTATCCAATTTCAATGTTGTATTGTTATTGAGATAACCGACCAGGCCACCACCATCGCTACCACCAGAAATGTTTCCTTCGTTGTAGCTATTGGTTATTGTCAGAGAAGCATTCTCCGCAACAGAACCCACCAAGCCGCCATTATTGGTAACTTTGTTTGCACTTGCGTTAATCAAACCATCAAAAGAGCAATTATCAATGGTCACAGAGCCTGTTTTTGCAGAACCAATAATGCCAGCTGCACCGCCACCATTAGCAGTAGGCTTAAAGTAGGAATCCCTGATGTTCAGGTTCTTGACAACAGCACCATCCCCGGCATCGCCGATAAAGGCAGGCTCCCAAGCTTCACTCGTCGTGTACAAGCCATAAATTGTGTATCCCTGGCCGTCAAAGGTTCCTGTATAATATTTCTTAGAACCATCAACCATGCTCTGTGCTGCAATGGGAGTCCACTTTTGGAAATCCCCGGCGTTGACGCCAGTTTTACCGCTATTCACCACTTTTTCATTGTACACAATGTCATTGGCCAAAACACCGCACAAGGTGCTGTTACCACCATTGACGGCAGCAGCAAAGCCATTCAGCTCTGCGGCTGTAGTAATTTTCATTGTTTCTGTACAAGCAGCCCCCGCATTTACAGCCAGCATACCGGCGGCAATGGGCAAAATCATCAGTTTTTTCAGCATATAGGTACCTGCTGGTTAAATTTTCGGCGCAGAATTTAGAATTCGTTAAGTTGTACTCAAAGGTTACAATAAACTTATCTTTACATGATGTGATGTTTCTCACGTCGTTCATTTACGAAAGTTTACAAACAACGCAAACTATGTAAACAACTTAAAAGTCATTCCTTCGTTTCACATTTTCAGCATACCCAAAGCCAAGGTTCGCGTTGACAGGAACCTCGCGCACATAAAAAAAGCCCCGCAGAGGACTGCGAGACTTTTTAAAGGAGATCCCGGCTCGGTGGCCGGGATGACACGCGATGTCGGGAGATCCTCCCCCTACGGGGACCAGCCACACTAAGGAACAAGTTCCTAAGTGTGTTGCAGCCGGCTCGGTGGCCGGGATGACATGCTTGCGATTAAACGATCAGGGCGAGCTTCGGCAGAACGCCGATGAGCAGCAATGCCAAGGCTGCCACGGTCACGCCGAACTTAAGCAGGTAGCTGTACGGTGCGCTCTGAGAGCAGCAGCACTTGATTTCGGATTCGCACTTTGCCGGGGCAAACAGCACGAAGCAGATGCGCAGGTAGAATACTGCAGCAACCAAGGACAGTGCAAATGCGAGAGCAGCAACCCAGCCCATGCCACCAGCCAGAGCTTCGGAGAACAGGGTGAACTTAGCGAGGAATCCAGCAACAGGCGGAAGGCCTGCAAGGCTTGCCAAGCACACGGTAACACCGAGGGCAACGTAGGGGCGCTTGCGACCACGGCCGCGGAGTTCGTCCAAAGTTTCGTGACGGTCATCGCGACCAGCCAGGTATGCAATACCGGTGAGGGCGCCAGCGGAACCGACGGCATAAGTCACCAGGAAGTAGAACATTGCACCCATCTGCACAGTACCCTGTTCCAGGTAGTTGGGCAGCAACAGGCCGAGAACGATGAAACCAGCGTTCATCACTGCGGAGTAAGCCAAGATACGACGGATAGACTTCTGAGCCAAACCGCCGAATGCGCCGTACACAATGGAGAGCACAGCCACGATAAGCACCACGTAGTAGAGAGCCTTGGACTGACCGTTGATGGTCACCTGTTCTGCAAGGTTCCAAGCATCGGAAGCGATGCCTGCGCGGGTAACGAGAATGCCCAGCCATACGGAAGCCAGAGCGGCGAGAGCGCCGACCTTGACCACTGCGGCCATGAAACCGGTAACGGCAACGGAAGCGCCGGTATAGACGTCAGCCACCCAGAAGTGGAGCGGAGCAGCGCCAGCCTTGAAGAGCAAGCCAACGATTGCAAACAGGATACCAATGCCGTAGAGGCCTTCGCGACCCGGGATCACAGCACCGAAGAAGTGAGTAGAACCGGTAGCACCGTACATAAGAGCCACACCATAGAGGAAGATGGCGCTGAACACGGAGCCAGAAACGAAGTACTTGAAGGTACCTTCGTTGGCGTTCACGTCCTTGCGGCGGAGGCCTACGAGAGCGTAGATCGGGAAGCTAGCCAGTTCCATGCCCAGGAAGAGAGCGAGGAAGTCGATAGCCTGGGTCATGAGGGTTGCACCGCAAGTAGCGAGGAGCAACAGACCGTAGGCTTCGCCACCCTTGAACTTTTCGTGACCGAGAGTCCACTGGAGGCCGGCAATGCCGAGGAATGCGCAAAGGAAGATTGCCACACCGAGCAAGCGGCGGACAGGATCCATTGCATAGAGACCATAGAAGGTGTCGCTGGTGGTCAGGTAGTAAGCGCCTGCGCCCAGTGCCACGAACAAGGCTGCAACCCAGGGGAGCACCTTGTGCTTGTTGTCGTCCTTGACGAACGGTTCTGCGGCCAGGGTAACGAGAGCGCCCACGGCGACCAAGATAACCGGCAAGAGATTGA
This sequence comes from Fibrobacter sp., assembly GCA_024399035.1. Lineage (GTDB taxonomy): Bacteria > Fibrobacterota > Fibrobacteria > Fibrobacterales > Fibrobacteraceae > Fibrobacter. The sequence goes on along the minus strand of JAKSID010000016.1, from coordinate 9,101 downwards.
TAATGCTATTCATTACTTGTTACCTCCTTCCTCAGCTGCGGCAGGTGCTGCAGCCTCGGCAGAGTCTTCGGCTTCCATTGCCTTGAGCTGAGCAATCAGGTTAGCGCGTTCTTCTTCGCTAAAGCCGTTTGCGGCAAGGTTGGAATCCAACTGACGGAAATCTTCTTCGGTCATGGGGACTGCAACGTCAGCGACATTATCGTCAGCGACGTTTTCGTCGGCTTCGGCATCAACGCCGGGGATGCTGCTAGGAGCAGCACCGTTTTCGTCAACTTCATCTGCAGTTGCAGGCAGTGCGTTGGTGAGCTTAGCCATAGCTTCGATGGCCTGATCGTCAAAGAGGTGCAGTGCGTTGGTGATGAATGCGGGGTGCATACCGAACACCAGGAGCAGAACACCCATGATACCGATGGAAGAACCTTCCAGAGCAGTCATGCGAGTGCCAGTAACTTCGCACTTCTGTTCGCCGAAGATAACCTTCTGAACAAAGCGGAGCATGTAGGCAGCGGAAAGGATGATGCAGAGACCTGCAACCAATGCGGGCAGCGGACCCATATCCCAGAGGGACAGGAGAACGGTGAATTCACCAACGAAGCCTGCGGTACCAGGAATTGCAAGAGCGAGGATTGCCACAAAGCCGAACAAGGAACCAAACACAGGAGTGACGCGGGCAAGGCCGCCCAGCTTATCCAGTTCGCGAGTGCCAGTCATGCGTTCGCCAATGCCCATGAGCAAGAACTGGGCGCCAGCGGAAATACCGTGGGCAACCAGGAGCACGAGGACAGCGGGGAGCATTGCTTCGGAGAGGCTGAACACGCCAGCCACAGCCAAGCCTAAGTGACCCATAGAGCTGAATGCCAGGAGCTTCTTAGCATCGGTAGCGCGGAGAGCCATGAGAGCGCCATAGAGGGCGGTCAAGAGGCCGAGCCACATCAGGGTGTTATAGACGGACACGTTTACCGGGAAGATCGGGATGATCCAAGCGATAAAGCCGAACACACCAGCCTTACTCATTGCACCGGTAAGGATTGCAGAGAGCGGAGCCGGGGCTTCGGAGTAGGAAATTGCCTGCCAGCCGTGGAACGGGAAGATCGGAGTCTTCACCATGAAGGCCAGGAGGAAGCATACGAGGATTGCGGTCTGAACGCCTTCGGGCATGTTCTGGAGGGCGATTACCAAGGAGAGGAGCACCCCACTGTCGGCCTGGGAAATCAGGTACCAGAGAGCGACCATCATAGGTGCGGAACCTACGAGGGTGTAGATAGCGAAGGTCATTGCTGCCTTGGCGCGATCCTTGCCGCCGAAACCTGCGATAAGGACTGCTGCCGGAATCACCATGGCTTCGAAGAAGAAGAAGAACAGAACTGCGTCGGCTGCGAGGAAGGTGCCGTTCATGGCGCCCATCAAGGCGAAGATGCCGATTGCGAAGTTACGGTAGTTCTTGCAGGTGGTGTTGCGGGCGGTGATCAAGGCTACCAGAGAAAGACCGGTAGAGAGGAGCACCATCCAGGCACCAAGACCATGGCTGTAGAGGTAGTAGTAGACCGGGCCCTTTGCGCCAGGAATGCGGAACCATTCGATAGCTTCGGTGGACTGGTTGCCACCGGCGATGAGGGCGATAGACATTCCGAAGAATGCGATTGCAAAGAGGAAAGCAAGTCGAGAAGAGGACTTGGGATCTTCCTTGGAGGTTGCCACCATAAGGATAGCGGCAACGAACGGTGCTAAGACGAGGAGATGCAGAAGCATTAGATCAAACCTCCAGTCAAAAGAACAACAATCACAAGGGCAACAACACCAGCGAGGCTAAGAGCGATCTGGAGGCGAACCTTGCGGACCTGGAAGGAAGCTACGCCATCGCCGAGGATTTCGGCAATGCTTGCAACCAACCACTGGGCAAACTGAACGATCTTGTCAACGAAGTTATCGACGAACCAAGCGATTGCATCAACAACAGTGACAACCACGCCGTGTACGTAGTCCCAGAAGAAGGTCCAAGTGGCCATCTTGCCCTGAGGAGCAGAGGAACCCTTGGCAGCCGGGATACGAGCCTTGCCCCACTTGGCCCAAGCGATGCCCATACCGAAGAGGGCTGCGAGAGTGCCGAGGCCTGCGAAGACCATGGGGTTCACGTGAGCGGCATTGTGCGGGAGAACTGCCTGAGCAGCGCCAACCACAGGTGCGAGCATTTCTTCGAAGTACTTGATGCCCATGGAGTCAGCCCAGAGCCAACCAGCGAAGACTGCACCGAAGGCGAGAACAACCATCGGAATAAGCATGGTAGCCGGAGCTTCGTGGATATGAGCTTCGCTTTCCTTGGAACCACGGTAGGAACCGAAGAAGGTAAGAACAATGAGGCGGCCCATGTAGACTGCGGTGATCACTGCAGTGAGGAGGCCACCTACGTAGAAGAAGGGACCCATAGGACCGCTCATGTAGAGGCGTTCCAAGATCAGGTCCTTAGACCAGAAGCCTGCGAATCCGGGGAAGCCCACGATTGCGAGGAATGCAAAGATCATCACGCATGCGGTAACCGGAGTCTTCTTGAGAAGACCACCCATCTTGCGCATATCCTGTTCGCCAGCCAGGGAGTGGATCACTGCACCGGCACCGAGGAAGAGAGCAGCCTTGAAGAAGGCGTGGGTGAACACGTGGAAGATGGAAGAGTCGAATGCGGCAACGCCTGCGGCCATGAACATGTAACCCAGCTGAGAAACAGTGGAGTATGCCAGCACCTTCTTGATGTCGTTCTGGAAAAGACCAGCCACAGCAGCCCAGAAGGCAGTGAGGAGGCCAACCCAAGTGATGACATCCAGGATAACCGGGATCTGGACGAACATGGTGGAAAGACGAGCAAGCAGGTAGACGCCGGAGGTCACCATGGTTGCAGCATGGATCAAGGCAGAAACCGGGGTCGGACCAGCCATTGCATCGGGCAACCAAGTGAGGAGCGGAATCTGAGCGGACTTACCGGTACAACCGATGAAGAAGCAGAGACCTGCGATAGAGAGGATAGGCACAACAATATCAGGAGTGAAGGTGCCAGTGAACAGGGCGTTGAAGAAAGCCTTGACAACGTCAGCACCTTCGGCATAGCCGCCTGCTGCAATAGAACTGATGAAGGAGGTAAGAGCATCGTAGTTGAGGATGGTAGAGCCACCGACTACGCAGAGAATCAGCATACCCAAGAGGAAGCCGATATCGCCCACGCGATTTACGATGAAAGCCTTGTTAGCAGCCTTGCAGTTGTTGATGTCGTGGTTCCAGAAACCGATGAGCAAGTAGGAGCAGAGACCCACACCTTCCCAACCGAGGAAGGTCAGGAGCAGGCTGTCGGAAAGGACCAGCACGATCATGCTGAACAAGAACAGGTTGATGTAGGCGAAGAAGCGGGCAAAGCCGCGGTCACCGTGCATGTAACCGATGGAGTAGATTGCAATCAAGGTGCCGATGCCAGTGACAAACAGCAACATGATGCGGGACAGAGCGTCGAACAGGAATCCGATATCCACCTTGAACATGGGGATGTCGATCCAGTTGCAAAGCGTTGCGCGGATGCCGCCTTCGGGCATGTTGAAGGAGAGCAGCACGACGCTTGCGAAGGCAAGAGCCGGGAACAGCACGGAGAGTGCGCCGACGAAACCTTCGGACGGGCCCTTCTTGCTACCGGAGGAGATCAGGGCAATTGCGCCCAGAACGATACAGCCGATCAGCGGGAAGAGAGGAATAAACCAAAGCGGTAAATTAGTCATTGATCATTACCCCTTCAAGTTAGAGAAGTCGTTGGAATCAACGCTCTCACGGTTGCGGAAAATCATGATCACCATGGCAAGGCCAACGCAAGCTTCGGCAGCAGCGACGGCGATGGTGAACAGCGGCACGATCTGGCCAGCAATGCTCAGGTCGGCGGGCAAGGTCTTTGCGAAACCGACGAAAGAGAGGTTCACTGCGTTCAGGGCGAGTTCAACACCCATGAGCACAAAGAACACGTTGCGGCGGGAAACGGCCACGATAATGCCGATGGCGAAGATCACCAGGGCAAGAATCTGAACGTACATAGCTTGGAGTTCCATTTCCATTATTTTTCCTCCTCGTTATCAGTGCCCAAGCGCTTCTTGGCCATGAGAACAGCTGCACCCATGGAAGAAAGGAGCAAGAGGCCGATGACTTCGAACAGAACGAAGTAGCCCGGGCCTTCCTGAGCCGTATTGAAAAGGGTTTCGGAAGTGAGCTTCACGGAGCCGCGGAGGGTGGTTGCGTCGAAAGCGATGCCGGAACGGACCATCACGAAACCAACGAGACCAGCCAGCACGATTGCTGCGGGAATCACGAACAGGGAAACCTTGTCGAATCTGGGAGTCTTACTGTCGCGACCGGCGTTAAGCACCATGATCACGAAGGTAAGCAACATGATGATTGCGCCAGCGTAGACCATGATCTGCACAACACCGATGAAGGGGCTGCCCAGAAGGCCGTAGATACCAGCGAGGCTCAACATGGAAACCACGAGGGAGAGTGCACCGTAGAGGGGGTGCTTGGAAAGGAGCACGCAGAGGGCGGAACCCACGGCGATGACACCCAGGATAATGAAGTAAATCAATGCGAGCATTTATTTAACCTCCATGCCCCAGACCTTGCGGGCCTCGGCATTCTTGGTACCGCCCGGAGCCATCTGGCTCTGAGCATCTTCGGGGTAGTCCTTCGGATCCCAGTCGATGAGATCAGAGAGGTGTGCCACGAATTCTTCGCGAGTACGATGTTCGAAGACAATCTTCTTGGTGTCCATGCGGAGAGCATCCACCGGGCAGGCTTCTGCGCAGAGACCGCAGAACACGCAAACCAGGTGGTCGATGTCGAAGCGCATCACGCGCTTTTCGATACGAGGATCATCGGACTGAGTTGCTTCGATGAAAATGCAATGTGCAGGGCAAGCTGCAGCGCACATGCCGCAAGCCACGCAACGGGGAGTGCCATCCGGGCGGAGCATCAGACGATGCTTGGCGCGGTAACCGTTATTGATTTCGGGCTGGCCTTCCGGGTAGGAGATGGTGGGCAGCTGTTCGTAACGGAACAAGCCGCGGGCAGCATGCTTAAGGGTTGTCCAAAGACCACGCATAGCCTCGAAGATGTAGAGGCGTTCGATGATGGTCATGGGCTTCTGTTTAATAACGCGAGCCATTAGTTACCTCCCAGGAGCTTTGCGACAACTGCAGTCACAACGAGGTTCACGAGAGCGATGTTAAGGATAATCTTCCAGCCGAGATTCATGATGTGGTCATAGCGGAAGCGCGGCAGAGTCCAGCGGACCCAGATCCAAACCCAGCAGAAGAACACGCTCTTGACCACGAGAACCAGCAGGTGGATAAGAGCAGTACCGAGGGCGGCACCAAGAGTATTGGTGAGCACGCCGTCCACAACGGTCTGAACCGGGTTGTAGAACATCCAGGAGCAGACGCCAGCAGCGACGAACACTGCAACAGCGAGCCAGCCAACGATCTTGTACAGCTTGTATTCCTGGAGGATGACCATCTTGTTGCTCTGCTTAGAAGCAAGGAGCTTCTTGGAGTAACGGTGCATCATGTGGAGGAATGCAAGGAACAGGAATGCGAGAACGCCGCAGAGGATGGCCAGAGAGCCGCCCATGTGGGCCTGCATGGTCTCGGTAGTAACGAACGGTACAGAGTAGCCGCCGAGGAACAGGGTTGCCACCAGGAAGGAGGCAATGCAGATATGAGCGTATTCGCCCATGTAGAACATACCGAAGTGCATAGCGCCGTATTCGGTGTGGAAGCCTGCGACCAGTTCCGGGTCACCTTCAGCAACGTCGAAGGGAGCACGGCCAGTTTCTGCGATAGTTGCAATGAGGAAGCAGAAGAATGCAACCGGCTGGGCAACGATACCCCAGACGTGCTGTTCCTGCCAGCTGACGATGTCGGTGAGGCTGAAAGAGCCTGCGAGCACCAGGAGACCCATCATGGAAATACCCTGGCAGACTTCGTAGCTAACGGTCATTGCTGTGGTACGGAGAGAGCCCAGGTAGCTGTACTTGGACTTAGAAGCCCAACCAGCCAGGACTGCACCGTATGCAGAGAGGGAGGAGAAACCGAACAGGAGCAAGATGCCCACTTCGGAATCCAGGATTGCACCGCTGATCGTCACAGCCTTGCCACCCCATTCGAACACCATGGGGCCGAACCAAGGAATGACGCAGGGAGAGATGAAGATGATTGCAAACGGGATTGCCGGAGCAACGTAGTACAGGAACTTGCTTACGCCCTTGGGAGCGAACATTTCCTTGAAGAACAGCTTGGCGCCATCGCACATGTTCTGTACGTAGCCCAGCAAGCGGATCTTACCGAAGTACGGGATCTTGATGTAGGAGCGGTTCGGGCCCTGACGGTCTTGCATAAAGCCGGCGCCACGACGTTCCATCGGGATCAAGAGAAGGATGTAGAGGACCGGCACGAAGCAGAAGGCGAACTTTGCGATCGTGATCAGCCATTCAACCCAGGATTTGGATTCAATAATATCCATTATGCGTTACCTCCTTCAAGATGAAGGCCAGTGCTCTTGATGCTGTCGTAAGCGAGGCCGGCGAGAGCCGGGGCGTATTCGGCAGCCTTCTTGAAAGCGTCGTATGCACAGGTGAAGGTGTTGCCAGCCAGTTCAGAGAGAACTTCGTAAGCGGGTCTCAGTTCTGCATCGGGGCAAGTGGGAGCTGCGTTCAACTTCTGGAGAATGTTGAGAGAGTTCACCATGGTGCCCTGGACTTCGCTCCAGTGCCTGATACCGTAAGCAAGGGTAGCCATGTTTGCAGTTTCGTCATTGAAAGCGGAAAGAACGATGCGGGTCGGAATCTTTTCGATTACGTCCATGGACTTGTTGCCATCGCCAACAATGTTGTTGTTCACGCAGACCAGCACGGAGTAGTTGGAAACGTTCTGAGCCAGATCCCACAGATTGTCGTCGGCAAGGCCAAGGAGCTTGAAGCCGGCGCGATTTGCCATGGGGTCACCGCTCTTGGCGATGCCATCGGGTTCGGACTTGATCTTGAGAGAACCGCCGAAGATATCGGCACGGTCACCCAGGGATTCCTTCAGCATGCGGAGAGCAGCCAAGTCTTCGATGGTGCATTCGCCACCGGCAACGAGAGCGATCTTGCCAGTTGCAGAAGCGAGAGCTTCCTTGATGACCTTGACGCCACCGATTGCGGGGAGACGGTTCTTGTTAAAGTTCTGGAATGCCATACGGCTGGTGTTAGAGAGCCAGCTGCGGTTCACTTCCGGATTGCAGCGGGGCATGACGCGGTAGATCTTACCGTCGGCATGGTCGATCCAGATGTTTGCGCCCAGGGAGTCATCCATAGAGATGGTCGGGGTGTGGCTCAGGAGCCATACGCGCTTCTGGAAACGGAAGTACTTGGCAGTCATTGCACCGGTGGGGCACACGTCAGTGACGCAGAGGTCATATTCGTGGTCCAGCTTTTCGCCGGGGAACGTGGTGATGTAAGTGTGGTCGGCACGGCCTGCAAGCTGCAGCTGTTCATCCTTGGCCACAGAACGCATGAAGCGGACACAACGGTCGCACTGTACGCAGCGTTCTTCGTCGAGAAGGATTCGGGGACCGATATCCACGTGCTTACCGCCACGGACCTGGCCCTTGGCGTCAACGAACTGGTGAACCGGATTGCCGTGGTAGTTCTTACCATATTCCGGACGGAGACGGCCTTCGTTCTGACCGCATTCCATGTAGTTTTCCTGCAGGGTGCATTCGCCAGCCTTATCGCAGATAGGGCAATCCAGCGGATGGTTCACCAGCATGAATTCCTGAGTTGCCTTGCGGGCGTTCTTCACGCGGGCAGAGGAAGCAGGAGTATAGATTTTCATACCCGGAGCAACAGGAGTATAGCAGGCGATGACCAGCATACGACCGCGGGGGCCTTCCTGTTCGACCAGGCACTGACGGCAGTTACCAGAAACCGGCAGATACGGATGGTAACAGACGTGAGGAGTTTCAATCCCGACAGCCTTCAGGGCTTCGAGGAGGTTTGTATCGCCGGGAACCATGACGGCCTTATCATCCACGAAGATTTCCACCTTCGGGCTGTTTTCGGTCGGAAGTTTCGGCATGTTGTAGAAGTTACTCATAATGATTACCAGAAGATTCCAGGACGATAAGTTTCTTGTACACGGGGCTTTGCGTGATCCGGATTCTTTGCGATGTATTCGTCAAAGTCTGCACGGAACTTGGCGCTGTATGCGCTTACCGGGCCGCCCAGAGAAACGGACAGCGGGCAGATGGTCACGCCACCGAAACCACCACAGAGGCTCTGCATCAGTTCAACGTCGCCATCGTGGCCCTTGCCATCGACGATGAGGTTGAGGATACGGTGCAGAAGACCGGTACCTTCGCGGCAGGGAGTGCACTGGCCGCAAGATTCGTGGCTGTAGAAGTTACCAAGCACGTTCAGCAGGTCCACCATGTTGTGAGTGTCGTTGATGACGATCATTGCACCGGAACCGAACATGGTCTTCATGGAAGCCAGGCATTCGTAGTCCATGGTAGCGACAGCTGCTTCTTCTGCGGTCAGAGGAGCGCAAGAAGAACCACCGGGCAGCACAGCCTTCAGCTTGCCGCCAACAACGCCACCGGCGTATTCGTTGATCATGGTCATCATGGGAGTACCCAGAGGAGCTTCGTACACGCCCGGGTTCTTTACGTCGCCGGAGATGCAGAACACCTTGGTACCACCTGCACGGGGAGTACCCATCTTAGCGTATTCGCTAGGATCGTGCTTCAGGATCCAGGGAAGGGCCATGATAGTTTCCACGTTGTTCACGCAAGTGGGAGACTTCCAAGCACCGCTGACAGCCGGGAAAGGCGGCTTCAAGCGGGGCTGACCCTTCTGGCCTTCCAGAGAGTTAATGAGAGCGGTTTCTTCACCGCAAATGTAGGCGCCAGCACCACGATGCACGAAGATATCGAAGCTGAACTTGGTTCCGCAGATATTTTCGCCGAGGTAGCCAGCAGCATAAGCCTGGTTCAAAGCCTTGTTGAGGCTTTCGATGCAGGGCAGGAATTCGCCACGGCAGTAGATGTAT